>NZ_JBFRDZ010000003.1:0-556389 GCF_052114025.1 Allobosea sp. RAF48
GCGACTGCGACGACACGCGCGCCGGATACCTCTTCTGCGATATTTCAGAGATCGATCCCGCCGAGCTCTTCTACCGGCTGCGCGTGATATGCGATGACGGCAAGCAGATACTTGTCGCCGTGATGCATTCCAGCGATCGGTATCTCGCGGTCACAGGGCGGGAAAGCCCTGAGGCAGCCTGAACAGCAAAAGGCCCCTCCAGCCGGAGCGGACGGGGCCGTGTCTGAACTGATGCTGTCAAATTTGCTGCGGTAGTGGGATCGGAAGCACCCTGCCCGACTGCATCAAAAGGCCGCTTTGGGACGCAGCGTCACGAAGCGGGATTCTCTGCAGATTGGCCTCATCGTGGGCCTGGACTAATGCCGTCTCTGACGTCGCACGACTGCTGCAGCACCGCAGTTCGCTTAGGAGATGATCAATGCTATTCGAGGGCGGTTTTACGTTTGCGAATTTTGTCGTCGACGCATTCGCTGTTTTTATGTTTATCCTCTGGTTCTGGCTCTTCATAACCGTAGCGAGCGACCTCTTTCGGCGTCACGACGTATCTGGCCTGAGCAAAGTCCTTTGGATCATCGCGCTAATCGTATTGCCTTACTTTGGTGTGTTCGCGTACTTGCTTACTCAGGGACGAGGCATGGCCGAGCGTAACTTAGAGCGAGCGCAGCATGCACGCGAGGAACTTCGGAAGGTCGTCGGCTTTAGCGCTGCCGACGAGATTGAGAAGCTCATCAAGTTGAAGGCAGCGGGGACCATAACTGAAGCTGAATACGCGAGCCTGAGGCGCCAGCTCGTTTCCTGACGTTCGGCATCTAGCAGCGGTCGGTGAACGGTTTTCGGTTGGCGCTTTGGTCGTAGCTTACGCCGTCGAAGCGAAAAGGCCCGGCCCCCTTTCGGAGACCGGGCCAAGGTTAGGGAGGAAACGTCCGAAGGCAGCCGGTTAGGCCGGCAAGTCCATCTTGCGGCGTTCAGCCGCTCGAGTTCCTCATGGGCTTCGACCTGATCCTCGGACGAAGCTAACAAGCAGGTCCCAGCGATCTCCCAGCCAGACGAACGCTCCCACAGCGATTGGAGCGACCCAAATCAGGAAGCGACCTAGCCGACCGCCGACGCGGGCGAGCATGACGCCGTTGCGGATGATCGCTGTATCGGTCTTGAGCCCAGCCACACTCGTTCTGAGGCGGGTGATATCGGAGCGCATCTCCGTCATGGCCTCGCCACGCTGCGAGCCTTGGTCGAGCAGGAGGACGGTACGTTTCATGATGGTGCTCCGATGTGAGGGAAGCGGCGAACCCGGCCGCTGCGGGATCAGGGTCGAGCTGCTGCGATCGCCGCCATGAACTGCTGGTAGAAGCCGGCGATCTCTTCCCAGTGGTCGGTGATGTTGACCGTACGGCGCGCGTTCATCAGGTCGTCAGGGCCGCCTGTTGGCAGGTAGAAGGCCAAGCCCCTGCCCTGCCCGTTCCAGCGGCCGTCCAGCAGGCCGACAAACATCAGCTCGGCGGCGAAGACAGGATCCAGGGCGCGATCAGGATCTGCCGCGATCCCCTCGCGATCGTAGTTGTCGAACCACGTGAGCTGGACGATGCCGCGCCCGTAGTAGACATGGCCCCACGGTCCGGCCGGCTTCGAATAGCCCTTGTTCGGATAGTGCTTGGCGACATAGGCGCGAGCTTCGGCATCGGACTTCTTGAAGCCCTCGCGCACCGGCACCATGCCGGCGCCGACCTCGCGGCGCGCAGTCGCCAGACCATATGCAACCCGCGTCGCAGCCGGCTCGATGAAGGAGGCCGAGGCTGCGTTTCAGATCGGCATCTTCGAGGAGATGGAGGCTGAGTTCCGCCAGCGCGCCGAAGCCGAGGATCGGGCCGGGAGGCTTCTCTGATGCCTCCCCTCCAAATGAAGGACGCCACGATCCCGGTTCTGCCTCATGCTCCACTCGCCATCCGATGCGTTGCGTTGGCGGGTGCGCGGGCTGCCGGCGTTTGCTTAGCTCCCAGGCCCCGAGCGTCGGCAGCCAATTCCGATCGAATTTACATCTACCGCTGGGATCGCTGCAGCCGGAAGGGCCAGCGCTGCCGCGTGTTCGCGCGTGGCACCATGAATTCCGTCGGCCTCGAATTCGAAGACGGCTTCCGCATGGTCTCCTCCGGCAACGCGCTGAGGAGGTCATGACGATGGCCCGGACGCTCCCTGCCCGATACCCGCCGCACGGCGCCTGGCCGGCGCTCTTGCGCGCTGATTCCGCTGCCGCGTATTTCGACTGCAGCGACACCAAGGAGTTCTTCCGGCGTGTTGCAGCGGGCGAGGCCCCTCGCCCCTGCGACATGATCGGGAAAGGTGCGAAGCGCGAACCGATCTGGACGGTTGATTCCTGCAGGTCTTTCATAAGGGCTCGCTTCGAGCACGACGCTCCTCGCGCCCTTAAAGCTGAAGACGTTGCGGAGTTGATCTGATGAAGCCGCGGCAGCGCCCCCGATACGTGACCAAGAAGTGGCTCAGCGGAGCCAGGAAATGGGCATTTTACTTCGGGGTGCCGTCTTGGGCCCGCGCGAAGGGTTGCCCAGTGGAGAACCGCGCGCTGGGTTTCGAGCGCGACGCTGCCTACGACCTCGCCGAGACCGTTTGCCTTCCCCAATTCGATTCATGGCGGACCGAAGGAATGTCCGACATGGTCCCGGCCCGCACGATCGAAGGGACCTTCGATTGGTTGATCAAGACCTACCGCGACGACAAGCGCTATCTGAACCTCGACGAGGGCACGAAGAAGCTGCACGAGAACGGCTTCGGCCTGGTCGCCAACCACAGCTTGAAGGATGGCCGGCGCTTCGGCTCCCTTCGCTTGGAAAGCATCACCCCGCGCGCGGCTGATCGCCTGCTCGAGGCCATCTCGACGGTCAAAGAGGAAGACGAGGACGGCAACGAGGTCATTCGCTCGCGGCAGACGACGGCGAACCACGCGATGAAGTCTTGCCGGCGGGCATGGAACGTTGCCTATCGCGCCGAGCCCGACATCGTGCCGAAGGAGAACCCGTTCGCGAAGATGGGGCTCAACGACGTCTCGAAGGAGACGCCGGCCGCCACATACCAGGAGCTGCTCGATTTTGTCGCCGCATGCGACGCGAACAATCGATCGTCGATCGGCACGGCGGCCCTGATGACGTGGGAGTGGCTTCAGCGCGAGCGGCACATTTTCATGGATTTCGTAGTGGACCACTACCGGCCGAAGTCGAACCCCGACGCCGTCCTGGTCGTACATCCGAAGACGGGGAAGCAGGTCTGGTGGCCGCTGTACGATCCGGAGCAGCGGGAGCGCGTTCCGCTCTTCCCGGCCCTGATGGCTCGCCTCGATGCGATTCGGTCGAACCGGATTGGCGGCCTGATGCTGGTCCGAGACTGGAAGGACGAGAAGAAGGGCGCCCCGGTGCCCTGGGCTAGCGATTCGGGGGACCTCTCCTACCTCAGCCATCAGGCCAAGAAGATCTTCGCCAAGGCCGGGCTTCGCCCCGAGCTCACCTTCGCATCGTTCCGGCACGGCGGCCTGACCGAGGCCGGAGACAGCGACATGACCGACCGCGAGATCATCGCCCAGTCGGCCCATAGCTCGCCGAAGGTGCTCAACCGCTACGTCAAAAAGACGATGAAGCAGGTCGCCAGCGGCGCCAGAAAACGGACGGCCACCAGAACGAAAGAGGCCGATCCGTCAGAATGAGCAAGAGCATCCTTGTCAGAATGGCGATTCGAACAAAGGAAGATTCCTCAATGAAAACAATGGCGAGCCCGGCAGGATTCGAACCTGCGACCGATAGCTTAGAAGGCTATTGCTCTATCCAACTGAGCTACGGGCCCGAAAGCGAAGGGAGGGCCCCTCGCCTGTCGTCATCGCGTCAATGCGTCCACTGACCGACGCGCGTATACTTGAAATTGTCCGAGTAGGAGACCGAGCGGCGCTTCGGCTCATGCGGCTGCTCGACGCGGAAAGGAATGCCATTGCGCGTGGCATAGGCGACGGCTTCCGCCTCGTTGTCGAACCAGAGCCTGAGCTGGCTCTTCATGTCCGACGAAGAGGTCCAACCCATAAGAGGCTCGATCTCGCGCGGCCGCTCCGGCTCGTATTCGAGCAGCCAGCGCTCGGTTTTGGCGGTGCCGGACTGCATGGCCGTACGGGCCGGTCGGTAGATACGTGCGGTCATGAATAGCGCTCGGCCGTCACCAGATTTGCTCCGGCCCGGGAGCCGGGCCGTATTGTACCGGTCTGGAATGGTCGGGGCACCAGGATTCGAACCTGGGACCCTCTGCTCCCAAAGCAGATGCGCTACCGGGCTGCGCTATACCCCGACAGTCCGCAAGTGTATCGTATCACTCGCAAAACCATCACGACAGTTCCAAAACCACCTGCCGCAACGCGGAACGAAATAGCATCGTCGGGACGGTTTGGGAACAGGAAGTTCCCATTAACGCCCAGCGATGTTTTCCGGCCGTTTGTCTCGTCCCTCCATCGCTCTTGGGAACGAGCATCGCTCCCCTCCCATGTAACCCGGCGGCCGACGCTATCGCCGCTCGAGAAGCGGCTCGCCTCTTGCGGAAGGCGGCGGCCTTCGGCGGGCGCCGGTGGCGCACTCCTTGAAGCGCTCGGCTCCACGCCACAAGGAACGCGCCGATATGAAACAGGTCGCACCGTTCCGGCACAGCCGGGGTCCTGCCGAAGCCTCACCGATCAACGCCTGGATCAGAGTGCTCGTTGTGCTCGTCCTGGCTGCGTACATCGCGCGTGCAGCCCTGCATCTCCACCAGCTTCTCATAGCTGCAAAGCCCTGAAGGAACGCGCCATGAAACGAGGAAATCCGCTCTCGCGCGCTGCGCGCCTGGCAAAGACGAGGCGCGAGCAGGAAGAGGCCAGAAGAGAGCGCGAGAAGCACTTCCCCAAGCCGCACCTTGTGCGGGAGGTCGACCCGTCGAACAGGGACGAGAACGACGAATCGGAGAAGCCGCGGCAGGCCCTGACAGCGGAAGCGGACGGATCCCACGTTCGCCGGGAGCTGCCGCGTTCGCTGCGCTGGCGCATCCCGGGCGTCGTCCCCGCCTCGTCGTGGGAGAACGTGATCTTCGCCTTCGTCCCCGCACGGTAGCGCAACCCGAAGCCTGGCCGGCCGTTCACGAAGTTTTGCGGGCGGCCGTCACGAAGCGGGCTTTATTCGCCAGCAGCCCCCGCCTCGCCGCCTCTCAGCGTTTGAACAGCGGATGCTCGACCTTGTCTCCAGGCTTGAGGCCAAGCTGCTTGCTGACGCCGCCATTGATCTCGAGCACCGACAGCACCGGCTCGCCGGCGGGAATCGTGCGCGTCGAAAGCGGCTCCGTCCGCTCCGCGATGCGCGCGATGGTGCCGTCCGCTCGAATGAACAGCATGTCGAGCGAGATGTAGGTGTTCTGCATCCACATCGCCACCGGCTCGCTGGCGCCGAAGTCGAACAACATACCCCGATCGGCCGGCATGTAGTTGCGGAACATCAGCCCCTTCGCGCGCTGGTCGGGCGTGCGCATCACCTCGACCTGGAAGGCATGCCGCGTGCCGCCGCTCACGATCACGAGCGGTTCGAGCCCGGCGCCGGCTGAGGCAGGCTGGCTCTGGGCGGCGGCGGGCATCAGCGCCATCAGGACGAGAACGATTGCGGCGAAAGCGGTCTTGAAGGCGTGCATCGCGTCCCAACTCCATGGCGGCCATCGCCATTCTCATGCTTTAGAAGCGGCGGATGGCGAATCTTCGGCAGATGGCCGTGTCCGCCATCTTCCGGTCAAGCCTTTCCTCGTCATATGAATGCAGGACGCTGCCTCCCAGAGTTCGGCGGCTTTCTTTCGCTATCCGCTCGCGGCAGTTTCGCCCGGCCAATGAAGCAGGAGTCCCTTATGTCGATCGCGCGCCTTCGTCGGCCGACGCATCTCACCGGCACGGCCTTGACGGCCGTCCTCATCGCCTTTGCGTCTCCCGTCTGGGCCGCCGATTTCCAGATCGACAACGTCAAGATCGATCTCGGCCGGATGGTGATCAATGCGCCGAAGATCACCGTCAAAGGCTCTACGCTGGAGAAGGATGTCTTCCTCGCCCTGTTCACCAGCACCGCCGGTGATTCGGCGGCGGCGCGCGCGGGCCGGCTGAATGCGACCGAGATCAGCGCACCCGAGCTGACCATGGTGCAGAATTTCGGCGATCAGAAGCAGACGACGACCTATCGCGACATCCGCCTCACCGACATCCGCGAAGGCAGGATCGGCCACGGTGAATCCGCCAGCGGAACGATCGTCGGCGACGGTGGCGCCACCGGCCCGATCAAGGGCGAGCTGAAGCGCACGGCCTTCGACGCCTTCGACCTGCGCCAGAGCGCGCGGGTGCTGACCGAGAAGGCTGCGCCGGRCGTCGAGGAGAAGATGTCGCCGCTGATCGGCAGCTTCGAGCAGGACGGCTACACCCTTGACATGGGCAAGGCCGGCAAGGCGTCGCTGGGCAAGACCACTGCGCGCGGTTTCGCCGCCAAGGTCGGCCCCGAGCCACTGCTCGACGTCGTCAACCAGCTCGCCGCCGCCTCCGAGGAGGTCGAGAAGAAAGAGGCCGGCAAGAAGGACGGCAAGGCCGAGCAGAGCGAGGAGAAATCCGCGCAGAAGAGCGACGCCGAGAAGCGACTCGGTCTGTCCATGCTCTCGCTCTTCGACATGTTCGAATATGGCAGCGGCGAGGCTCGCGACTTCGCCATGACCGTTTCTGCCCCGCCGCAATCGGACACCAAGCCGGATGCGGTCGACATCAAGATCGCCCGCATGGCCTTTGGCGAGAATACGCCGGCCAAGTCGGGCTTCGCTCTCGAAGGTTTCCGCTTCAGCTCCGGCCCCGCCAAGGGCGGCATCGACACGATCAGCTATTCCGGCTTCTCCTTCGCGCCGGTCTTCCGCGAGTTGCGCGCAGCGCTGACGGAGCCTGACAAGCCGATCGAAGAGCTCGACTTCCGCCGCTTCATCCCGACCATCGGCACGGTGCGCCTCGCCGGGATCTCGATCGACGCGCCGCCGGCCATCACCGGCAAGGACGCGATCAAGATCGCGCTCGGCACCTTCGAGCTCAAGGCCGGCGAGCAGCTCAACGGCATCCCGACCAGCCTCGCGCTGACCATCGACAAGCTGGTGACCCCGATCGTCGACACGGCCGGCAACCCGGCCGCCAAGGACATGATCGCGATGGGCATCCGCTCGCTCGATCTTTCGGCCAAGCTCGACTTGGCCTGGGAGGCGGCGAAGAACGAGCTCGCCATCCGCAGCCTGTCGCTGGGCAGCGCCGGCCTCGTCCAGCTTGACGCCTCCGGCACGCTCGGCAACGTCACGAAGGACCTGTTCTCCAGCGATMTCGCCCTCGCCCAGGTCGCCGCGCTCGGCGCCACCGCGCGCAATCTGCAGGTCAAGCTGCAGAATTTCGGCCTGGTCGAGAAGATGATCGAGAACGAGGCCCGCAAGTCGAAGCGCAAGGTCGAGGAAGTCCGCCAGCAGTATGCGATGATCGCAAGCCTCGGCCTTGCCGCGATCCTCGGCCCCTCCGACGCCGCCAAGACGCTGACCGCGGCGGTCTCGCGCTTCGTCGCGAAGCCCGGCACGCTCAACGTCCAGGCCAGCGCCAAGTCGCAGACCGGCCTCGGCCTCGCCGACGTCATCACCATGACCGAGCCGACGGAAATCTTCGACAAGATCGACCTGAAGGCCGATGCCCTCTGATCTGGAGGGCGTCATCGCTGCCGAGGATCGCGACTGGCGCCCCTCGCGCCTGCAAGGATGGTGGGCAGGACTGCCCGCCGTCCCGCGCGGCTGGCTGCGCAAACGGCTGAACCCGAACAACCAGACCCGGCTACACTTGGCGCATCTCCTTGCACGGCGGCCGGGGCAATTCGTCTTCGGCCGCTACACCTATGGCCGCCCGAAGGTGCGCTTCCCCGAAAGCGGGGCGAGGCTCGCCATCGGCCGCTACGGCTCGATCGCCGACGGCGTCGAGATCCTGCTGGGCGGCAATCACCGGCTCGACTGGGCGACGACCTACCCCTTCCCCGCGCTGCCTCGCCTCTGGCCGGAGACGGCGGGCGTGAGCGGCCACGACACCACGCGTGGCGACGTCGTCATCGGCCACGATGTCTGGCTCGGCTCGCAATGCATGATCCTGTCCGGCCTCCGCATCGGCCATGGCGCCGTGGTGGCGGCCCGGGCCGTCGTGACGCGCGACGTGCCGCCCTATGCGATCGTCGCGGGCAATCCGGCCCGCGTCGTCAGGCTGCGCTTCGGCGAGGCAACTGTCGCGGCACTTCTCGAGAGCCGCTGGTGGGAGCTTCCGCGCGAACGGCTCGCCCCCCTCCTTCCGCTCCTCATGAGCGAGCGGATCGGGGAGTTCGTCGCCGCGGTCAGGACGCGCGCAGCAACCGGCGCTTGAGGTTGAGCGCCGGCTTCTCGACCAGGAACCAGGACAAGGCCGCGATCACGAAGGTCGCAACCATAGAGGGCCACAGCAGCGCAACCGCGCCAAGGGCCGGAAACAGCGCGTGCAGAGCCTGCTGCACCGGCCAGCCATAGAGATAGACGCCGTAGGACAGGTCTGCCGGCGGCTCTACCGAGCGGCGCGTCAACGCCGGGGCGAGTGCGATCACGAGAACGCCCCAGGCCGTGACGAGATAAAGCGCCGCCTTGTAGAACGGCGTGTAAGCGAGCGGCACCAGCGCGAGAAGCGCGAGCGCCAGCAGCGGCAGCGAGAGCGTCACCCGCTCGCGATAGAGATAGATGACGCCGCCGGCGAGGAAGATCAGCGGCAGGCGCAGGGCCGTCTCCGTGCCCTTCGGTCCGTGGGGCATCAGCACCTCGCGCAGGACCACCGCCATGGTGAGGGCAGCAAGCGCGGCCAGGGCCAGCCGCGGCCTGGCGAGCAGGCCGGCGAGACCCGCGACCAGAACCCCGAGATAGCAGAGCGTCTCGTATTTCAGCGTCCAGACCGTCCCCATCGGGAATTGCAGCGGATTGCCCTCGAACACGCCCGGCAGGGCGGCTGCGCTCTTGAAGCTGGTCAGCGTCGCGCTGATGAAGCGCCACAGCCGCGGATCGCTGAAATACGCCGCCCGGTCGAGGTTCGTCATCAGCGCGCCGAGCACGAGGGCCACGATCAGCGTCGCCGCAATCAGGCCGGGCGCGATGCGCAGCACCCGCGCCAGCACATAGTCGCGCCAGCCACGTCGCAGGAAGCTCATCGTGACGAGGAAGCCGGAGATCGCGAAGAAGCCGTTGACGGCATGCTCGCCCAGCGTGAAGCCCGTCGTCGCGAACCAGGGCTCCTGCTCGAGCCGCCCGTCGGTGACGCTGAAGGCGTGCGAGATCACCACGGCCACGGCCATGACCAAGCGCAGCACGCCGAAATTGTTGTGCGGATTGGCGAGCGCTTTCGCGACACGCGGCGCACGCCCGATCATGGCGAAACCTCCAGCCCCTCATGCGCCAGCGCCGTCCTGCCGCGACGCCAGGCCCGCGCCCCCGCGACCGAGCCGGCATGGGCGCTCATCTTCTCGCGGTTGAGCAGAAGGCCGTAGCCGATCGCCTTGCCGAAATTCTCCAGCGTGCGGATCGGGCCCGGCTCCGGCAGGCGGTATTTGCGGGCGATATAGCCTTCCGACCAGGCCAGATGCCAGCGTGCCTTGAACCGGCGCTGCGGCGATGGCGCGCTCGAGCGACCGCGGCCATGCCGCGCCTCGGCACGATGGACATGGATCAGCGCATGGCCGGCATCGCGCATGCGCCGGCACAGGTCGTCATCCTCGTAGAACAGGAAGATCGCCGGGTCGAAGCCGCCCAGCGCGACGAACAGCTCGCGCCGGATCAGCAGGCAGGCGCCGGAGAGGAAGGGCAGGCAGGCGTCGCCTTCCGGCACGACCATGCCACCGCTGCGGTTGAGATGATCAGGCGAGAGCAGCGAACGTGGCTGCAGGAAGACCCGGCCCGAAGGCTCGATGATACGCGGCGCCAGCATCCCGGCATCGGGATAGCGCCCGGCCGCTTCCAGCAGCGCTGTGGCCGCGCCCGGGCGTAGTTCCAGATCGGGATTGACGATCAGCACATACGGCGTGTCGGCCGCGGCGATACCGATATTGTTGCCGCGTCCGTAGCCCTCGTTGCGGGCGTTCGCGATCACTCTTGCGCCCTTCGCCGCGGCGACGCTGCGGCTTTCGTCCTGGCTGGCATTGTCGACGACGATCGCCGGCACGCCCTCGGCCGCCAGCGCATCAAGGCAGGCGGGCAGAACCTCGGCGCTGTCGTAGCTGACGACGATGGCGGTGATGGCGGCGGCGGGCATTGCGGCCTTGTGGCCTCGACACTGCGCGGGACGCAAGCGAATTCACAGCATCGGACCGAAAAGCGGAATCCGGCTTTCGGAGGAATCCGTTGCTTTCACAAAGAGCTAGTTGCCGCGCTGCGTTCGGCATGACGCACGGCGATCTAGCGCCGGGCGAGCGCGCCGATCTCGCCTTGCACGCGCTCGCGCTCCGCCGTGTCGCAGCGGTGCGGCGCCTTGTAGGATTTCACCGCGTAGCCGGCATTGGCCTCGATGAAGCGCTGGCGGTCCTGCCGGTCGAGCCGGGCGATGATGCGGCCGCGGTCGACGCGCAGGCCGCAATCATAGGCGCGCGAGACCGTCGCGGCGGCATACTCCACGGTGCCTGGCGGCGGGCCGGCCACGCTGGTGCACCCGGCAATCCCGAGGAGCATCAGCCCCGCGGCGAACAGCTTGGCAGTGGTCATGAAATCGGCAGCCGCTCAGGAGGCGTCGAAGTTCCCGCCGCGGATGCGGCCCATCCGTTCCTTGAGCTGCCCCCGCTCCTCGACCGTGCAAGGCTCGGGGCGGATACCCTGGTTGACGGTCTCGGCCTCGGACACGCTGACATAGGCAGAACGGGCAGCGGCAAGCTGTTCGTCACTCGCCCCGCGCGCCTTCTCCGCGGCGAGGAAGCGATCGAGCGTGCCGCGCTGCGGCTTGGCCGCCTTGCAGGCCGTCGCGCGCGAGACGGTCGTGGCCAGCGCCGAGGCACGCCCGGCGCTGGTATCGGCTTCGCCGGCGACGCAGGCGCCGAGCGGCAGCGCAAGAAGGCAGGCGAGCGACAGGGCTCGCCCGGCAGGCAGCGAAGGCATGGTGGTCAGCCGTTCTTCTCGGGCAGGTTGACGCGCAGATGCGCCTCGCGCAGCTGCTTCGGCGTCGCCTCGGCCGGCGCGCCCATCAGCAGGTCGACCGCCTGCTGGTTCATCGGGAACAGCGCGACCTCGCGCAGGTTCGTCGCGCGCGCCAGCAACATGATGATGCGGTCCACGCCCGCCGCCATGCCGCCATGCGGCGGGGCGCCGTACTGGAACGCGCGATACATGCCGCCGAAGCGCTCGATCACCGTCTCCTCGCCATAGCCGGCGATCTCGAAGGCCTTCACCATTGCCTCGGGGCGGTGGTTGCGGATGCCGCCGGAGGCCAGCTCGAAGCCGTTGCAGGCGATGTCGTACTGGAAGGCCTTGAGCGAGAGCGGGTCTTCCTCGGTCAGCGCCTTCAGACCGCCCTGCGGCATCGAGAAGGGGTTGTGCGAGAAATCGACCTTCTTCTCGTCCTCGTTGTACTCGAACATCGGGAAATCGACGATCCAGGCGAAGGCGAAGACGTTCTCGTCGATCAGGTTGAGCTCCTGGCCGACCTTGTTCCGGGCGCTGCCGGCGAACTTGTAGAACTTGTCCGGATCGCCCGCGACGAAGAAGCAGGCGTCGCCGCCCTTCAGCCCCATCTGCTTGATGATCGCGGCGACGCGCTCAGGCCCGATGTTGTTGGCGATCGGCCCCTGGCCCTCGCCGTCTTCCTTGACCATCAGGTAGCCGAGGCCGGGCTGGCCCTCGCCCTGCGCCCAGGAGTTCATCCGGTCGCAGAAGGCGCGCGAACCGCCGCCCGGCGCAGGGATCGCCCAGACGCGGTTCTTCTCGCCCTCGAGGATGCGCGCGAAGACCTTGAAGCCCGAGCCGCGGAAATGCTCGGAGACATCCTGCATCACCAGCGGGTTGCGCAGGTCGGGCTTGTCGGAGCCGTATTTGGCGATCGACTCGGCATAGGGAATGCGCGGCCAGTTCTTCTGGACGGTGCGGCCCTCGGCGAATTCCTCGAACACGCCGGTGATCACCGGCTCCATCGTCGCGAACACGTCCTCCTGCTCGACGAAGCTCATCTCGACGTCGAGCTGGTAGAACTCCCCCGGCAGGCGGTCGGCGCGCGGATCCTCGTCGCGGAAGCAGGGCGCGATCTGGAAATAGCGGTCGAAGCCCGCCATCATCAGGAGCTGCTTGTACTGCTGCGGCGCCTGCGGTAGCGCGTAGAACTTGCCCGGATGCAGGCGGCTCGGCACCAGGAAGTCGCGCGCGCCTTCCGGCGAGGACGCGGTCAGGATCGGCGTCTGGAACTCCGAGAAGCCCGAATCCTTCATGCGGCGGCGCATCGAGTCGATGACCTTGGTGCGCAGCATGATGTTGTTGTGCAGCTTCTCGCGACGCAGGTCGAGGAAGCGGTACTTGAGGCGGGTATCCTCGGGATATTCGAGATCGCCGAAGACCGGCAGCGGCAATTCGGCCGAGGGACCGAGCACCTCGATGCCTGTCGCGAAGACCTCGACCGCACCGGTCGGCAGGTTGGCGTTCTCGGTGCCGGCGAGACGGGGCTTGACCTTGCCGTCGATGCGCACGACCCATTCCGAGCGCAGCGTCTCGGCATCCGCAAAGGCCGGCGAATCCGGATCCACCACTACCTGCGTCATGCCGTAATGGTCGCGCAGGTCGATGAAGAGCACGCCGCCATGGTCGCGGATGCGGTGGCACCAGCCGGAGAGGCGAACGGTCTGACCGATGTCGCTCTCGCGGAGCGCGCCGCAGGTGTGGGAACGGTAGCGATGGAGGGTCACGGCACTGTCTTTCGGAAAGGCAATGGAAGCCGGCCAAATCGGGCCGGCCGCAGCTTGCGGGCTAACCACACGCGCGCGCCTAAAATGTCAAGAACGGCCGCGACATCCGGCCCCGGACTCTGCTAAGAGCCGAAGGCCATGCATCTGATCACTGATACCGCCGAGCTCGCCGCCGCCTGCGACCGCCTCGCCGCCCACCCTTTCGTGACGGTCGATACCGAGTTCCTGCGCGAGACGACCTATTATCCGAAGCTCTGCCTGATCCAGCTCGCCTCGCCGGACGAGGCCGTTCTGGTTGATCCGCTGGCGCCCGATCTCGACCTCGCCCCGTTCTTCGGGCTGATGGTCAACGCGTCCGTGGTAAAGGTCTTCCACGCCGCCCGGCAGGATCTGGAGATCGTCTGGCTGCTCGGGCGCGTGCTGCCGGCGCCGCTTTTCGATACTCAGGTCGCCGCCATGGTCTGCGGCTACGGCGACTCGGTCGGCTACGAGCAGCTCGCCAACGATCTCGCCAAGGCCCGCATCGACAAGTCCTCCCGCTTCACCGACTGGTCGCGCCGCCCGCTCACCGAAGCACAGCTCGCCTATGCCGAATCGGATGTCACCTATCTGCGCCAGATCTATCTCGCGCTGAAGGCCGATCTCGATGCGAGCGGCCGCGAGAGCTGGGTCGCCGAGGAAATGGCGGTGCTGACCTCGCCCGGGACCTACGAGGTCAAGCCGGAGAATGCCTGGCAGCGGCTGAAGGGGCGTGTCCGTAAGCCGCGCGAACTGCCGATCCTGATGGAGGTTGCCGCCTGGCGCGAGCGTGAGGCTCAGGGCCGTGACGTGCCGCGTCAGCGCGTTCTCAAGGACGACGCGCTGATGGACATCGTCCAACGCGGCCCACGCACGGTCGAAGCCCTTGCCGAGTTGCGCTCGGTCCCCAACGGCTTCGAGCGCTCGCGCAACGGTGCCGAGGTTCTCGCCGCGATCGAGCGCTCGGCCGCGATCGATCCAAAGACCTTGCCCAGGCTGGAGCGCGAACGCGGCCGGCCGGCCAACGGCGCCGTGCTCGACCTGCTCAAGGTGCTGCTCAAGGCGGTTGCCGATGCCGAGCGCGTCGCACCGAAGATCATCGCCTCGAGCGACGATCTCGAAGCCATTGCCTCGGACGAGCTCTCCGATGTGCCCGCACTCAAGGGCTGGCGGCGGGAAGTCTTCGGCGAGAAGGCCCTGGCACTGAAGAACGGTTCGCTCAGCCTACGCATCCAGCGCGGCCGGGTCGTGGTAAGCTGAAGCTTACGGGAGCCGCACCGTCATTCTCGGGCGAAGCGAAGCGCAGACCCGAGAATCTCCGTCCGGTCGAGGCTCCCGCGGCCACGCGTCACGAGATGCCCGGGTCAAGCCCGAGCATGACGAGCGACTTCCTCAGCCCCCGACCCCGTAGCTCTTCACCAGCGAGCCGGTGACGAGCCCCCAGCCGTCGACCAGCACGAAGAAGATCAGCTTGAATGGCAGGGCCACCGTCACCGGCGGCAGCATCATCATGCCGACTGACATCAGGATCGAGGCCACCACGAGGTCGATTATCAGGAAGGGCACGAACAGCAGGAAGCCGATCTCGAAGGCACGTCGCAGCTCCGAGATCATGAAGGCGGGAACCAGCACCTCGACGCCGACGTCCTGCGGCTGCTGCGGGCGCGGCCCCTGCGACATGTCGAGGAAGAGCGCCAGATCCTTCTCGCGGACATGCCTGAGCATGAAGGTCTTGAAGGGCACGACGCCGCGGTTATAGGCCTCCTGCGGCTGGATCTGCCCCGCGACAAGCGGCTGCACGGCGTTGGTGTAGGCCTCCCGCAGCGTCGGCGCCATGACGAATCCGGTGAGGAACAGCGAAAGCCCGATGATCACGGCATTGGGCGGCGCGGTCTGCGTGCCCAGCGCCGAGCGCAGCAGCGACAGCACCACCACGATCCGGGTGAACGACGTCACCATGATCAGGATCGAAGGCGCCAGCGACAGCACCGTGATGACGGCGATGAGCTGCAGCGCCCGCTCGGCGACGCCGCCACCCTGCCCCAGATCGAGCGACAATGTCTGCGGCAGCGCCGGTGTCGCCTGCAGCGCGAGCAGGAGCGCGGCGGCCAGCAGGGCGCGCCCGAAACGATAGCGTCTCGCTGGTCTGGAACTCGATGTCACACGCGGCTGCCGCTACGCCCGACTCACGCGATCGGACCGCACGAGGCTAGTCACGGCAAAGCGCCGCGCAACCGGTGCGCGGCGCCTCAGGACCGGAGGGCCGACATTCCTGTTGATGGCCGCCGGCAGCGGCATCAACCGAGATCGTTCAGGACTTCGCCTTGGGGTCGCGTCCGAGCAGGCGGGCGAATTCCGCCTCGATGGCATCGACCGAGAAGGGATCGAGCTCCTTCGTCTCGGGCTCGGCCGGCTTGTCGGCCTTGGGCTTCACCTCGGGCTCGGGCTCGGGCACGGCCTCGGGCTTGGCCTCCCGCTCGGGCTCCGGCTTGGCGACGGCTGCGAAAGCCTCCTCGAACTCGTCCTCGTCGATCACCGGCGTGGGCTCGCTCGGCTTGGGAGGCGCAACCGGCGGTGGCGGCTCCGGCGCCTTCATCTCGACCGGCTTCGGCTCGGGAGCCTTCACGGCAGGCGCAGGAGCAGGAGCAGGCACCGGGGGCGCGGCGGGCTTGGGAGCCGTACGCTCCGGCGTCAACCCCAGCGCGGCCGCAAGCTCCGCCTCGACATCGCTCGGGAGCACCGGCTGGCGCGGCAGCGCGGCCGGGACCGGGGCCGGTTCAGGCTTCAGCGTGACCTTCGGCTCGGGCGCCGGTGGCGGCGGAAGCGGCGGTGGCGGCTCGACCGGCTCGGCGGGCGGCTTCGGCGCTTCCGCAACCGGCTTCTCGAAGGGCCTGACCGGCGGCACGGGCGGCTTCACCGGCGGGGCAGCGCTTTCCTGCACCGCTTCGCCCGGCAGATTGGCGGGGCGCACCGCAGAGAACGGGCGCTTCAGCGCCTCCTCGAGCTGGCGGGTCATGTCGTCGAGCTCGCCCGCGCTGACAGCCGGCGGCGGCGCGTGTTCGCGTGCAAAACTCGGGGCTGGGCCCGTTGTGAGGGGCGGGATCGGAGCTGGCGGCGCCGGCGGAACGATAGGTTTCGGCGCCGGCTGTGTCTCGCCACCACCAAGGCCGAGCGCAGCTGCAACTCCCGCGCTCGCGGCGGCAGCAGCGGCGACCTCGCCATGCGTCGGCCCCGAACGCGTCGGCAACGGCGGCAGAACGTCGGGAGCCTCGGCGACGGCAGGCGTCCTGCGCAGTTCGTCGCCGGGGCGCGCAGGCGGTTCGGCCGGCGGAACCAGCGTCTCGAAAGGCGGCAGCGGGCGGTCGGGCAGCGCCGTCTCATTGTAGTTCGGCGCGACCGCGCGGCTACCGCTGCGCATGATATTGGCTTCGACCACGACGTCGGAGGCACCGCCGATCATGACGAGGTGTTCGACATTGTCGCGCCTGATCAGAACGAGCTGGCGCTGGCGGTCGAGATCGTAGCTGTCGACGACACCGAGGCGAGGCTGGCGCTGGCGCCCCCCGGCCTGGCCGCGCAGCCGCAACCGCCCGCCTTGGATCTGCCGCACGAAAAGTCCGAGCAGGGCGAGAAGCACAAGGATGACGACAGAGGCGACGATCACCTTCTGTGCGGTCGAGAGTTCCAATCCGAACAAGCTCTGCAAGGTCTGCCTCATCTGCGAAGACGGCCCCCGGCGGCCGAAGTTCCGCACGAGGTTCAACACCTTAGCTATAGCATAACGCTTTCACCATCGGGAAACATGGTGAACGCGTGGTTAACGCGACCTATGAAATGCCGCAGACTTAACCGGTTGTTAACCATGAGCCCGGCAGGATTTGCCTAGTATCCGGCAGTGCAGCGAGGGGCTGGGCCATGGCGAATGACGGCTTGAGCATCGGCGGCGGCCTGATGCAGGCGCTGAAGCTGCGCATGCAGTACCAGCAGTCGCGCCAGAAGATTCTGGCCGAGAACGTCGCCAATGCCGACAGCCCGGGCTTCCGCCCGGTCGACCTGAAGCAGCCGAGCGTCGACCCGGCCCGCGCCGGCGTGGCCCTCGCCCGCACCAGCGCCGGCCATATGAGCCTGTCCACCGGCAATGGCGGCTTCGACGGCACCGGCGCCCCGCGCTTCGAGACGACCCCGAACGGCAATGCGGTGAACCTCGAGGACGAGATGCTCAAGGTCGCGCAGAACCAGTCGGACTACCAGCTGGCCGCCTCGCTCTACAGCAAGGGTCTCGGCCTGATGAAGATCGCCATCGGCAAGGGACGCTAAAGGATGGGGCGCTGATCATGGATCTGATCAAGAGCATCGCCGTCGCCGCTTCGGGCCTGCGCAGCCAGTCCGGCCGCATGCGCGTCATCTCGGAGAACATCGCCAACGCCGATTCAGGCCCCGAGCGCGCCGGCGCCGAGCCCTATCGTCGCAAGGTCCCGACCTTCCAGCGCCATTTCGACCGCGAGCTCGACGCGCAGCTGGTCGCGCTCGGCAAGGTCCAGCGCGACCAG
This sequence comes from Allobosea sp. RAF48, assembly GCF_052114025.1. NCBI lineage: Bacteria > Pseudomonadati > Pseudomonadota > Alphaproteobacteria > Hyphomicrobiales > Alloboseaceae > Allobosea > Allobosea sp. RAF48. Next base: position 17,546 of record NZ_JBFRDZ010000003.1, read on the forward strand.
AGCGCCTTCAAGGTCAAGCATGAGCCGGGCAATCCGGCAGCTGACGCCAAGGGCGACGTGCAGATGCCCAACGTCAATTCGCTGGTCGAGATGGTCGACATGCGCGAGGCCCAGCGCAGCTACGAGGCCAACCTCAACCTGATCTCTTCGACGCGCCGGATGATCCAGCGCACCATCGATATCCTGCGCGCCTGAACCGCGCGGCTCCAGAAGGGGACTGAACCGCCATGGCTACTCCGGGTTTCGCTGCGGGCGCCTACGCCTCCATCCAGGGGGTGGGCGCCGGCAATCTGATGCGCAAGCCGCTCGCCACAAGCGGCACGGAATCAGGCGGGCCGGACTTCTCCGCCCTGCTCGGCAAGGCGCTGGACGCCACGGCCGAGGCAGGCCGCAAGGCCGATACCCAGACCGCCACCGTCGCCGGCGGCCGGGCCGACATCGTCAATGTCGTCACCGCGGTCGCGGAAAGCGAGGCTGCGATCGAGACGCTGGTCGCCGTGCGCGACCGCGTTATCGCCGCCTATGAAGAAATCATGCGGATGCCGGTCTGACGGCCAAGGGATCGAGATAAGATCATGACCTCCGGAGCCATTCTCGACGTCGCCCGCGATGGTATCGTCGTCTTCCTCAAGGTCGGCGGACCGCTGATGGTGATCGCGCTCGTCGTCGGCCTCGCCGTCTCGCTGGTACAAGCACTGACCCAGATCCAGGAACAGACACTCGTCTTCGTCCCGAAGATCGTTGCCGTCTTCGCCGCGCTGATGCTGTTTCTGCCGTTCATGGGTGACGCGCTGGCGGGTTATATGGGGCGAGTCGCCGCCCGAATCGCCACGGGCGGATGAGCCTGTCGCGACTGCAGCCGGCCTTTGCCGGCGCAGGCCCGCGGCACCCGCGCTGGCGGAAAGGTGCCTGCGGCACGATGCAGATCGCGATCCTGCCCGAGATCAGCGCCCTTTTTGTGCTCGTCTTCGCGCGGGTCGGCACGCTGGTCATGCTGATGCCCGGCATCGGCGAGCGCTTTATCTTTTCGCGATCGCGGCTGTCGCTCGCCTTTTTCATCGCCCTGATGATCGTGCCGGTCGCCCGGCCTTCCCTGCGCATCCCGCCCGATGTCTCCGGTATCGTCGCGCTGCTCATCGGCGAGCTGCTGATCGGCCTGATCATCGGCGTCTGCGCCCGGCTGGTGATGGCGTGCCTGCAGACGGCCGGCACGCTCGTCGCCCAGACGATGGGCCTCGGCTTCGCCATGACGGTCGATCCGACCGGCGGCCTGCAGAACCCGTCGATCGGCAATTTCCTGACCATGCTCGGGACCACGCTGATCCTGACGACCGATCTGCACCACATCGCCATCGCGGCGATCCATGAGAGCTACCGCCTGCTGCCGCCCGGCGGCGTGCCCGAGATGCCGGATATCCTGACGCTCGCCGTGCAGTCGGCAGCGCGCGGCTTCGCCCTCGCCGTGCAGATCTCGGCGCCCTTCCTCGTGTTCGGCCTCCTTTTCAATCTCGGCCTCGGCGTGCTGGCGCGGATGATGCCGCAGCTCCAGGTCTTCTTCCTCGCCGTGCCTGCCTCGATCCTCGGTGGCATGCTTGTCCTGCTCGTCGTGGTCGGGGTGATGATGAGCGTCTTCCTCAACGATCTCGGCGCCTTCCTGCGTCAGTTCACGGGGGGCTGAGCACGCCATGGCCGAAGATACCGAGAACGAGGACAGGACAGAGGACCCGACCCAGCGAAAGCTGGACGAGGCCACCGAGAAAGGCGACGTCCCCCGATCGCAGGAGATCGGCACCTTCTTCGTGCTTTGTGGCTTCACGCTTGCGTTGCTGGTCGCCGCGGGCTGGTCGGCGCGCGATGCCATGCTCTCGCTGCGCTCCTTCCTGATGAACGCCCATCAGGTGCCGCAGGACGGCGCTGCCTTCATGCATGTCACACGGCAGGGCGTGCTGACCGGCTTCATGGCGCTGGGCCTGCCCTTCGCCTTCATCCTCTGCGCCGGGCTCGCCGGCGCCCTGCTCCAGCACAAGCCGCTCTGGACCTTCGAGCCGCTGATGCCGAAATTCGACCGCATCTCCCCGATGGCAGGCGCCAAGCGCATGTTCGGCAAGGAGGCCTGGGTCAATTTCGCCAAGGGCCTCGCCAAGACGGCGCTGATCGGCGCGGTGGTCTGGATCACGCTCTGGAACCAGCACGACCGGCTCGAAGCCTTCGTGCAGATGAACGTTTCCGCCCTGATGCCGGCGACACTCTCGCTCGCCATTAAGCTGATGGGCGCGGTGCTCGCCCTCTTCGCCATCGTCGCCATCGGCGATTTCGCCTGGCAGCGCTTCAGCTGGTACCAGCGCCAGAAGATGACGAAGCAGGAAATCAAGGAGGAGTTCAAGAACTCCGAAGGCAATCCCGAGGTCAAGGCGAAGCTGCGCCAGATCCGCGCCCAACGCGTGCGCAAGCGCATGATGGCCGCGGTGCCGAAGGCGACGGTGATCATCACCAACCCGACCCACTTCGCCGTCGCCCTGCAATACGAGCCTGGCATGGCGGCGCCCCTCTGCCTGGCGAAAGGCGTCGACACCATGGCCCTGAAGATCCGCGAAGTCGCCGGCGAGCATCGCGTGCCGATCGTCGAGAACCCGCCGCTGGCGCGCGCGCTCTACGCCACGGTCGACATCGACCAAGAAATTCCTGTCGAACACTATCAGGCGGTGGCCGAAGTCATCGGTTACGTCTTGCGCCTGAAGGGCCGGCGCGCCTAACTCGGCAGCGATGCGAAGAAGGATGGCCGCAACGTTCCCGATGCGGCCCAGCAGCGAACGGACTTCACCGCATGAGCGGCACCACGGCGACCACAATTGATCGCTCCGACAAGCCCGGCCATATCGGCATCATCCTGCTGGTCGCGGGTCTGCTCGTCGGCGCGGCCATCGCGCTCGGCTTCCTCGCCAATGAATGGGCGCAGCCGCTGATCCTTGGGTTGCTGGCCCTTCTTTCGGTCATCGGCGTCTTCGGTCTCTTCGCCTTCGCCATCGGCCTCGTCCAGTTCTCAGGCCGCGCCGCCCGCAACGACCTGACCAAGACGATCGTCGACAGTGCGGACGAAGGCATCGTCGTAACCGAGGGCGAGAACGAGATCGTCTACGCCAACGAGGCCTATCTCGCGCTCGCGGGCGCCACAGGTGCGAACGACCTCAAGCCGGTCGGGCGTCTCCTGACTGGCCGCGCCGACGTCTCGGAGGCGATCTACAGGCTCGCCGCAGCCGCCCGCGAGAACCGCCGGCTGGTCGAGGAGGTCCGTCTCGAGCCTGCTCTCGGTGGGCGCGGCGAGGTCGGCTGGTATCGCGTGCGCGTCACGCCGGTGCGCCGCGAGACCGGCAACGCCACGCTCTGGTCGGTGACCGACATCACGCCCGAGCGCGAGCGGCAGGAAAACGCCTTCCAGGAGCTCCAGCACGCGATCGACTATCTCGACCATGCGCCGGCCGGCTTCATCTCGATCGACGCCGACGGCGAGGTCTCCTATCTCAACGCCACGTTGTCGAGCTGGCTCGACTTCGACCTAGCCCGCTTCGGCTCCGGCGGCCTGCAACTCGACGACATCTGCACGCCGGCCGCTGCCGCGCTGCTCCAGGCGATCCGCGGCCAGCCCGGCGATGTCCGCGTCGAGGTGCTCGACGTCGACCTCAAGCGCCGCAATGGCAACCCGCTGCCCGTGCGGCTGCACCATCAGGTCGCATTCGGGCAGGACGGCCGCGCCGGCCCTTCCCGAACGCTGGTCCTCAACCGCGCGCCCGGCGAGGCCGGCGCCGATCACGGCAGCGATGCCGAAGTCCGCTTCGCCCGCTTCTTCCACTCGACGCCTATGGCCATCGCCACCGTCGACAAGAGCGGGGCGATCCTGCGCTCCAACGCCGCCTTCGCCCGGCTCGCGCCGTCCGGTACGCCGCTTCGGACGATCTACGATCTCGTCGCGCCCCATTCCGGCCTCGAACGCGGCGTTGCCGAAGTCGTGGAGGGCAGCTCCGCAGTGAGCCCGCTGGATCTCGCCCTCGCCGGCGAGGACGGGCGCTCCGCCAAGCTCTACCTCGCGCCGGTCTCCGCCTCCGAGGACGGCGACGGCGAGCGTGCCATCGTCTATGCGCTGGAGACCACGGCCGAGCGCAAACTGCGCGACAACATGGACCAGGCCGGCAAGATGCAGGCCGTCGGCCAGCTCGCCGGCGGCATCGCGCACGATTTCAACAACGTGCTGCAGGTCATCATCAACGCCTCCGAGTTCCTGCTCGCGAGCCACCGGCCGACCGACCCGTCCTTCCCGGACATCATGCAGATCAAGCAGAACGCCTACCGCGCCGCTGCGCTGGTGCGGCAGCTGCTCGCCTTCTCGCGCCGCCAGACCCTGCGCCCGCAGGTGCTGGAGCTCGGCGAGGTGCTCTCCGACCTCTCGCTGATGCTGAAGCGCGTCGTCGCCGACAAGGTGACGCTCGACGTCCGCCAGGGTCGCGACCTCTGGCCGGTCAAGGCGGATCTGGGGCAGCTAGAGCAGGTCATCGTCAACCTCGCCGTCAACGCCCGCGACGCCATGCCTGATGGCGGCAAGCTGACGGTCCGCACCCGCAACGTCGCCCGCGAGGACTGCGTGAGCTTCAGCCACGCCGGCCTTCCCGCGGACGACTATGTCCTGCTCGAGGTCGAGGACACCGGCACCGGCATCCCGCAGGAGCATCTCGACAAGATCTTCGAACCGTTCTTCACCACCAAGGAGGTCGGCAAGGGCACGGGTCTCGGTCTTTCGATGGTCTACGGCATCGTCAAGCAGACCGGCGGCTATGTCTTCGTCGATTCCACCATCGGCAAGGGCACGGCCTTCCAGATCTTCCTGCCGCGCCACGTCCCGAGCCAGGAGGAAATCGCTGCCGAGGTCGCCGCCAAGGAGGCACCGAAGAAGCTCGCCGCCGACCATACCGGCGCCGGCGTCATCCTGCTGGTCGAGGACGAGGATGCAGTGCGCGCGCTGAACGCCCGCATGCTGGTCTCGCGTGGCTACACCGTCCACGAAGCCGCATCCGGCGTCGAGGCTCTCGATCTCTTCCTGAAGAATGACGGCCAGATCGACCTGGTCGTCTCCGACGTCGTCATGCCCGAGATGGACGGCCCGACGCTGCTCGGCGAGCTGCGCAAGCGCAACCCGAACACGAAGGTCGTCTTCGTCTCCGGCTATGCCGAAGAGGCCTTCCGCAAAAATCTGCCGGAAGGCGAAGACTTCCACTTCCTGCCCAAGCCGTTCACGATGAAGCAGCTCGTCGAGACGGTGAAGGCGGCGATGGGCTGAAGGCGCCGGTCGTCATCTCCGGAGCAGGCCGGTGGCCTGAGCCCGGGATCGACGAGCGCGACGATGTTCAGGACGCCGTCATGCTCGCCCTTGTGGCGAACACGGCGCTTACCCAGCGAAGACGTGGATGGTCGGGACAAGCCCGACCATGACGCGAAGCGGGCTTCAGCGCGCCGGAACCGCGCCGGCCTCATCGTCCTGGCGCGAAGCCAGCGCACTCACCCCGATCAGCGCCAGGATCGTCACCACGGCCGAGAGGCTGAGATAGTAACCGACGAAGGGCAGGCCCTTCTCGGTCGCGAGCCAGGTCGCCACGTAAGGAGCGAGCGAGGCGCCGACGATCCCACCCAGGTTGAAGGTGAGCGAGGCGCCCGTGTAGCGCACGGCCGTCGGGAACATCTCGGCCAGCGCCGTGCCGAGCGGTCCGTAGGTGAAGCCCATCAGCGACAGCCCGACGACGAAGAAGGCGAGCACACCGAGCGTGCTGCCAGAGCCGAAGAGCGGCGCCAGCAAGAAGCCGAAGATGGCAATGCCGAGCGTCGTCGCCAGGAGGGTCTGGCGCCGGCCGAAGCGATCGGCGAGCACGGCCGAGACCGGGATGGTCAAGCCGAAGAACACGACGCCGATCATCTGCAGCGGCAGGAACTGGTCGCGCGAGAAGCCGAGCTTGGTCGTGCCCCAGCTCAGCGAGAACACGGTCATCAGGTAGAACAGCACGAAGGTCGCGAGCGCCGCGAAGGTGCCGCAGAGCAGCGCGAGCTTGTGTTCAGCGAAGATGCTGATGAAGGGCACGCGCACCCGCTCATGCTTGTCCATCGCCTTGCGGAAGGCCGGGGTCTCGCTGATGCGAAGGCGGACATAGAGCCCCATGAAGACCAGCAGCGCGCTGGCGATGAACGGGATACGCCAGCCGAAGCTGAAGAACTGCTCGTCGGTCAGGAGCGCATCGAGCGCAAGGAAGCTGCCGGTCGCAAGGATGAACCCCACGGGCGCGCCGAGCTGCGGGAACATGCCGTACCAGGCGGACTTGCCCGGAGGGGCGTTCTCGGTCGCCAGCAGCACTGCTCCGCCCCACTCGCCGCCGAGTCCCAGCCCCTGCCCGAGCCGGCAGAGCGCCAGCAGCAGCGGCGCGAGTACGCCGACGGCGGCATAGGTCGGCAGCATGCCGATGGCGACGGTCGAGAGCCCCATCGTCATCAGCGCCGCGACGAGCGTCGCCTTGCGGCCGATCCGATCGCCGAAATGGCCGAAGATGGCGGCGCCGATCGGCCGCGCGAAGAAGGCGATCGCGAAGGTCGCGAAGGACTGGAGCATCGCGGAGGTAGGATCGCCGCCCGGGAAGAACAGCTTCGGGAACACGATCACCGCAGCCGTCGCATAGATGTAGAAGTCGAAGAACTCGATCGTCGTGCCGATCAGGCTGGCCAGCAGGATACGGCGCGGCGAGTTCGGGGCCTTTTGGGCGGGGGCGAAGGACACGTTGGCAACTTTCGAAAACAAATGGAGATTCCGGGCGCAATAACAGGAAACAGCAGGCGCCGGGATGGGAAACGCAGCGCCTTGATATGCACATAGCGCATGCAAGAACGATTCAACGAAATTCAGACCGATAAAATAGCATGACTAGAAACATAAAAGCCCCTCCTGACACAAGCTGACACCTGGAACAAAAAAAGAACTTGCCGGCCAGAACAAAGCGTGACCATCCTCATGTCAAGACGCATTGAGATGTCCCCCTCGCCCTGCCATAAGGAGCCCGAACCGTGAATCAGGCGAATCTCAAACTCGTGGAAGGCTCCTCGATGGATAAGGCCAAGGCGCTCGATGCAGCGCTCTCCCAGATCGAACGCGCCTTCGGCAAGGGTTCGATCATGCGGCTCGGCAAGAATTCGCCCTCAATCGAGATCGAGACGATTTCGACCGGTTCGCTCGGTCTCGACATCGCGCTCGGCGTCGGCGGCCTCCCCAGGGGCCGCGTCATCGAGATCTACGGACCGGAATCCTCGGGCAAGACCACGCTCGCGCTCCACACCATCGCCGAGGCCCAGAAGAAGGGCGGCGTCTGCGCCTTCGTCGATGCCGAGCACGCGCTCGATCCGGTCTATGCCCGTAAGCTCGGCGTCAATCTCGACGACCTCCTGATCTCGCAACCCGATACCGGCGAGCAGGCGCTGGAGATCACCGACACGCTCGTCCGCTCCGGCGCGATCGACGTGCTCGTGGTCGATTCCGTCGCCGCGCTGACGCCGCGCGCCGAGATCGAGGGCGAGATGGGCGATGTCCAGCCGGGCCTCCAGGCCCGCCTGATGAGCCAGGCCCTGCGCAAGCTCACCGCCTCGATCTCGCGCTCGAACTGCATGGTGATCTTCATCAACCAGATCCGCATGAAGATCGGCGTGATGTACGGCTCGCCGGAGACCACCACCGGCGGCAACGCGCTCAAGTTCTACGCCTCGGTGCGCCTCGACATCCGCCGCGTCTCGACGCTCAAGGAGCGCGACGAGGCGACCGGCAACCAGGTTCGCGTCAAGGTCGTCAAGAACAAGGTCGCGCCGCCCTTCAAGCAGGTCGAGTTCGACATCATGTTCGGTGAGGGCATCTCGAAGGTCGGCGAATTGATCGATCTCGGCGTCAAGGCCGGCATGGTCGAGAAATCCGGCGCCTGGTTCTCCTTCGACAGCCAGCGCCTCGGCCAGGGCCGCGAGAACGCCAAGACCTTCCTCAAGAACAACCCTGACATGGCCGCCAAGATCGAGGCCACGATCCGCCAGAATTCCGGCCTCGTTGCCGACCGTATCCTCGACCAGGCGGAACCGACCGACGACGATCTCGACGAGGGTGAGGCCTGAGCCTGAGCGCTCCGGCACGGAACGATGCAAGGGCGGCCTTCGGGCCGCCCTTTTCGTTTGAGAATAAGGCCTTGCCGGGTGTGCGCTGCATCAAGCTTTCTGGACAGCGGCGAGCCGCCTGACTAGAACCGGACCTTCCCGCCGGGCGCGCCCGGTCTCCTGCCCAAGATTCAGAGCGCAAACAGCGATGAGCGGCGTCAACGATATCAGGTCGACCTTCCTCGACTACTTCAAGTCCAACGGCCATGAAGTCGTGCCGTCGAGCCCGCTCGTGCCGCGCAACGACCCGACGCTGATGTTCGCCAATTCGGGCATGGTGCAGTTCAAGAACGTCTTCACCGGGCAGGAGAAGCGTCCCTATTCCCGGGCCACCACCGCCCAGAAATGCGTGCGCGCCGGCGGCAAGCACAACGACCTCGACAATGTCGGCTACACCGCACGCCACCACACCTTCTTCGAGATGCTGGGGAACTTCTCCTTCGGCGACTATTTCAAGGAGCAGGCGATCCACCACGCCTGGACCCTGGTCACGCGCGAGTTCGGCCTGCCCAAGGACAAGCTCCTCGTCACGGTCTACTCCGAGGACGACGAGGCGCATGGCCTCTGGAAGAAGATCGCCGGCCTGACCGACGACAAGATCATCCGCATCCCGACTTCGGCCAATTTCTGGCGCATGGGCGACACCGGCCCCTGCGGCCCCTGCTCGGAGATCTTCTTCGATCACGGCGACCATATCTGGGGCGGCCCGCCCGGCTCGCCCGAAGAGGACGGCGACCGCTTCATCGAGATCTGGAACCTCGTCTTCATGCAGTATGAGGAGGCCGCGGGCGGCATCAGGACCGACCTGCCCCGCCCCTCGATCGACACCGGCATGGGCTTGGAGCGCATCGCCGCCGTGCTCCAGGGCACGCATGACAATTACAATATCGACCTGTTCCGCGCCCTGATCGGCGCCATCGCCGACCTGACCTCGGTCGATGCCGACGGGCCGATGAAGGCGAGCCATCGCGTCATCGCCGACCATCTGCGCTGCTCGTCCTTCCTGATCGCCGACGGCGTACTGCCCTCCAACGAGGGCCGCGGCTATGTGCTGCGCCGGATCATGCGCCGCGGCATGCGCCATGCGCAGCTCCTCGGCGCCAAGGAACCCCTGCTCTACAAGCTCGTCCCGGCGCTGACCCGCGAGATGGGCCGCGCCTATCCCGAATTGCTCCGCGCCGAGGCGCTGATCACCGAGACGCTGAAGCTGGAGGAGACCCGCTTCCGCACCACGCTGGCGCGCGGCCTCACCCTGCTCGACGACGCCTCGAAGGACCTGAGCGCCGGCCAGAGCCTCAAGGGCGACGTCGCCTTCACGCTCTACGACACCTACGGCTTCCCGCTCGACCTGACGCAGGACGCGCTGCGCGCCCGCGAGATCACGGTCGATACGGAGGGCTTCGACGCCGCCATGCAGCAGCAGAAGGCCAAGGCGCGCGCCGCCTGGGCCGGCTCCGGCGAGGCCGCGACCGAAACCCTCTGGTTCCCGCTGCGCGACAAGCTCGGCGCCACCGAATTCCTCGGCTACGACACCGAGACCGCGGAGGGCGTTGTCACCGCGCTGATCCGCGACAATGCCGAGGTCCAGTCCCTGAAGGCCGGCGAGAGCGGCTTCATGCTGGTCAACCAGACGCCGTTCTACGGCGAATCCGGCGGCCAGGTCGGCGATGCCGGTCTGGTCAAGGCGCCGGACACGGTGGTCGAGGTCAGCGACGTCCAGAAGAAGCTCGGCGATGTCTTCGCCCACAGCGTCACGGTCAAGCAAGGCGAGCTCAAGCTCGGTGCGGCCGTCGAGCTGATCGTCGACCATGAGCGCCGCACCGCGATCCGCGCCAATCACTCGGCGACACACCTGCTGCACGAGGCGCTGCGCCTCGTCCTCGGCGACCATGTCGCGCAGAAGGGCTCGCTGGTCTCGCCCGATCGTCTGCGCTTCGACTTCTCGCACCCCAAGCCGATCAGCGAGGAGGAGCTGCGCGAGGTCGAGGAGATCGCCAACGCGATCGTGCTGAAGAACGAGCCGGTGACGACCCGCCTGATGAGCGTCGACGAGGCCATCGCCTCCGGCGCTCGCGCCCTCTTCGGCGAGAAGTACGGCGATGAGGTCCGCGTCGTCGCGATGGGCACGAATCCGGCCGGCCGGGCCTATTCGGTCGAGCTTTGCGGCGGCACCCATGCCACCCGCACCGGCGATATCGGCCTGGTCAGCATCGTCGGCGAAGGCGCCGTCGCGGCTGGCGTGCGCCGCCTCGAGGCCATGACCGGCAATGGCGCACGCCTGCGCCTCAACGAGGAATCGCGCCTGCTCGAAGGACTGGCGGGCCTCCTCAAGGTCCCGGCCTCCGAGGCCGGCAACCGGCTCGCCGCGCTGATCGAGGAGCGCCGCAAGCTCGACCGCGAGCTCACCGAAGCCCGCAAGAAGCTCGCCATGGGCGGCGGCGGCGCGGCCGAGGATCCGGTGCGCGAGATCGCGGGCGCGAAGTTGCTCGCCCGCGCCGTCACCGGCATCGAGATGAAGGATCTCAAGAGCCTCGCCGACGAGGCCAAGGCGCGTGTCGGCTCCGGCGTCGTCGCCATCGTCGGCGTCGCCGATGACGGCAAGGCCGGCGTCGTCGTCGGCGTCACCCCCGATCTGACCGAGCGCTTCGATGCGGTGGCGCTGGTGCGCGCGGCCTCCGAGCAGCTCGGCGGCAAGGGCGGTGGCGGCCGGCGCGACATGGCCCAGGCCGGCGGCCCGGACGGCAGCAAGGCGCAGGCTGCGCTCGACGCCGTCGCGGCCGCGATGGGCTGATGACGATCGGCGGGACAGGCCAGGCGCTCTCCCGCCGCGCTTTGCTGCTGGCTGCCGGCCTCTGGCCGGCCGCTGCCTTGGCGCAGAAGAAGATGCCGGCGCCCGCGGACGAGCCCGCCATGTCGGCGGCTCGGACCATCGTTGCCGGCGCACCGCTCAGCGTCTTCCTCACCCGACCACCGCAGGGTGCACGCCTCGCCATCGCCCGCCCCGACGATGCCGCAAGCACCGCCATCGTCGTGGTCGAGCCGCGGAACACGGTCCCTGCCCTGCCCACGCCCGGCCTGGCCGGAACCTATGAGCTGCGCCTGACCGTCGAGAAGGACGGGGCGCCGGTCATCCTGCTGCGTCAGCCGCTCGTCACCACCGAGCCCGGCGCGACGCTCGCCGCCCCCGCCCGCGTCGGCCGCGGCCAGACGCTCCCGGTCCGCGGCATCGGGCCGAACGGCGAGCAGGATCGTGTCGTGCTGGTTCCCGCCGGCGCTCCCGCCGAAGCGGAAGGGCCCCGCTTCTTTCCGGCGGAGAATGTCGAGGCGGTGCTGGAGGCGCCGGAGCAGTCCGGCCCCTACGAGCTGCGCTATGTGATGAACGCCCCGATCAGCGGACCGCGCATCCTCGCCCGCCATCGCGTCATCGTGGAGTGACGCGGACTGCCGCACTCGGCAGCAGCAGCCGTTCGGCGGGCGCCTCAGCCCATCGCTTCGCGCTTCTTGAGCAGCTCGTTGAGCAGATCCTGCTGCTCGTTGAGCCGCGTCGCCAGGCGCTCCTCGGCGGCGGCGCCTGACACGCCCGTCGCCTGCTCCATCAGCTCGGCGATATTCCTCCGGGCAATGGCGATCCGCTCATCGAGCTCCATCTGCGAAGCGTTCTCAGGCATCCCAGCTCTCCGTATCGGCCAGTCTTCTTCAGAATGCGGCGACAGTCAGCGCCCCTCGCCCGCGGGATAGGGCTCGCCATCCCTGTGCACGAGGCGCCTATCCGCATCGGCGCTCATCATATCGATATAAGAGCAAGCGGTCACGTCGTCCGGCGGTCGAGAACGCCCGGAGGGCCCGCGCGTTCCATCCGTTGCGCAAGGCGCCAACGAAAAAGCCCGGCCTTTCGGCCGGGCTTGATGACGTACGCGGGGAGGCAGTCTCAGGCCGCCATCGCCTTCTTCATGTTCTCGCTGACCTTCTCGAGGAAGCCGGTGGTCGAGAGCCACTTCTGCTCGGCGCCGACGAGCAGGGCGAGATCCTTGGTCATGTCGCCTGCCTCGACGGTGTCGACCGTGACCTTCTCGAGCAGCGAGGCGAACTTCGCGAGCTCGGCGTTGTTGTCGAGCTTGGCACGGTGGGCGAGGCCACGCGTCCAGGCGAAGATCGAGGCGATCGAATTGGTCGAGGTCTCGCGGCCCTTCTGGTGCTCGCGGTAGTGGCGGGTCACCGTGCCATGCGCGGCCTCGGCCTCGACGGTCTTGCCGTCAGGCGTCATCAGCACCGAGGTCATCAGACCGAGCGAACCGAAGCCCTGCGCCACGGTGTCGGACTGCACGTCGCCGTCGTAGTTCTTGCAGGCCCAGACATAGCCCCCGGACCACTTCATCGCCGACGCCACCATGTCGTCGATCAGGCGGTGCTCGTAGGTGATGCCGAGCTTGTCGAATTCGGCCTTGAACTCCTTCTCGTAGATCTCCTGGAAGATGTCCTTGAAGCGGCCGTCATAGGTCTTGAGGATGGTGTTCTTGGTCGAGAGATAGACCGGGTACTTGCGGATCAGGCCGTAGTTCAGCGACGCCCGCGCGAAGTCGCGGATCGAATCGTCGAGATTGTACATCGCCATGGCGACGCCGGCGTCCGGGGCCTTGAAGACTTCCTTCTCGATCACCGCGCCGTCCTCGCCGACGAACTTGATCGAAAGCGTGCCCTTGCCCGGAAACTTGAAGTCGGTGGCGCGGTACTGGTCGCCATAGGCGTGGCGGCCGATCACGATCGGCTGGGTCCAGCCCGGCACGAGGCGCGGCACGTTCTTGCAGATGATCGGCTCGCGGAAGATCACGCCGCCGAGGATGTTGCGGATCGTGCCGTTCGGCGACTTCCACATCTGCTTGAGCTTGAATTCCTCCACGCGCGCCTCGTCCGGCGTGATGGTCGCGCACTTCACGGCGACGCCGTGCTTCTTCGTGGCGTTGGCCGCGTCGATCGTGACCTGGTCGTTGGTGGCGTCGCGGTTCTCGACGGAGAGGTCGTAGTAGTCGAGCTCGAGGTCGAGATACGGGAAGATCAGCGTGTCCTTGATCTTCTGCCAGATGATCCGGGTCATCTCGTCGCCGTCCATGTCGACGACCGGGTTGGCGACCTTGATCTTGCTCATGCGATGACCCCTGTTCTCTCCAGATAGAACGATCCGAAACTGCGGCTTTCGGCCACGGTCCCCGGCTGGTCGCTTCCTAGCGGGTTCGGGCCGGCGGGGGAAGCGCAGCTTTCGGGCAATCTGTCGCCCCCCTGCCGGTCATGTTGCACCGCCGCAAAATCGGCACCTTCCCAGCCTAACCTGATCTGCCGCTCGTCATAGCGACAGGACGAACGACGTGTTTCGCTTCATATCTGCCCGCAGTGCTGCCTGGAAACCGGCGGCCCTGCTCCTTGCCACCTCACTCTCTCCCGCTCCGGCGCCGGCTCAGGACGCTCTGCAGGAAGCTGCCGTGCAGTTGCCGATCCCACGCGCAGCCCTGCAGGATCCCGATGCCGCGGAGATGGAAGCCGCCGTCACGGCCGACTCCAGCAGCGATGCGGTCCTCTTCAATCCGGCACTCGCGGCGCTCGGCCGCGCCAACGCCAACTCCGGCGCTCACCTGCGTGCCCGGGCTCCGATCCCGGTCGACATCATCCGCAACGGCTTCGCGGCGCGGCAGGATACGATGAGCGCCGCCCAGGACCGGTCTGTCGGCTTCAAGCTTGGCCAGGATGTCTTCTCGCTCTCGACCACGCTCTCCGCTCCGGCAAGCGCCGGTGCAACGCGTGATGCGCGGCTGAACTGGCGGCTCGCCCAGCCTATCGGCACGGGGCCGGGATTCATCTGGGGCGTTGCCACCGGTGGCGGCGGCTCGCTCTACGGCAATCCCGAGCAGATCGGCGAAGCGCTGATCGGCTATCGACAGGAGTTGCTCCCCCACCTCACCCTGACCTCCCAGCTCGCGATGGCCGGCAACTACGTCTTCGCCGCCGGCGACGGTCTCCACACGGCATTGACGCCGGAGATGAAGCTCTCGATCGATCTCGCCAAGCTCGCCGACCTGCCCTGGCAGACCTCCTTCGATGTGACGCTGGCGCGCAAGCTTCCGCTCGTCGCCTCCGACTACGAGACGCGTGGCCAGGCCATGCTCTCCCTCAAATACAAGCTCCAGTAGCCGGCCCGGCCGCCATTGCATGGCGGCCTGCACGGGGCCGCCTTTCCCGTTGCCGAAGGCCGCACTAGCCTTCGGTCCATGACACAATCGACCTCGACCAAATTCGCTCTCGTCACCGGCGGCACGGGGGGCATCGGCGCAGGCGCCGCCCTCGCTTTGGCCCAGGCCGGCTACGACGTTCTCGCCACGGGCCTGACCGAGGAGGAAGTCGTGGCGTCGCCGGCCCACCCGGCCATCCGCCACGCCCGGCTCGACGTGACCAGCGACGACCAGGTCGCTGCCATCGTCGCGACCTGTCCGCGCCTTGACGCGCTGGTGAACTGCGCCGGCATGATCCAGCGCGGCGGCAAGGAATTCGAGATCGACGCCTTCCGCCTGACCATAGAGGTCAACCTCAACGGCACGATGCGGATGTGCATCGCCGCCAAGGACAAGCTCGCCGCCAATGGCGCGGACAAGGCCGGCGGCGCCATTGTCAACATCGCCTCGATGCTGACCTTCCACGGCTCGCCCTTCGCCCCCGGCTATGCGGCCTCCAAGGGCGGCATCGGCCAGCTCACCAAATCGCTCGCTGCCGCCTGGGCACCGGAGGGCATCCGCGTCAACGCGGTGGCGCCGGGCTGGATCGAGACCGAATTGACCCGGCCGCTGGTCGAGGACGCCGAGCGCTCCGCCCCGATCCTCGCGCGGACGCCAATGGGTCGCTGGGGCAAGCCGGGCGATGTCGGCGGCGCCATCGCCTTCTTGTTGTCCGATGCGGCGCAATTCGTCACCGGCGCGATCCTGCCGGTCGATGGCGGCTATCTCGCAGTCTAGAAAAGCGCTTCCGTCTCAATAGCTTGGATGGAAGCGTTGAATCGGATTGAGCACCACTTGAAGCAGAACATCAGCACGGGAGAGACGCCATGAACACGACGAGCCCGATGCCCGTCGCGGCCACGCAGGAGGAGCGCTGGACGCCCTATCGCCACCCGCAACCGAAGGAATCGCCGCCGGAGCTGATCGTCCCCAATGTGATCCCCACCGACGACCGCGTCTGGGTGCCGGTGGACGACAATGTCTGGTTCCGTCCCCTCCTCTTTTGCGTCTCGCGGGGATACTGGATGAACCTGCTCAAGGTGCGCCGCGCCGGCGTGCTCTCGCGCCATCGTCACCCACTGCCGGTCCATGGCTATGTGCTCAAGGGCAAGTGGCGCTACCTCGAGCATGACTGGGTCGCGACCGAAGGCGCCTATGTCTACGAGGCGCCGGGCGAGACGCATACGCTGGTGGTCGATCCCGATGTCGAGGAGATGATCACCATGTTCCAGGTCAACGGCGCGATGATCTATGTCGACCCGGACGGCAAGTGCCTGGGCTATGACGACGTCTTCACCCGCATCGACAAATGCAGGGCGCACTACGCGGGCAATGGGCTGGGCGCCGAATACGCAGACCAGTTCATCCGGTGAGCGGCGCCGGCGCCCGGCTGCGACCGATGCCCGGCCGCTGAAGCAATTGCTAAACGATATCTGGGCTAGTCACCGGAGAAGCTGAAGTCTGCGCCCGCTCGACGGAGAAACATTTATGCGGCTCGTCATCGCCCTACTGATCTCGATGTCGGCTGCCTTCTCCACCTCCCCGGCCGGGGCACAGTCGGATTTCTACACGCCGACGACCGCCGAAATCGCCGGTGGGCGCCCCGGAACGGTGATCCGGACGGAAACCCTGAACGGAACGCCTGAGGGCGCAACCGCCTATCGGATGCTCTATCGCTCGCTCGGGCTCGACGGAAAGCCGATCGCCGTGTCCGGCGTCGCGATCGTCCCCTCAGGCCCGGTTCCGCCGGGGGGCCGTCCGATCGTGGCCTGGGCTCATCCGACGACCGGCGTCCAGCCGCAATGCGGACCATCGCGCGCCGGCGACATCTTCCAGTCCATCCAGGGCCTGCGCGCGATGATCGCGCGCGGATACATCGTCGCGGCGACGGACTATCCGGGCCTCGGCGCGCCGGGGACACATCCCTATCTGGTCGGTGAGAGCGAGGGCCGGTCCGTGATCGACTCGGTGCGGGCGGCCCGTCAGCTTGCCGGCGCCTCCGCCGGGCGACGCTTCGCCGTCTGGGGTCATTCGCAGGGGGGACACGCGGCGCTGTTCACCGGCATTCTGGCGAAACGCCTGGCCCCCGAACTCAATCTGGTCGGCGTCGCGGCCGCCGCCCCTGCGACCGAGCTCGGCCCGCTCCTGGCCGACGACATCGACACCGATGGCGGCCGCAATCTGACCGCGATGACCCTCTGGTCATGGACGCGCGTCTACAAGGCCCCCCTGACGAAGATCATCTACGAGCAGGCGATCCCGGTCGTCGACACGCTCGCCGCGGACTGCATCGAAAGCCTGCCCGACATCCTGAGCCGGTTGCGCCCGACCAAGGCGCTGGAGCGCAAGTTCCTCATTGACGAAGACTTTGCCGCCCGCCAGCCCTGGCACTCTCTTCTCGACCGGAATTCGCCCGGTCTCGTGCCGCGCGGCATCCCAGTCTTTCTCGCGCAGGGCACGGAGGACACGCTGGTCAGACCGCAGGTCACGCGCAACTATGCAGACAAGCTCTGCGCCGCCGGAAGTGCGGTGCGGTTCGAGGCCCTGCAGGGCGTGGGCCATCTGCCGGCAGCCCAGGACAGTGCCGCCGCTGCGGTGGACTGGATGGAACAGCGCTTCAAAGGCGCGCCGCCACCGAGCGACTGCACCCCGCTCAAATGAGGATTCGCGCTCTGCCGCGATGCTCCGTCTCGGGCAATCCGGCGAAGCCGGCTACCGGCTGAGCTTGGCGAGTTCCACCGCGGCACGCAGCTCGATATGGGCCAGCACCTCGTCGAGCCGCGGATCGTCGGTCGTCTCGCGCCGGAGCGCCAGCGCCGTGCGCAGCCTCTCCAGCTCGGAAGGCAGCACCCGGCCGGCGAGCAGCGCCGCCTTCAGCCGGTCGAGCCCGTCGAGCAGATCGTGCCCGCGCCGGGCCTGCCGGCGCTTGCGCTCCTGCGTATCCTCCTGCGCCTGCACCGCCAGCAGCGTATCGAGCGGCCCAGTCGCGCCGACCCCGCTGCTGCGGCTCGCCGTGGCGGAATCCTGCGTCGGAAGCGCGAAGGAAGCGCCGCTCGAGCGCCTTGCGGAACTGGCCGGGCCGGCGTTCGAAACGGGCGCGCGCTGGTCGATCCTGATCATCGGCGGCCTCGTGTAATGGAATTCCCAACCTCGCCCGGCATGGTTAACAGCCGGTAAATTGCCCGGCAGAAACTGCCGCCCCGGCAGGAAGCGCAGCGTCGGCAAGTCGAAGCCGACAATGGCGCATAACTCCAAATGACTGACAAACAAGGCTTTTCAATTTTGAGCTGACTGGCACGCCGCTCGCAAGGGCCGACGGACTTTAGAACTGTCCCCTGGTGCCGCAGCATGTTCCGCAACTCCGCCCTGTCGACTCTGCTGAAGCCGCTGGCCGCCCTGCTGGCCGTGGCGATCGGCTTGTCGTCGCAGCCGGTGTTCGCGCTCTCGCGCATCAAGGATCTCGCCGCGGTCGAGGGCGTGCGCACCAACCAGCTGCTCGGCTACGGCATCGTCGTCGGCCTCAACGGCACCGGCGACACGCTCAACAATACCCCCTTCACCAAGCAGTCGCTGCAGGCGATGCTCGAGCGCCTCGGCGTCAACACGCGCGGCGCCAACATGCGCACCGCCAACGTCGCCGCCGTGATGGTGACCGCCAACCTGCCCCCCTTCTCCACTCAGGGCACCCGCGTCGACGTCACCGTCTCGGCCATGGGCGATGCCAAGTCGCTGCAGGGCGGCACGCTGCTTGTCACCCCGCTGCTCGGCGCCGACGGCGAGGTCTATGCGGTGTCGCAGGGACCTGTGGCGATCTCCGGCTTCTCCGCTGAAGGCGAGGCCAGCAAGATCACCCGCGGCGTGCCGACCGTCGGCCGCATCGCCAATGGCGGCGTGGTCGAGCGCGAGATCGACTTCGCCCTGAACAAGCTCTCGACGCTGCGCCTGTCGCTGCGCAACCCCGACCTGACCACGGCCCGCCGCATGGCCGCCGCGATCAACGACTTCGTCGGCGGCGACTCCGCCGAGCCGACCGACCCCTCGACCGTCGTCCTGCAGATCCCGCCCCGCTTCAAGGGCAACATGATCCGGCTGCTCACCGACATCGAGCAGCTGCGCATCGAGCCCGACCAGCTCGCCCGCATCGTCATCGACGAGCGCTCCGGCATCATCGTCATGGGCAAGGACGTGCGCGTCTCAACCGTCGCGGTCGCTCAGGGCAACCTCACCGTCACGATCAGCGAAACGCCGCAGGTCAGCCAGCCCAACGAATTCGCCCGCGGCCGCACTGTCGTGACGCCGCAGACCAGCGTCAAGGTCGACACCGGCGGTGGCAACAAGCTCGCCCTCGTCAAGGAAAGCGTGACCCTGGCCGAGCTCGTCGACGGGTTGAACGCGCTCGGCATCGGCCCGCGCGACCTGATCTCCATTCTCCAGGCCATCAAGTCGGCAGGCGCCCTGCAGGCCGAAATCGAGGTGATGTGATGACCGCCGCTCTCGCCCTCCCCGCCGCCAATCTCGCGCTCGGCATCGCCGGGAAAGTCGCCAACGGCATCGCCGACGCGCTCGACCCGGCCAAGGCCAAGCTCAAGAAACAGGCGGATGATTTCGAGACGATGTTCCTCGAGCAGATGACCGACCGCCTGACGGCGAGCGACGGCACCGAAGGGCCGCTCGGCGAGAACGGTACCGGCGGCGGCATCTGGCGCTCGCAGCTCAGCCAGCAATACGCCAAGCAGATCCAGAAGGCCGGCGGCGTCGGCCTTTCCGACCAGATCATGCGCGACCTGATCAATCTTCAGGAGCAGTCCGCGTCCGGAGCACAGAATGTCAGTGGCTAACCTGATCCTGGATGAGAGGCCGCGCATCGCCGATGCGCTGAGTGCGCGTGCGCTGATCGAGGCCGTGCTGGAGGCGCTCGGAGCCTTGTCGCATCTCGTCGGCGAAGAGACTGAACTCGTCCGCGCAGGCCGCCTGCCGGAGGCGATGACCCGCGAGCCGCGCAAGACCGAGCTCGCCGGCATCTATATGCGCGGCGTCGAGCAGGTGAAGCTCAACGCGGTCGCTCTCGCCCGCTTCGCGCCCGATCAGGTCAAGCGCCTGAAGAACGCCCACCTCGCCTTCCAGAACCTGATCGAGACCAACCAGATCGTGCTGGCGACAGCTCGTGCCGTTTCGGAATCCGTCATCCGCGACCTGGCCGCCGACGCCAACAGGCCCATGCGCGCGAATGGCTATGGCCCCGCCGCCTCCGTCGGCGCCGGCGCCTTCGCCCGGCCGAACTCCGGCCCGCTCGTCGTCTCGCGGAGCCTGTGAGACGCAGTTCGCTCCAGGCGGTAACTCGCCTTGCGTATCCGGCGCGGCTGCGCCGGAAGCCCTCAATATTTACCTAATTCCCTAACGGCAGATTCAATCTTTTCTGTCACGATCGGCAGTGTCGGGCAGGTGTGTCCTGCTTCCGGCAACCGAGAAGACCGGCGCAACGGCGTCGCGAACGGCTCCAGAAGGAGTGGTCATGGAATTCGGCAACGCACCCAGAATCGTGGCGCCGACCGCCGGCCCGCCGGTTACCCGCTCCGACGTTACCGCGCAGCCGGGCAGCGTCGCTGTCGACCTTCCGCCCGAGAAGACCGTCCAATCCGCTTCAGCCGGCGCAGCGGTGAATGTCGAGGTTCGTGCGGAGGCTCGCGATGCGCAGAGCCGTGCAAACGGCGAACGCCGCGCCTTCTTCAATGACCAAAATGGACGCACCGCCAACCGCACCGTCGACGAGACCGTGGAACGCAAGCTCGTCATCGACCCGCAGACCCGGGCGGTCGTGCTGCAGAAGAAGGATCGCGACACGGGCGAGACGATCTCGCAGCTGCCCGACGAGGTCCTGCTGAAGCTGCGCGCCTATTCCCGCGAACTCAGCGATCGGGCGCGCGAGACCGAGGAAGAACGCCACCAGGTCGAACGCACGGCCTGACGTCTCGCTCGTTCCATCCCGATTGCCGACGGCATGTCGCCCGCGCCCCGCGCGGGCGTTTTTGCGTCGGCGCACCGCCGCCTGTTCAGGCGTTCCGAGACCATTAGCGCCTGCTTAACCATGGTCCGACGAGCCCCGCCTTGCGCTCAATTTGCGGAGGGAAATTTACCGGTTGTTACGGGCTGGCGCTCCAGGGTCGCCCCGTCCTGGCCAGAACGGCCCGGACGCCAGAAGGCATCCTACCAGAAGGTAAAAACAGATGGCCGTCTCTCTCAATGCGGGCGTGCGCAACGCGCTCTCGTCGCTGCAGTCGATCACCGCCCAGGCCCAGGCTTCCCAGTTCAAGCTGGCGACGGGCAAGAAGGTGAACTCGGCAGTCGACAATCCCGTCAACTACTTCACCGCCGCTTCGCTCAATGACCGTTCCAGCCAGCTCACCGGCTTGCTCGACGGCATGTCGAACGGCATCCAGACCATCCAGGCGGCCTCCAAGGGCATCGACGGCATCACCAAGCTGGTGAGCTCCCTGCAGTCGACCATCAAGCAGGCGCAGTCGGACGCGGCTCAGAACCGCCCGACCAAGGCCGGCACGGCCCTCGCAACGGCCGGCGAGCAGGTCGCGACCTCGAAGAGCCTCAAGGACGTCGCGCTCGACAAGAAGCTTGTCGACGTGACCGGCGGCACTGCCGCCACCGCCGACGCTGCGACCGCAACCAGCTCGGGTGACGTGGGCATCGCCGACGACGCCGACGGCGTGCGCGCTGCTATCTCGATCAAGGCGGGGTCTACGACCTACACCGCCTCCTTCGACGCCAAGAACGCCTCGGTTCGTGACGTCGTCAACGAGATCAACAAGTCGGGCGTCGCCACCGCCTTCGTCGACGAGAAGGGCCAGCTCAACGTCAAGGGCACCGGCTCGGATGATGTCGAGTTCGGCTTCGGCACCGCCGCCGTGACGGCGGCTTCCGCTGGTAATCCCACGTCGGCGGAAATCGATACGGCCAACACTGCCGCTATCACCGCCGCCGGTACCGGCACCAGCAACACCGCCATCGGCTTCCTGGCCGCTGACGCCACCACCGCCGGCGCGATCAAGGGGCAGAGCATCACCTCGGCGGTGCGCTCGAACCTGATCGACCAGTACAACGACCTGCGCGGCAAGATCGACGATCTCGCCAAGGACTCGAGCTTCAACGGCATCAACCTGCTGAAGGGTGACCGTCTGTCGATCCAGTTCAACGAGAAGGCCGGCAAGAACCAGACCAAGCTCGACATTCAGGGGTCGGACGTCACCTCCGACAACCTGGGTATCGCCCAGGCTGGCAACACCCAGCTCGCCGGCCAGGTCAACTTCCAGAACGACTCCGACCTCGAATCCGCGACCAAGGCTCTCACCGGCGCCCTGACCTCGCTGAAGTCGCTGTCGTCCAGCCTCGGTGCCAGCCTCTCGGTCGCGCAGACCCGTCAGGACTTCACCAAGGACATGGCGGACGTGCTGAGCACCGGCGCCTCCAATCTGGTTAACGTCGACGCCAACTCGGAAGCCGCCAACCTGCTCGCGCTGCAGACCCGTCAGCAGCTCTCGCAGACGGCGCTATCGCTTTCGAACCAGAGCGACCAGGCGGTCCTGCGCCTGTTCTGATCTTCGGTCCGCAGAAGCGGATCAGCCCGCAGAACGCGGGGCGAAGTCAAAGAGCGGCGGAGCTTCGGCTCCGCCGCTTTTTCGTTTGGGCGCGGCAACGGGATCGGCGCCGCGATTAACCTTTTGTTATCCCTAACGCGGGATGATCACCCCTGAAATCAGGTTGCATCGCGCCGGAGTCGCGCGTTCAGGGGACCGAAGATGGCCAGCACGATCCTTTCCAGCGGTGTCCGCAACAACCTGCTGACGCTGCAGCAGACCACGGCCCAGCAGAGCGTCATCCAGAACCGCCTCGCCACCGGCAAGAAGGTCAACTCGGCGATCGACAACCCGGTGAACTACTTCACCGCCCTGTCACTGAACGATCGCTCCAGCCAGCTCACCGGCTTGCTCGACGGCATCTCGAACGGCATTCAGACCATCCAGGCAGCCTCCAAGGGCATCGACGGCATCACCAAGCTCGTCCAGTCGCTGCAGTCTACGGTCAAGCAGGCCCAGGCCGATGCCGCGCAGAACCGTCCGACGAAGGCCGGCACGACTCTCGCCACGGCGACCGAAGCGGCGGTGACGAGCAAGAGCCTCAAGGACATCGCCCTCGACAAGCGCGTGGTCGACGACAACGGCGCCGGCGCCAATGCCGCAACCGCTACGTATTCCGGTAATGTCGGCGGTCCGGTTCTCGCCGCGGGCGACGAGGCGACGACCTCAATCACGCTGACCTCGGGCTCGACGACCTATACCGCCAGCTTCCTCAGCACGAACGCCACCGTTCGCGACGTCGTCAACGAGATCAACAAGTCGGGCATCGCGACCGCCTTCGTCGACGAGAAGGGCCAGCTCAACGTCAAGGGCGTTGGCTCCGAAAAGGTTCAGTTCGGTATCGGCACCGCGACCTTCACACCGGCCGCGCCCGGCGCCCCGACCGCGGCTGAAATCGCCGGGGCCGGCGCCACAGCCCTGACCACGGCCTCCGGCGTCGCCAGCGACAACACCGATTTCGGCTTCGCGCTGACCGACAATACCGCCGCCGGCACCACGATCGTCGGAGCCAGCATCACCTCCGCGGTGCGCTCGAACCTGATCGATCAGTTCAACGACCTGCGTAACAAGATCGACGACCTCGCCAAGGACTCGAGCTTCAACGGCATCAACCTGCTGGCCGGCGACCGTCTGACCATCCAGTTCAACGAGAAGACCGGCAAGAACCAGACCAAGCTCGACATCCAGGGCTCCAACCTGACCTCGGACAATCTCGGCATTCCGAAGGCCGTCAACACACAGCTCACGGGCTTCGTCAATTTCCAGAACGATGCCGACCTGGACAAGGCCACCCAGTCCCTGACCGGCGCCCTCACCTCGCTGAAGTCGCTCTCCTCGACGCTGGGCTCCAACCTCTCGGTCGCGCAGACCCGGCAGGACTTCACCAAGGAGCTGTCCAACCTTCTGACGACCGGTGCGGGGAACCTCGTCCTGGCCGACCCGAACGAGGAAGGCGCGAGCCTCCTGGCGCTCAACACCCGCCAGCAGCTCTCGCAGACCGCGCTCTCGCTGGCGAACCAGGCCGACCAGGGCGTGCTGCGCCTCTTCGGCTGACGCCTTCGGGTCAGGTTCGCCCCCCTCCCCTCCGCCAGAAGGCAGGACAGACATGGCTCTCAAGGTCGAGCTCAAGCCGCGCGAACGGATCATCATCGGACAGGTGGTGATCCGCAACGACGAGCAGCGCACGCGCTTCTTCATCGAAGGCGACGCGCCGATCCTGCGGGAGAAGGACATCCTGACCGCAGCAACCGCCGACAGCCCGGCCAAGAAGATCTACTTCGCCATCCAGCTGATGTATCTGGCGCAAGACCCGACGCACCAGCACGAGATCTTCTTCGAGCTCGTGCGCGATTTCGCCCAGGCCGCACCCAGCGCTCTGCCGCATATTCACGAGATCAATAACTGCATCTTAAGCGGGGATCTCTATAAGGCTCTCAAGGCAGCCAAGAAGCTGATCGCCTACGAAGCGGAACTGATCGAGCATGCAAAACGGGTTTAACGCCTACGCCGCCGCCGCCAAGACCGCCCAATCCGTCGTTTCACCCCGCGAGCTCGAAGCCTCCCTCCTGATCAAGGCCGCTACCCGCCTCCAGATCGTCGCCGACGACTGGGCCGCGCGCGAGCGCGAGCTCGACGAAGCCCTGACCTATAACCGCAGGCTCTGGACGCTGCTCGTCTCGGCCGTGATCGCAGAGGACAATCCGCTGCCGGTCGGCATCAAGCAGAACATCCTCAGCCTCGCCAATTTCATCTTCAACCACACCTTCAAGCTCGCGGCCGATCCGCAGCCTCAAGGTGTCGGCATCCTGATCAACATCAACCGCGACATCGCGGCCGGCCTGCGCGGCCGCTGACGGGTTACCCAAAGCAGCTCACGAGATCGCAAGCGAAAACGCCGCCCGAAGGGGCGGCGTTTTCGCTTGTAGCCAGGCGAGTGCGGCGTTCAGAGGAAGTTCGTGAGCGACAGCTTCGAGAGCATCGAGGTCACCTGATAGCTCGCCTGAAGCTGCGTCTGCAGCGACAGGATCTGCGTCGCGACGTCCTCGGTCGAGACGTTCTCGATGCCCGAGAGCGTCGTCGTCAGGTAATCCTTCGTGCTCTGGTGGCGCTCCTTGGCGCTGGCGAGCGCCGTCTGGGCGGAGCCCAGCTCGGTGATGATCTCCGCCGGCTTCTGGGTGCTGCCCCCAAAACCCAGCTTCTCGCTGACGCGGGACGTCATCGCCTCGTAGCGCGCCTGCGAATTGGCGTCGCCGGCCGGGAAGTTCTCGACCGCCATGATCGCGAACTGCGCGAGGCCGACGCGGAACGCCTCCTCATTCGCCCGGGCGCCTGTCCCGACCGTTTGCCCCTGGTCGATCTGGACCGTCGAGGTGCTGCGCGCCGGATCAGCGCCGTCATCGCCGCGATACCAGATCACGGTCGTCGCCGCGGCACCCGCATTGGTCGGCGCAGCTGTGGCCGTGTCGAAGGGCGGTCCCGGTACCCGCTTGGGCGGATTGTTGAGGCTGCCCGCGAAGAAATCCTGGGCCGCAACCTGCGAGGAGGCGGCCGAGAGCGTCGTCTTCGCCTCCTTGCCGAGAGCCGCGTTGATCGAGTTGCGCAGATTGGCCGCCGTGGCGTTGGGATCGGCGCCGATCTCGAAGGAATCGGTATCCGAGCCGGTCGTTCCCGTGGCGCGGGCCGTGAGGACGATTTCCTCCTGCGTCCCGTCCGGCAGGTTGAGCTTGAGCCGCACCGTGTCGCCCGCCACCGGCTGCGACGCGACGTTGACGGAGACATCCGCCGGCGGCCCGGGATTGAACGTCGTCGCCAGCGCTGCGGAGCTGCCGGAAATGCCGGCGATCTTGAAACCATAGGGATGAACGGTCGCCTCTTCGGCGATGGTCGCCGTCGTGCCGGCGCCGCCGGCCGTCAGCCGCCCGAGCCCGGAACCGAAATCGGCCTGCCGGCGCTCGTCGATCAGCTGCTTCAGCCCGGCCTTGCCGGCACCGTCGCCATTGATGATCTCGTCGAAGCCGGCGGCGGGCTGCGTGTCCGAGGTCTTGCCGGAGAAGAGGTAGCGGCCGTTGACCGAAATGTTCAGCAGGTCGAGCGTCTGCTTGAACTTCTCCTCCGCCAGCACCTGCGGCGAGGACCGCCCGCTGGCGCTCGGCACATAGCTGTTGGAGCGCGTGTCGTTGCGCGTCTCGCTGGTGAGTTTCGCGAAGTTCTCGACCGACGTCGTCTGCAGCTTCACGTTCACATTGCTCAGATCGATGCCGCTCAGCCAGGAGTTGAGGGTGGAGATCTTGGCATTGAGATCGAGGCTGACGCGCCGATCGATGCCGAGGTCGCCATAGCTCGTGCTGCGCTGCTTGGTGTCGAGCTGGCGCTGGAGATCGTCGAACTGGGCGCGGGTCGAGACGAATTCGTTGGGCTTGGCCGCGCGATAGGCACCGGTTCCATAGGCGGTGATGGTCATGGCGGGCTCACACTCTCAGCAGCACGTCCATCATCTCCTTCACGGTGGAGATGATGCGGGCATTGGCGGCGTAGGCGGTCTGCAGCTCGATCAGCATCGACATTTCCTGATCGACATTGACCTGTGCGGTCTCCTGGAAGCGACTCTGGATCGAGGCGAGCGCGACCTGCTGGCCCTCATCGAGGCGCTTGGCGGCCTCGACAGCCTGTCCCTGGGACGAGACCACGCGCTGAACGAAATTGCCGATCGTCGTGYTCGAGGTCGCGCCGTTGCCGTCGAGACCGACCGTGTTGGTGAAGGAACGCTGGCTCTGCGTCAGCCGGTCCAGCATCAGCTTCGGCCGGGTGACATCGCCCTGCGCCGTCGCCGGCGACGTGCTGTAGACCGCGAGCAGCGAGCGATCCGCGACGAGCGCCGGATTGACCGCGATCCGCGATGCGAAGCCGACGGTCTGCGAGCCGCCTTCATAAGAGCCGGTGAAGGGGACGCCCGCCGAGCCATCGACGAAGAAGGGCAGTTCCGGCGTGCCGCCTGCCGAGGACAGCGCCGTGTTGGTCGGCCGCGACGTCAGGCCGATCACGTCACGCGTGCCCGCAGCACCATCGTCGACGATGCTCAGCACCGAGCCGGTGTTGGAGACCGTGAAGCCGGGGCCGACGGCCGCCTGGATCTGAGCCGCGACCGAGGCCGGACCGCCGGAGAAATCGATGCCGACCACGCGGTTGTTGGCATCGCCACCAGCCGAGGCCGGCAAAGGCAGCGAGGAGGCGGAATCGACGCGAACGAAGGTGAAACGCTGGGTCTGGCCGCCCGGCGTCACCTTGTAGTCGAGCGTCATCGTGTTGCCGGACTGCAACCCGGCCATGTCGACCTCGAGGCCGGAGGCCGCGCCGGCCGTCACGGCCGTGCCGGCGATCTCGCGGTCCGAGAGCGCCTTCGACATCTGCGCCGCGATCTCGTCGAGCTGGGCCTGCGCCTGCACCAGCGTCTTGTCGCGCAATTCGATGTTCGCCGCGATCTCGCCCGAGCGGAAGATGCGGTTGGCGATCGCGTCCGAGACGTTGCCGGACGAATCCTTCATCGTGATCGTGCCGACGCCGCGCTTTGCCGGGTCGGCGTTCCACTGGTCATCAGGGCCGAGCCCGCTATGCTCGTCGAAGCCGAAGGTGACGGAGGGCTGGCCGTCGAAGAGCTGCGTGCCCGATCCGGTGACGACCGAGACCGAGCCCCGCGCATCCTCCGTCGTCTTGATGTCGACGTATTGCGAGAGCTCGGACAGGATCAGATCGCGCTGATCTTTCAGAGTGGCCGTCGAGCTGTTGTTCGGCGCCGCGACGATGCGGGAGTTGACCTTGGTCAGCGCGCCGAGCAGGTCGTTCACCTTGGTGACGGCATTGGCGATGCCGTTCTCGGCCTGGGCGCGCAGGGCCTGCACGCCGTTCGAGAGCGTGTTGAGCTGCCGGGCCAGCTGCGTCGCATTGTCGATCACCTGCGAGCGCAGGCTGTAGGATGACGGGTCGTTCTGCAACGACTGCAGCGCGCCGGTGAACTTGCTGAAGATCGTGTCGAGCGCTGTCGAGCTGCCCGGCGCGCCGTAGAGCTTGTCGAGGTTCGATAGCGCGCTCGCCCGCGTTGAGGTGTAGGCGGCGCCCGAGGCTTCCTGCCAGAGCTGATGCTGGACGATCTTGTCGAGCAGGCGCTGGACCTGCGTGTTCTGCACACCGATCGTGAGCCCGGACAGGCTGTCGGCAGTCGATACCGACCGCCGGACATAGCCCGTCGTCCCGGCATTGGCGACGTTTTGCGAGACGACGCCGATGCCGACCTGCGTGGCATTGAGCCCGCCGATCGCCGTGTTGAGGGAAGTACTCAGACCCATCGCCAACTCCTGTCGCTAGCCGCGGCCCTTCTGGGCCGCTCTCAACCCGGATGTGCTGCTCAGCGGATGATGTTGAACACGGAGGTCAGCATCTCCTGCGCGGTGGTGATGACCTTGGTGTTGGCCGAATAGGCCTGCTGGGTGACGATCATCTTCGAGAACTCATCGGCGATGTCCGTGTTGGACTGCTCGACCGAGCCGCCAACGAGCTGCGAAGTGCCGAGGCCGATGATCGGCGGGCCGGATTCGATCGTCTCCTCGAAGGCACCGCCATCGAGCCGCTTCAGGGAGTTGTCGGCGTTGAAGCGCGCCACCGAGAGCTGGGCGAGCGCAACGACCTGACCGTTGCTGAACGTCCCGATCACCTGCCCCTCGGCCGAAACCGAGACGCGATCCAGCGTGCCGGCGGTGTAGCCGTCCTGACGGATGCTGCGCGCATCGATCTGGCCGCTGACGTCGCCGTTCTGTGTCAGGCCGTTGCCACCGGTGGTGAGGTTGATGCCGGTGACGGTCGTCCCGCCGATCGTCATCGTCGGCAGCGCGATATTGCCACCGGCCGGATTCGTCATCTGCCCTGTCGCATCGAAGGTGATCGAGGTGTTGGCGTTGCGATAGGCGACTGCGGCGCCGGCCGCCCCGGTGTTCTCGGCGACGAACAGGTTCCAGGTATCGGTCGTCGCCGGCGGGCCGGCCGAAGCATTCGTGGTCTTGGCCCAGCGCAGCTCCACGCTCGTCGCCTTGCCGAGCGTGTCGTAGACCGTCACGGACCCGCCAGGGATCGACTGGCTCAGGAAGCTCGTCATGTCGCTGCCGATGACGACGCCGGCGCCGCCCTGGGTGGTCGAGAGTGGGTTGGACGTGAAACCCGCCGGGCTCAGCAACTCCGAGCCCGGAACCGTGCTGTCGGCCTTGTTGGTCTTCGGATAGGCCGGGATGTTGGCGCGATACTCGATCGAAGTCGTCGCCTTGGCCGGGAACTGCTCCTTGGTGATGCGCAGCACGTCCGGCTGGGTGCCGATGAGCTGGCCGGTCACCTGGTCGATCTTCAGGCCCTTGAGGTAGTAGCCCGCGCCGTTGACCAGATAGCCGTTGGCGTCGAAGTCGAAGTCGCCGCGGCGGGTATAGAGGTTCTTGTTGGCGAACTGCGTGTTGGCGCCCACGCCGCTCGAGCGTTGATCGACCACGAAGAAGCCATCGCCGTTGATGGCGACGTTAGTGTCGATGCGGGTCGGGTTCAGGTCGCCCTGGATCGAGTTGGTCGCCCGGCTGTAGGCCGCGACCGAACCGGCGATCTGCCGGTTGAGCGCAGCATCGGGCACCAGATCGGCGAAGCTGGTATCGACGCGCTTGTAGCCAGCCGTCCGCGAATTGGCGATGTTTCCGGAGATGTTCTCGAGCGCATAGGACTGCGCCGTCATCCCCGAAACCGCTGTCGTCAGCGCACTGAAAACACCCATGGAACCCTCACCTCGACCGGCGCCCCCCAAGGGCAGCCCACAACTCGAGGCTTGATCTGCATGGCGCATGCCATAGGTGTATTCGTTTTATTTCAGAGGGTTACATCGTTTACGAAGGGTTTTCCGGCAGTCCTGACCGGGCAGATTCGCCTGCGGCCGGCAGAATTTGCCGGGCTCAGGCCTCGTTGTTCTTGCCAGCGCGCCAGGAAGCGAGATCGCCCGCAACTTCGGCGAGCGTCGGCGGCTTCGCCTCGACGAAGGGCAGCGGCCGACAGACCTCGAGCGCAGCAAGCCCGATGCGGGCGGTCAGCATGCCGTTGATCACGCCCTCGCCGAGCTTGGCCGAGAGCCGCGCCGCGAGCCCCTGCCCGACGACCTGCTGAATCACCGCATCGCCCGCTGCGATGCCGCCGGTCAGGACGAGATGGTTCATCACCTGCCGCGCCAGCCTGAGCAGGCCGAGCGTGCCGGGCCGCCCCGCATAGATGCCGGCGATCGAACGCAGCAGGCGGGCGCAGGCGACCAGCACGAAGACGACATCGACCAGCGCCCGCGGGCTGACCGCCGTGACCAGCGAAACCCGCCGCGCTGCCTGCGCAATCTGCGCCTGGGCCATCGCGTCGAGCGGCACGAGCAGGTTGCGTTCCGCCACCGTCAGCATGTCGCGCGCCGCGAAGAGCTGCGGCAGCGCCTCCTGCAGCGCCGCCCGGCCCTGCGCCGTCTGCGGCCGGGCCTTGTAGAGACCAACGAGCTCTTCCGTGATTGCTCGGCCCTCGTCCGGAGTCCCGCCCGCGAGCGCCAGTGTCGCGCGCTCGCGCAGGGCCTCGACCTTCCGTTCGCGCAGGATGTCGCGCAGAACCCGCGCCAGCATGACGAGCAGCGCCAGCGCGGCGATGGCGGCGCAGACCAGCGCCGCATAGCCGAGCACCGGATTCTGGCTCATCAGCGCCGAGATCGTGTTCTCGACCCAGACGCCCGCCGCCAATGCCAGGAAGCCGGAGAGCCCCGCGACGAACAGCGAGCCCCAGGAGAAGCCGCGCTTCGCCGCCGGGGCGGCCACCGGCACGATGGTGTCGATCGGCTCGCTCTCCGGCAGGATCGCGACATCGCCGCGCCGAATGGCGCTCTCGCCGACGACTTGCTCCTGCCCCGGTTGGTCGAGGCGGATCGCGCGCGGTGCCTTGGTCATGGCCGGAATCTGCTCATGACAGCCTCCCTATGCCAGCCTGTCGCCGATCAGGAATTCCAGCGCGCGGTCGAGGCGAATCTGCGGCGGCGGCTTCGATCGCCCGCCCGCATCGGGCGCGACCAGCGGGGGCCGGAAGCGGGGCGCCCTCACCTGCCAATGCGCCTTGGGGTCGAAGATCGCCTCCGGCCGCTCCGGCAGATCGCCCGGAAAGATCGCCGCTTCCGCGACGCCGTCGAAAACCTGTCCGTCGATCTCCTCGCCCGCCTCCGGCACGCCGGCGATCGCCGGCAGCTCCTCGCGGCCCTGCTTGATCCTGACCTCGTCCGTCGCGCGCACCGCCGCAAGCGCCATCGACTCGACCCTTGCGCCCGCACCCTGCGCCCGCGAAAGCGCCCGCCCGACCAGATGCGCCATCACCGCCGCCAGCCGGTCATGACTGCTGTGATGGATGTGGTCTGCCTTGGTCGCAGCGAAGAGCACGCGCTCGATGCGCGGCGCGAACAGGCTCGACAGCCAGGAATTGCGGCCGACCGAGAAGGCGGCGAGCGCCTGCCCCAACGCGGTCTCGAGATCGGCCAGCGCGGGGGCGCCGGCATCGAGCGCCGCCAGCACGTCGACCAGCACGATCTGCCGGTCGAGCCGGGCGAAGTGATCGCGGAAGAATGGGGTGACGACGACGCGCTTATAGGCCTCGAAACGCTCCGCCATCAGGCCGGCGAGCGTGCCGGCCCTGGGCTCGCGATCATGACCGAGATCGAGCGGCGCGAAGGTCAGCGCCGGCGAGCCTTCGAGATCGCCCGGCATCAGGAAGCGCCCCGGCGGCGTCACCGCCACCGCCTCGGGATCGGCCCGGAGGCGCGCGAGATAGCTTTTGAACAGGTCGCTCGCCGCCTCGGCCACGAGCTCGTCCGGCGGCCCGTCCGGATCGCGCGCCGGGAGATCGGTGAGCCAGGCCTCGGCGGCAGCGCGCCGGTGCGCCTTGCGCGCATCCGCCACGGCCTGCGCCGACCATGTCTTGTAGTCCTGTCCGATCAGGGCAAGGTCGAGCAGCCACTCGCCGGGATAGTCGACGATGTCGAGCGTCAGCGTCGCCGGGCCTTTGAACCACCCGGAGGCGCGCTCATAGTCGATCTCGACGCGCAGCTCCGCGATGCGCTTCGTCGAGTCCGGCCAGCGCCTGTCGGCCCCGGTCATAGCGGCGCGATGCGCCTCGTAAGGAAAGCGCGGCACGTCCGGGTCGGGCTGCGGCACCAGGCGCACGCGGGCGATGCGGCCTTCCGAGGCTGCCTTCAGTACCGGCAGCCTTGCCCCTTCCATCAGGTTCTGGATCAGCGCCGTGGTGAAGACCGTCTTGCCCGAGCGCGACAGGCCGGTGACGCCGATCCGCAAACGCGGCCGCGCCAGCCCGAGCAGGCTGTCGCCAAAGGCGAGCGCCGCATTGCGGGCACTGTCGAGATAGGAGGTTTCGCTCATGAAGAGGAGGCGCGGAGAGAGCGCCCGAGGCTTCGCCGAGGCAAGCCGGCCGGCGCGGTTGCCGAGTGCCGGAGCGGAACGGACATGAGTCCGCGGGCACAGGAAACACAGGCAGCCGCGCTGTACGGTCGCGTCAGTAGAAGTACCGGGTATTCTCTCACTCGTCGGGACCTTCGCCGAGCGAGGCCGGAGTGACAAAGCGGTCGAGCCTGCCGCCGCGCTCGGCCACGTCGCGCCAATCCTCGACGGCGAAGTCGAGCACGGCAAGGCCGCAGGTCGGGTATTTCTGGCTCATCCGCGCCGCTGCATAGCGGTCGCCATGGCCGGTCAGAAGCGTCGCAAGTTCGGCGAAGCCAGGATTGTGACCGACCATCAGCAGAGTGCGGACATCGCCTTCGACGTCCTGCACGACATCGAGGAGGCGCTCCACCTTGGCTTCGTAAATGCGCGGCTCGTAGTGCGTCGCAGGCTTCTCCGGCAGCATCGGCGCCACCAGCTCCCAGGTCTCGACCGTGCGCTTGGCAGGTGAGATCAGCACGAGGTCCGGCAGCAGCAGCTCATCGGCGAGATAGCGCCCCATCACGGGGGCGGCCTCCCGGCCGCGCGCAGCAAGGGGGCGGTCGCGGTCGGCCACACCGGCGGGCCAGTTGGACTTGGCGTGGCGCAGAAGCATGAGGCGTCGCATGGGAAGAACCTAGCGATGCCGTCGATGATTTGCGAGGGTCAATCGCCCTCGATTTCCTCTCCCGGCTCGTAGCGCAGCAGATCGCCCGGCTGGCATTGCAGCACGGCGCAGATGCGCGACAGCGTATCGAAGCGCATGCCGCGGACCTTTCCCGATTTCAGCTGCGAGACCTGCTGCTCGGTCAGGCCGATCCGCTGGGCGAGTTCCTTCGAGCGCATCTTGCGACGCGCCAGCATGACATCGAGTTCGACGACGACGGGCATGGCGCCGGCTTACACGAAACTTTGATTCTCGTCCGACAGCCGGATCGCTTCCCGCAGCACATGGCCGAAGGCGATGAGCGTTGCTCCAGCAGCCAGCGCGGCGAAGATGCCGGGATCGAGCATGACCGCAATCTGCCTGTGGCCTGCGGGGTTGTCGAAGGTGAGCGCCATGCTCTGCACCGCGCGGACGATCGGGGTCGCGGCGCCGAAGCCAGCCAGAAGCCAGCCGACGCTCAGCAGCCCTGCAGCGTTCTCCTCGACGAGAACCCTCCCCTCGCCGAACGCCCGAAACAGCCTCCCCAGCCGCAGCATCGCCAGAATGAAGAGCCCGGCCGGGATCCAGGCGAGAGCGAACGCCGTCCAGTAGCCTCTCGCCGAAGGGGCGACCGGAGCATTGTCGATCCCGATCCCGATCGTACTCCGGGCATGGCGAGTGAGCGCTTCCGCATCGGTCCACAGCCAGATGAGACCGAAGAGCATGAGCAATCCTGCGGCATAGCTGAAGGCGCGTGCCCACAGGCTGACACTGCGCAGGCGGCCGGCCGCCTGCCGGGAAAATGCGGTCATAGGCAGGGATGATGTCGGCACGATTATTCCCTCGATTGACAAAATTAAACTAATAGATGAATTTTTGAATGTCAAAGCCAATATCAGAAGGACATCATGCGTATCGCCCCGCCCGTCTGCCTCGTCCTTGCAGGCCTGCTGGCCGCCTGCGGCCACGTCCCGCTGACGTCGCTGCCGAAACTGTCGAAGATCGATATCCGGACGACGCAACTCACCGACCTGCGCGCCGGTATCAGCCTGCCCGCCGACATCCGTCCGCTTCCGGGCGGCGTCACCATGACGATTGTCGCCTTGCCCAAGGACGGCGGCCGTCATGAACGCAAGGTCGTACTGGAGGAAGTGCGGGACGCGAACGAGCTCGCGAAGCTACCGGTCCTAGCGGCTCCCGGGCGCCGCTTCACCGTGTTCAGGCTGAGCGACGGCGACGCCGCCCGCATCAGTGCATTCCGGGAGGAAATGTTCGTCGGACCGCAGAACAGCGGCAATCGCGGCAGCCTGGCCCTGATGGCCGAAAAGGCCTGCCGGCTCGGCGACCTCTTGGGCAAGCCGATCCCGATGACGAGCTATCTGAAGACATCCGAGACGCAGGACTATGTCCTGCTGACCCGCGATGTCGATCTGGGCGAGGCCGTCCGCTCGGTCGATCCCAAGCTCGATCTGGCGACGGCGATCCCGCCCTGCGATG
Organism: Allobosea sp. RAF48; assembly: GCF_052114025.1. Taxonomy (NCBI): domain Bacteria; kingdom Pseudomonadati; phylum Pseudomonadota; class Alphaproteobacteria; order Hyphomicrobiales; family Alloboseaceae; genus Allobosea; species Allobosea sp. RAF48. The sequence continues at coordinate 51,822 of NZ_JBFRDZ010000003.1, forward strand.
CGGTCGCCGGCCTCAGCGGCTCTCGCGCCGCGCCATGAAGGCGAGTTTCTCGAACAGCGAGACGTCCTGCTCGTTCTTGAGCAGCGCGCCGTGCAGCGGCGGGATCAGCTTGCGCGGGTCGCGCTCGCGCAGCACCTCCGGCCCGATATCCTCGGCGACGAGCAGCTTCAGCCAGTCGAGCAGTTCCGAGGTCGAGGGCTTCTTCTTGATACCGGGCACCTCGCGCACCTCGAAGAACAGGCGCAGCGCCTCCTCCATCAGCCGCTTCTTGATGCCAGGGAAATGCACCTCGACGATCGCCTGCATCGTCTCGGCATCGGGGAAGCGGATGTAGTGGAAGAAGCAGCGCCGCAGGAAGGCGTCCGGCAGCTCCTTCTCGTTGTTGGAGGTGATGATCATCACCGGCCGCTGCGCCGCCCTGATGGTCTCGCCCGTCTCGTAGACATGGAACTCCATGCGATCGAGCTCGAGCAAGAGGTCGTTCGGGAACTCGATGTCGGCTTTATCGATCTCGTCGATCAGCAACACGGGCCTGGCCGGCGAGACGAAAGCTTCCCAGAGCTTGYCGCGCTTGATGTAGTTGGCGATGTCCGAGACCCTGCTGTCGCCGAGCTGGCTGTCGCGCAGGCGGCTCACCGCATCGTATTCGTAAAGACCCTGCTGCGCCTTGGTCGTCGACTTGATGTGCCAGGTGATGAGCGGCGCCCCGAGCGCCGCCGCCACCTCCTCCGCCAGCACGGTCTTGCCGGTTCCCGGCTCACCCTTCACCAGCAGCGGGCGCTCGAGCCGGATCGCGGCATTGACCGCGACGGTGAGATCCTCGGTCGCGACATAGTTCTCGGTGCCGGCAAAGCGCATGGACAGTCCTTCTAAACGAACCGGCGGACGCTACCCCATCCCAGTCGGCGGCGGAAACGGCTTTTCGCGGGGCGACCTGAACCCTCTTGCGTAAGGGCTCGGCAGGTAAGGCAAATTCCTCACCGCCATAGCGATTCCAAGGTTGTGTTGCGCCGCGGCGAAACGCAAGAATTGCCGGACCAATTCCGCTCGCTCGAATCGCAGGATCGCCCTTTGGCCGGAACAGTCGATCCCTCCTTCTACAAGGACGCCGTCGTCGTGCTCGCGACGGCAGGGGTGATCGTGCCGCTGGCCAAGAGCCTGAAGGTCAATTCGATCATCGCCTTCATCGCCTGCGGAGCCCTGGTCGGCCCCTATGGTCTGGGCGGCCTCGCGGCCAAGCTTCCCCTGCTGAGCACGGTCACGGTCTCGAATGCCGAGGCGCTGGCCGGCCCGGCGGAGCTCGGCGTCGCCTTCCTGCTCTTCGTCATCGGGCTCGAACTCTCCTTCGAGCGCCTGATGACGATGAAGCGCCTCGTCTTCGGGCTCGGCCTCGGCCAGGTCGGGCTGAGCGCCGCAGCCATCGGCCTTGCCGCCTATGCCGCCGGCCAGCCGGCGGCGGCCTCCCTCATCATCGGCTTTGGCCTCGCTCTCTCCTCGACCGCGATGGTGGTCGAGCTGCTCGCCGCCAAGAGGCGCATGACGACCTCGGCGGGCCGCACCAGCTTCGCGATCCTGCTGTGCCAGGACCTCGCGGTCATCCCTCTGCTTTTCCTGATCAGCGTGCTCGACGCGCAGAACGGCTCAGGCTCGCTGCTCGTGGGCCTGGCGCAGGCCTTCGTCCAGGCTTTCGCCGCCATCGCCACCATCATCGTCATCGGCCGGTTGGCGCTGCGCCCGCTCTTCCGCCTGGTCGCCTCGACCGAGTCGACCGAGAGCTTCATGGCAGCGACGCTTTTGACCGCGCTCGGCACTGGGCTGATCGCGGCGGCGGCCGGCTTGTCGATGGGGCTCGGCGCCTTCATCGCCGGGCTGCTGCTCGCCGAGACGGAATTCCGCCGCGCCATCGAGGTCACCATCGACCCGTTCAAGTCGCTGCTGATCGGCGTCTTCTTCCTCACCGTCGGCATGGGCGTGAACCCGGCCGAGATCGCGGCCAATCCCGGCGCCATCATCGCTGTCGCGGTCGGGCTGCTGCTGGCCAAGGCCGCGATCATCTTCATCCTCGCCCGCCGCTTCCGGCTGTCGGCCGCGACGGCGCTCGAAACCGCGATCATGGTCGCGCCAGGCGGCGAGTTCGCCTTCGTCCTGCTCAATGCCGCGACCGGCACGGGGCTCATCGACCATCGGGCAACCAGCATTGTGCTCGCCGCCGTGTCGCTGACCATGGTCGCATTGCCGCTGCTTGCCCGGGTAGCCCGCCATCTCGCGCAGAAGCTGGCGCCCCCCGTCATCTTGCCCGACGAGGCGGCGGTGCTGCCTCCCACCGACCATGCACCACGCGCGATCGTGGTCGGCGGCGGGCGCGTCGGCCGGCTCGTCGCCTCGATGCTCGACGAGCACGGCAAGTCCCACATCGTCGTCGATTCGGATGCCGCGCTGATCACCGCCCAGCGCCGCGCCGGCCGCCCGGCCTTCTACGGCGATGCGAGCAAGCCGGAATTCCTGCGTCTCTGCGGCCTGGAGGAAGCAACGGCCTTGATCGTGACGATCGACAATTCGCGCGCTGTCGACGCCATCGTCCAGGCCGCCCGCACGCTAAGCCACGATATCGTCATTGTCGCCCGCGCCCGCGATGCGGCCCATGCCCGCCATCTCTACGAGATCGGCGTCAACGATGCCGTGCCTGAGACGATCGAGGCGAGCCTGCAGTTATCGGAAGCGGCGCTGGTCGGTCTCGGCGTGCCGATGGGTCTCGTCATCGCCTCGGTCCATGAGCGGCGCGACGGCTTCCGCGCTCAGCTCAAGCCGGCAGGCGCCGCGAAAGCCCCTGCCGTTCCGCGCCACGCCCGCTCGCGAAGGTTGTGAAGCTGGCGGCTCCCGCCTCGCGCGGCAGATAGCCGGCCTGCTGCGCCACGCGCCTGATATGGCCGTAGAACTGCGCCGCGCTGCTCGCCCAGCTGTGCCGGCCAGCCAGTTCGAGGCAGGTCTCGTGCGGCACCCTGAGCGCCTGCATGGCGGCGCTGCGTAAATCCTCGTCGAGCACCGCCGCGCCACTGCCGGCGAAGACATCGCGCGGTCCCTGAACGGGGAAGGCGGCGACCGGCAGGCCGCTCGCCGCCGCTTCCAGCAGCACGATGCCGAAGGTGTCCGTCAGGCTCGGGAAGATGAAGACATCCGAAGAGGCATAGATCGCCGCCAGTTCCTCGCCTTCCTTCACCCCCAGAAAATGAACGTCGGGATAGGCGCGCTGGAGATCGCTGCGCGCCGGCCCATCGCCGACCACGACCTTGCTGCCCGGCAGCCGCAGCGACAGGAAGGCGTCGAGATTCTTCTCCACCGCTACGCGCCCGACGCTGAGAAAGATCGGCCGCGGCAGATCGAGCACGCTCTGCGGGCGCGGATGAAACAGGCCGAGGTCGACGCCGCGCCCCCAGCGCACCAGATTCTGGAAGCCATGCTGGCGCAGTTCGTCCTCCACTGTCGCCGTGGAGACCATCACGGCGGCGGCAGGATCATGGAAGCGGCGCAGCAGCCGATAGCTCCAGCTCTCCGGAATCGGCCAGCGGGCGGCGATATATTGCGGGAAGCGCGTATGATAGCTGGTCGTGAACGGGCGCTTCTGGGCAAGGCAGACGGCGCGCGTCAGCCAGCCGATCGGCCCTTCCGTCGCGATATGGATATGGTCCGGCCCGAATTCGGCAACGCGCGCCGCCAGCGCACGGCGCGTCGCCAGAGCCAGGCGGATATCCGGATAGCTCGGCAGGCCGATCTGGTGGAAACCTTCCGGCGTCAGCGCCTGTGCGGTCACGCCGAAATCCGGCGCCGCCGCGATCATCCGCTCCAGCGAGCGCACGACCCCGTTGATCTGCGGGCGCCAGGCATCCGTTGCGACGAGGACGCGCATCAGTGCGCTTTCCGCTCAGCCGTTTCCGGCTGAACGCCAAGAATGCGCGCCAGCTCAAAGGGCCGGAGCTTGCTCCGGGCCGCCTCGGCCAGTTCCGGCACGGCGACTGGGTGGGTAGGCACGACGACCGGCACCGCCGTTTCGCCCTTCAGGCGGCCTTGCGGCCAGCGGATCAACTCGAAGCGCCCGTCATGGTGCTCGACGAAGGCCGTGCAGCTTTCGACCCAGTCGCCGGTGTTGATATAGGTCAGCCCCTCGATCTCGCGATAGGCAGCATGGTGGATGTGGCCGCAGATCACACCGTCGGCATTGTGCCGTCGCGCTTCGCTGGCAAGGCAGGTCTCGAACTCGCCGATATAGTTCACGGCGTTCTTGACCTTGTGCTTGGCCCAGGCCGAGAGCGACCAGTGCGGCAGCCGCAGGAAGCGCCGGACCTTGTTGATCACCATGTTGAGCCCGAGCGCGACCGTGTAGGCCCAGTCGCCGAGCAGGGCGAGCCATTTGGCGTTGCGCACCACGAGATCGAACAGGTCGCCATGGATGACGACCAGCCGCTTGCCGTCCGCCGTCTCATGGACGATGTCGTCGACCAGCGTGATGCCGCCGAACTGCAGCCCCGTGAAGTCCCGCAGGAAATCATCGTGATTTCCGGTGACGTAGATCAGCTTTGAGCCCTTGCGCACCTTGCGCAGCAGCTTCTGGACCACGTCGTTATGCGCCTGCGGGAAGTACCAGCCGCTCTTCAGCCGCCAGCCGTCGATAATATCGCCGACGAGGTAGATGGTCGGCGCATCATAGGCGCGCAGGAACTCCAGGACGAGGTCGGCCTGCGCTCCGCGCGTCCCCAGATGCAGATCCGAGATGAAGATGCTGCGAACCTGCTTCGCGTCGTCCTCGTCGGCCATTCCGGAGAGCCCCCGCTGTTGCGATGCTCCGGGCGTGTGTCTGATTTGCGTTGCGCTTTGATGACGGCGCGTCCAATCCATGGTCAGGCTTGCCGATGCGCATGGGCCGAAGGCGCCTTGCCGAGCTTACGGAGAAACGTGATGGATCTTGGAATTTCCGGCCGCACCGCCATCGTCTGCGCCTCCAGCAAGGGGCTTGGCCGCGGCTGCGCCGAGGCCCTGGCCCAGGCCGGCTGCACCGTCGTCATCAACGGCCGCGACGCCACGACGCTCGAGGCCACCGCCAGCGCCATCCGCGCGGCCACGGGCGCAACGGTCATCGCCGTCGTCGCCGACGTTTCGACCAAGGCCGGGCAGGACGCTCTGCTGGCGGCCGCTCCCAATCCCGACATTCTCGTCAACAACAATGGCGGCCCGCCGCCGAAGCCCTTCCGCCAGGTGACGCGTGAAGGCCTGCTGGAAGGCGTGGTGCAGAACATGGCGACGCCGCTGGAGCTGGTTCAGCGCGTCATCGACGGCATGATCGAGCGTCGCTTCGGCCGCATCATCAACATCACCTCGGCGAGCGTCGTCACGCCACTGACCGGCCTCGACGTTTCCTCGGCCGCGCGCGCGGGCCTCACCGCCTTCCTCTCGGGCGTGGCCCGCGAGGTGGCGCATGCCAACGTCACCATCAACAACATCCTGCCGGGTGTGTTCGACACCGACCGGATCAAGACAGCGACCAACAAGGTCGCCGAAATGCAGGGCATCAGCATCGAGGAAGCGACCAAACGGCGGCTCGCCGCCGTGCCCGCCGGCCGCCTCGGCACGCCCGACGAGTTCGGCAAGCTCTGCGCCTTCCTCGCCAGCACCTCTGCCGGCTACATCACCGGCCAGAATTTCCTGATCGACGGCGGAGCCTTCCGCGGCACCTTCTGAGCCGCGCGTCGCCGGCCTGACGGGGTTGCAGAGTTCACGCTTCGCCTCCCTGCTTCGACGTGGTCTAAGGAGGAACGGTTTCGCCCGAAACCGTTCCCGCCCTCCCGTCGCGCGCTCCGTTGTCCCCTCTTCTCGGCATCACCCTCAAGCTGATCTCGGCGCTCGCCTTCACGCTGATGTCGGCCGCGATCAAATCGATCTCGACGCGCTATCCGACGGGCGAAATCGTCTTCATCCGTTCCTTCTTCGCGATGATTCCGCTGCTCATCTGGCTCGCCTGGCGTTCCGAGCTGCCGGCGGCGCTGAAGACCAGCAATCTGCGCGGCCATCTCAAGCGCGGCATCATGGGCTCGACCGGCATGTTCTGCGGCTTCGCGGCCCTGCAGTTCCTGCCGCTCTCGGAGGCTGTCGCCATCGGCTATGCCGCGCCGCTCGCCGTGGTGGTGCTCGCCGCACTCGTGCTCAAGGAAAAGGTGCGCATCTATCGCTGGACGGCCGTGACGATCGGCTTCGTCGGCGTGCTGATCATGCTCTCGCCGCATCTCGGCGCTGGCAGCCACCCGGTCGGCGGCAATGCCGCGATCGGCGCGGCGCTGGGTCTGGCCGGCGCGTTCTGCTCGGCCTTTGCCTCGGTCGAAGTCCGGCTTCTCACCCAGACCGAGCGCACGGGCGCCATCGTGTTCTACTTCATGCTGCTGACCAGCCTGCTCGGTCTCTCGACCATCCTGCTCGGCTGGAACATGCCGGATCTCAAGGACGCGGCGCTGATGGTCGTCATCGGCATCCTCGGCGGGCTCGGCCAGATCCTGATCGTGCAGGCCTACCGCTATGGCGACGCCTCGCTGATCGCGCCCTTCGAATACTCGACCATGCTCTGGGCGGTGGCGATCGGCTGGCTCTGGTTCGGCGAATGGCCGGCCACCGCGATCCTGATAGGCGCCTTCATCGTCATCAGTTCCGGCATCTATGTGATCCTGCGCGAGCGCCAGCTCGGCCTCGCCCGGCGCGAGCAGCGCGAAGTCGGCCCCAGCCGCATCACCTGAGCGTCAGGCGCGCGCTTCGGCAGCCCGCAGTCCGATGCGATGTCGAAAGCATGGGTCACCGTTGCCGCGTCCCATCGAACGCACGGCGGTCCAGCGCCGGGCTTCGGCATTGTTCGCTTGTTCAAACGATCGTCCGCCGTTACAAACGGCCTCACAGTCGAAAGGGGCCGAATTCATGGGAATCGAGACGAAAGAGCGCGGCGGGCGGGAGCTTGAATCCGGGGCTCAGGTGATCTCGGGCCAGCTCGGCAAGACGATCCAGCGCCTGCGCAAGGCGTATAATTTCTCGCTCTCGGACCTCGCCGAACAGTCGGGCGTCGCCAAGTCGATCATCAGCCAGATCGAACGCAACGAGACCAACCCGACACTGGCGACGATCTGGCGGCTTTCGCAGGCGCTCGACATTTCGATCGAGCGAGTCCTCTCCAGCGGCGAGGAAGAGCCCTTCATCGAGAAGACCACGCGTGCCGACACGCCGATCCTGGTCTCCGAGGACGGCAAGCTGCGCCTCGCTATCATCGGCTGGATCAAGACCGTCGAATGGCTGCAATGGTACGACGTCTCCGCCGAGCCCGGCGGCGAGCTCGACTCCGAAGGCCACCAGCGCGGCTCGATCGAGTCGCTCTCGGTCACGGCCGGCGAATTCGAGGTCGAGGTCGGCGACATCATCCAGCGCGCCAAGGCCGGCGAGACGCTGCGCTATCGCTGCGACCGCCGCCACGTCGTTCGCTGCGTCGGCAACGAACCCGGCCACGCCCTGATGGTCTGCATCCTCAAGGCTGCGGTGATGGAGTAGCCCGCTGCCGCCCCGGCTCGGCCGGGCTGGCGGTCGGCGCGCGGCATCGGAAGGCTCGTATCCCGAGCCAACCGCCCCGTCTGCCATCAGCATCGCTGGGCAGAAGCGTCGGCGCATTGCCTGATCGGCGCACAGCTTGGTCCCACAAGCTGTAATTAACCTATCTGCCCCAGATTGCCCGCGCTGGGGAGCTGGGAGCGTTCGATCATGTCTGGAACCGGACGCAGGGGCTGCTGACGACGGTACCGATGGACCTTGCTACCCTCTGGTATTTGACGACCGGCACGCTGCTTGTCGCCACCGCTATGACTCTCTGGGAGCGCAACGCGCAGACGCAGCGCTCGCGCGAGCTCGGACTCTGGGCCTCGGCCTACGCCGCGTTCGCCCTAGGCTGCATCCTGGCGATGAACCGGAGCGTCCTTCCCGGCGTATCCGGCCCTGCCCTCACCAATGTCGTCATGATGCTCGGCTATCTGCTGGTGCTTCAGGGAATCTTGGCTCTCGATGGCCGGAAACTGCATCCCGCCCTCATGACCGGCCTGCTGGTGGCCATCGGCGCCGCCTGGCTCCTGGCCGGAGCCGGAGCGGTGGGCCTGTTCTGGAACCATGTCAGCTCATTTCCGATCGCGGTTATCTCCGCGCTGACCGCGTTAGCACTTCTTCGCAGCCGCACCGCGAGACGGCTGCGCTCTCGCCCGGTCGCGATCACCGTCTTCGCCTGCCACGCCCTGTTCTATGCCGGCCGCACCTTCGCGGTCCCCGTCATGACCTCGATCTACGGCAGCGACGTGCTGAGCACCGTGGCCGAGATCACGATGTACGAGGCCGTGCTGTTCACTGTCGCGATGTCGATGTCGATGCTGGCTCTCATCCGTGAGGAGGATCGGGCGCGCCTTCTTGCGACGACCCGCACCGACTTCCTCACCGGGCTCAACAACCGCCAGGGCTTCTTCGAACTCGCCCCCAGAAGCCTCAGCCGACACGGCAAGGGCACCGCACACTCGCTGCTCGCCATCGACCTCGACCACTTCAAGGCCATCAACGACCGCTACGGACACGAGGCCGGCGACCACGTGCTGAAGCTCTTCGCCAGCATCGCCAACGAAATCGCCGGGGCCGAGGCGACGAGCGCGCGTCTCGGCGGCGAGGAATTCGCGATCCTGCTCCCGAATACGAACGGCGAGGACGCCCGCGCCATCGGGCAGAGCATCGCCCGGCGCTTTACCGAGACGGCGGCACGGCGCGACGGGCTCGCGATTCCGGCGACGATCAGCATCGGCCTCGCCGAGGCCAAGGCGCAGGAAGCTGATCTGGTCGCCTTGCTCGCGGCGGCTGATCACGCCCTCTACCGAGCCAAGACACTGGGCCGCAACCGCATCGAGAGCGCCAAGCCCGGGCAGGTCGCCAAGGCCGCCTAAGGGTCTTGTGCTCGCTCTGAGCGCTCCACCGCTCCTCACGTGGACCATCAGGGCCTTGAAGCGCATCAGGCGACGTTAAGCGCACCGCCGGCCCCGATTCGGACGTCGCTACTTCGTCTGCGGTCGCGGCGGGCCATCCACCGCCGGCAGCGACTTCAGATACTCCGCCATCGCCATCCGGTCGGCATCGGGGAGTTGCGCCATGTTGCGCACCACCGCCCCCATGGAACCGCCGACGCTGTCGAAGGTCGGGGTGAAGCCGGTCTTGAGGAGTTCGGCGATCTCCTCCTTCGACCACTTCGCCAGGCCTTTCTCGGACTGGGTGATGTTCGGCACCCAGCCCTTGCCTTCCGGGTCCGGACCGCCGGCGAGGCGGGTCGCCGGAATGATCGCGCCGAGCGCGTTGCGGGCCGAATGGCACTCGGCGCAGTGGCCGGGGCCGTTGACGAGATAGGCGCCGCGGTTCCAGGCCTCGCTCTTCGTCGGATCGGGCCGGAATGGCGCGCCCTCGAAGAACAGCAGCTTCCAGCCGCCGACGATGCGCCGGATGTTGAAGGGGAATGGCAGGTCATGCGGCGGGGCCCTGCCCTCCACCGGCGCCAGCGTGCGGATATAGGCGAAGAGATCGGCCAGCGCCCTGGGCGGCATCATCCGGTAGGAGGTGTAGGGAAAGGCCGGGTAGAGATGCTGGCCGCGCGGCGAGACACCGGCCGCCATCGCATCGACGAAGTCCTGCACGCCCCAGTTGCCGATTCCGTCGCGCGTATGCGGCGAGATGTTGGGCGCATGGAAGGTGCCGAAGGGGGAGGCCAGCGCCAATCCGCCGCCGAGCCTCAGTTTGTCGTCCTGGCCGGGCGTCGCGTGGCACGAGGCACAGCCCCCCGCCGAGAACAGCAGCTTGCCGTTCTCGATATCGGCCGCCGGCAGCGCACCGATTTCTGGGGATGGCGAGACGACGCGCGGATCGGTGAGGACATAGAAGCCGGCGAAAGCAAGAGCCGCCAGTACGACGAGGGTCACGAACAGGCGGCGCAGCAACAGCATCGGCATCTCCAAGGCGTAATCAGCAGGGCGGTTCAGTTGGCCTGGGCAGGCCGCCAGCTTCGAACCGCGGCAGTTCTAACGTGGCGCAGCCGCAAGGGCTCCCGCAAGTCGGGAAAACGAGGTCATGAAAAAGCGGGCGGCCAATGTTGGCGCCCGCTTCCGGCTCTCCGCCTAGGCGGACCGCCTCACTTCTTGATGCGATAGGCCTCATGGCAGGCGCCGCAGTTCTTGGTGGCCGCGCCGAAGGCGGTGCGGAAACCGTCAAGGCTGGCCACGTTCGCGCCGGCTGCGGCATCGCTCTCGAACTTCACGAAGGCCGCCTTGAAGCCGGCCTGATCCTCCCAGATCTTCGGCGAGGCCGTCGTTTCGCCGCCAGTCTTGGAGCTGTCGGGGAACAGGGCCGGCACCTTCTTGGCGGTGTCGGCATAGGTCTTGAAGACCGCCTGCGCCTTGGTGGCGTCAAAGGGAGCTTCGCCCTTGGCCATGGCTGCGCCTTCGCGCGTGGCAGCGCCGAGCGCCTTCATCGCCTGCTGGCGCTCCGCGATGGGGTTTGACTGCGCCAGGACGGCGGTGATGCCAAGCCCGAGGCCGGCGAGCACGAAAGCGGTGCGGATCATTCAGTTTCCCTTTGAGACCAGCCGCTCCGAATGGCACGGCTTAGAACGCGTCCAAATCAAACGATGATCACAACACATCCAAATAGCTTTTGCGTGAACGAGCTTGCAAAACCGCAAGTCGCCCCTTGCATCAAAGCCGATAACCCGCCTCCTTCAGCGCGGTGAACACCTTGAGCGGCGTCGCCGGCATGTCCATTGCCTTGATGCCGGCGGCACGGTCGAGCGCATCGACCATCGCGTTCATCACCGCCGGGCAGGCGCCGATCGCCCCCGCCTCGCCCGCGCCCTTCACGCCGATGGCGTTGGTGATGCAGCGGACATTGCGCGTCTCGAAATGGAAGTTCGGGATGTCGACCGCGCGCGGCAAGGCGTAGTCCATGAAGGTCGCGGTCAGCATCTGCCCGTCGGGATCGAAGCGGATCTCTTCCATCAGCGCCTGGCCGATGCCCTGGGCCGAGCCGCCATGGACCTGGCCCTGCAGCATCAGCGGGTTCAGCGTCACGCCGAAATCATCGACCACGACATAGTTCAGGATCTCGGTCGCCCCGGTGCCGGGGTCGATCTCCAGTTCGCAGACATGAGTGCCGTTGGGATAGGTCGCCTCCGGCGGCGTCCAGCTCTGATGGACCTTGAGCATGGTCGGCGTCGCGCCCGGCAACGCTGCGATGGCGGCGAGGTCGAGCGACTTGTCGGTGCCGACGATGCGGACCGCACCATTGGCGACCTCGAGATCGCCCACCGCCGCCTCGAGCTTCTCGGAGGCGAGCTGCTTGAGGTTGTCGGTCAGGATCTCAGTCGCCTTGTTCAACGCCGCGCCTCCAACGGGGATCGAGCGTGAGCCGCCGGTGCCGGAGCCGGTCTCGACCCGGTCGGTATCGCCCTGCACCACGCGGATGCGGTCCATCGGAATGTCGAGGTGCTGCGAGACGAGCTGCGAATAAGCCGTCTCATGCCCCTGCCCGTTCGACTGCGTGCCGATCAGCACGGTGACGGTCCCGTCCTTCTCCAGAATCACGGTCGAGCTTTCCGGGCCACCGCCGCCGCAGGCCTCGATATAGCTGGCCATGCCGATGCCGCGGATCTTGCCGGCCTTGGCCGAAGCCTTCTGGCGGGTCTTGAAGCCCTTCCAGTCGGCCACGTCCATGGCGCGTCGCATATGGCCCTCGAACTCGCCGGAATCGTAGACCGGGCCGGTCTGCGTCTTGTGCGGCATCTCCGACGGCTTGACGAAGTTCTGCGCGCGCACCGCATCCGGCGTCTTGCCGGTCTCGCGGGCGATGGCGTCGACCAGCCGCTCGATCAGATAGGCAGCCTCCGGGCGCCCCGCGCCGCGATAGGCATCGACCGGTGTCGTGTTGGTCAGCACGCCGCGGAAGACGACGTGCACGGCCGGAATGTTGTAGCAGCCCGGCGTCATGGTGGTGCCGACCCAGGGGATGAAGGGCCCATACTGCGAGAGATAGGCGCCCATCTCGGCCGAGAGATCGACCTTGAGTCCGATGAACCTGCCCTTGGCGTCGAGCGCCATCGTCGCCGTCGTCAGATTGGCGCGGCCATGGGTATCGGCGAGGAAATGCTCGTTGCGGTCAGAGACCCAGCGAACCGGGCGCTTCAGCTTCTCGGCCGCGATCATCGCCAGCGGATATTCGCGGTAGAGGAAGATCTTGGTGCCGAAGCCGCCGCCGACATCCGGGGTCACCACGCGGATGCGCTTCGGGTCGACCTTGAGCACGTAGTTGGCGATCAGGTCGCGCATGCCGTGGCTGCCCTGGCTGCCCAGCGTCAGCGTCCAGCGCTTCTCGGCCTTGTCGTACTCGGCGATGCAGGCGCGTGTCTCCATGTAGTTGGAGGCGAGCCGGTTATTGACGACGGTCAGCGAAACCGTGCGCGCGGCCTTCGCGAAGGCCTTCTCGGTCCTCTCGCGATCGCCCTGCTCGGCCTCGAAGGCGACATTGCCCGCCCGATCGGCCCAGACCTGCGGCGCGCCGTCCTCCAGCGCCTCCGCAATCCCTGTCACCGCCGGCAGCGGGTCCCAGTCGATCTCGATCGCTTCGGCCGCGTCGCGCGCCTGCGCCAGCGTTTCGGCGACGATGAAGGCCACGGCCTCGCCGACATGGCGGACGGTGTCGGTCGGCAGCACGGGGACCGGGAGGGATTTAGACATCTCGCCCGAGACGGTCGTGACGTGCCCCTTGCAAGGCAGGTCGCCATACTCAGCGACATCCTTGCCGGTCAGGATCAGCTTCACGCCCTTCAGCTTCCGGGCGGTCTCGATGTCGCCGATGCTGAAGCGGGCATGGGCATAAGGCGAGCGCAGCACGAAGGCGTGCAGCGCACCCTCCGCGGCGATGTCATCGGTATATCGGCCAGTGCCGGTCGTCAGGCGTTGATCTTCGACCCGCCGCACCGGCTGGCCAAACCCGAATTTCATGGGACGCATGAGGCATATCCTCAGTTAGGTCTAATGAAAGAGTGAAGCAGAAATCGCGCGACGTCAGCCCCGGCATGTGCCGCGCCGGGGTGCGCCGCACGCATCGATCTCAGCGCGGCATGCGGACCGCCGTCTCCGAGAGTGAAACCATGGTATTGTAGTTGTTGACGATCCAGTTGGCGTCATTGGCCGCCCCGCGGCGGACATCGCCCTTGCTCTTGGCGAGCTTCTCGCTGAAGTCGCGCAGCTTGCCGAGCCAGGAGCTCGCCCTGCTCTCGATGAAGGGCACGCCGCCCGGGTTCTTCTCCTTGAAGGCGTCCATCTCGCGGATCGCCTCGGCATAGTCGGCGATGGCGGCGTTGAAGGCCTTGAGATCGACGATCGGCTGCTCGTTGCTCGGCATCAGGTCCATCGCGGCGCGCGCGTTGATCATGATGTTGCGCACCTGCCAGCGGACGGAACGCCCCTCGCGCTGCTCCACCGAGGCGAGTTCGCGCTGATCGAGCCCGCGCTTGTAGACGCGCATCAGCGCGTCGAGCTTGGCGCGCTCCTCCAGGAAGGTCTTGGCCGCCGGCACCATCGCCGCGTGTAGCTTCTGCCCCTCGGTGAGGTTGTCGTCGCGATAGTCCTTGCGGTCGTAGTAGCGCTCCGCGCGGGTGATCAGCGGCGCCAGCTCCTGATAGGCCTTGATGTAGCGGCCCATGGTCTCGTCGATCGCCGGCAGCTTCGGCTCGCGCGCCATCGCCTCCTCGGCCTTGTTGATCTCGCCGGTCACGTCATAGAGGCTGTAGAGCCCGTAGGTGATGTAGCGCTCCTTGCCGGTCGGGCCCTTCTTCATATCGACCCAGCTGCCGTAGCGCTCCCAGGACTGGATGGCGCGCAGCGTGCGGTTCATCAGCGCCGTATAAGCGTTCGACTTGGTGATCGCGGCCTGGAGGTCGTCATCCTGCGCCTTGCTCGCGCTGCCCGCCGGAACGGTCGCCGCACCTTGTGCCCAGGCGCCCGCTGGCGCGGCGAGGACGAGGGCGGCGGCGCAGGCCGCACCCCGGAGAAATGCTCGGGTCGTCATGTATCCAGTTCCGTCGTCTGCGGCATGTCGCGCGGATCGGGCACTCGCCGTCAGTCTTCAGCGATCGGCTCGCCATGCATCAGCCAGTCCTTGAAGCCGCCGGCATAATGGCTGTCGATGTCGAGACCGGCCGATTGCGCGAACTCCAGCGCCCGCCGCGAGCGGACGCCGGCAGCGCAGGAAAGCACGACCCGCTTGCCCGGCTCGTTCGGCAGGTCGGCCGGATCGAACTGTGAGAGCGGCCGCGAGACCGAGCCCGGGATATGCCCGGCCGCGAATTCATGCGGTTCGCGCACATCGACGAGCAGGATGGAGCCGTCGCTCAGCCCCGCCTTGATGGCGTCGATATCGAGGTCGTTCACGATCATGGCCAGCATCTCCCGCTCGGTCCCGTTGATCCGTCCAGATAGGGCGGCGCGGCAGGGTATGCCAGCAGGAGGATGGCGGTGTCGGTCGAAAAGGCGGCAGCCGCGGACGGACGGTCCGCGGCTGCGTGATGGTTGAAGGTTCAGCCCTGCGGCGGGATGCGCAGCACCCAGCCCGGCAGGATCAGGTCGGGGTTCTTCACCGGCGGCGTATTGGCCTTGACGATCTCGGTGTATTTCGCGCCCTGGCCCTTGCCGTAATGCTCCTCGGCGATCTTCCAGAGCGTGTCGCCCTTCTTAACCGTGTAGAAGACGGCGGCCGGCGCCTCCTTGGTGACCGCGAGGTCCGATTCAACCTGTGCCACGCCTGTGGTGTTGCCGAGCGCGAGGATGATCTTCTCGGCCTGCTCGGTCGAGACGGCGTTGCCGGAGACCTTGACCTTGTCGCCGTCGATCTGGATGGCGACGTCGGAAGGCAGGCCGTGCCCTGCCAGTTCCTTCTGCAGGTCATCGGCCGTCGCGGCCTTGGCCGAACCGGAACCGAAGATCTTGGCGCCCGCGTCCTTGATGAAACTGAACAAACCCATGGAATGCCCTCCTTGTCTCGGGTGGCTATCAAGCCCTGTCGCGGCGCCCTGCGCAAGCCGTGGCGGAAAAGGTGTTTTCTTCCGACCCGACCATCGATTGCGCGGAAAGGGCTCCAAGAGCCCTTTCCTGCTCGCCGCGCGGCTGGCAAGAACGCGGTATTCAAACCGGAGTTCCCCATGCTCAGTCTCGCCCAGGCACAGACCATCCTCCAGGTCGCGCTCGCCCATGCCGAAGCCAACGGCTTCAAGCCGCTCGCCATCGCCGTCCTCGACGCGCGCGGCGCGCAGAAGGCCTTTGCGGCCCAGGACGGCACCAGCCTGAAGCGCGGCGAGATCGCGCTCGGCAAGGCGCATGGCGTCGTCGCGCTCGGCGTCGGCTCGCGCGCACTGCACAAGATGGCGCTTGACCGCCCCTATTTCGTCGAGGCGGCCACCCATGCAGTCGGCGGCTCGCTGGTGCCGGTTCCCGGCGGCGTGCTGATCCGCTCGTCCGAAGGCGCGGTGCTCGGCGCCATCGGCATCTCCGGCGACACCTCCGACAACGACGAAGCCGCGGCCTGTGCCGGCATCGCTGCGGCGGGCCTCAACGCGGACACCGGGGCCTAATCCCCCGTTTTTGCACTTGCCATTCGGCCCCCGAAGGCTCATTTCCTCCCGGAATCTGAGTTCGTTATACCGTACAGTTTGGACCGGATCGAAGGTAGGACCATGAGCGAAGCGGCAGCGGCCAACGAAAACGAAGTCATCACCACCGACGTCGTCATCATCGGCGCCGGCCCCTGTGGTCTCTTCGCGGTCTTTGAGCTCGGCCTGCTCGACATCCGCGCGCATCTCGTCGACATCCTGCCGAAGGTCGGCGGGCAGTGCGCGGAGCTCTATCCGGAAAAGCCGATCTACGACATCCCCGGCTTCCCGCTGGTCACCGGTCAGGCGCTGGTCGACAACCTGCTCGAGCAGATCAAGCCGTTCGGGCCGACCTTCCACCTCAACCAGATGATCGAGTCGGTCGAGCCGACCGGCACGGCCGCGGCACCGCGCTTCCGCGTCACCACCGACGCCGGCACGGTCTTCGATACGAAGACGGTCGTCATCGCAGCCGGCGGCGGCTCCTTCCAGCCGAAGAAGCCGCCCATCCCCGGCATCGAGTCCTATGAGAACGGCTCGGTCTTCTACGCCGTGCGCAAGATGGAAACCTTCCGCGGCCGCAACATCCTGATCGTCGGCGGCGGCGACTCCGCCCTCGACTGGACGCTGAACCTCCAGCCCATCGCGAACCGCGTCACGCTGATGCACCGCCGCGACGATTTCCGCGCCGCGCCGCACTCGGTCGAGCAGATGCGTACGCTCGTCGCCGAGGGCAAGATGGACATGAAGCTCGGCCAGATTACCGGCCTGAAGGGCGAGAACGGCAAGCTCGAGGCAGTCGTCTGCCGCGGCACCGACAACGAGCCCTTCGACATCGCCTGCGATACGCTGCTGCCCTTCTTCGGCCTGACCATGAAGCTCGGCCCGATCGCCGACTGGGGCCTGAACCTCCACGAGAACTTGATCCCGGTCGATACCGAGAAGTTCGAGACCAGCGTGCCCGGCATCTTCGCCGTCGGTGACATCAACACCTATCCGGGCAAGCTCAAGCTCATCCTCTCGGGCTTCCACGAAGCCGCGCTCTGCGCCCAGAAGGTCCACCGCTATGTCTATCCGGAGAAGCGGCTGACCTTCCAGTACACGACCTCCTCCAGCAGCCTGCAGAAGAAGCTCGGCGTCGCCTGAGCGGCGCTTTCCGGAGGCTGCGGATGATCTGCGGAGCCACGCCGTCATCCCCGCGTGACCCGGGATCCCACCGAAAGGCGCGGCGCTCTCTGATGGCTCTCCGCTTCGCTTCGGCCGGGATGACCCGCATTGCCGTGAAAGCACGGCTCGCTGGATAAATTGAATGCAAAAAGCCGCGGCCAGGGCCGCGGCTTTTTCAATGAGCGATCGTTTCGCGCTGAATCTGGGCAGCGGCTGTGCCGCTGCGCGCCGCGCTCTGCGCCGAGACGAGGCCGAGCGAACTACGCACGCTCTCGGAAGGCCCGGCCAGCACCGGCCCGTTGCCTTGCGGGGCGGCGACGATCTGCGGCGCGTCGCGCTCATCCATCGGCGGCAGCGGCAAATGATCCTCCGGCTCGTCCGGTCCGATCCGCGCCTTGAGCTCAGCGAGCGCGCCCCAGAGCGGCTGGAAGGTGAACCGGATCTTGTGCGTGCCGGCTGGCACCTGCACCGCGCGGAACAGCACATTGGCCTTCAGGATCTCAGTCTCGACCCCATCGACCTCCACCTTCCACCAGGGGTGCCAGATGTCGTTGAGCACGACGAATCCGGCCGCTGGCGTCGTCACCTCGATCTCGACGAGCACGTTGCGATATTGCGTGAGCTTGACATCGGCCTGCACCGCGACAGGCCCCTCCGGCGTCGCGACGGGCGGCTCGACATCGAGCAACACGGCCTGCTGCGGATCGGTATCCGGCCAGCGGCCCGAGAGCTTCATGCTCTCGAAATCGGCGAACTGCCAGCCGCCTACGAACTGCACCCGCGGCAACGCGTGCGGGTTTTCGTAGACATAGCCCTCCTTGGTTCGCGCAACCAGATTGAGATCGCCGCTCCGCAGCGAATGGTCGACCTGATCGATCGGCACCGGCGAGGCGATGTAGCGCAGCCCGAGCAGGTTCGCGAGCCGGCAGCGATAGGATGGGAAGAGCGGCGTGAACTTGCGGTCCGCCGGCTTCGCGATGCCGTCGCCCGTGCCCACGGCCTCGGAGAAATCCTCCAGCCGCAGAGGGTTGTAGCCGAGCGTGTGGTCGAAGCCGTGGACCATGCCGGCATTCGGCCACTCGAAGCCCATGCCGAGCAGCTCGACCCGGTCGCGACGCGGCGAGCCGGCCGGCTGGGACGTCAGATGCTTCAGCACCGCAATCGTCTCGTTCTTCGTGCCGGGCTCCAGCACGTCGTACATCTGCGGCGGCAGCGCCGTGGATTCGTTCGGGCCGTTGTTGAAGCCGAGATCCGCCGCGACCACGCCGGTGACCAGCACGGCGGCGGCAACCGGACCGAGCGCGCTGCGCCAGCGCTGCAGGATGAGGAAGGCGCCGCCCGCGACTACGAACCAGCCCAGCGCCAGCGCAACCGGCTTCCAGGCATCGGCGAGATGGCCCGCGCCGCGCGAGACGACGAGCGCAAGGACGACCGTGGCCAGAACCACCCCCGCGCCGATCAGGAGATCGCGGCGGAACGAGGTCCCCTCCTCCGCCGTCAGGATGCGATGCAGCACATAGCCGGAGAGCACCGCCGCCAGCCCGCCGATGAGGAAGGTCGCGTCCGCCGGCCGGCGGAACTGCTTCACGCCCGGCAGGTACTCGTAGGCGAAATGGAACAGCGGCGTGTAGCGCCCGAGCGCATAGAGCACCATGAACAGGAAGAGCAGCGTCAGCGGCCGCACCGCCTTGTCCCAGAGCCAGCCGCGCGTCAGCCCCGGCGCGAGCAGCAGCAGCATCGGCAACGCGCCCATATAGACCTGCGCCATATTCTGCGACAGGTAGAGGACCTGCGGGTCGTTGTAGGGCCCCCAGAACTCGACGTTCGGATCCTTGGCGCCGAACAGGTCTCCGATGAAAGCGGTGAGCAGCGACACAGGGTGCAGAGAGCCGCGCCCCGCCACGCCGAAGTCGATCTCGGGCCGCGTCGTCGCCTCGGCGAAGAGCCAGGTCCAGAGCAGCGGCATGATGATGACGGCGAGGCCGACGACGCTGGCGGCAGCGATGGGCAGCAGGCTGGTGCGGAAGGCGGGCCAGCCACCGGATATCCAGTGCGCCACGACCATGCCGAACAGCACATAGCCGCCGAGCAGCGCGACCTGATCCGGCTCCAGCACCATCAGCCCGGCAGCAAGGCCAGCGAAGACACCGGAGAGAATCGAGGAACGCTGCAGCATCCGCGCCGTCAGCCAGAAGGCGATGGCGAAGAAGGCGAGGCTCGCGATCTGGCCGACATGCTGCACCCTCCACGCGGCCGAGGCGCCGAAGGCGAAGACCAGCGCCGCCATCAACCCGCCGGCCGGGTGCCAGCCGCGGTCGCGGAAGAACATGATGAGCGCGAGGCCACCTGCGAGCAGATGCGCCAGCACATAGGCGTCAACATCACGGAAGCTTGGAGTCGGCGTTAGCAGGGCGAGCAGGATCGCGGGCGAGAAGATCAGCGACTGCGGATCGGCGATCTGCGGCGAGCCGGCGAAAACGTTGTGGTTCCAGAAGGGCGACTGGCCGGAATGGAGCGCGTTCGCAAGGAACTGAACCTGCGCCTGGAAATGCGCCTTCGCGTCGAACGGAATCGTCACCGACCCCGAAAGCCAGGGCCAGCACAGGATGCCCCATGCCACGACGAAACCTATGGCCGCCAGCAGGTAGCCGGCGCCCCTTGCATCCACGCGTCTCAAATGGACCCCCACGGTCCTCGGCACGAACGGTCCCGTTCTGGGATCCTGTCTCCAGCCTGTCAGTGGGACGGACCTTGCTGTCGCGCACCTGAACCGAATCTGAACGCAATCCCGCATCCGTGAGCGGAGCTGAGGACAAGCTGAAGAAAGCGGAAATCCGGGTGACTATGTCGCCGTCACGGCTCTCCAAAGCGCAATCCCCGTCATGGTCGGGCTTGTCCCGACCATCCACGTCTTCGCCGGTCGAAGACCGTGTTCAAGACGTGGATGCTCGCCACAAGGGCGAGCATGACGGCGGTGGCGGCTCAGCGCGCCGCCGCGGCGAGCCAGCCGGCCAGCGCCTGACGCTCCGCCGGCGTCATGCCGGAAAGATTGTTCGGCGGCATCGCATGGGTCATCACCGCCTGCGTGCGGATGGCGCGGGCATGGATGGCGATCTGCTCTGGCTCGTGCAGCAGCACGCCCTTCGGCGCGATCTGGATGCCCGGCCAGGAAGGCTCCGGCGCATGGCACATCGCGCAGCGCCCCGTCACGATGTTGGAGACCTCGGCCGGCGGCAGCGTCATGCCGGCCATCAGGACGGGTTTCGGCACCTTCCGCGGCACCAGGCCGAGCTGCTCGCGCCCACCCGGCGAGGACGACATCGCCACCCAGAAGGCGAACCAGAGAGCCAGGATCGCCACCGCCCAGTACCACCAGGGCGATTTCGCATGGTCGCCATGCCGGACATTGAAGAAGTGCCGGATCAGCGCACCGGCCACGATCACCAGCGCCACCAGGAGCGGAATCGCGGCCGAATTGGCATAGGTCACCGGGTAGTGGTTCGACAGCATCAGGAACAGCACCGGCAGGGTGATGTAGTTGTTGTGCGTCGAGCGCTGCTTGGCGGCCTTGCCGTATTTCGGATCGGGCTTTTCGCCGGCGACCAGCGCCGCGATCACCTTCCGCTGCCCCGGCATGATGTTGAAGAAGACGTTGGCGGTCATGATGGTGGCCATCAGCGCGCCGGTATGGATCAGCGCGCCGCGCCCGGAGAAGACGTTGGCGAAGGCCCAGCTCGCCGCCACGACATAGCCGAAGCCGACCAGCCCGAGCAGCACGTCGTATTTGCCGAGCGGCGACCGGCACATCAGGTCGTAGACCAGCCAGCCGAGGACGAGCGCCGCGATGCCGATCGCGCCCGCCGCAAAAGGCGAGAGCTGCATCACTGCCGGGTCGATCAGGTAGAGCTCCGACTGGGCGTAATAGACCCAGACCAGCAGGAAGAAACCTGAGATCCAGGTCCAGTAGCTCTGCCATTTGTGCCAGGTCAGTTCGGCCGGCATCACGGGGGGCGCGACCATGTATTTGCGCATCTCGTAGAAGCCGCCGCCATGAACCTGCCAGGCCCGGCCGCCGGTGCCGGGCGGTATGTCCTGCGCCGGCTTCAACGAGGCATCGAGATGGATGAAGAAGAAGGAGGCACCGATCCAGGCGATCGCCGTGATGACATGGAGCCAGCGCAGCATCATGCCGCCCCATTCCATCAGATAGGCTTCGAGCATGGCGCTGGCTCCGCGAGGGCTGGTGGTGATCCCGAATCCGGAGGATGCCGCTCCGGCACCACGAAGCTAACCTGCTTTCGCCCCGCCCGAAATCGCCCGGATGCCTCGGAGATTTGACATCCGGGAACATGATCTTATCGCAAAAGCCGATATCCATTGTCGCGGATGCCGCTTTACAGTCACGTAGAGCGAAGTGGCCCCGGAATCGGCGCTCGCCGGACACCGGTGCTTTCAGGAGAACGGCAGGGAATGGGACGTCTCTCGACGCATGTGCTCGATACGGTCAACGGCCATCCCGCCGCCGGCGTCGCGATCACGCTGGAACGCCTGAACCCAGATGGCTCGCGCGAGCGGCTGGCACAGGCCGTCACCAATGCCGATGGCCGCACCGACGCTCCACTGCTCACCGGCACGCTCGCGCCCGGTACCTACGAGCTCAATTTCGCCATCGGCGCCTATTTCCGCAGTCTCGGCACCTCCCTGCCGAAACCCGCCTTCCTCGATCTTGTCCCGATCCGCTTCGGCATCGCCGAGCCGGAGGGGCACTATCACGTCCCGCTCCTGGCCTCGCCCTGGAGCTACTCCACCTATCGCGGCAGCTAGACGACCATGACCCAGACGACCTACCCCCGCGACATGAAGGGCTATGGCCGCAATGCCCCTCACCCGCACTGGCCGGGCGAGGCCCGCGTCGCGGTCCAGTTCGTGATCAACTATGAGGAAGGCGGCGAGAACTGCATTCTTCACGGTGACGCCGCCTCGGAAGCCTTCCTTTCCGAGATAGTCGGCGCCGCGCCCTGGCCGGGCCAGCGCCACATGAACATGGAGTCGATCTACGAATACGGCTCGCGCGCCGGCTATTGGCGGCTGTGGCGCATGTTCACCGAACGCAACCTGCCCGTCACGGTCTTCGCGGTGGCAAGCGCGCTGGCGCGCTACCCCGAGATCGTCGGCTCGATGCAGGAGGCCGGCTGGGAGATCGCGACGCACGGGCTGAAATGGATCGACTATCGCGACGCGCCGAGGGAGCGCGAGCGCGCCGACATCCTCGAAGCCATCCGGATCCAGACCGAGCTTACCGGTGAACGTCCGCTCGGTTGCTATCAGGGCCGCACCTCGGAAAACACGATCCCGCTGACGATGGAGGAAGGCGGCTTCCTCTACACCGCCGACGTCTATGCCGACGAATTGCCCTACTGGCTTGCGGGCCCGAAGGGGCCGCAACTCGCCGTGCCCTATACGCTCGACGCCAACGACATGCGCTTCGCCACGCCGCAGGGCTTCAACAGCGGCGACCAGTTCTTCGCCTATCTGAAGGATTCGTTCGACACGCTCTATGCCGAGGGCGAGACCGCGCCGAAGATGATGTCGATCGGCCTGCATTGCCGCCTCGTCGGCAGGCCGGGCCGCGCCGCGGCGCTCGCCCGCTTCCTCGACTATGTAAAGAGCCACGACAGAGTCTGGGTCGCGACGCGGCTCGACATCGCCCGTCACTGGGTCAGGACGCATCCGCCTACCGACGGCTATGTGCCCTCGAAGCTGCCGAAGGCGCTCTTCGTCGAGGTCTTCGGCCGCATCTGGGAGAACTCTCCGTGGGTGGCCGAAGCGACCTACGACGCTGGGATCGGTGCTGCGCTGGATACCGCCGAAGTCCTGCACGCGGCGATGGTCGCCGCGATGCGCAAGGCCTCGCGCGAGCAGCAGAAGTTCCTGCTCAACGCCCATCCCGACCTCGCCGGCAAGCTCGCCGCCGCCGGTGAGATGACGCAGGAATCGACGCTGGAACAGTCCTCGGCCGGACTGGACCGGCTGACCAGTGACGAACGCGTGCGGTTCACGGCGCTGAACGAGGCCTACAAGGCCCGCTTCGGCATCCCCTTCATCATGGCGGTGAAGGGCGCGACCAAGGCTCAGATTCTGGCGGCTTTCGAAGAGAGGCTGAAGAATACGCCCGAGCAGGAATTCGCGACGGCGTTGGCTCAGGTCGAGAAGATCACGCTGCTGCGGCTGAAGGAATTGCTGCCGGCGGGCTGAGCCCGGCCGCCGTAGCACCGTCAAGCTCGGGCTCGACCCGAGCATCTCGGAAACCAGCTCCCTCCGGCCTCGCGATGCTCGGGTCTACGCTGCTCTTCGGCGGAGAATGACGCGTTCCCGGAACCTCCCCTCCTGCCGCCACGTTGATGAGCCGGGAAAGGAGGCGCGTCCGTGTTCCGCCTGTTGCTGATCATACTCGTGCTGGTCATCGGCTATGATGCCGTTGCACATCAGGGCGCCTATACGCGCGAAGCCTGGAACGCCGTGACTCGGCTGACCGGCTCGGCCATCGAGGGCGCTAAGGGGCTGGGCGAGCGCGCGCGGGACGACACCAACGCTCCCCGCAACTGAGCGTTTCTTCAGGCCGCCGCCCGCCCCTCGACGATCCCCGCGATGGCCTCGAGCATGCGCGTGTCGTCGCCCGCCAGCCCCTCCATCGCCGCCATGCGCTGGATCACCGTGCCAGCAATCGCTTCCTCAACCGTATCCTCGGCATAGGTGTAGAAGATCGTCGCGTGCTGGCCGTCGCGATGGCAGCGACCTTCGATCTGCTGCAGCTGGATTGCGCTGTGGCGCATGTCGTGGACCACCAGCGACCGCTCCCGCTCACCGCCCGGCATTTCGCCGCGATGCAAAGAGATGGACTCCGTGACGGTGAAGATCACCGCGTCGAGCGCGCCGGTCTGGAAGGCGATGCGCGTCTCCTCGTTCTGCGCGCCCGAGCGCTCACCGTTGATCTCGCCGACACGCCAGCCACGGCCTCTCAGTGTCTCGGCCAACATCGCGCTGGTTTCGAGAAAGGCGACGGAGATCGCCACCTGCTCGTCGTTCCCGAGCAGATCCTCGCAGAAATCCGCCGTGCCGGGGATGCGCAGCAAACTGGCCTTCTGGCGGAAGCGCAGATCGGCGGCCCAACCCTGCGGCTTGCGCGTCGAGCCGCCCGCCAGCCCGAGCTCCCGGCGGAACTCCCGCCAGGTTGCCTCGTAGAGCTTGCGCGCGGCGGCATCGAGCGCGACGGGCGCAAGCTCGCGCTGCACCTCCGGCCAGCCGGCAATTTCCTCCGGTCGGCGGCGCAGGCCGATGGCGTTCGCGCCGCGATAGAGCAGATCCGCCATGATCTTCCGGTCGGCCTCGTTCGGCTCCCAGCTCCAGTTCTTCCAGCGGCCCTTGGCTCTGCCGATCTTCAGCCGCTTCATCAGCGTGCGGAAGCCATCGAGATCGGCGGTAGGCATGCCCGCCGCCTTCGCCAGCAGCGGCGCGAGATAGGAGAGCTCGTGCGGCGACTGGCCGGCCGTCGCGCTCATATAGATGGTGAAATCGGCCGCTTCCGCGATCTGCCGGCAGACCAGCCCCTGCTGCGAGTTCGGATTGCGGATGCGGTGCGCTTCGTCGATCACCACGAGCGGCCAGACGCGCTTCGGCCGGCCATGCTTGGCGAGTTCGTTGTTCTTCGCCCGCGTCGAGCGCTTCCGGCTGTCCGCGACTGGGGCCAGCAACGATTTCGTCTTCTCAAAATTCATCAGCGTCACGCGCTTCGCCGGCAGGCCCGACAACGCCATCGTGCGCCGCCATTGCGGGATCGCCCCTTTCGGGCAGATTACCAGCACCTCCTCCTCCGGCATGGCCGAGAGCGCGAGCCAGGCCGAGAGCGTCTTGCCGAGCCCCGTGAGGTCGCCGAGCAGGAAGCCGGATGCCCCCTTCGCCCGCGCGGCCAGGATCGCATCGCGGGCAACGAGCTGGTGCGGATGCGGGGTGAACGTCATGCGGAAGGGAAGATCCTGATCGATGTCTGGCCGCCCGCCCTGCCCGGCGGGCATGGCGCGCCCGGCTCTCTTGGCACTGGCGCAACCGCGCGTCCACCGGCACTGTGCCGGCCGTAAATCCGGGAGACCTTACGACCATGACCCGCGCGCAGGCGATCGCGAAAGCTCAGGACTATTTCGATTCGGGCCGAATGAAGAGCGACCTCGGCCGCCTCGTCGCGATCCCCACCGAGAGCCAGAACCCGGATCGCGCCCCCGTCCTCGGCGAATATCTGGAGCAGGAGATGCAGCCCCTGCTCGAATCGCTCGGCTTCACCTGCCGCACGCTCACCCATCCGAAGGCGCGCGGCCCCTTCCTTTATGCCGAGCGCATCGAGGACGAAGGCCTTCCGACCATCCTCGGCTACGGCCATGGCGACGTGATCCGCGGGCTTGATGCCCAGTGGAGCGAGGGCCTCTCGCCCTGGAAGCTGATCGAGCGCGACGGTCGCTGGTATGGCCGCGGCGTCGTTGACAACAAGGGGCAGCACCTGATCAATCTGAGCGCACTGCGCGCCGTGCTGGAGACCCGCGGCAAGCTCGGCTTCAACGCCAAGTACCTGATCGAGATGGGCGAGGAATCGGGTTCGCCGGGCCTGCGCGAGCTCTGCAGCGAGCAGAAGGAACTGTTCAAGGCCGACATCCTGATCGCCTCGGACGGGCCGCGCCTCAACGCCGAGCGCCCCACCGTGTTTCTCGGCGCGCGCGGCGGCGTCACCTTTGACCTCTCGATCAACGCCCGTGAGGGCGGCCATCACTCCGGCAACTGGGGCGGCATCCTCTCCGACCCGGCGATCCAGCTCGCCCATGCCATCGCCTCGATCACCTCGCCGACCGGCCAGATCCGCATCCATGAATGGGTGCCCAAGGAGCTTCCGCCGGCGGTGCGCAAGGCGCTGATCGGCTGCGAGATCGACGGTGGGCCGGACGGCCCGGCGATCGATCCGAACTGGGGCGAGCCTGGCCTGACGCCGGCCGAGCAGGTCTTCGGCTGGTGCTCCTTCGACGTGCTGGCGATGAAGTCGGGCGTGCCCGAGACGCCGGTCAACGCCGTGCCGCCCAGCGCTTGGGCGCGCTGCCAATTGCGCTTCGTCGTCGGCATCGACCAGAATGATGTCGTGCCGGCGCTGAAGCGGCATCTGCAGCGCCACAACTTCCCCATGGTCGAGGTTTCGCTCAGCCGCTCCGAGATCTTCGGCGCGACGCGCCTCGACCCGGAAGATCCCTGGGTCGACTTCGCCCT
Organism: Allobosea sp. RAF48; assembly: GCF_052114025.1. Lineage (NCBI taxonomy): Bacteria > Pseudomonadati > Pseudomonadota > Alphaproteobacteria > Hyphomicrobiales > Alloboseaceae > Allobosea > Allobosea sp. RAF48. Next base: position 78,013 of record NZ_JBFRDZ010000003.1, read on the forward strand.
GGCCTCGATCGCCGAAAGCACCGGCAAGAAGCCGGCGCTTCTGCCCAATCTCGGCGGATCGCTGCCGAACGACATCTTCGCGGACATACTGGAGCTGCGCACGATCTGGGTGCCGCATTCCTATCCGGGCTGCTCGCAGCATGCGCCGGACGAGCACCTGCCGGTCAGCATCGCCCGCGAGGGCCTGACCGCCATGGCCGGTCTCTACTGGGACATCGGCTCGGGCGAGGCGCCGCCGGTCTGAAACAGCGGACCGAAAAGTGGGATCCACTTTTCGACAAAGTGCGACGCTCGAACAATGAGCCAGATCGCCACCTCGTCTCCGAGAGCACGCGCGGCGGTCTGGCGACCGCTTGAAGGCTATTCCTGCGGCTGACGCGGATCGCGCCCCGGCGGCAGGTCGATCGGCGTCGCCGGAGGCGCTTCCGGCGGAGCGTTGGGAGGCAGTTCCGGCGGAGGCTCGGTCGGGATGCCCTGCGGCTCCTCGTCCGGCGGCGACTCGACCGGGGGAGCCGGCGGAACATTGCCTGGGGTCAGCGGCGGGGCCTCGGGCGGCGGATCGGGAATAGCCGGTGTGTTGCCGGGCGCGGCCTCAAGGCCGTATTTGAGCTGCATCATGCGAAATCTGTCCTTTCGGACAGAAACGCCTCAACCGGAAAAAGGCTCCAACCTGGCTGGCGCTGGTAAGAGGCAACCGCATCCTCAGTCCGGCGAGGAACCTGCCTCATCGTCACGCGCAGGCAGCGGGAGGCGCTCCTGGAGCCGACGTTCCAGCGAATGATCGAGGGCCAGCAGGGCGAGCGCCAGAGCGGTCGCGGTCAGCGTCACCAGCCACTTCCCCAGCCCCGCGGAACAACCCAGCGCAGCCGTCACCCAGATCGCTGCCGCCGTGGTCAGCCCGTGCGGCGCCATCTCGCGATCGCGATGGATGATCAGGCCGGCGCCGAGAAAGCCGATCCCGGTCAGCACGCCCTGCACCACGCGGCTCGCCGCATCGGGATGGAGCGTCTCGCTGAACAGGCCCGCAGCCGCCGCCGTGCCGATTCCCACCAGACCAAAGGTGCGCAGGCCCGCACTCTTGCGGTGAAGGGTCCTTTGCCAGCCGACCGCCACGCCTGCGACGAGGCCGGCCAGCAGCCGAAGCATCAATTCGAGTTCGTCCACGATGCCGTTCGCTCCGCCGTCGCCAGGAAGCGACGATTGCACAGCTGCGAAGCCGCCGAAGCGACCGCGACGGCCGCTCGATCAGCGAAGTGTTTATCCAGCGATGTTCAGGAAAACCGTGGTGGGTGATGTAGGGCTCGAACCTACGACCCGCTGATTAAGAGTCAGCTGCTCTACCAACTGAGCTAATCACCCATACGCCACGAAGCGTCGCCGGTCAGCGGCGTCAGCCGCGTCAGGCAGGGGGCGTGTAGCAAAGCCCCCGCCCCCTGTCCACCCATCCATGACAGATTTTTCAAACTCGGCGGGAAAGGCCCTGCCGAGCTGTGGATAGTCACGCCGCGCGGCGGTTCAACAGGTGATAGAGCACGATCGCGCCGAAGGTCGCAGTGCCGATTCCGCCGAGCTCGTAACCGAAGATCGGCAACTTCAGATCGCCCGCTCCGAGAATCAGCGCCGTCGCGACGGTGATCAGATTCTTCGGCTCGGAGAAGTCGACCCTGTTCTCCACCCAGATCCGGCCAGCCGTGGCAGCGATAAGGCCGAAGACCACGACGGCGAGCCCGCCGAGCACCGCGACGGGGATCGTGCCGATCACCGCGCCGAACTTCGGCGAGAAGCCGAGCGCGAGCGCAATGATGCCGGCGGCGACGAAGACCAGTGTCGAATAGACCCGCGTCACCGCCATCACGCCCATGTTCTCGGCATAGGTGGTCACGCCGGTGCCACCGCCAGAGCCGGCGATCATGGTGCCCAGCCCGTCGGCGAGGAAGCCGCGGCCGATCAGGTGGTCGAAGTTGCGCCCGGTCATCACCGAGATGCCCTTGATGTGGCCGAGATTCTCCGCGACCAGGATGATCGCGACGGGCACGATCAGCGTGATCGCCTTCATGTCGAAGACCGGCGACACGAAATGCGGCAGGCCGAACCAGGAGGCTGCGCCGATCTTGCCGAAATCGATCGGCGGCGCGCCGAAGGTCGGGGCCGAGATCGCATAGAGGATGTAGGCCGCGAGCCCACCGATGAGGATGGGCAGGCGCTGCGGCAATCCCCGCCCGTAGACCGCGACCAGCGCCACCGCGACGACCGTGAACAGTGCGATCCACTTGGTGTAGGGGCTCGCCGAGATCATGCTGATCGCGACCGAGGTCAGGTTGAGGCCGATCGCCGCCACGACAGCGCCGGTAACCACCGGCGGCAGCAGCTTCTCGATCCAGGCCGTACCGACGCCCTGCACGATCAGGCCGATCAGCGCATAGACCGCGCCGCAGGCGATGATGCCGCCGAGCGCCACGCCGATGTTCGGATTGGGACCGGAGCCGGCATAGCCCGTCGCCGCGATGACCACGCCGATGAAGGCAAAGGAGGAGCCGAGATAGCTCGGCAGCTGCCCGCGCGTGATGACGAAGAACAGCAGCGTCGCGATGCCCGAGAAGAAGATCGCGACATTCGGGTCGAAGCCCATCAGCACCGGCGCCAGCACCGTCGAGCCGAACATGGCGACGACATGCTGCAAGCCGGCGATGATCGTCTGCCCCGTAGGCAGCCGCTCGTCCGGCATCACCGCGCCGGAAGTTTTCAGGGTCCAGTTCGGAAAATAGCCCATCGCGATCGCTCCCCAGGGTCGCCGGGGGGCGACCGCACCGGAAGAGCAGATGAAGGCAAGAGACAGGCCAGCGCCAGATCGCGCCGGCGTCATCCACCGGAATCACGGACCTGAACGCGTCATGCTCGGGCTTGGCCCGAGCATCTCGAGCGGAGCGAGGCTCCGGTATTCTTCGCGTCCGGAGATTCTCGGGTCGGCACTTCGTACCGCCCGAGAACGACGCTCTTGAACTTACTCCGCCGCCTGCGCGTGCAGGCGCCCGCCGCGCGCGATCAGCTTGTTGAGCGCCACCAGATAGGCCTTGGCCGAGGCGACCAGTGTGTCCGGATCGGCGCCGCGGCCGGTGACGGAGGAGCCGTCGCGCGAGAGACGCACCGTCACCTCGGCCTGGGCGTCCGTGCCCTCGGTCACGGCATGGACGTCATAGAGTTCCAGCGTCACCTCATGCGGCACGATCGTCTTGATCGCATTGAAGATGGCGTCGATCGGCCCGTTGCCCTCGACCTCCTCGGTGACGTGCCGACCTTCGACATCGAGCTTCATGGTCGCGCGCTGCGGCCCGCGCGTGCCGGCGATCACGGTCAGCGATTCCAGCTTGATGCGGTCATGGGCGGTGGCGATGTTCTCGTCGACCAGCGCCTCGATATCCTCGTCGTAGACATGCTTCTTGCGGTCGGCCAGCGCCTTGAACCGGGTGAAGGCGTCCTCGAGCTGGTTGTCGCCCAGATCGTAGCCCATCTCCTTCAGCTTGGAGCGGAAGGCGGCGCGGCCGGAATGCTTGCCCATCACCAGCGAGGTCTTGGTCACGCCGACCGAGGCCGGGGTCATGATCTCGTAGGTGGTGTTGTTCTTCAGCATGCCGTCCTGGTGGATGCCGCTCTCATGGGCGAAGGCGTTCCGGCCGACGATCGCCTTGTTGTACTGCACAGGGAAGGAGCAGGCGCTCGAGACCGCCTTTGAAGCGCGCATCAATTGTGTCGCGTCGATGCCGGTGTCGTAGGGCAGCACGTCCCCGCGCACGCGCAGCGCCATCACCACCTCTTCCAGCGCGGCATTGCCCGCGCGCTCGCCGATGCCGTTGAGGGTGCATTCGACCTGCCGCGCGCCACCTTCGATGCCGGCCAGCGAATTGGCGACGGCCAGGCCCAGGTCGTTGTGGCAATGCACCGAGAAGATCGCCTTGTCGGCATTCGGTACGCGCTCGCGCACCGCCTTGAACATGGCGCGATACTCGTCAGGCGTGGCGTAGCCGACGGTATCCGGCAGGTTGATCGTCGTGGCGCCGGCCCTGATAGCGGCCTCGACCGTGCGGCAGAGATAGTCGATCGGCGTGCGAGTGGCGTCCATCGCCGACCACTCGACATCCTCGACCAGGTTGCGCGCCTGCGTCACGGTCGCGGTGATGATCTCCAGCACCTGCTCCTGGCTCTTGCGCATCTGGTGCTCCAGATGGATCGGCGAGGTCGAGACGAAGGTGTGGATGCGCGGCTTTACCGCATGGCGCACCGCCTCGCCGGCACGGGCGATGTCGGCGCTGATGGCGCGGGCGAGGCCGGCGACCGTGGCGCGCTTCAGCCGGCGCGCGATCTCCGAGACGGCCTCGAAATCGCCTTCGGAGGCGATCGGGAAGCCGGCCTCGATGATGTCGACGCCCATTACGTCGAGCGCCTCGGCGATCTCCAGCTTCTCCTCGAAGGTCATGGTGGCGCCGGGGCACTGCTCGCCGTCGCGCAAGGTGGTGTCGAAAATCAGCACGCGCTCTTTGGAGGAGCTGTTCTGGGTCGGATTGGTCATGGTCTGCTTCCGGTTTCGGTGCGCCGCGAGATCGGAAAAGGCGGGCGCTGGGTTTGCTGTCGGCGGTTCTCGTCACTCCCCTGAGCGCCCAGGCAGCATGCCCGGCCGGCCCTCAGGGGCAGCTAAGGAGAAGAAGGCCAAGAAGCGAGAACGAAGCGCGTGCGAGGGGAGCGCGAGCGCACATGCTGACGGCCTGCGCAGCGGCGCAGTCCTTCGTCAGGTCATGGCGGGCGGTCGAAACCACGGGCGTTCCTCAAATCGACGGGACAGGATGTAACCGAAAGCAGGTGCCGAGCGCAAGCATGTGTCTCATGCGCGCGCATCAAATGACAGAGACGATCTGTGGATTATGCTGGCGCGGTGCGATTCGGCCGGCGGTCGCGCCATGCTGGAAGCCGGCCGCGTGCTGCCGGAGACCCGCGCCGATGATGCGCTATGACCGCCCCGCCATTGGACTCGCCTTCTGCCTCACCGGCCTCGCCGGCTTCGTCGATGCGCTCGGCTTCATCAGCCTCAGCGGCTTCTTCGTCTCCTTCATGACCGGCAACACCACCCGCCTTGGCATCGAACTGGCCGGGCGCCATGCCGGCGGCATCGTTCTGGCCGCGACGATCCTCGGCCTTTTCGTCCTCGGCGTGGTCTGCGGGTCGCTCATCGGCCATTTCGGCAGGCAACAGCGGAAGGCGGCGGTACTCGCCTTCGTCACCGCGGTGCTGATCTTCGCAGCCAGCCTCGACACCATCGGGCTCAGCACGGCCGCGGCCGGCATGCTCGCCTTGGCGATGGGCGCGGAGAACTCGGTCTTCCAGCGCGACGGCGAGGTCACGATCGGCCTGACCTACATGACCGGCACGCTGGTGAAGATGGGGCAGCGCCTCGCCGGCGCCCTGCTCGGCGGGCCGAAGCTCGCTTTCCTGCGCCATCTCGTGCTCTGGCTCGGCCTGCTCAGCGGCGCCGTCGTTGGAGCCTTCTCGCACAGCCGTATCGGCCTCGACGCGATCTGGCTGGCCGCCGCTGCGGCTGCCGTGTTCACGGTGCTGGCGTTCTTCATGCCGGAGCGCGGATAGGCCCGACCTCGTCGGGTCTTTGGTTCTTTCCCCGACATGAGAGCAATGCTAGAACATTCCCTAACGTCATCCCGTCAAACGATGTCCAACTGCTCGAACAGATCGGTGCAGCGGAAACGACTGCACGAGACGCCAGGGGGCAATCATGCAGCAGACGATCTTCGGCGCGCTCATCGTCATCGGCCTCTCGGTGCCCACGGCGCTCACGGCGCAAACGGCACCGTCGCAGGAGAAGCTGCGTCGCGGCGAGTACCTCGCGAGCATCATGGATTGCGCCGGCTGCCATACGCCGGGCATCTTTCTCGGGAAGCCCGATATGCAACGGCGGCTCGCGGGATCCGAGGTGGGCTTTCACATTCCGGGCCTCGGCACCTTCTTTCCGCCCAATCTCACGCCGGACAAGGAGACGGGGCTCGGCTCCTGGTCGGAGGCTGACATCGTCAAGGCAATCCGTCTGGGGACCCGGCCCGACGGCCGCGTCCTGGCACCTGCCATGCCCTACAATGGCTATGGCAAGCTGACCGATGCCGATGCTTTCGCGCTGGCCGCCTATCTCAAGAGTCTCAAGCCGGTTACGAACCGGGTCCCGGCGATCGTCGGCCCCAACGAAAAGGCGACCGCGCCATATCTCGCCGTCAACATGCCGCAATAGGCGGCCGGTCGGACAGCGCGATTTCACCGATCCCGAGAATCAGACATCGTCGGGCGGTCTTGTCTCCGCGGAGCTTTCCGATGCGCCATCTGCCCGTCCTTGCACTCTGCGCCATCCTGCTATCGGCCTGCCAGACTTCGACCGTCAGCACGCCCTCCGCCCCGCCGCCGGAACAGGCTGCGCCGGGCGTGACGCCCAGCACCTTCCGCATGCCGACGGGCACGGGCTGCTCCGGAGAGGTCGAGCGCTTCCAGGCGGTGATCGACAACGATCTTGCCACCGGCCACACCACCAAGGGCGTGCATGACCGGGTCAGCGGCGAGATTTCGCGCGCCCGCTCGACCTGCGCGGCCGGCAACGACGCGGGCGCGATCAGCCAGCTCCACGCGACCAAGGCGAGGTTCGGTTATCCGGGCTGAGACAGCCGCTCGGGACCGGTTGAGGGAACACGCCGATGAAACGCCTGATAGCCACTGCCACCGTCGCAGCAGCCGTACTAGGGCTCGGCATCCCGGCATCCGCATTCGCCTTCTCCGCCTCATTTTCCTGGAAGGGAATAGGCGCTTGCGGCGGAATCTCGCCCGCCTTCGTGGTCCGAAACGCTCCGAAAGGCACGAAGAGACTGCGCTTTGCCATGCGCGACTACGACGCGCCCAATTTCCGGCATGGCGGCTCGACAGTCGCCTATGACGGCAAGGGGCGAGTGGCGCAGGGGGCAATCAGCTATGTCGGCCCCTGCCCTCCGACGGGGCAGAGACATCGCTATATCTGGACGATCGAGGCGCTCGACAAAAGCGGTGCCGTCCTTGTCCAGACCGAGGCTCAGGGCTCGTTTCCGCCCTGAGCGCGGCGGTTCGCCATGCTCCCGCTCAGGCGGCCAGCCCCCGCTTCTCGAGCAGCGCATCCGGGGTCGGCAACCGGCCGCGGAAGAGCGTATAGGCCTCGGCAGCGTCGCGCGTGTCGCCGGCCGAGTAGATGTAGCGCTTCAGCTTTTCGGCGAGCTGAGCTGAGAACACGTCGCCCGTCTCGATGAAGGCGTTGAAAGCGTCGGCGTCCATCACCTCCGACCAGAGATAGCTGTAGTAGCCGGCCGAATAGCCGTCGCCCGAGAAGACATGGGTGAAGTGCGGCGTGCGGTGGCGCATGATGATCTCACTGGGCATGCCGATGCGCGCGAGTTCCGCCGCCTCGAAGGCGAGCGGATCGACCTCCGCCGGCTCCTCCAGCGAATGGAAGGCGAGATCGACCAACGCCGAGGAGGTGTACTCCACGGTGGCGAAGCCCTGGTTGAAGGTCTGCGCCTTCTCGATCTTGTCGATCAGCGCCTCCGGGATCGGCTCGGCCGTCTCGGCATGCAGGCAATATTCGCGCATCACCTCGCGCGTCAGGAACCAGTGCTCGTAAAGCTGCGAGGGCAGCTCCACGAAATCGCGCGCCACTGCCGTGCCGGCGAGCGAGCCATAGGTCACGTCCGAAAGCAGCCCATGCAGCGCATGGCCGAACTCGTGGAAGAGCGTGCGCGCATCGTCGAGCGAGAGCAGCGCGGGCTTGCCCTCCGCCGGCTTCGCGAAATTGCAGACATTGACGATGATCGGCCGGGTCTCGCCGTCGAGCTTGCGCTGGCCGCGGAAGGCACTCATCCAGGCGCCCGAGCGCTTCGAGGAGCGGGCGAAGTAGTCGCCGATGAACAGGCCGATATGGCGCCCGGAGCCGGTCTCCGTCACCTCGAAAATGCGGACATCCGGGTGATAGCCCGCGAGCTCCGGCTGCTCGGCGAAGGAAAGCCCAAAGAGCTTGCCGGCGACGTCGAAGGCGGCCTGCCTGACGCGGTCGAGCTGCAGATAGGGCTTCAGCACGGCTTCATCGAGCGCAAAGGTCTTCTGCCTGACCTTCTCGGCATAATGGCGCCAGTCCCAGGGGCGGATCGGCCCGTTCTCGCCCTCGTCCTGGGCGAGCGCCGCGAGATCGGCCGCCTCGCGCGCCGCCCGCGCCTTGGCCGGCTTCCAGACCAGCTCCAGCAGCCCGCGCACATGCTCCGGCGTCTTCGCCATGGCGTCGTCGAGCTTGAAATGCGCGAAGGTCGGATATCCCAGCAGCTTCGCCTTTTCGGCCCGCAGCGTCACCATCTCCGCGACGATCGCACGGTTGTCGCTCTCGCCGCCATTCTCGCCGCGCTTGCTCCAGGCGATGAAGGCTTCCTCACGCAGATCGCGGCGGGTCGAGAAAGTCAGGAAAGGCTCGATGATCGAGCGCGACAGCGTCACCGCATGCTGGCCCGGCTTGCCGCGATCGGCCGCAGCGCGCGCCATCGCCGCCTTCAGGAACTCTGGAAGACCGGCGAGCCCGGCCTCGGCTTCGATGAACAGGGCATAGGAGGATTCATCCTTCAGCACGTTCTGGCTGAACTGGGTACCGAGCGCGGCCAGCCGCTCGTTGATCGCAGCAAGTCGCTTCTTGCCCTCGGGGTTCAGCTTCGCACCCGAGCGGATGAAGCCCTTATAGGTCCGCTCCAGCAGGCGCGCCTGCTCGGCATCGAGGCCGAGCATATCGCGCGCGGCATTGACCGCGTCGACGCGGGCGAAGAGCCCCTCATCCATCATGATCGCCGACCAGTGCCGCGAGGAGATCGGCGACATCTCGCGCTCGATCGCCTGCAGCGCCTCGTTCGTGTCGGCGCCGGTCAGGTTGTAGAACACGCCGCCGACGCGGCTGAGCGCACGCCCTGCCCGCTCCAGCGCTTCGATCGTATTGGCGAAATCGGGCGCAGCCTTGTCGCCGACGATCGCGGCGATCTCGGCCCTGTGCTTGGCGAGCGCCGCGTCGAAGGCCGGTCGGATGTGCTCCGGCTTGATCGCAGCGAAGGGCGGCAGGCGGAACGGCGTTTCCCAGCGCGTGGCGAAGGGGTTCTCAGCCGGCAGCGCGAGAGCCTCGGGATAAGCGGATTCAGTAGAGGTCATCGGATCACTTTCGTGAGGCAGGCGGACAAGGCAGCTCTGAACCGTTTGGATTGTCAGCCCTCATCCTGAGGAGCCGCGAAGCGGCGTCTCGAAGGATGCTCCAGATGATTCCGGAGCCTCCTGAAGCATCCTTCGAGACGGCCCTATGGGCCTCCTCAGGATGAGGGCTTTACGAATGACCGAACAAGTTCAGGCACCGCCGAACATATGTGCGAGATAGCGGCGCATGAAGGGCGGCATGTCGTGCTTTTCCGTCTCGGCGAGGTCGCGCACGATCACGATGTCGGAGAGTTCCTCCTCTTCGAGATGCTTCATCCGCTCCAGCATTAGTACGCGCGCCGCCTCCGCCGGCAGGTCGATGTGGACCTCGCGCATGAAGGCGATGCGCCCCTGCTCGATCACCGCCGTCCAGCCCTCGCCCACATCGAGTTCCTCGACGTGCAGGCCCGTCTCCTCCGCGAGCTCGCGCGTGACGCTTCCGGCCAGGTCGAGCCTGCCGTCGGGGCGGGCATCCTCGCGGTCGGGCGTGCCGGCGGCGAAATAGACCTTGCCTGCATTGGCCGTGTGCTCGCCCATCTTGCCGCAGAGGAAGGCGCCGTCCTTGGCCCGAAGCGCCGCCATGGCGAAACCGTTGCGGATCACCGGGCCGGGATGGCCGACGTCGCGCCAGGTCATGAAGGCGGCATAGTCGGTCTCGAAATAGCCGGCCTCGAACACGCCGTCGCGGATCGCGGCGCGGTGCTGCAGCATGACGCGACCGTTGAACATGGCCGGCTTGCCAGCACTGATCCTGGCCCAATGCGCTTCGATGTCTGCGGCGCTCTCGCGCGCAAAACGCCAGTCATAGGACTCGATCTTGGCATCGACCTGCGACAGCCGGACGATCGTGCCGTTCTCGACGCCGTCGCTCACAGCAACACGCCCTCGCTGACCACGATGGCCGAACCGCCGATGCGCGCCGAGACGAGTGCGCCGTTCCGCACGCTCAGTTCCAGCGCGATCTGCGAAGGCCGGCCCATCTCGTAGCCTTGTTCGACGACGAAGCGATGGTCGCCGTCATCCGGCTTGTCATAGGCCATGACGGCACCAGCGAAGGCCGCGACCGCGCCGCCCRTCGCCGGATCCTCACCGATTCCGGTCCCGGGCCAGAACATTCGGGCATGAAAGGCGTTCCCGGCCTCTGCAGTCTCGGCGCTGTAGAGGAAGGCACCGCCCGCGCCGATCGCCGCTTGCCAATGCGCGGCCTCCGGCCTTGCGCGGCCCACGGCCTCCCGCGTCGCCACGGGCACGCAGAGGAACGGCACGCCGGCAGAAAAGACCGTCGGCCTGTGCGCTGCAAAGCCGAGATCGCTGGACTGAAGCCCGAGCGCTGCCGCGATCGCGCCGGCAGTCGCCGCCTCCCCCACCTGCTCCGGCAGACGCGGCAAGGTGAAGATCGCATGCCCGGCATGGCTGCCGGTGATCTCGACGGCGCAGGAAACCGGCCCGATCGTCTCCTCCAGCACCAGCATATCGGCGGGCGCGCCCGCGGCATGGTCGGTGAGCGCGAGCCAGACGGCGGTGCCAACAGTCGGATGGCCGGCGAAGGGGAGTTCGGCGCCCGGCGTGAAGATGCGGACAGAAGCGCGATGCCCCTGCTTCTCAGGCGGCGAGACGAAGACCGTCTCCGACAGATTGAACTCGCGCGCGATGGCCTGCATCGCCTCCGTATCGAGCCCTTCCGACTGGAGCACCACCGCCAGCGGATTGCCGGCATGGCGGCGCGTGGTGAAGACGTCGAGCGTGACGAAGCGGCGTTTCATCGGGGTCACCCTGCGGGAATTTCGAGGTCGATCGTGAGCGGACAGTGGTCGGAAGCCTTCGGACGGTCCCAGCCGACACGCGGGTAGCGGTCGGCGCAGGTCGCCAGCCGCGCCATCGAGCGGTCAGGCGCACGCGGATCGAGCGGCACGCGATACGGCAGACCGCTCCGGATCATCTGCATGGCGGGCTGCGGATTGGCCGCCGCCAGTGCCGGCGAAAGCAGGATGTGGTCGAGCGGCATATGGCTGTCGATCAGCTTCTCCTGGTCCTCAGACCAGTAGCGCCGGAAATGCGTCCAGCGTTCATGCGCCGGCAACGTCTCCATCGGATCGACGGCAAAATCGTCCAGCAAAGGTTCGATGCCGCTCGCGCCCTCGTCGGCCCGCTCGGCGCGCGGCCCAAGGCTGTAGCGATAGCCGTTGAGATCGCCCAGTACGATCCAGTTCGTCTCGCGCCAGCCGCCGCCGAAGCGTTGCTGGATCAGCCATTTCACCGCCCGCGCCTCGGCGCGGCGGACGGGCAGCGTCATTTCCCGGCCATCCTCGCGGCCGTTATTCATCGACTTGAAGTGGCAGCCGAACAGGCTGAGCCGCCTTCCGCCTAGGGTCAGCTCCACCTCAAGGCAGTCGCGCGCGAAGACCTTGCCATGCGGCCCGATGCCGAGCCTGGCGAGCTCACGGTCATGCACGCCGGCTTCTGCGAAGGTCAGGTCCTTGTGCGAGCGCACCTTGAGCTGCCCCGGGCCGAACAGGTCGCGCCGCGCCGCGAAGCCGATGTCGATGCTGCGGCGGTCGTTGCCGTCGATCAGCGTGAAATGGCCGTAGCGATGGTCGGCGATGCGATGGACGTAGTTGGCGAAGAAGGCCTGCAAACTCGCGAGCGAGTCGACCTCCTGCAGCATCCAGAGATCGGCCTGCGCCTCGGCGATGGCGAGCGCGGTCATCTGGCGCTTGTCGTCCTCCAGCGCCACGGCGAGAGAGCGCTCCACCGCGTCGCGCTCGTCGGAGCGGGGGAAATGGAACAGCGACATCGCTGCCGCCGTCTCCGTGCGCCCGCCCGGCTCGAAGCGGTGGCGCGTCAGCAGGTTCTCGACGTTGAAGGTGCCGACACGCAGCCTCATCGAAGGACACTCTTCGAGCTCTCACCCTGAGGAGCCGCGAAGCGGCATCTCGCAGGATGGTCCAGATGGTTCCTGAACCTCCTGGGACATCCTTCGAGACGTGCCTTGCGGCGCTCCTCGGGATGAGGGCTGAGGGAAGTCCGCCGCATCGACGTCAGATCGCCTGGGGCTCGAAGACCTGCGAGGGCGTGACGAACTCGTCCTGCGCCGCGACGGTCAGGATCTCGCGCGAGCCCGCCTCCTTTGTGCGCTTCAGCAGCCCGTAGATCGAGGACGACGCCTTCGACAGCGCGGCCGCGGCCGATTCCTCGCGCAGGTAATGGGTGAAGAACAGCGCCGCGATCGCATCGCCTGCGCCGTTGACGCTGACGTCGAGCTTCGGCGTGCGCACCCGCCAGGTCCCCTTGGCGTCCGCCGCCATGAGGTCGATCGAACCGGCCGGCGTTTCCTCGGTCACGAGCGAGGTCACCATCACCACCTTCGGCCCGGCGTCGCGCAGAGCCTCGACGGCGCGGTGCGCATCGGCGACGGTCTTCACCTCGATATCCGTCAGCAACTCCAGCTCGAACTGGTTGGGCGTCACGATATCCGCGGCAGGCACTGCCTGCTCGCGCATGAACTCCGGGATGCCGGGGCGCACGAAGATGCCGCGGCCGACATCGCCGATCACCGGGTCGCAGCAATAGAGCGCCTTCGGATTCGCTGCCCGCACCTTTTCGACTGCGGACAGGATGGCGTGGCCGATATCGGCAGAGCCCATGTAACCGGAGATCACGCCATCGCAGCTGGCGAGCACGCCGCGCTCGGCGATGCCCTCCATCACCTCATCGATCATGCCGCCATCGAAGACGCGGCCCTTCCAGTTGCCGTAGCCGGTATGATTCGAGAACTGCACCGTGTGGATCGGCCAGACTTCGACGCCGAGCCTCTGCATCGGGAAGGTCGCCGAGGCGTTGCCCACATGGCCATAGGCGACATGGGACTGGATCGAGAGAATATTCATGGTCCGAAGCGATACCCCGTTCACGATGAGCCCGCGAACCTAACGGCTCTCGCGCAAGGCGCAAATCGAAAGCGGTGATGTCCGCGATCAGCGCGAAGGCTGGGGCATCGACAGCCGGGCCACGCCGGCCGTGTCCGTGAACTGGGTGAGGCTTTTCACCTTGCCGTCGGCGATGGTGAAGATGTCCATGACCTCGAAGGAGCCGGTGCGGCCAGTCGGCCTGCACTCGACATCGGCGCGCCAATGCAGCATCGCCCGGTCCCCATCGACCGTCAGCGCCAGCTCTTCGATGTTACGGAACACATAGGTCGCGATCAGCCCGGCCATCTGCTCGCGCACGGCGGAATGCCCGTCCGGCTCGGCAAAGACCTCGGCCGCCTGCGGTCCGCCGGCGAGCCGGTAGCTGCAATCGGGATGGAGGTATTCCATCAGGGCATCGAGATCGCCCCGATGGCGGGCAGCGTAGGCATCGCGGATCAGGGCTTCGACGGCGGCGCGTCCTGTCATGTCGCCTCTCCTTACGTCAGCGCCGCACTGTCGCGCCGCCGCCCCGGCAAGTCCAGCGTGCAGTTGAAAGGCGTGCAAAAAGGAAAAGGACCCACCGCGACGAAGCGCAGGTCCCTTGTCATCGCTGGGACAGAAAGCAGCGCATGGCCTGCGGGACAGTCACTCGCGCGGCGCGACATTCACCATCGTGGTGGCCAGCAGATAACGCAGCCCTTCCGGCCGATAGTCCAGCTCAACCTCGCCATGGAACTTCTGCGACATGACGCGCTCCACCAGCCGCGAGCCAAAACCCTGGCGGCGCGGCTTCACGACGGGAGGGCCACCGCTTTCACGCCATTCGAAGCGGAAGGCGTCCTCGCTCTGCGGACGCCCGATCGACCAGCCGATCGAGACCTCTCCGGCCTCCACCGAGAGCGCACCGTACTTCACTGCATTTGTCGCGAGTTCGTTGACCGCGAGGGCCAGCGTCATCGCCTGATCGGCCGGCAATCGCAGCAGCGGCCCCTCGATGCGGATCGTGCCGAGGCCCGAGCGATGCGGCGCCAGCGCCCCTTCGACCACCGTGCGGATCGGCGCGCTGCTCCAGCTCGACTGCGTCAGGATCGAATGGGCCTCGCCGAGCGTGGCGATGCGCTCGCTCAGGACTGATTGCGCCTCTTCGAGCGTTTCCGCCGAGCGGAAGGTCTGGCTGGCGATCGCCGCGATCATCGCGAGCGTGTTCTTCATGCGGTGGGCAAGTTCGGCGTTGAGCAGGCGGCCGTTGCGCTCGGCGAGCATCTTGCCGGTCGTCTCCATCACCGTGTCGATCATGCCGAGAACCCGGCCGGCCTCGTCCCGGATCGGACTGTAGCAGAAGGTGAACCACACCTCTTCGGGATGGCCGTATCGATTAATGGTGAGCGGGAAGTCTTCGATGAAGGTCGCCTCGCCGGCCAGCGCTTTGGCCGTCATCGGGCCGATCTCTTCCCAGACCTCGGACCAGACCTCATGAAAGGAGCGGCCGAGGGCGGGCGGCTTGTCGCCGAGGATAGACCGGAAGGCATCATTGTGGATGGTGATCAAATCCGCGCCCCAAGCGATGCATTTGGGGAAGTGCGAGTTGACCATCATGCCGACCGCCGTCTTCAGGGCCACCGGCCACTGGCCGATCGGCCCAAGCGGGGTCGTGCTCCAGTCATAGTCGCGGATGGCGGCGGCCATCTCGCCGCCGCCATCCAGAAATGCCGTATCGCTGCTCACCTGATCCCCCCAGCGCGAATCCGCGCAGCATGCACTGGATGCAGATTGCACGCGACATCAAATGACAGCTCTAAGCCAAATGCATGGCTCAGGAGCCGGAGGCTGCCTTCTTGGCGAAGCTGTCGATGAAGGTCTTCGACAGGTCGACATTGGAGTTGGTCAGCTCCGGGTCGAGCAGCTTCAGCGAGTCATACATGCTCTTCATGGCGTCGGGCGTGGAGATGCCAGTGCGCGAATAGCTCTCCTGCGAGTTCTTCACCGCGCGGATGTAGAGCGGCTTGTCGCCGAGCAGGAACTCTTCCGGCACGAGGTCGGCAACCTCTTCAGGCTTCGCGGTTTCCAGCCATTTCAGCGACTTCATGAAGGCGTTGACCAGCTTCTGCGTCGTGATCGGGTTCTTCTCGGCGAAGTCGTTCTTGAGATAGAGCACCGCCGCCGGGTTCGAGCCGCCGAACAGCGCCTTGGTGCCGGCCTCGGTGCGGGTGTCGATCAAGGAGACGATGTCGCCGTCGGCCTCGAGCTTCGAGGTCACCGGATCGAGATGCGAGATCACGTCGACCTGCTTCTGCTTGATCGCCGCGACCGCGCTCGCGCCGGCCCCGACACCAATGATCGGCGCGTCCGTCGCCTTCAGTCCGGCCTTGACCATGGCGTATTGCGCGGTCAGCGCCGTCGAGGAGCCCGGCGCCGTCACGCCGATCTTGAGTCCCTTGAAATCGGCCGCCGATTTGACCTTGTCGGCGAGGTCCTTGCGCACTGCGATGGTGATCGCCGGGAAGCGGCCGAGCTCGATCACCGCGCGGATGTCCTGCCCTTTGGCCTGCATGCGGATGGTGTGCTCATAGGCGCCGGTCACGACATCGACCGAGCCGCCGACGAGCGCCTGCAGCGACTTCGCGCCGCCGCCGAAATCGTTGATCTCGACGTCGAGCCCCTGCTCCTTGAAGAAGCCCTTCTTCTCCGCGACGGTGAGCGGCAGGTAGTAGAGCAGCTGCTTGCCGCCAACGCCGAGTGTAAGCTTCGGCTTCTCCGCGTTCTGGGCGAGCGCATGGGATGCCGCGCCGAGCGCGGTCGAAAGAGCAAGCGCAGCCAGCGCGCTGCGGCGGGACAAGAGCATAGGCGTTCCTCCGGTTTGGATCCTGCTGGCGCTTCTGACGGGCGCGCATTTGCGTCGAACATAGGCTAGATTGAACGGCGGGAGCAAGAATCCCGAGCCAGCCGGCAAAGCGCCGCCGCCTGGCATGTCCACGCATGTCTACCCGTTGCATCTGCAAGACGAGGGCCGACCGTGAACGAGATGCGCATCGCCATATTCGTGTTTGTCTGCCTGATGGCAGCCTCTCTGGGCGCACTGTTCTCCTACGAGCGGCTTCCGGAGCATCAACGGCTGGACGACACGCAGAAGGTCTTGCATCTAATCGCCAATATTTTCGTCGTGATGACGTCTCTGGTGCTCGGCCTGATGATCACCTCGGCGAAGAGCAGATTCGACGGGGTCAACCGGGACGTTCACAGCTACGCCACCGAGCTGATCCTGCTCGATCGGATGTTGTTCCTCTATGGCCCGGAGGCCGGCGAAACCCGCCAGGGGCTTGTCGCCTATACCGAGCGCGCCGCGAACGGCCATTGGACTGCTGAAGGCGGGCTGTCGGACACAACATCCGAACGGTTGCTCGAGAATGTCGGAACCCGCCTGCGCGCCTTCGAACCGAACCGCGCCTCTCAGCTCTCGATCTGGAACGACATGCGCGAACAATATCGCAAGGTGCTGGAGCTGCGCTGGAGCCTTGTGGAACAGGCCGAGGGTTCGCTGCCGCGGCCGCTGATGCTGATGGTCGTCGCCTGGCTGGTCCTGATCTTCGCGACCTTCGGCTTCCGCGCCCCGCGGAACGCCGTGGTCGTGACCTGCTTCATCGCGGCTGCGGCGCTGATCGGCGGAGCGATCTACCTGATCGTGGACATGGACGGACCCTTCGAAGGGCCGATCCAGGTCTCGCCCGCTCCCCTGCAGAGGGCGCTGACGGAAATGCGCCGGTAGAACAGCCAAAAAAGCCCACCGGCCGGAGCGGCGGGGTGCCCGCCCCGCCGACCCGCATGGCCCTGGCCGTCCGTAGCTCAGCCCGCCGGCACTGCGGGAACGAGGCCGTGACGGACCATGACCTCCCTGACCGCGGCGGGATCGGGCGGCCCGCCACCGACCAGCAAGCCGGCGATCTCACGAAAATATCCCGGCCCCAGCACGCCGGGCGACAGGATGCAGAGGCAACTCGCCGCCTGGTCGCTGTCGTTCCGGAAGCCGTGGATGACGCCGCGCCGGATGAAGGCCGACTGACCGGGCCTCAAGGCGACGTCGCGGCCGTCGATCGTGAACGTCAAGGTTCCGTCGAGACCGTAGACCGTCTCGTCCCAGCTCTCGTGATGGTGAGGCACGGGAACCTTTCCCTTAGGAGCCACGGTCATCCGAAAGACGTCGACGCTGCCTTCGGTTTCGTCCTTGTCGTGCAGGAACTCCAGGAGCAGCCCACCGATGCTGATCGTTTCGGCCACCGGAACCTCCCACTCTTGAGCGCGATGCTCCGATCCTAGCGAGCTGACGTTGAGGAAGCCATGGTTTCCGCCACGGCCTCGGCCGCCATCAGGCCACCGTCGTCGAGCTCTGCCCCGGCCGCCAGACCAGCAGCCGCTTCTCGACCAACGTGACCAGCGCGTCGATGGCGATGACGAAGATCGCCAGGATCAGCATGCCCGAGAACACGCCGGTGACGTCGAAGACGCTCTCCGCCTCATGGATCTTGTAGCCGAGCCCCGCCGAGGAGCCGAGATATTCGCCGACCACCGCGCCGACCAGCGCGAAGCCGACCGAGGTGTGCAGCGAGGAGAACATCCAGGTCAGTGCCGAGGGCCAGTAGACATGCTTGAAGAGCTGGCGCTCGTTCATGCCGAGCATGCGCGCATTGGCCAGGATCGTCGGCGAGACCTCGCGCACGCCCTGGTAGACGTTGAAGAACACGATGAAGAAGACGAGCGTGAAGCCGAGCGCCACCTTCGACCAGATGCCCAGCCCGAACCAGAGCGCGAAGATCGGCGCCAGCACGACGCGCGGCAGCGCATTAGCCGCCTTGATATAGGGGTCGAACACCTGAGAAAGCAGCTCGCGCCGCGCGAAGGCGAAGCCGAACAGGATGCCCGCGAGCGAGCCGATGACAAAGGCGAGCACCGTCTCGGTCAGGGTGATGCCGAGATGCCAGTAGATGTCGGCGCTGGTGAGCTGCTTGAAAGTGCGCGTCAGCACCGCGACCGGCGTCGAGAAGAAGAACTGGATCGTCTTGACGTCGCCGAACAGGCTCGTGGTCGTCGCGACATGCCAGAACAGCAGAAATGCGATCATCACCAGGATCTGGAGCGAGATGAGCTTCATGCGCTTCATGATGCGTCTCCTCCGACCAGCTCGCGTCCCTCGCCCATCGCATAGGCCTTCTGCACCTCGACGCGCAGCGAGGTCCAGATGTCGCGATGGATCTCGTGGAAGGCCTTTTCCAGCCGGATGTCGGCGATGTCGCGCGGGCGCGGCAGGTCGACCTTGTAGTCGGCGACGATCCCCGCCGCCGGGCCGGCCGACATCACCACCACCCGGTCGGAGAGCGCGATCGCCTCTTCGAGGTCGTGGGTGACGAACATCAGCGCCTTGCGGTCGCGCGACCAGAGATCGAGCAGGAGGTTGCCCATGATCTGCCGGGTCTGCGCGTCGAGTGGCCCGAAGGGCTCGTCCATCAGCAGGATCTCGGGATTGCGGATCAGCATCTGGGCGAGGCTGACGCGCTTGCGCTGGCCGCCCGAGAGCATGTGCGGATAGCGGTCGACGAAGGTCCGCAGGCCCACGCGGCCCAGCCATTCGCGGGCGCGCTGATCCGCCTCGCGCTCGGGCACGCCCATCGGCTCCAGCGCGACCTTGACGTTGTCCAGTGCCGTCTTCCACGGCATCAGCGCGTCCTGCTGGAAGAGATAGCCGGCGCGGCGGTTCAGGCCCGCAAGCGGCTTGCCGAAGATGCCGACCGAGCCGGCCGAGGGCGAGAGCAGTCCAGCCGCCGCGTTGAGCAGCGTGGACTTGCCGCAGCCTGTCGGCCCGACGATCGAGACGAACTCGCCGGGATGGACCTTGAGATCGATGCCCTTGACCGCCTGATAGCGACCGCCATCGGCGAGATGGAAGGTGATGTCGACACCACCGAGCGCAACCGCCGGATCCCCCGACGAAACCGGCGCTTTCCCCGCATGAGCATGCGGGCGATCCTGCAACTCCATGAAATCCGTTTCCTCGTCGGCAGCCTTGCGCCGTGCCGGCAGCTTTTCTGTATTGCCGAAATTAATAGGCGATCGTTCCGGGAAGGCAACGCCGCCACGCACTGCGGCTGCCCGTCGCTTGCATCGTTCCGCCGACACAGCCATATGCCTGAGCCGACCCGACCCCGCAGGAGCCGAGCCGAACGCCATGGCCGACATCGAACAAGCCATGAAGGCGCTCGTCGAGTTCATGCAGGCCAATCAGCAATGGGCGATCCCGATCGTCTTCGCGGTCGCCTTCGCCGAATGCGTCGCGATTCTCTCCTGGCTCGTCCCGGCCACAGTATTCTTCACCACCTTCGGCGCCGTCGCAGGCGCTTCGGGCCTCAACCTCGTCCCGCTGGCGCTGGCGGCTTCGCTCGGCGCCGGTGCCGGCTTCTGGGTGTCCTACTGGGCCGGGCTCGTCCTCGGCCCGCGCGTCCACGACTACTGGCCCTTCACCAAGAACCCTGAACTCCTGGACCGCGGCCACGCCTTCTTCGAGAAGTGGGGCATCGCCAGCATCCTGATCGGTCACTTCTTCGGGCCGTTGAGGGCGGTGATCGCGATCGTGGCGGGCATCGTCGCCATGCCGTTCTGGGCGTTCCAGCTCGCGAACTGGGGTGCCTCCTTCGCCTGGGGCTTCGGGCTGCTCTACGGCGTCGGCCGCGTCAGCGAGTTTCTCGCCCGCTGAACGCGCCCCGAACCTGACTGCCCGGTGAACGCAGCATTCGGCATCTGTTCAATTCGAAAGGCGTCTATTCGCATCGTCGCATCGCGGCGCGCCACCATCATCGGCGAGCCCCGCGCGGCGCGCTGAACGGCCCCGCGCCGCCAGCGTCGTCCGGCAGAGGGACCCGGCCCCTGTCGAACGCGATGATCCGGGCCGACCCAGTGAGGTCTTGCCATGACGATGTCCCGTTTCCTGCTCCCCCTCGTCGCGCTCGCCGCCATGGGCGGCCAGGCTTTCGCCCAGACCGTGACGCAGCCAGCTCCCGCCGCGAAGCCCGCCGCACCTGTCACGGCGCCCGCCGCCCCGGCAACGCAGGGAGCCCCCGCAACCAAGCCGGCGACACCCGCCGCCCAGCCCGCGGCTGCCCAGGCCAAAAAGATCAATATCAACACGGCGACCGCCGCCGAGCTCGACACCCTCAAGGGCATTGGCGAGGTCCGCGCCAAGAAGATCATCGAGGAACGCGGCAAGGCGAAGTTCAAGGATTTCGCCGATCTGGTGAAACGCGGAACCCTGCCCTCGAACGTCGAGGCCGAGATCAAGGACAAGGTCACCTTCTGACCGACGAAAAGGCCTCCGGCGCCCTGCGCCGGAGGCCTTCGCCGATTTCGGCATCGATCGCGGCTCTGCCGGCGCTTACAGCAGGCCGAGAACGATCGCCAGCATCATCGCCAGAGACAGCGCCAGCACCGTCCGGATCACGGCCGGCGCTTCGAAGATCCGCAAAAGTTCCATCGCAGCCTCCCCAGGCAGCAGGCAAACACGATCCGTCTCACGCAAGAAATTCAGTAGACGAGCAGATCGACCGCGATCCACGCAATCACGGCCAAGGCGAGCCCCGCGACCAGCACAGTCAGGACCGGCCGCCCCAGGAAACCCTGCCTCGCCTCGACGGGCGTCTCCACCGCCGGGTGGGCATCGCTGTGATCGGCGGCCCGCAACGGTGGCAGCGGGTTACCCCCGCGCAGCCTCTCCAAATCCTGTTCGGGCACTCTGGGTCGAACGTCGACCGTCATGACCGTCTCCCATGATGTTTCCCTGGCCTTTCGGCCCTGCACCGGAAGTGAAACTCCTGTCGGCCCGCGGTGTTCCTGCGTCCGCCTAAACGCAGCGGGCGGCAGCCTTCCGGCCGCCGCCCGCAAAGATCCGAAGACGTTCGGTATCAAGCAGTTACGAGAACAAGCGGAATCAAACCCGCAACCACTTGAATCAAACTCTCAAGCCTGTGCCTCTCACGTCATTCCCGGGCGCCGCGGAGCGGCGACCCGAGCTTGACGGAGATCGAAAGGGCTCAGTTCTTCGACTTGTCGACGAGAGCCTTGGCCTTGATCCACGGCATCATGTCGCGGAGCTTGGCGCCGACTTCCTCGATCGGGTGGGCGGCGTAGCGGGCGCGGGTCGCCTTGAACGAGGTCTGGTTGACCTTGTTCTCCAGCATCCAGTCGCGCGTGAACTTGCCCGACTGGATGTCGGTCAGCACGCGCTTCATCTCCGCCTTGGTCTCGGCCGTGATGATACGCGGGCCGGTGACGTACTCGCCGTACTCGGCGGTGTTCGAGATCGAGTAATTCATGTTGGCGATGCCGCCTTCGTAGATCAGGTCCACGATCAGCTTCACCTCGTGGAGGCACTCGAAATAGGCCATCTCGGGGGCGTAGCCGGCCTCGGTCAGCGTCTCGTAGCCGGCCTTGATCAGCTCGACCAGGCCGCCGCAGAGCACGACCTGCTCGCCGAACAGGTCGGTCTCGCACTCTTCCTTGAAGGTGGTCTCGATGATGCCGGCGCGGCCGCCGCCATTGGCCGAGGCGTAGGAGAGGCCGAGGTCATGGGCGTTGCCGGTGGCGTCCTGATGGATCGCGATCAGGGTCGGCACGCCGCCGCCGCGCTGATACTCGGAGCGGACGGTGTGGCCGGGGCCCTTTGGGGCGACCATCAGCACGTCGAGGTCCTTGCGCGGCTCGATCAGGTTGAAGTGGACGTTGAGACCGTGCGCGAACAGAAGGGCGGCGCCCTCCTTCATGTTGGCGTGCAGCTCGTCGCGATAGATGTCGCCCTGCAGCTCGTCGGGGGTCAGCATCATCATGATGTCCGACACCTTGGCCGCCTCGGACGGCGTCATCACCTTGAAGCCGGCATCCTCAGCCTTCTTGCGCGTGGCCGAACCGGCCTTCAGAGCGATGATGACGTCCTTGACGCCGGAATCGCGCAGGTTCAGCGCATGGGCATGGCCCTGCGAGCCGTAGCCGACGATGCAGACCTTCTTGCCCTTGATCAGGTTGATGTCGGCATCACGATCGTAATAGACGCGCATGGGTGTCTCCTTTGTCACGCGTTGTTCGTCTTCCGGCCCGGATCGTTCTGCGCCGTGCCGTAGAGGGTGAGAAACTGCTCGGTTGCGCGCTCCGCGTCGCGCGCGATTTCGGCCCTGCTCAAGGTCAGCGTATCGCCGAGCAGCAGCCGGATCTGGACGTCGCGGCCCGCGAGACCGAAGAAGGTGCGGAAGGCCGTCTCTGTATCGTCGAAGGCGATGAGACCCGCTTCGCGGCCGGCATCGAGCACCGGCTTGAGGCGCTCGCCGATGGCGAAGCGGCCATTGGCCAGCACGATCGAGCCGAGATTCCCGTCGCGGGACGCCGCCTGGCTGACGGCGACGCGGTTGAGCGCGATCGAAGTCGGGCTTGAAATCACGTCCAGCCAGTTCGCAGCGAAGCCCTTCAGGCTCTCGCGCAGGGTGCCGGCGTCGAGATTCTGCCGGTCGTAATTGCCTGCCCTCACCTTTGAGGCTTGCCACTGCACCGTCGCCGTCAGCAAGCCCTCGCGGTCGCCGAACCACTTGTACAGCGTTTCCTTGGAGCAGCTGGCGCGCCGCGCCACGGCGGTCATGGTCAATCCGCTGCCCTTCTCCACCATCAGGCTGAGCACGGCATCAAGCACGGCCTGCTGGCGCACCGTCAGCGCCTCGCCTTGTGCCTCTGCCTGAGCCTGCGTCATGGGTTCGGAGAAATCCAGTACCGTACGTTACGGTTCAGTCGTCTAGCGCAGCCGCCGCATGCGGGCAAGCGTTTTTCGGGGCTGGCGGCAAGCCGGAGAGGAATTATCTCTGAGGCCCTGTCGCCTGAAGAACGGAACCGCCCATGACCCTGCCGAGCGCCCCCGAGATTCTCGCCTTCTGGCGCGAGGCCGGCCCCGAGAAATGGTTTGCCAAGGACGAAGCCTTCGATGCGGAGATCACCCGGCGCTTCCTGCCCATTCATGAGGCCGCGGCAGCCGGCAAGCTCGACGCTTGGGAGGAAACCCCGGAAGGCGTCTACGCGCTGCTGATCCTGCTCGATCAGTTCCCGCGCAACATGTTCCGCGGCAGCCCGCGCGCCTTCGCGACCGATGCGCAGGCCCTCGCCGTTGCGGAACGCGCGATCGCACGCGGCTTCGACGACGCCTACGAGGCGCCGGAGAGGCGCTTCTTCTACATGCCCTTCATGCATTCCGAAGAGCTGGCCGATCAGGAGCGCTGCATTGCGCTCTGCGCCGCGGCCGAGGACCCCGAAGGCGTGAAATACGCCGAGGTCCACCGCAACATCATCCGCGACTTCGGCCGCTTCCCCCATCGCAACGAGGTGCTGGAGCGCGACACGACGGCGGAGGAAAAGCGCTTCCTGATGGAAGGCGGCTTCGCCGGCTGATTAGAGCCTCGATCTGCAAACGAAGCACGGTCATCCCGGACGGCGCGAAGCGGCGATCCGGGATGACCTCGCGTTTCCGCGAAGAGTGAGGATAGGAGCCTCAGCCGCCCTGCTGGCTCGCCATCCGCTGCACGAAGATCGCGGCGATCGTCAGAATGAACCCCGCCCACCAGAGCGGGGAGCGCAAGCTCCTGCCGCTCCCCATCGGTTCGGCCGGCGCCCGGCCGGACAGGCGCATCAGCACCGGCATGGCGAGGCAGGCAAAGCCGACGAGGCCGAGCCCGAGCGCGATCAGGCTGAGAACCTCTGGCGTAAGCGCCATGCTCACATAGCCTCGGGGCCGCGGCTCATCGCGGCGATGCCGGTGCGCGAGACCTCGGTGAGTCCCACCACGGTCATCAGCTTGATGAAGCGCTCGATCTCTTCGGTCGAGCCGGTGAGTTCGAAGACGAAGGAGGTGAGCGAAGCATCGAGCGTGCGTGCACCGAAGGCGGAGGCCAGCCGCATCGCCTCGACGCGGTGCTCGCCCTTGCCGACGACCTTGACCAGGGCGAGCTCGCGCTCCAGCGCCTCGCCCTGCTCGGTCAGGTCGACGACGCGGTGGACCGGGACGAGCCGGTCGAGATGCGCCTTGATCTGGTCGATGACGCTGGCRGTGCCGGAGGTCACGACCGTGATGCGCGAAAGGTGTTTCTCATGCTCGGTCTCGGAGACGGTGAGGCTCTCGATATTGTACCCGCGCCCCGAGAATAGCCCGGCGATGCGGGCAAGAACGCCCGGTTCGTTGTCAACGATCACCGCCAGGGTATGGCGCGCGCTCGGCTGGGCCTTCGGGGCATTCGGATAATGGGTGGCGGGCTTCGACATGACGGACCTGTAGGCGGGTTGGAGCAGACGATTGGCGAAAGGGAAAGCTCAGGAGAGACGGAGGTCGACGAGGGCGGGCTCGTCCACCTCGTCCTGCGTTACGATCCAGGGCTCGGCCAGCGCGGCGGCAAGCCACTCGCGATAGGCGGGAAGCGCGAGGATCGCCCGCATGTAATCCTGCGAAACGGGGTCGACGGCGATGCCATAGGTATCGAGGCGGGTGACGACCGGCGCGAACATCGCATCCGCCGCCGAGAAGGCGCCGTACAGGAACGGCCCATCGCCAGCAGCACCGAAGCGCTCGCGCGCCTGCCGCCACAACCCGGTGACCCTCTCGACGTCGCGGGCGACGCCCGGACCGCGGTCGCGGCCCGCAAAGCGCTTGCCCAGATTCATCGGGCAGGTACTGCGTAGCGCCATGAAGCCCGCATGCATCTCACTGGAGACGGCACGCGCATGGGCGCGGGCCGCGATGTCGCGCGGCCAAATCCCGGCCTGCGGATGCGTGTCATGGAGATACTCGCAGATTGCCAGCGTCTCCCAGACGGCGATATCGCCATCGACCACCATCGGCAGGGTACCGCCGCTGCCGGGCGCCGCGGCGAAGACGGTCTCCTTGAAACCGGGCTCGTCGAGCGGCACGAGCTGCTCGGTGAAGGCGATCCCCTTGGCGCGTAGCAGCAGCCAGGCCCGCAGCGACCAGGACGAGTAGCACTTGTTGCCGATGAGCAGCTTCATGCGGCCACGCTCTCCACTTCGCCGGCGAAATCGAGCGCCGCCGCGACATGGAGCGCGGTGGTGTCGAAGACGGGAACCGTGAAATCCGCCTGAGAGACCAAAAGCGTGATCTCCGTGCAGCCGAGGATCACGCCATCGGCGCCCTCCTCCCGCACCGCGCGTTCGACGACCGCGCGATAGCACTCGCGCGACGCCGGCTCGACGCGGCCGCGGCACAGCTCGTCATAGATGACGCGGTGAATCTCGTCGCGCTCCTGCGGCTGCGGCACCAGCGCCTCGACGCCGAAGGCCTTCAGCCGGTCGCGATAGAAGTTCTGTTCCATGGTGAAGCGCGTCGCCAGCAGCAGCGGTCGGCGCGACGGCGTGGCGCGGATCGCCCGCGCCGTCACATCGGCCAGATGCAGGAAGGGCAGCTTGGTCGCGCTCGTGATCCGGTCGGCCACCTTGTGCATGGTGTTGGTGCAGAGCACGAGGCAGGAAGCGCCGCCGCGCTCCAGCCGGCGTGCGCTCTCGGCCAGCGCCGCGCCTGCCGCCGCCCAGTCACCCTGAGCCTGCATCTCGGCGATACCAGCGAAGTCGACCGAATGCAGCAATACATCGGCCGAGTGCAGTCCGCCCGCACGCGCGCGCACGCCCTCGTTGAGCAGCCGGTAGTAGACCGCGGTCGACTCCCAGCTCATTCCGCCGATCAGACCGATCGTAGCCATGTCGTTTCCTTTGCCATGCCGCCAGCGTCATTCTCGGGCGGAGCGAAGTTTCGCCCGAGAATCTCTTCGAGGGCGGAACGCCCCGTCGGCCTGAGATGCGCGGGTCAAGCCCGAGCATGACGATGCTTCGTCAAACGAGCTGCTTGCCCTTGGCGTCGATGATCTGGCCGGTATCGCCTTCGAAATCGGGCAGGATCATCTCGTTATGCGCCTTGCCCGACGGGATCATCGGGAAGCAGTTCTCTTCCTTGGCGACATGGCAGTCGAAGATCACCGGGCCGGGCGTCTCGATCATCTCCATGATCGCGGCGTCGAGCTTGGCCGGGTCGTCGCAGCGGATGCCGTGGCCGCCATAGGCCTCGGCGAGCTTCACGAAGTCCGGCAGCGACTGCGAATAGCTCTCCGAATAGCGCCCGCCATGCAGCAGTTCCTGCCATTGGCGCACCATGCCCATATACTCGTTGTTGAGGATGAAGACCTTGACCGGCAGCCGGTACTGCACCGCCGTCGACATCTCCTGCATGTTCATCAGGATCGAGGCCTCGCCGGCGACGTCGATGACCAGCGCCTTGGGATGCTTCATCTGCACGCCAATGGCCGCCGGCAGGCCGTAGCCCATCGTGCCAAGGCCGCCCGAGGTCATCCAGCGGTTCGGCTCCTGGAACTGCAGGTACTGCGCCGCCCACATCTGGTGCTGACCGACCTCGGTCGTGATGTAGGTGTCGCGATCCTTGGTCAGCGCATGGAGGCGCTCCAGCGCATATTGCGGCTTGATGATCGTATCGGATTGCTTGTAGGCGAGGCTCTTGCGACCGCGCCAGCCTTCGATCTGCGTCCACCAGGTGGCGAGCGCGGTCTTGTCGACCTGCGGGCTGCTCTCGCGCCAGATCCGCACCATATCCTCGAGCACATGGGCGCAATCGCCGACGATGCCGATATCGGCCTTGACCGTCTTGTTGATCGAGGACGGGTCGATGTCGATATGGATCTTCTTCGAGCGCGGCGAGAAGCCGTCGATCCGGCCGGTGATGCGGTCGTCGAAGCGCGCGCCGATATTGATCATGACGTCGCAGTCATGCATCGCCAGATTGGCCTCGTAAGTGCCGTGCATGCCGAGCATGCCGAGCCACTGCTTGTCTGCGGCCGGAAAGGCGCCGAGCCCCATCAGCGTCGAGGTAACCGGGAAGCCCGTCAGCCGAGCGAGCTCGCGCAGCAGCGCCGAGGCGTGCGGGCCGGAATTGATGACGCCGCCGCCGGTATAGAAGACCGGTTTCTTGGCGCCTGCCATCAACTCGACCGCCGCCTTGATCTTGGCGAGGTCGCCCTTGACCACCGGGCGGTAGGTCTTGTGCTGGTTGTCGCGCGGGCGGCTATAGGTGCCGGTCGCGAACTGGATGTCCTTAGGGATGTCGATGACGACCGGGCCCGGACGACCATTCGCCGCGACATAGAACGCCTCGTGCAGCACGCGCGGCAGATCGTGGATGCTCTTCACCAGATAGTTGTGCTTGGTGCAGGAGCGGGTGATGCCGACCGTGTCGCATTCCTGGAAGGCGTCTGAGCCAATCAGATGCGTCGGAACCTGGCCGGTGATGACGACGAGCGGGATCGAGTCGAGCAGCGCGTCGGTCAGGCCGGTGACAGCGTTGGTCGCGCCGGGGCCGGAAGTGACGAGCACGCAGCCGACCTTGCCGGCGCCGGAGCGCGCATAGCCCTCGGCGGCATGGACCGCTCCCTGCTCGTGGCGGACGAGCACGTGCTTGACCTTGTCCTGCTGGAAGATCGCATCGTAGATCGGGAGTACGGCGCCGCCCGGATAACCGAACAGGTGCTCGACACCCTGGTCCTGAAGCGCGCGGACGACCATCTCGGCGCCGGTCATCATCTCGCTCATTACGCTCTCCTGAGGCTGATCTTCTGGTCTGTCTGGGAATTTAGGCAATAAAAAAGGCCCTCGGAGGGGCCTGGGCGTGCGCTGGCGTCGGGGACGCCCGGTTGTGAAACCGGCCCCTACCAGCGCACCTCTACGATAATAAGCTTGCGCATCGCGCTCACGGTCCTTAGCGGAAGTTGCGGAAACGCTAGCGGAGAGCGTCGTGTCGGTCAAGCGCCAACAACATGGTTACCGGCCGATCTGCGGCACACACAAAAATCAGGTGCCGTTACGGAACGATTTCTCAATGCGTCCCTCGTAGTATCCGCGAGCTCGAACCGGGACGGACATGTACTACGAAGTCCACAGCGAGAATATCGCAGCACGCAGCCATGCGGCGCAGATCGCAGAGATCCTGCAGCGGTTCGCATTGCACGGCCATGGCGATGGCCCGGTCGCCTATGAAGCGTTCTCCGAAGAGATCCTGCCCCTGTTCGGGAAGGATCTCATGATCTTGGAACCCACGGGCGACGGCGATTACCGGTGGCTGCATTTCGGGCGCGAGATCGTACGCTATTCCGGCGCCACGCGTCTGGGACAGCGCGTCTCCGGCATGCGCCCGCAGGTTGCCCGCTTCACCATCGACAGCCTTGACCAGGCTCTGGCCGAAAACCGGCCGCTCTACACCGTGCATCGCTCAAGCGGCACGGTGCGCGTCGCGCTCTGGGAACGGTTGCTCCTCCCGACGATCGCGCAGGATGGGCGCCGCTTCGTCATCGCCTTCAGCCGGCCGCTGCAGTTCCGCGAGGATCTGCTGAACGCCGTGCTGGAAACCTCGCCGAGCGGCATCGTGGCGCTGAGGGCCATCCGCGACAATATCGGTGGAATCGAACAGACCGTCATCGTCACCGCCAACCGGCGCGCAGCCGAACTCAGCGGGCGGCCGGACGTCGATCTCCTGGATACGGACGGCCGAGAGAGCCTGCCCTTCCTCTCCGACCCGTCGATCTGGCAGCGCTGCGTCTATGCGATGAACCTCCAGCGCGCCGACGTGCTGGAAACCTCCTTCACCCAGCAGGGCAAGACCCTCTGGCTGCGCATCGCCATCGCCCCGCTGGGGGACGGGCTGCTGCTGACCCTCACCGACATCACCGACCTCACCGTCGCCAACCAGACGCTGCAATTGCGGGCCGCCACGCTCGCGCTGGAGATCGGCCGCGAGCGGGCGACTCGGCGCGCGCTTTCGGAGGAGATCGGCCAGCGCGAGGAGCGCGAGCGCGAGCTCAGGCGCCTGGCCGAGACCGACCCGCTCACGGCGCTGCTCAACCGCCGCTCCTTCACCGAGAAGGCCAATGCCGCCATCGCGGCAAGCGAGGCGGACGGCTCCGCTGTCGCGCTCATCATCGTCGATCTCGATCATTTCAAGCAGGTCAACGACAGCTATGGTCATCCGGCCGGCGATGCCGTGATCCGCGCCTTCGCCGATCTTCTGCTCGGGCAGTTTCGCAACGAGCACAATCTCGTCGGACGCTTCGGCGGCGAAGAGTTCGCCATCCTGCTGCAGGACTGCGACCTGGCCTCCGCTGCTTCGAGCGCACGCCAGATCCAGGACACCCTGCTCACCCGCTCCATGCCCGTTTCGGAGACGCTGGCGCTCTGCGTCACTGCCAGCCTCGGCATCGCCGCGCGTCATCCCGGCGAAGCCCTAGCATCCCTGACGGCGCGGGCGGACCAGGCGCTCTACCGGGCCAAGAACGAAGGCCGCAACCGGTTGGGCCTGGCGGCTCCGCCGGAGACCATCGTGGCGGCCGCCTGATCAGATCGCCAGCTCCTCGCAAGCGATCTCCAGCGCCGCGGCCGGCGCGACCGCCCGCCAGCCCGTCATCTGATGGCGGAACCAGGTCACCTGCCGCTTGGCATAGGCGCGCGTATCGGCCTGCCCGCGCCTGATCGCCTCCTCCAGCGTGATCTCGCCACCGAGATGGGCAATCAGCCCCGGCACGCCATGGGCGCGCATGATCGGCAGCAGCGGATCGAGCCCGCGCGCCTTCAGCCGCGCGACCTCGTCGAGCGCACCTGCCGCGATCATCGACTCGAAGCGCCGGTCGATCTGTCGCCGGACCGTCTCCCGCTCCGGATGGATGAACAGCCGCAGCAGCCCCTCCTCGCCAAGCGGACCGGGCTCGCGCTCGCCCTGAAAGCTTGCGAGCGAGCGCCCGGTCGCGCGAAAGATTTCGAGCGCCCGCATGACCCGCATCCGGTCGGTCGGCCTTAGCCGCTCCGCCATCAGCGGATCGCAGGCAGCAAGCTCGGCATGGAGCGCGGCCGTATCCAGCCCATCGGCGTGAGCGCGAAACGCGGCCCGCACGCCCTCGGGAACCGCCGGCATCGCCGAGAACCCCTCGGTCACGGCCTTGAAATAGAGCCCCGTGCCGCCGACCAGGATCGGCAGCGAGCCCCGCGCCTGCAGATCCTCCAGCAGCTTCGCCAGATCCTCGGCATAGCGCATCGCGGAATAGTTCACGGCGCCGTCGACATGTCCGTACAGGCGGTGCGGCACCATCGCCTCCTCCGCCTCGCCCGGCCGTGCCGTCAGGATGCGCAGATCGGCATAGACCTGCATGGAATCCGCGTTGACGACGGTGCCGCCGGTGCGGCGCGCGATCTCGATCGCCAGCGCGGACTTGCCGCTGGCGGTCGGACCTGCGATGAGCACCGCCCTGACCTGTCCTTCCGCCTGTCCCACTGGTCCTCGCATGCTTGTCGCCACACTCGTATCCGCCCACGGCCAGGCGCTGGTCGACGAGGCCCTTCTCGCCCGCCTCACCCGCACCATTCCGGGAGCCGTCCGCACCGCCGCGCTCGACGGCACGATCGCCGCCGACCTCTTCGCGGAAGCCGCCGACGCGCGCAAGCTCGAAGCCGATATCCGGACGGCATTGGAAGGCGCCGCGATCGACGTCATCGTCCAGCCGGTAGCGACACGCCGCAAGGCGCTGTTTCTCGCCGATATGGATTCGACCATGATCGGCCAGGAATGCATCGACGAACTCGCCGCCGTCGTCGGGCTCAAGGAGCATGTCGCCGCGATCACCGAACGGGCGATGCGCGGCGAGATCGATTTCGAACCGGCACTGCGCGAGCGCGTTGCGCTGCTCAAGGGCGTGCCGCTCTCGGTCGTCGACGAGATCATCCGCGACCGCATCACCCTGACGCCCGGCGGGCGCGAGCTCGTCCGCACCATGCGCGCCAACGGCGCCTACGCCGCCCTCGTCTCGGGCGGCTTCACCGTGTTTACCGGCCCGATCAGCGCGACGATCGGCTTTGACGAGCATCGCTCCAATCTGCTGCTGGCCGATAGCGGCATCCTGCGCGGCGAGGTCGCCGATCCCATCCTCGGCAAGCAGGCCAAGCTCGACGCCCTCATCGAGTTGCGCGCGCGGTTCGGCTTGACGCCTGAAGCGACGCTGGCTGTCGGCGACGGCGCCAACGATCTTGCCATGCTCGGCGAAGCCGGGCTGGGTGCAGCCTTCCGCGCCAAGCCGGCGGTTGCCGCGGCGGCCGACGCCAGGCTCGACCATGCCGATCTCACCGCCCTGCTCTACGCCCAGGGCTATGCCGGCCGCGAGTTCGTCCGGGCCTGATCCACACATCGGAAAGCGCGTGTCATCCCGGCTCTCCCTCCGGTCGCCCGGGACGGCCTGCCCGTCAGAAAACCCGCTCAGTCGACGATGAAGAGCTTCGCGCCGGTCTTGGTCGCCGAGCGATGGGCTTCGGCGCCGTCGGCGACCTGATAGCTCATGCCGGCTCTGAGCGGCATCACGCGCCCGTCCGCGAGCGTGGTCTCCATCTCGCCCTCCAGGCACAGGATGATGTGGCCCTTGGAGCACCAGTGGTCGGCGACATAGCCGGGCGAGTACTCGACCATGCGCACGCGGATACGGTTCTCCTCCGGCCCGAAATACTGGACGCGCCAGATCGCTTCCCCGCTGTCGCCGGCATGGTGCTCGGGCGGGATCGTCGACCAGTCCGTGGTGACGAAGGGAATCGCGCTGATCTTCATCTGGCCTCTCCCGGCGCTTCCGGATTTCCGGAGCAGCGTCGCGAAGCTCTAGCCATGTTCCAGCGCCCTGCGCCAGCGCGCTCCCCTCGTCGCCGGTCTGCAATCACGACATGCGAAGCACGGGCCGGACTGCCCTCGTATCCAGGTCCGCCTCGACCTCACGATTACGGAATGCCACCCTTCCCGAGCGACGGGACTCGGAATGTGCTCCGATCGAGAGGAGATATGCCTTGAACGACCAGCCCCTTGTCGGTTGCGATGCTCGGCTGTTGTTGCGTGCGGATACCGCTGTTCGGAGCAGCAGGAACAAGTCTGGACGATGACAGCACACATTCCGGGTGCGGTTCGCAGGGCCGCGGAGCAGCGGGCTTGTCCTCCGCCATCGCCATCGGACCGGCAGAGATCGTCAACAACGCGATCGACAGAAAACGCATCATCATTTTCGTCCCTCTCCAGGTGTTGACGGTACGATCGACGTCGAGACGGCCCTGAAGCCGAACACCACCGGTCGCTCCAGAAGCTGTTTGAGGGCGAACTCGTTGCTGTCGGCCCGGCTGTAAGTTCCCCCTGGCCCGCCGCTCAGCAGCGCCGACACGCGATCCTCGAGGCTTTTGATGCGCGCCTCGCTCGAGGATGCAGCTCCGGCTCCGACAGGTTCGGCCTCAGCAGGCGGAACTGCAGCGCGGGCGGATGCGCCGAGCGCGAAGTCACGGGTTTTGCGATGCTCGATCTCGCGGGTCATGAAGACGCGGTTGACCAGCCTGAGCTGAATCTTGGCCGTGTAAGCGCCATCCTTTGTCGCGAGAACACGTTCGTTGACAGCGAACGCCATGACGCGTCGAAGAAATTCATCGCGGCAATATAGCTGCGTCGGGGGGTCCTTACACCAGATATCAAGGCGGGCCGCTGCAATACCTGCGGAAACGCCATAGGTTTCCGATATCGGGATCTTGATTTCTTCGGCGTCGTTTCGGCCGCTGGAAAGGCCGAATGTCAGACCGACACTATCGATAAGGCTAGAAGCCTTGACGGATTTATTTATCGTAATGCCCGGAAACAATGCCAGAGACAGCTTGATTTTATCGCTGACATCGCCGGCATCGACCTCATAATTGCTTTGTTTCCTGATCTTTTTTCCGTTCTCAAGCTCGACCGTTCTGCTGAATGTCGGCCGCTTGAGATTTGCCTCCCGCTTCAGGTCTTCGCGGAGGCTGATATGCGCGATTCTGACCGCCTTGCCTAAAATCGCTTGGCTTTCATCGGCATCTTCGATCACCGCCCAGACATCGCCGACATGGAGATCTTCCTCCGGCGGAAACACAGGGGTGATCCCCAGCTTGGCGATGCTGCTGTTCCACGACGCAGCAATCGACGCCGCCGTAACCGGCTCTTCCTCTCGAAACGTCAGGTACTGCCAGATTGCGATGCCTGCCGCAAAAAGGGCGACGCCCACGAGGCTCACCTGCGCCGAGGCAAGCGTCTTGATACGCTTCCAGATGGCGACTTCGCCTGGAACTGTTTGAGCTGCGCTCGTCCCCCTTCCGCCTGGGTGCCAAGACGATGGCTCCGACGGCGGCACAGGAGTTTCTGCTGGGGGCCGCTCATCGGGCATGCAGCACATCCAGGCAAGAAATGCAACCTATAGATGATTAATGCAACCGATCGATCTGTCAACCGCCCTTACGTCAACAAAAAAGGAGCCCTGTGAAGGGCTCCTTTCCAACCAGCAGATCGCCATGTCGGCAGAGACGACCGACGAGGTATCTCAGTTCATCGAGACGGCAACGAAGCGGACCTCGCCCTGGCCGTTGGAGACGAGCAGGAGGGCGGACTTTTTGCCCTCCTTCTTGAGGGTGTCGAGTCGCTTGGTCACGTCCTGCGGAGCGTTCACCGGCTCCTGGCCGACCTCGACGATCAGTTCGCCGACGAGGATGCGCTTGTCGGCGGCGTTCGAGTTGGCGTCGACCTTGGTGATGAGCACGCCCTTGAGGCCGTCCTTGATCGAGTAGCGCTTGCGCAGCTCATCGGTCTGCGCCGAGAGCTCGAGGCCGAGCGCGCTCGTCACTGCCGGCTTGGGCGCCTCGGCGGCCGGCTTGTTCGCCGACGCCGCCTGGACCTTCTCGCCATCCTCGAGGCGGCCCAGCTTGACCGTCCTGACCTCTTCCTTGCCCTTGCGGATCACTGCGATCGGCACATCCTTGCCCACCGGCGTCGCCGCGACGATGCGCGGCAGGTCGCGCGAATCCTTCACGTCCTTGCCGTCGAACTTGACGATGACGTCGCCGGTCTCGATCCCGGCGGGCTTGGCCGGGCCCTTGTCGTCGACGCCAGCGACGAGCGCGCCACGCGCCGTGCCCAGGCCGAGCGCTTCGGCGGTCGCGTCATCGACGGTCTGGATGCGCACGCCGAGCCAGCCGCGCCGCGTCTCACCGAACTCCTTGAGCTGGTCGACGACATTGGTCGCCAGCGTCGAGGGCACAGCAAAACCGATGCCGACCGAGCCGCCGGTCGGCGACAGGATCGCCGTGTTGATACCGATGACCTCGCCCGCCATGTTGAACAGCGGGCCGCCTGAATTGCCCTTGTTGATGGCCGCATCGGTCTGGATATAGGTGTCGTACGGGCCCTGGCTGATGTCGCGGTTGCGGGCGGAAACGATGCCCGAGGAAACCGAGCCGCCGAGGCCGAACGGGTTGCCGATCGCCATCACCGGGTCGCCGATCCGCATTTTGTCGGAATCGCCGAACTTGACGGCCGGCAGCGGCTTGTCGTGCTTCACGCGCAGCACGGCGAGGTCGACCTTGGTGTCCTTGCCGATGACCTCGGCCTTGAGCCTGAGCCCGTCGTTGAAGATCACCGTGATCTCGTTGGCATCACCGATGACGTGGTTGTTGGTGACGACGATGCCCGACGGATCGACCACGAAACCGGAACCGGCCGATTGCGAGCGGCGCTGCTGCGGCGCCTGGCGCTCGCCCTGCTGGTTGCGGCGGTTGAAGAATTCCTCGAACAGGTCGCCGAAGGGGGTGTCCGGGCCGAGCTGAGGCAGCTGCGGCAGGTTGCGGCCCTTCGTGTCGTTGGTGGTGACAGCCGAGATGTTGACCACCGCCGGCATGACCTTGTCGACGAGATCGGCAAGGGAAGATTGCCCTTGCAGCAACGGAGTGTTGGCCTGCGCGTGCCCCGGCGTCAGAACCGGCGACGCCAGCAACGCGAGGCCAGCGACGCCGGCAGCGAGAGCGATGCGGACGGACCGGACTGCGGGAACGGATTTCGATGCCATATGAATCCTCATGACGGAAAGATGCGGGCCGATCGATCCAGGCAGGCGCGCGCGTTGATTGAACTCCAAAATGCGGCGGAAGGGCGACACACGATCATGTCAGTGAACACGATCGCGTGCCCTATGCCGTCATTCTACCAGCTACCACGCGCGAACCATACCAGGAACACACCCAGCACCGCCGAGCCGAGGCCGATGAGCCGCATCCGATCCGGCGGGGTTTCCGCCGCGCTTCGCAGGGCATCCTTCGCCAGATGCGGGATCGCCGCGAAAAGGATGCCCTCGATAGCGAAGACCAGGCCGAGCGCCGCGACGAAATCAAGCATCCGCGTCGCTCGCCATGATCAGGGCCGGGCCGGTGCAGGCGTGGCAGGCGTCGCCGGAGCTCCCGCCTGACCATCCTGACGCTGCGCGTTCGGACCGTTGAAGTAACGGAAGAACGGTGAATCCGGCGTCAGCACCATCCGGGTGTCTCCTGGCTTGATGCTGGCCTCATAGGCCTGCATCGAGCGGTAGAAGGAGAAGAACTCCGGATCCTTGCCGAAGGCTTCGGCGAAGACCTTGTTGCGTTCGGCCTCGCCCTCGCCCCGGATCACATCCGAGCGCTGCTGCGCCTCGGCGACGATGACGGTGGCGTCCCTTTCGGCCCGCGCCTTGATCTCCTGCGATTGCTGGCCGCCGAGCGCGCGGGCTTCCGCGGCCTCGCGCTGACGTTCGGTCTGCATCCGCTGGAACACCGCCGCCGAGTTCGCCGCCGGCAGGTCGACGCGCCGGAGCCGAACATCGACCACCGTCATGCCGAAGCGCGCCGCCTCACGGTTCACGTCGTCGCGGATGCGGTTCATCAGCCGCGAGCGTTCGGTGCGCACCACCGAGGTGAAGGTCGCTTCCGCCAGCACCGAGCGGACATTGCCGTTCACGATCGAGGCGAGCTGCGAGTTCGCACGAGGGATGTTGTTGACCGCCTGGTAGAAGCGCAGCGGATCGGAGATGCGATAGCGCGAGAAAGCATCCACCACGAGACGCTTCTGGTCCGAGGCGATGATTTCCTGCGCCGGCAGGTCGAGATCGAGGATGCGGTTGTCGAGCAGCGTCACCGTCTCGATCGGCGCGAACCACTTGAAGTAGAGGCCGGGCGCAGTCTTGACGGCACGCACCGCGCCGAGCCGGAGCACGATCGCCGACTGCGTCTGCGAGACCACGAAGGTGCAGGCATAAAACACGACTGCGACGGCGGCGACGACGACCAGCAGCGCCGCGCGAAGGTAGGAACCGTTCATCGGTTGGCCCCTCCCTGCAGACGGGAGCCCTGGGCCTGTCGGCCCGCATTGAGCTGGTCGAGCGGCAGATAAGGCACCACGCCCTGCCCACCCGCGGGGTTGTCGAGGATGATCTTGTCAGTCCCGCCCATCACGCGTTCCATCGTCTCCAGGAAGAGACGCTCGCGCGTCACGCCCGGAGCATTCTTGTATTGCTCGTAAACCGCGTTGAAGCGGCTCGCCTGACCGCGCGCCTCGGCAACGGTCTGTTCCTTGAAGGCTTCCGCCGACTGGACGAGCTGGGCCGCCCGGCCACGCGACTCCGGCACGACGCGGTTGGCATAGGTCTGCGCCTCGTTGCGCAGGCGCTCCTGGTCGGCGCGCGCCGCCTGGACGTCGCGGAAGGCGTCGATGACCTGCTGCGGCGGATCGACCTTCTGGAGCTGGACGAGACGAATCTGCACGCCCGCATTGTAGCCGTTGAGCGTCTCCTGCATCAGCTGGCGCACCTCGGTCTCGATCGCGCCACGGTCAGTGGTCAGCACCGGCTGGATGTTGCGGCGGCCGATGATCTCGCGCATCGCGCTCTCGGCCACGGCCTTCACCGTACCCGGCGGATCCTGGATGTTGAAGACGTAGTTCTCGGGCGCGGCGGGATCGATCTGCCACTGCACGATGAAATCGATGTCGACGATGTTCTCGTCACCGGTGAGCATCAGGCTCTCTTCGATGACGTCGGTCTGGCGCGAGGTACGCACCGATTCGACCGTGCGGAAGCCAACCTCCGTGGTGATGACGTTCGTCACCTGCGGCTTGATCACGCTGCCGATCGGATAGGGCCAGTTCCAGTTGGCGCCCTCGCCCGTCTTGCCGGCGAAGCGCCCGAAGACGACGTTGAGGCCGACCTCGTTGGGCCGCACGAAATAAATGCCGGACCCGAGCCAGATCAGCACGAGCACCAGAAGGCCGAGCACGAGCCCGCGCCCGCCGATATTGCCGCCCGGTATCAGGTTCTTCAGCCGATCTTGGCTGCGCCGCAGGATTTCCTCGAGATCGGGCGGATTGCCGTTGCCTCCGCCTGAGCCGCCCCCCCATGGGCCGCCACCACCGCTACCCCCGCGCTGGCCCCAGGGTCCACCCCCGCCGCTGCCACCGCCGCTCTGATTGCTCCAAGGCATTCCCGAGCCGATCCCTTCCGTTCTGTCGAGGCCGAGCCATAGGCGAATAGCGGCCGCTTGTCAGCGCCTTCGGCTGAAGACGCTGGGCTGAGTTGGTCATGGGCCACGGATTCGTCAACCGCGCAAGCCATTCATCGTGAACGGAAAGCGGCGATCAGCCGCGCCTGCGGTAGGTGACGAAGGTATAAGGATACTCGTTGTCCGCATCGGCATGGTGATGCTCGTTTGCTCCGGCCTCGAAGGCGCCGCGCTCCCAATCGGGGAAAAGCGCGTCTCCGGCCGGCTCGGCATGGACCAGCGTCAACTCCAGCCGGTCGGCGAAGGGCAGCGCCTGCCGATAAACCTCAGCGCCGCCAGCGACCGTGACGGAATCCGCGCCGCTCGCTGCTGCCACCTCCTGCCCCGTCGCCAGAGCCTCGTCGAGCGAATGCGCGACCCTGACGCCGTCCGGGGCGAAGCTCCGATCGCGGGTCAGCACGATGATCTCGCGCCCCGGCAGCGGTTTGCCGATGGAGAGGAAGGTCCTGCGCCCCATCAGCACCGGGCGGCCCATCGTCAGCCCGCGAAACCGCTGCAGATCCTTCTTGAGCCGCCAGATCAGGCGGTTGTCGTCGCCGATCACGCCATTGTCGGCAACGGCCGCGACCACCACGATCGGGCGCTTCTCCATGGCTTCAACCCTCCGCGCCCAATCGCCTGAGCGCCTCGCCCTCCAGCCGCTTCACCGTCCACTCGTCCTGCGCCTTGGCGCCGATCGACCGGTAGAAAACGCGCGAAGGCTCGTTCCAGTTCAGCACCCACCAGGCGAGGCGCGGCAGATTTTCTGCGACGCAGCGACGTGCCAAGCCGGCGATCAGCCCCTTGCCGATGCCGCGCCCCCGCTGTCCCGGCCGGACGTAGAGGTCCTCCAGCCAGATGCCGTGGCAGCCCGAGAAGGTCGAATAGGTGTAGAACCAGACTGCGAAGCCGACCGGTTCGCCATCCCATTCGGCAATGTCGCAGAAGACCTTCGGATTCGCGCCGAACAGCGCCTCGCCGATCTCCGCCTCGGTCGCGACGACCTCGTGCAGCAGTTTCTCGTATTCGGCCAGTTCCTTGATGAAGGCGAGCACGAGCCCGGCCTCGCCGGAGCGGGCGGAGCGGATGTTGAGGGTCATGCTGCGATCGGCGCCTTGATAGTGGGGTGGGAGTCGTAGTCCGGGATCGTCACGTCCCCGAACTGGAAATGCTCGAGCCGCGACACTGCCGGATTGAGCGAGAGCTTCGGCAGCGCCCGGGACTCGCGCGAAAGCTGCAGCGGGGCCTGATCGAGATGAGTATCGCCGAAGGAATGGAGGAATTCGCCTGCGCCCAGCCCGGTCACCTGCATCACCATATGGGTCGGCAGCGCATAGCTCGCGACATCGAACGGTCTTCCGGTCACCGCTGTTTGGCCCAGAATCGCTTTGATGGCGGTATCTCCACTGCAGGACTAAGCGAAAGAATCGGCTGCAACCAAGATTACGGTTACACCACAGCTAGGGCTTGTGCACATGGGTTGCCCCGCGCGCCCATCGAAATACGGCGTGAGCGGCACGGTCGGGATTGGCTCTAATAGTCTCGCGAAGGCGCGTGCGAGCAGAATGGCAGAGCGATGCTCGATTCACGTAAATCGTCACACGCTTAAGCCCGCTCGGCTCGGTACATCAGCATTCAAGCCCCAGCACGAGGCCGGGGCTCAACAGTGCGTCGTTGAATTTCGGTTGGAGGCGAGACGCGAACCGGTACCGCAGATCGCTTCACGCGATCTGCGGGAGGAGTTTGTCGACGGACGCCTTGGCGTCGCCGTAGAACATCCGCGTGTTCTCCTTGTAGAAGAGCGGGTTCTCGATGCCGGAATAGCCCGTGCCCTGCCCGCGCTTGGAGACGAAGACCTGCTTCGCCTTCCAGACCTCGAGCACCGGCATGCCGGCGATCGGCGAGTTCGGGTCCTCCTGCGCCGCCGGATTGACGATGTCGTTCGAGCCGATGACGATCGCGACGTCCGTCTCGGGGAAGTCTTCGTTGATCTCGTCCATCTCCATGACGATGTCGTAGGGCACCTTCGCCTCGGCGAGCAGCACGTTCATGTGGCCCGGCAGGCGCCCGGCGACCGGATGGATCGCGAAGCGCACGGTCTTGCCGGCGGCGCGCAACTTGCGCGTCAGCTCCGAGACCGATTGCTGGGCCTGCGCCACCGCCATGCCGTAGCCGGGCACGATGATGACGCTGTCGGCCTCGTTCAACGCCGCCGCAACGCCGTCGACGTCGATCGCGATCTGCTCGCCCTCGATCGCCTGGGCCGGACCGGTGGTGTTGCCGAAGCCGCCGAGGATGACCGAGATGAAGGAGCGGTTCATCGCCTTGCACATGATGTAGGACAGGATCGCGCCCGACGAGCCGACCAGCGCGCCGACGACGATCAGGAGATCGTTGCCCAGCGTGAAGCCGATCGCCGCCGCCGCCCAGCCCGAATAGCTGTTCAGCATGGAGACCACGACCGGCATGTCGGCGCCGCCGATGCCCATGATCAGGTGGTAGCCGATGAAGAAGGCCAGCAGCGTCATCAGGATGAGCGCCCAGATGCCGGCGCCCTTCACATAGAGGATCAGCAGCAGGATCGAGAGGATGGCGGCACCGGCGTTCAACAGATGACCGCCCGGCAGCTTCTTGGCCTTGCCGTCGACCTTGCCGGCAAGCTTCCCGAAGGCGACGATCGAGCCGGTGAAGGTGACCGCGCCGATGAAGACGCCGAGGAAGACCTCGACCTTCAGGATGCTGATCTCGACCCCGGTCTTGTGCGCCAGCACAGCGGCAAAGCCGGTCAGCGCCTCACGCGCGGCCGGCTCCAGCGCCTGGACCGCACCGAGCTCGAGATGGGCGTTGAAGCCGATCAGCACGGCTGCGAGGCCGACGAAGGAGTGCAGCGCCGCGACCAGCTGCGGCATCTCGGTCATCTGCACCTTCATCGCCACCTGCCAGCCGATGGCGGCCGCGATGGCGAACATGATGATGACGAGCCAGAGCTTGCCGCTGCCCGGCCCGAAGACCGTCGCGACCATGGCCAGCGCCATGCCGACGATGCCGTACCAGACCGCACGCTTGGCGCTCTCCTGATTGGACAGGCCGCCGAGCGACAGGATGAAGAGGATGGCGGCGGAGATATAGGCCGCGGAAACGATACCGATGCTCACCTCAGAGCCCCCCTCAGGACTTCTGGAACATGGCGAGCATCCGGCGCGTGACCAGGAAGCCGCCTACGATATTGATGGATGCGATCAGTACCGAGACCATCGCCAGGATGGTGACGAGCCAGCCCGAGGAACCGATCTGCAAGAGCGCGCCGAGCACGATGATGCCGGAGATCGCGTTGGTGACCGCCATCAGCGGCGTATGCAGCGAATGCGACACGTTCCAGATCACCTGGAAGCCGACGAAGCAGGAGAGCGCGAACACGATGAAATGGCTCATGAAGCTCGCCGGCGCATAGGCGCCGACGACCAGCATCACGACCGTTCCGACGGTCAGCAGCGTCAATTGCGAGCGGGTCTGCGCCTTGAAGGCAGCCGCCTCCAGAGCGAGCTTCTCCTCGCGGGTCGGCTCCTTGGCCTTCTCCTTCGGCTTCTGCGCCGCGATCGCGGCGACCTTGGGCGGCGGCGGCGGGAAGGTGACGGCGCCCTGATAGGTCACCGTCGCGCCGCGGATGACGTCGTCCTCCATGTTGTGGACGAGCTTACCGTCCTTGCCGGGCGTCAGATCCGTCATCATGTGACGGATATTCGTCGCGTAGAGCGTCGAGGACTGGGCTGCCATCCGGCTCGGGAAGTCGGTGTAGCCGATGATGACGACGCCGTTCGGGGTAACGGTGCGCTGGTCGGGCTTGGTCAGTTCGCAATTGCCGCCGCGCTCGGCGGCGAGATCGATGATGACGGAGCCGGGCTTCATCGCCTCGACCATGTCCTTGGTCCACAGCACCGGCGCATCTCGGCCGGGGATCAGCGCGGTCGTGATGACGATGTCGATCTCGGGAGCGAGCTCGCGGAACTTCTTGAGCTGCGCCTCACGGAACTCGGGGCTCGACGGCGCGGCGTAGCCACCGGTCGTGGCGCCATCCTGCTGCTGGCCCTTGAAGTCGAGGAAGACGAACTGCGCGCCCATCGATTCGATCTGCTCGGAGACCTCCGGGCGCACGTCGAAGGCATAGGTCACGGCGCCCAGCGCGGTCGCCGTGCCGATCGCGGCGAGGCCCGCGACGCCCGCGCCCACCACCAGCACCTTGGCCGGCGGCACCTTGCCGGCGGCCGTGATCTGGCCGGTGAAGAAGCGGCCGAAATTGTTGCCGGCCTCGATCACGGCGCGATAGCCGGCAATGTTGGCCATCGAGGACAGGGCGTCCATCTTCTGGGCGCGCGAGATGCGCGGCACCATGTCCATGGCGATGACGTTGGCGCCCTTGTCCTTGCAGAGCTCCATCAGCTCCTTGTTCTGCGCCGGATAGAAGAACGATATCAGCGTCTTGCCGGCCTTCAGGCGCTCGGCTTCCGCCGGCTCGGGCGGCCGCACCTTGGCGACCACGTCCGCCTCGTCCCAGAGTGCGGAGGCTGTCTCGACCACCGTCACGCCAGCAGCGCGGTAGGCATCGTCGGTGAAGCCCGCAGCGACGCCCGCCCCGGTCTCGACCAAGCAATCATAGCCGAGCTTCTGGAGCTGCAGCGCGCTCTCGGGCGTCATTGCAACCCGCGCCTCGCCAGCCAGAACTTCCTTCGGTGATCCGATCCTCACGGTGCCCCCTCTGGTAAATTGGC
The DNA here is from genome assembly GCF_052114025.1 of Allobosea sp. RAF48. Classification (NCBI taxonomy): domain Bacteria; kingdom Pseudomonadati; phylum Pseudomonadota; class Alphaproteobacteria; order Hyphomicrobiales; family Alloboseaceae; genus Allobosea; species Allobosea sp. RAF48. The sequence goes on from NZ_JBFRDZ010000003.1 coordinate 120,449, forward strand.
GTTGTGACGGATGAAAGCCCCATCACAGCCAAACGATTTTTGGTCGCGTTCCACCTTCGGCAGATACAGGCGATGGACCGCGACGGGAACCGCTGCCTTTCACCTGCCAATTCGTCAAGTCGCCGAAGGGTTCGTAGCTGGCTGCAGATTCGCGATCGTCCGCAAGGCTCCGTCCAGCATCGTCCCGTCCTCGTCGGCGAGCGCGGCGCGAACCAAGCGGTTCAGCCAACCGGCCGCATCCGGCAGGCTGGACAGCATCGGCACGGCAGCGAGGACGCGATCGAACTTCGACAAGCCCCTCGCGTGAGTATCCGAATAGCCTTTCACCAGGCGCCTGCTTGCGAGCACTTCGACGGCGAGGTCGTAATCTTGGCTTATGAGTTTCTCGGCGCGCTCCAGCCACCCGTGGATGTGCTCCATTTCGCGCTGATGGCGCAGTAGGCTGCGGCGAACCGGACGCAAGGCCGATATCCCATAGAGCAGCAGGAACCAGGAGACCGTGCCGGTGCGTACGCGCCGTCCACGATCGGTCAGACGCCCCAGACGGCGTAGCAGGCCGGGGCGCTTTTCCATGCTGCGGCCGAGGGCAGCGGGCAAGGAGCCCACGATCTCCTCGATGCGCGGATGCATGAACTCGGTCATGTAGAGGACCTGGTCGGGCTTGCGCCCGGTCTCGCGATCGATCCGGGCGAAGCGAGCGGGGCGGGTCTTCAGATCGGCAACCCGGATGACGTCGTCATAGCTCATCGCGGCGGCGAGATACTTGGCCGCAGCCGCCGCGAACGCATAGGCCTTTTCAGCGCCACCGGCCGCGCGGTCCCGCTCAAGCAATCGCGATAGTTCCGCCAGATATTCGGCTCCATAGGCCGTATCCTGGTAATCGACGCAGCGCCGCAAGCCGGCGAAGAGGATCGGGTGCAACGGCTCGGGAAACCCGTCATGGAGCCGGCCGAGCAGTGCATCAAGTTTCGGGGCTCCGACGCTGCGTGGAGGCGGCAGCAGCGTTTTTCCGACAGGCTGCGGCAATTCGATCGTTCGTCCTGCCGCCCGCTCCGCCGCCGCCGCGAAGGCGCGCAGGCTGGGCTCGACGCCCTTCCCCCCGGCGCGTATCGCCTCCTCGAAGGCGCTGCGCGGAAAGGGCAATGCAGCCGCGCCGGCCAGCGCGCCGAACAGAGCGGCCGAAATCACGCTGCCATTGCGCTCCGCCAGCGCCTGCATGTCGAACAGAACGGAGCGCTGCGCCGCTATGGCAACCGCGGCCGTCACCGTACCGGGGTCGGCGATCCCGCCGCCCGGCTTCTCCTTTTCCGCCACGGCGAAGGAGCGATGGGTCGAGGCGATCAAGGTCGTCCGCTCCGGCGTTACGAAGCCACGCAGAAGCGAGCGGCCCGCTTCCATGAACTCGGCCGCCATCACCACATCGACGTCGCCCGGCGTCGGCGTCAGCGACAGCACCGGCAGGCGCCCCGCGCGCGCCGGGAGCATTTCTATGTAATAGATCGTCGCACCGGTCCGCTGGGCGACGCCTGGAACCGAGGTGGATTGCGCGACCCAGCCTTGCCGCTCGGCCAGGTCGACGATCCAGTCGCAGAGCACGCCGCCGCCCTGGCCGCCCATGGCGAGGATCGCGATCGAAATCGGCCGTTCATGCCGTTCGCCGGCTGCGGCGGGGGAAGCGATGTCGGTCATGGCGGTTCAACCGAAAACGATGCGGCGACGGTCGCGCCGGCGCTGCAGGAAGCCGATCACAGCGCTCCGAACCCGGGAGAGCAGCCGGTCGCGCAAGGACGGGTTGTGGATGATCTCGGCGCGGTAGAAGGAGGGGCAAAGCACCGCCGCCTCGGCGACCTCGCCGCAATTGCCGCAGCCGACGCAGCTATTGTCGATCGACGCCACGGGATCGTCCCTCAGCGGATCGTCGGTTTCCTTGACCGAGAGCGAAGGGCAGCCGGACAGGCGGATGCAGGCGTGATCGCCGGTGCAGACGTCCTCATCGACCCCGAAGCGCTCCTTGACCATGCGCCGGCCGTCCTTCACCGCGCGATTGAACAGCGGCTTTTCGCGGCGCTGGCGGTTCAGCATGCATTCCGAGGAGGCGACGATGACCTTCGGGCCCGGTTCGGTCGAGGTGAGCGCCTCCTTCAAGGTATCTCGCATCCGGCCGACATCGTAGGTGCGCTCGATCTGGCGCACCCAGCCCGCGCCGATCCCCTTCACCGCCTGGACGATCGAATGCTTGGTCGAGCGCGTGTCGCTCGTCGCGCGCGACGACAGGATGTCCTGCCCGCCGGTCGCCGCAGAATAGAAGTTGTCGACGATCAGGATGACCTGATCCTGCTTGTTGAAAACCGCATTGCCGACGCTCGATGTCAGGCCGTTATGCCAGAAGCCGCCATCGCCGAGCACCGAGATCGGCTTCTTGCCGGCCGGCACGTTGAAGGCGGAGGCAGAAGCGCCCGCGAGCCCGTAGCCCATGGTCGTCCCGCCGAGATTGAACGGCGGCAGGATCGAGAAGAGATGGCAACCGATATCGGACGAGATATGGTGCGGACCGAGCTCCTTCTCGACGAGCTTCATCGCCGCGAAGATCGGCCGCTCGGGGCAGCCGATGCAGAAGCCGGCGGGGCGCGGCGGCACGACCGTTGCCAGTTCCTTGACCTCGGGGGTCATGAGGACCGCATCGGCATTGGGCGGTGGCGCCCGGTTGCCCAACAGCGGACGGGCATGAGCGGCCAGAAAGGTATCGATGCCCTTGGTCAGCACGGCCGCCGTATAGTCGCCGCCGAGCGGCAGCACGTCCTTGCCGGCAAGCGTCGCGGATAGCCCGTGCTGGCGCAACACCATGCCGACGGCCTGTTCCAGATAGGCGGGATGGCCTTCTTCGACCATGAGCACGGCGCGCTTGCCGGCGCAGAACGCCGCGACTTCCCCGTCGACCAGCGGATAGGTCACGTTCAGCACGTAGAGCGGCACGGCGGTTTCGCCATAGGCGTCGGCCAGGCCAAGATATTGCAGGGCGCGGATCACGGAATTGTACATGCCGCCCTGCAGGATGATGCCGACATCCCCTGCGGCCGGCCCGAAGAACTCGTTCAGCCGATGCGTGCGGATGTACTCGACGGCAGCGGGCCAGCGCTCCTGCAGCTTCTGCCGATCCTGGAGCATCGAGGCCGGCGGCAGCACGACGCGGTCGACGTCGCGCCGCGGCTGTTCCAGGGCCTCCCGCAGCGGGAAGGGTGGCGGCTTGTTCGCCTTGGCGACGAAATGGCCATGGACATGGCAGGCACGAATCCGCACCTGCAGCATGACCGGCGTATGCGACGCCTCCGACAGGGCGAAGCCGTCTTCCACCGACTTGACGATGGATTCGAGATTGGGGCGCGGATCCAGCAGCCAGATCTGCGATTTCATCGCGAAGGCGTGGCTGCGCTCCTGCGGGATCGAGGAGCCCTCGCCATAGTCTTCGCCGAGAATGATCAGCGCACCGCCATTGACGCCGCTGGAGGCGAGATTGGTCAGCGCGTCGGAGGCGACATTGGTGCCCGCCGTCGATTTCCACGTCACCGCGCCGCGCAGCGGGTACATCACCGATGCCGAGAGCGTCGCTGCGGCGGCCGCTTCCGAGGCGGATGACTCGAAATGAACGCCGAGCTCGTCGAGGACATCCTTGGCGTCCGCGAGCACATCCATCAGATGCGAGATCGGCGAACCCTGATAACCGGCGACATAGGCCACACCGGACTGCAGCAAGGCCTTGGTCAGAGCGAGGATACCTTCGCCGCGGAAGATTTCCCCTTCCGTCAGGCGCAGATCCTGCACTTCCTTCGCGAAGGACCGTTCGGCCATGGCGCTCCCCTTATCGCGCTATCGAATATTTATATGCACGTTCATCTAATAAGCACCGTCGACTGTCAATTGGTACCTTTATGCGCATCGGCATGCCGGTACCTCGGCGCTATCGGCCTCAAAGGGGTCAGGAAACGTGACAGGCAGATCGCCTCCCAAGGAGATAAACGCGCCATTCTGCATCGTGTCATCGAATTTATTTGCATTATCATATTTATCGGCGACAATCGCCCGGTGGCCTGCATGCTGTCGGCTGCAAGACAGAAAAAGGGGATGCTGACATGAACGCTTCGGCGCTGATCTCGGGCGTCGCCACGGCCATCGCGTCGGGCGCCATATCGGTGGTGGATCTCACCGCGCCGCTCGGGCCGGACACGCCGGTGCTCTATCTGCCGCCCCAGTTCGGCAAGAACACGCCGCATTTCAAGATGCACGAGATCTCGGCCTATGACGGCAACGGTCCCTGGTGGGCCTGGGGCTGGATGGAGCTCGGCGAGCATACCGGCACGCATTTCGACGCACCCAGTCACTGGATCTCCGGCAAGGATCGGCCGGACAACACGACGGACAAGCTGCCGCCGCGCGATTTCGTGGCACCCGCCGTGGTGATCGATTGCAGCCGCGCCGTCGCGGAAGATCCCGACTTCCTGCTGACGGCCGCTGGCGTGCGGGCCTGGGAAGCCGAGCATGGCGAGATCGAGCCCGGTTCCTGGGTGCTGATGCGCTCGGATTGGCACCACCGCAACACGAATGCCCAGGCGTTCCTCAATGCGGACGAAAACGGCCCGCATTCGCCTGGTCCGAGCGTCGACTGCATCGAGCTTCTCCTGTCGCGGGGTGCGATCGGCTTCGGCAGCGAATGCGTGGGCACCGACGCTGGCGGTGCCGCCGCTTTCGAGCCGCCTTTCCCCGCGCATGCGCTGATGCTCGGCCAGGGCAAATATGGGCTGGCCAGCCTCTGTCATCTCGACAAGCTGCCACCGAAGGGATCGCTCCTGCTGGTGGCGCCTTTGAAGATCGTCGGCGGAACGGGTAGCCCGGTGCGCGTTCTGGCGCTGACCCCGGCGGGCTGAGTGCCGGGGTTGCCTGCGCCGGAAACTCCGGTACCTATGCCGTTAAGCTTGAGCATGCGGACCCGATTTCTTGGCCAGTGACGTCAAACGCAAGAGCGTTCCGCGGCCCGCTTCCCGGCGGGCCGCCACCGGCGACGCGACCCGGCACCGTCCTCCGACCATCGGGGAATTCGGGCTGGAGAATTTCGCGCCCTATCTGATCAATCGCACCGCGATGCTGTGGAATGCGCGCATGCTCCAGGCCGTCCGCGGGTTCGGGCTGACCACCACCAAGATGCGTGCGCTCGCGGTCCTGAGCATCTACCCGTCCCTGACGGTGAACGAACTCGCCCAGTATGCCGCGACCGAGCAATCGACCATGAGTCGCACGCTCGACGCGCTGGAGAGGCAAGGCTTCGTCAGCCGCCAGATTCATGAACAGGACGGGCGCGTGCGCAGCATCGCCATCACCGCTGCCGGGGCTGCCTTCTTCCAGCAGTTCTGGCCGACGATGCTGACCATGCATGCGGACCTGATGGAGGGCGTCGACGAGGCGGAGTTCGCGGCCTTTGCCGCGACCCTGCACAAGCTCCTCGCCAACCTCGCCCGCTGACAATCAGCCGGCCCGCCAGCGGATTTGTTGCCCGATTCCCGAAGCCTGCGCCTTGCGAAGGGCGCAAACGGCCGCCGCCATGTCCTCGACAGCCATGCCGAGGGATTTGAAGACCGTGAGCGCGTCGGGGCCGGACCGGCCGGGCCGGGAACCGACCAGAACCTCGCCGATCTCGGCGCGGACGTGATCCTCGCCGATCACCTCTTCTCGCATCGGCAGCAGCAATTCACCGCACTCGACCATCGCCTGCGCCCGCGAATCCACGAAGAACTCGGCCGACGAGACGATGTCCGAGCCGAGCTCACGCGCCTGGGGCGAACTCGCGCCGACGGCGTTGACGTGGCAACCTGCCTTGAGCCAATCGAGCCGCAGCAGGGGCTCGCGGGCGCCCGTGACCGTGCAGATGATGTCGGCCTCGACAACAGCGCCTTCGATGCTCGAGGCCAGGCGGCACCCGGTTTCCCCGGCCAGCTGCTCGGCCTGCTCGGGAGAGCGGGCCCAGATGACGATCTCGGCCCGCGGCAGGGCGAAGCGCAAGGCTTCGATATGGGCCCGAGCCTGCGTTCCGCTTCCGAGGATCGCGATCCTCAGGGCGTCCGGGCGCGCCAGGGCCAGCGTCGCGACCGCGCTGGTTGCCGCCGTTCGCAAGGCGGTGATCGCCGTCGCGTCGACGAGCGCCAGCGGTTCGCCCGTCGTCCCGTCATGAAGCAGGATGGCGCCCTGATGACTGTCGAGGCCGCGCGCGCGATTGCCCGACGCGACCAGCACGTCCTTCAGGCACCAGACCGGCGCGTCGCCGCCCCGAAACGCCGGCATCAGCCCCATCAGCGGCGCGTCCGTCCCCGGCTTGAGCTGGAGGCGTGGAAACTGTTCGCACTCTCCGCGCGCGAAGGTTTGCAGCGCCTCGCGCACCGCCCCGATGCAATCCTCCATCGTGAGCGCGGCGCGAACGTCCATTCCATCGAGGATCAGCATCGTCAAAGCCCCGCTTGCTTGTCCTGCCAGCGCGCCTGCGCGATCGCGAAGGACGGAGCGGCCACGGCGAGCGTGCGCAAGGGAATGCCCCCCGGATGCGCCAATCCAATCGGCAGATCCTGGAGGCGGGTGCCTCCCGCGGCTGCGGCCATGACCTCGCCGAGCATGGCGGTCAGTGCGATACCGCGCCCGTTGCAGCCGATCCCACCGAGGAAACCCGGCCCAAACTCGTAGAGATGCGGCAGGAAATCGGTCGTCATCGCCGCGGTGCCGCGCCAGACGAAAGCGGCCTCGGGCCTTTCCGGCAGGGCGAGTTCGCGCCGGAGGCGCGCGACGATCATGCGCGCCATGCGCTCTTCGGCCCTGACCGGCAGCATCGCCATGCCGCCGCTGATCAGGCGGTTGTCGCGGTCGAGACGGTAGGTCAGGAGGTTCGCGCGCGTATCAGCGATGGGATTCCGGCGGGGCGAAATCCTGCGGACGGTCTCCTCGTCGAGCGGCTGCGTAGCGACCTGATAGACCGTGAGCGGCACGGTCGACCGGCCGAGGCGGCGCGCCACGCCCTGCTCGAAGGCATTGGTGCAGAGCAGCACCTGACCGGCTTGAACCTTGCGTCCCCCGCAGACGAGGCGCCAACCGCTTCCCGAACGCTCGACGCTGTCCACCGGGCAGCCCTCATGGATATGCCCCCCGGCGGCGATCACCGCACCAGCGAGGCCATAGGCATAGTTCAGGGGATGGAGCATGCCGCCGCTCGCGTCGAACAGGGCGCCGGCGCAATGCTGCAGCCCGGAACGACCGCGCGCGCTCGCCTCGTCCAGCATGACGACCGGCCTGCCGAGTTCCTGCCAGGCTTCGGCACGGCGCGAGAGCATCTCCGCCGTCCCAGGCGAATGGGCGACTTGCATCCAGCCGACCTGCTCCGCGTTGCAGGCGATATCGTGGTCGCGGATCGTCGCGAAAACCCGGTCGGCACCGGCGCCGATCATGGTGAGGAGGTGCTCTCCACGCTCCCGTCCAAGCCGCGCGATGACGGCGGCCGGATCGGCCTTGGCGAAGTTCGGGACGACGAACCCGGCGTTGAGGCCGCTGGCCCCCGAGCCGATCGCATCCGCCTCCAGCACGACCAACCTGGCGCCTGTCCTGGCAAGATGCAGCGCCGCGGTCAGGCCGGTAAAGCCGGCACCGATGACCGCGATATCCGCGGTGATATCCGCCGCGAGCGTGCTGGTGTTCGGTCGCGGTGCGGCCGTGCTCCACCAGACCGTCCTTCGGTATTGTGGCGTCGCCGGATCGTATCGCCTCGCTGGCGTCATCGCGTCGTGAACTCCGGCAGATCGAAGGCGGTGACAGGGGGAAGCTCCCCCGTCCAGGGAGCGATCTCGACGAGGCAGCTTTGCGCGCTGCAGCCCTGGGACAGGGTGGAGGCCGGCTCGTCGAGCGTCAGCACGTTCGGGTTGCCGTGCCGGTCGAGCCCCGTCGCAGGATCAGGGTCGTACCAGGCGCCGGTGCAGAGGCGCGCGACGCCCGGCATGATCTCGTCGCTCAGGATCGCCCCGGCCAGGCAGCGTCCGCGATCGTTGAACAGCTCGACCACTTGCCCTTCGGCTATGCCGCGGGCGGCCGCGTCGGCCGGGTTCAGATAGACTGGCTCGCGCCCGGCGATCTTGCCGGCGCGGCTATGGGGGCTCGCGTCGAGCTGGCTGTGCAGCCGCCGCGCCGGTTGATCGGTCAGCAGATGCAAGGGGAAACGCTTCGCTTTATCGGCGCCCAACCACTCTGTGGGTTCCCGCCAAACCGCGTGGCCCGGACAATCGGGCAATCCAAAGCCGGCAACCCGCCGCGAGTGGATCTCGATGCGGCCGGACGGCGTTCCCAGCGGGTTGCGCTCCGGATCGGCAACGAAGGCCGCGAGCATCGTCGCCGGGCGATCATGCGCCGTCAGATCGACGAGCCCCGTTCGCCAGAAGCTCTCGAACTCGGGCAGCGTGATGTTACGCCCCTGATTGATCTTGCGGCTTTCGTCATAGAGGCGACGCAGCCAACCCATCGTGTCGAGGTTTTCGGTGAAGGTTTCGGCGCAACCCAGCCGGGCGGAGAGCGCCGCGAAGATATCGTAATCGTCGCGGGCTTCGTTCTCGGGAGGCACGGCGCGCTTCATCGCCACGAGAAAGGCTTCCAGTGTCGCGGAGCCGATATCGTCGCGCTCGAGTGTCGTCGTGGCGGGCAGGACAATATCGGCGCGCTTGGCCGTCGCGGTCCAGTACTGCTCGTTGACCACGATCGTCTCCGGCTTTTGCCAGGCCCGCCTCAGGCGGTTGAGATCCTGATGATGGTGGAAGGGATTGCCTCCCGCCCAGTAGATCAGGCGGATGTCGGGATAGGCGAAGCTCCCACCGTCATAGGTGAAGGGTTCACCCGGCCCGAGCAGCATGTCGGCGATCCGCGCGACGGGAATGAAGTCGGGAATGCCGGGGCGTCCTTGCGAGAGTGTCGGCCCCTTCACCCTGGCATGCGCGCTGCCCACCAGATTGGCGGCGCCGTAGCCGAGGCCGAAGCCGCCGCCGGGGCGACCGATCTGCCCGAGCATGGCTGCCAGCGAGATCACCGCCCAGAACGGCTGCTCGCCATGGCTGGCGCGCTGCATCGACCAGGAGACGTTGAGCATGGTCCGCGACGCGGCCATGCGCCGCGCCAGCGCGGTAATCGTCGCCGCCGGCACGCCACTGATCGCCTGCGCCCATTCGGGAGTCTTGGCGATGCCGTCGGAGGCTCCCGTCAGATAGGACGCAAAGGCGTGGAAACCGACGCAGAAGCGCTCGAGGAAGTCGTGATCGACGAGGCCCTCCGAGAACAGGACGAAGCCGAGCGCGAGCATCACGGCCGTGTCGGTGTTCGGCCTGCACGGAAGCCATTCGGCTCCCGCCTGCGCTGCGCCGATATTGTCGCGGACGGGGCCGATATTGACGAATTGCACGCCGGCCTCGCGCATCATGGCGAGACCATGCGCCACGCCGTGCAGCGCGACGCCGCCGGCGTTCATCTGCGCATTCTTCACCGGCACCCCGCCGAAGGTGACGAAGAGCTCGGTATGCTCAGCCATCACCTCCCAGGAGGTATGGCTCGCCATGAGCTCGTCCATGCTGGCGACGATGTGTGGCAGCACCACGTTAGCGGCGCCGAGGCTGTAGGAGTCGACATGTCGGACATAGCCGCCGGCGGCGTTGAGGAAGCGGTGCACCTGGCTCTGCGCATGGTGGAAACGCCCCGCGCTCGACCAGCCATAGGAACCGCCGAAGATCGCGCTGTTGCCGAAACGCTTGCGGACACGCTCGATTTCGCAGGCGACGAGGTCGAGCGCCTCGTCCCAGGGGACCTCGACAAAAGCGTCCTGCCCGCGTCGTTCCGGTGACGCGCCAGGTCCATCGCGCAGCCAGCTTTCACGGATCGCTGGCCGCCGCACCCGCAGGCGCTTCAATGCGGGATCGAGTTGGTGCAGGCCGATCGGGTTCGGGTCGGGATCGCGCCGGAACGGAGCGATGGCGGGATCGGTCCCGGTCCGCGGCTCGACTTCGTAGAGCCCCCAATGCGACAGCGTGTAGTTCGTCATGGCCCTCTCAGCCGGTCGGCCCGGGCCGCGAGCACGGCCCGGGTCCGTCCGGAACCTAGCCCCCTATGTGTCAGCCATCGATCTGCTTGAACAGCTTCTGCATGTCTTCGGTCGAGAAGCTGCGGTCGATGACGAGATTGGAGCCCTCGACACGCCAGGCCAGGGCCGGACCGCTGACGTCGCCGTTAGCGTCGAACTCAACCGGCCCGGTCGCCCCGAAATACTTGATCGGCGCGCCCTTCGCGATCAGCGCGAGCGCCTTCTTGAACTCGGCAGGACCGGTCGAGACCGCTTCTCCCCCCGCCACATGGCTCTTGCGGATCGCGTCGCGGATGGAGGTTCCCGAGAGGTCCGGAGCGATGTTCATCGCGAGGCCCAGCACCATCACCGCGTCGTAGATATTGTAGATGCCTGGGCCGGCCGCGCTCGCCTTGAACTCGGCCTCGAAGGCTTCTTTGAAGACGTTGACGGAAGGTCCAGCGGCCGAGGCATTGTCCGTGCCGAACGCCTTGGCGAGGTATTTCTCGCCGACCGCCTTGACGAAGTCCGGGCTGCGCAGGGCGTTGTTGAGGATCAGGTTCTGCGTGCCGCCGAGCGATATCCATTCGCGCGCGATCGTTGCGCCATCCTGCGGGAAGGCGACGAGGAACATCGCATCCGGCTTCTCGGCAAGCGCGGAGGCGACCTCGGCCCGGTAGGAGGCCTGGTTCTCGTTGAAGCCGACGGTCTTGACCACCTTGCCTCCGAACGCCTCGGTCGCGCGCGTGAAGTCCTTGACCAGGCTCGTGCCGTAATCGGTGTTGACGTAGATCATCGCGATGCGCTTCCAGCCGCGCTCGGCCGCGATTTTCGCCGGCGGGTAAGCGAGGTTCTTCACAGTCGGAAAGGTTCGGAAGAAGAAGCCGCCGGTCTTCCCCTCCTGCGCCATCGTCGTGAGGATCGGCGCGGACGAGCAGCAGGCGATCTGCGGAATCTTGGACGGCACCGCAACCGAGGTCAGGACGGGAATGGTGACGCCGCTGGAGATCGCCGCGGTCAGCGCCGCGACCCGCTCGACCTCCACGAGGAACTTGGCGGCGTCGACGCCGACATTGGGCTGCCCCTGATCGTCCCGCAGCACAAGCTGCACCTGGCATCCCTTGACGCCGCCGCCGGCATTGATGTGCTGCACGGCGAGTTGGGCGCTGTTGGCGATGTTCTTGCCCACCGCTCCCATCGATCCTGTGAGCGACAGGACGCCGCCGATCTTGACCGGGCAGGACACGCTCTGAGCCAGAACCTGCGACGGCGCCAGCGCTGACCCGGCAGCGCCTACCGCGCAGGCGAGCAGCAGGCTCCTGATTATGCTCGACATGGCTTTCCCCTCTTTTATGCCTTGGTCGAAACGGCTTCCCGACGGCCCTCCGGACGCGTCGGGTTACCAGAGATGATCTTGCATCATTTGATCATAAGAGCACACAAACGCCATGGGGTAAAGCGGCCGCCACGCACCCTCTGGAAGTATGATATCAGCCTGATATTTATGCGGTTTTGTGCGCGAGAGTCGCCGTTCGACTTTGGCTTTCATCTCTAATCCGAACGCAGCGAAGCGAGCCTTCGCGCGCTCGGGAGCCAAGCGACGGCTTGTCCCGGCATGGCTAGCGTCCTATGCTGCAAATCGAAGCATCGTTTGATCAAAAAGTGATCTGGAATGGCCATCGATTTCCTTGAGCCGGTCTCGTCGCGCTCGACGATCCAGGACGGAGTCTACAGGCAGCTGCGGCATGCACTGATGTCCGGACATTTCGAACCCGGGCAGACGCTGACGATCGCCTTTCTGGCGGAGACGTTCCAGACGAGCCACATGCCGGTGCGCGAAGCACTGCGTCGCCTGACCGCGGAGAATGCGCTCGTCGTGGTCGCCAACGGATCGGCCAAGGTGCCTACCGTCAGCCTCGCCGGCCTGAACGATCTGTGCCTCACGCGCATCGCGCTGGAGACGCTTGCCGCGAAGCTCGCCACCGAGCGCAGCACGGCGGAAGACCGCAAGCGCTTCGCCGCGCTGATGCTGGAGCATGAGGCCGCCACGGCCGAGCGCAACCTCGCCAAGATGCTCGGCCGGAACCAGGAATTCCACTTCGCCGTCTACGACAGCTGCGGCTCGCCCGTGGTGGTGCAGTTCATCCAGACGCTCTGGCTGCGCTTCGGCCCCTATATGCGCATGCTGTCGAACTATATCGAGCCCCTGCTCGTGTCCGACAGCTACAGGCCTAGCTCCCATCATCGCGACCTCGTGGCGGCGATCGAGGCCGGCGATGCGCGCGCGGCCGCCAAGGCGGTGAAGGGCGACATCGAGACGACGCAGGATCTCCTGCGCCGGCTGTGTCGCGACGAGGTCGAGAATTCACCGCCGAAGCGCAAGAAAGGGAGCTGAGCCGCGATCGCGTCGCGGCTGGCCTCCATCAGGCGGCGTGACGGGACGTCGTGCTTCGTTCGCCGATCAGGCCGCGAGGGCGCAGCAGCAGCGTCAGCACGAGGATGAGGCCGATGACCACAGACTGGAGCGCGCCGCCATAGGCCTGATATTGCGCGGGAACCAACTGGGCTGTCGCGGCGCCGATCAGGGTCCATAGCGCCCAGACCAGGATCGCGCCCAGGATCGCGCCCTTGTTGTTGCCGCTCCCGCCGATGATCAGCATCGTCCAGATCTGGAAGGTCAGGATCGGCATGAAGTCGGAGGGGCTGACGAAGCCGACGAAGCCGACATAGAGCGCGCCGCCGAGCCCCATCAGCATCGACCCCAGCACGAAGGCCTGGAGCCGGAAAAGGCTGACATCCTTGCCGAGCGTCTGCGCGGCGATCTCGTCCTCTCGGATTGCCTTCAGCACGCGCCCCCAAGGCGACGCGACGATCTTCTGCAGGCCGCCATAGACCAGCGCGACGATCACCAGAACCAGCCCGAGATAGCAGAGATTGTTGACGATGGGCGAGCCGGACAGGCCGCGGGCGGGGTTGGGGATCGATGCGATGCCCATCGCGCCGCCGGTCAGCGGCTCGGCGTTCAGGGCGAGGAGCTGGATCGTCGAGGCGATGCCGAAGGTCGCGATCGCGAGATAGTCGTCGCGCAGCTTGAGCGTGGCCAGGCCGATGATCAGCGCTGCGAAGGCCGAGGCGACCATCGCACCTGCCAGCCCGACCAGCCAGGGAAGCCCGAAGTTGCCGATGAGCTCAGGGCGTGGCGGCGCAGTCAGGATGGCGAAGGCATAGGCGCCGATCGCATAGAAGCCGACGATACCGGCGTTGAAGAGGCCGGTGGAGCCCCACTGCAAATTGAGACCCAGCACGACCACCGCGAAGATCAACGCGACGCTCGTGAAAAAGACGAGATAGGATAACAGACCGATCATTCCGCCCTCACGCGCGTGTCGACTTGGCGAAGAGCCCCTGCGGCCGGAGATACAGCACGAGCAGGAGCAGCAGGAACGGCACCGCAGGCTTGAAGCTTGCGGGAATGACCAGAACGGAGAGGCTCTCGGCCAGCCCGACGATCAGCCCGCCGACGACGGCACCGAAAAGGCTGCCGGACCCGCCGAGCACAGCCGCGGTCAGGACCGCGAGCAGCATGTTGAAGCCGAGCTCCGGCCGGATCTGGACGGTGAGTCCGGTGAAGACGCCGGCGCAGGCCGCCAGCATGCCGGCCAATAGCCAGGTCCAGCGAATGACACTCGCCGTATCGATGCCGCAGGCCTGCGACAGCGCCGGGCTGTCCGCCATCGCGCGCATCGCGATGCCGACGCGGCTCGACTGCAGGAAGAGGTGCAGCGAGAGCACGAGGACGAAGGTCAGGGCCAGCACGAAGACATGATCCGGCATCAGACGGACGTCGGGCAGGATCTCGACCGCGATCTGAAGCTCCTGGCTGTAGTAATGCGCGTCCGGTCCCCATAGCAGCAGGACCAGATTACGCAGCATCAGCGCGACGCCGAAGCTGGCGAAGACCAGCGTGAGAGCCGCGGCCCCCCGCGAGCGCAGCCGGCTGAAGACGAGCCTGTCGACCGCGATCGCGACCAGCCCGGTGCCGATGCCCGCGAGCACCGTCGCCGCGATCAGCGGCAGGCCGAAGGACAGGGGGCCGATCGGCTCGGCCGTTCCCATCAGGCTCACCAGTGCCAGCGCGAGATAGGCGCCGACCGTCAGCATCTCGGCATGGGCGAAGTTCGCGAATTTGAGGATTTGCGCGCTCAGCGAATAGCCGATCGCGCCGAGCGCCAGAATGCCGCCTGTCAGGAGGCCGTCCACAATCGCCTGGCCGATCATGGCGCTCTCCGGGATCCGAGGAAGGCTTCGGCGATCGCGGCGTCATCGAGCAGATCGCGCGCGGTACCCGCCATGTGGTTGCGACCCTCGACCAGGACGTAGCCCCTGTCGGAGACGCGCAGAGCCGCTTTCGCATTCTGTTCGACCATCAGCACGGCGACGCCGCTATCCGCCAGCGCGCGCAGATCGGCCAGAACCTCCTGGACGATCTTCGGCGCAAGCCCCGCCGTCGGCTCGTCGAGCATGATCAGCCGCGGCTCGGTCATCAGGGCGCGGGCCACCGCCAGCATCTGGCGTTGACCGCCCGACAGGACGTTGGCGGCCGAACGCCGATGGCCGGCGAGCGCGGGGAACCGCTCGAAGGCGCGCGCGAGCCGCTCGCGCAGCAGTGCCTTGGGAAGGATGTGCCCGCCTGCGATCAGATTGTCCTCGATCGAAAGCGTGGCGAAGACATTGCCGGTCTGGGGTACGAAGCCGACACCGGCCGCGATGATCGCGTGGGTCGATCGTCCGGTGATGTCATGATCGTCGAGATGGATGGTGCCCCCTTCGATCATGACGAGCCCGGCGAGCGCCTTCATGAAGGTCGACTTGCCGGCGCCGTTGGGACCGACGAGGGTGACGAGTTCGCCAGCGGCGACATCGACCGAAATGTCGTGGACGATCGGCAGACCGCGGCGATAGCTGGCGCGCAGGTTGCGGGTGACGAGAAGCGGCCCGCTCACAGCGCCAGCTCCGTCACATCGCCCAGATAGGCGTCGACCACACGCTGTTCGCGGACGACGTCCTGCGGACTGCCCGAGAAAATCAGCTGCCCTTGCGCCATGACGATGATCGATCCGCAGATCCGCATCACCATGTCCATGTTGTGCTCGACGATGAGGAAGCCGATCCCCCTCGCGTTCAGTGCCACGATCTTCTCGATCAGCGTCTCCAGCAGCGCCGGATTGACGCCGGCCGCCGGCTCATCGAGCAGGATCAGCCGCGGCTCCACCATCATCACCCGCGCAAGTTCGAGCAGCTTCTGCTGACCGCCCGAAAGCACGCCCGCGGGGTCCTGCGCCTTGGCGGCCAGCCCCGTGAAGCCGAGCACCTCCATGGCGCGCTCGCGGCAGCGTCGCTCCTCCTCGCGAACGAGCGACGGCCGAAACCAGTTGTTCCAGAAGCGCTCCCCGGCCTGCGCGACGGGGGCCAGCATGACGTTTTCGAGCACCGTCATCTGCGGGAAGGGGCGCGGAATCTGGAAGGTGCGGGCCAACCCCTCGCGGAAGATCCGATCCGGTCGAAAACCCGTAATCGGCCGGCCGGCAAAGGTGATTTCTCCCGAGCTCGGCCTGACCTCGCCTGCGATCAAGCCGAAGAGCGTGCTTTTGCCGGCGCCATTCGGGCCGATGAGCCCGGTGATCCCGCCATTCGCTATGGAGAAGGTGACGTCGTCGACGGCGCGCAAGGCGCCGAAGCTGCGGGAGAGGCCGCGGGTTGCAAGGATGACGTCGCTCATCTCGTCATGCCGCCCCGAATGGTGAAAGGTCGCTTTCTGGCAGTCATCGCCCGGATCACAGCCGATTGAAGAAGCTGCTCAGGCGATCCATGCCCTCTTCCAGTCTCGCGAAGCCCTCCGAGCCGAAGCAGATGCGCAGATGTCCCTCGCCCGCCGCGCCATAGAAGCTGCCGGCTTCGACGACGACATGGGCCTGCTCGAGGATCATATCGGCGAGAAGCTGGGATGGCAGGCCGGTGCCCGAGATGTCGGGAAACGCATAGATGGCGCCTTGCGGCAGGGCACATCGCACGCCCGGCATCTGGTTCAGCCGCTGCACCACGAAATCGCGTTTGCGGCGATCCTCCTCGACCAGCGCGGCGAGAACGTCGCCCGGCCCGGTGATCGCCGCATGGGCGCCGGCCTGGATGAACGTGTTCACATGCGTGACGTCGTTCGCCGTGATCTTGAGCAGTCCGGCCATGGCCCAGGCGGGCGCGGCGAGATAGCCGATGCGCCAGCCGTCCATCGCGAAGGACTTGGTGAAGGCGAAGGCCGAGAAGGTCCGCTCGGCCATGCCGGGAAGCGAAGCGATGCTGCAGTGCTCCGCCCCGTCATAGACGATGTCCTCATACACCTCGTCGGCGAAGACCAGCAGGTCGTGCCGGCGCGCGAGTTCCGCGAGCCCCTCGAGCTCGGCCCGCGTGAACACCCGCCCCGTCGGGTTTACCGGATTGACGAGCACGATCATTCGCGTCCGGCTCGTGATCCGGCTTTCGATGCGCTCCGGCGCGAGCCTGAAATCATCGGCCGGATCGAGCGCCGCGAAGACGGGCTTGGCTCCGGCGAGCTCGATCTTGCCGATATGCTGCGGGTAATGGGGATCGATCAGGATGACCTCGTCGCCCTGGTCGAGAAGCGCCATGAAGACGGCGAAGGCCGCATGCGTCAGCCCGTTCGTGACGAGAACGGTCTCGGGCTCGGCCGCGATGCCGTTGCGCGCTTGCAGCTTCTCCGCGAGGACATTCCGCAACCGCGCCGTTCCGGGCAAGTCGCTGTAGTGGACATCACCAGCGAGCAAGGCGTCGATCGTGGCCCGCTTGATGTGCTCCGGCGTGTCCGCTGCCGGCCGCCCCAATTCCAGATGAATCAGATCATGGCCGGCACCGCGCAGCGCCGCCGCCTTCTGGTACATGCCGAAGGATTTCTTCGGCGTTCCCGAAATCCGCTGGGCAACGCGCTTCATCGTCCGGCCTCCTCGGATGCGACGGCGCTCGCCTGAGCCCGCCGCGCAACCGCCTCGATCTCGACCTTGATCTCCTCGACCGGAAAACCGCAGAGGATCGTCGTATTGGTCGGCCGCGGATCGACAAACTGTTCACCGAGGACTTTGGATACGGCGAGAACATCGCCGCGCTCGGCGAGGTAGACGCGCACCGACACGATATCGGCGAGGGACGCATCGGCCTGCGCCAACGCTTCCGCGATTGTCTGCAAGGCACGGCGGGCCTGATCCTCGGCCAAGGCCGGAAAGGCCCCGCTCACCGGATCATAGCCAGCCGTCCCCGACACGAAGATCCAGTCCCCGTCGACGAGCGCGCGCGAATAGCCGGCCAGCTCCTCAAACTTCGAACCCGAGTAGATCGCTCGCCGGCCCATGGGCTTCCTATGAGTGCTCGTTTGATCAAATAATCGATTCTGCTTTTAGCATATCCGGAATGACATGCAACGGGTGGAGTGCAGCGTTTTCGGGAGTGAAATGCCGGGAGGCCCGCACAGCTCGCGGTCGCGGCCAAAAGGGCATCAATCGGCACCCCTTCGAGAAGAGATACAATCTCAATGCTCAATCATCTTATTGGAACAAGTGTATTCAGGCGATATTGAGGATATTAACGCCTAATATATAGAATTCACACGCAATACAGACACATACATCCGCGAACTTCAGGCAACTTTATTCGGGAATAAAACTTTGGCGACCCGGCGCATAACTTTCAAAATTGCCGAAGACATTGAGTCATTTGAGATAATTCTCAACATAAAATTCAAAGCAGAAGAAAACCCGCACTTGCGATCGCCATCACCGCTGTCGCGATCCAACCACCTGCAACGAGGGCGCGCGGCAGAACCAGACGCCCCATCACGCGCCGGTTTGTAGCGATCAGCATGATCACCACCATCAATGGAGCCGCAAGCACCCCATTGAGTACGGCACTCCAGTAAAGCGCCTTGACCTCGTCGATGCCGGCGAAGTTGAGGCCGAGACCGGCGACCGTAGCGACGGCGATTGTCGCATAGAAGGCTTTTGCTTCCCGAGGGCGATGGTCCAGCCCCTCGGGCCAGCGAAACGTCTCACTCGTGGCATAGGCGACAGAGCCGGCGAGAACGGGAATGGCGAGCATCCCGGTCGCGATGATGCCGGTGGTAAAGAGTGCAAAGGTATAGGCTCCCGCGATGGGGCGGAGCGCCTCTGCCGCCTGCGCCGAAGTCTGGATATCGGTGATGCCGTGGGCGTTGAGCGTGGCGGCCGTGGCGAGAATGATGAACAAGGCGATCGTGTTGGAAACGCCCATGCCGACCAGAGTGTCGATCCTGATGCGCGTCAGCTCCCCGCCCGCATCCTTGGGGGAAACGAACAACGGCTTGATGTGACGCCGATGCAGTTCCTCGACCTCCTGGCCCGCCTGCCAAAAAAAGAGGTAGGGGCTGATGGTGGTCCCGAGCACGGCAACCAGCGCCATGGCATGGGCGCTATCGAAAGTCAGGTGCGGAACGAAGGCGCCGCGCAGCGCGGCAGCGAGCGGTACGCCGGATATGAAGACGACGGCGACATAGGCGAAGAGCGAGAGCGTCGCCCATTTCAGCACGGCAGCATAGCGCTCATAGCTCATATAGGCTTGCAGCAGTACAGAGAGAACGGCGAACCCGACAGTATAGAGGTGCTGCGAGCCGCCGATCAGAAGCTTGAGCGCAGAACCCATCGCGCCCAGATCGGCGCCGAGGTTGAAGACATTGGCGACGACGAGCAACAACAGCACGCTGCGCAGCAGCCAGGGCGAGTAGTGCCGCCGCAGATTGCTGGCGATGCCGCGGCCGGTCACCGAGCCGATCCGCGCGCTGATCGCCTGAATGGCGACCATCAGGGGAAAGCTGAACAGCATTGTCCAGGCGAGGCCGTAGCCGAACTGTGCGCCGACCTGACTGTAGGTCGCAATTCCGCTGGGATCATCATCGGCAGCGCCGGTCACCAGCCCCGGACCCAGCAGCGCGATGAATCGCCTGCCCGGAGAGGCCGAAGCAGCATCTACGGCGGCTCCTTCGCGAGGAGGCGTGGCCTCCGGCTTCGAAGCGGCGCTCGCACCCGCCGCCTCGTCCGCAGCCACCCCCTGCATCATGTCAGCGCGATTGCGATCATTCATTTTGCGATCCCGGCCCTGCCCGTCGCGTGCACGACCGGCGCGGCACATTCGTCCATGATCGAAGAAGTTGGCTGGACGGCCTGAGGAATCCGCCGGAACTCGCCGGATGCGGCATTGAGGCGCCACGCCTCACGCGGAACCTCCGAGATCGCGGGAATGCCATGGATGCCTCCTGCCGTTACGTCGTGAGACGGGGGTACATGCGTGCTGCGATGGCGACGAGAACAGCGGTCGTTGCCAGCAGCACGGCACAGTCGACAGGCAGTCCGTAACGGCTTTGGCCTCCGACGAGCATCAGCGCCCGCAGCGCGTCAACCTGATAGGTCAGCGGATTTGCCAGGGAAACCGCCTTCAACCAGCCGGGCATGATCTCGATCGGATAGATCGCATTGCTGGCGAAGAAGATCGGCATGGTCAGCACCTGGCCGATACCCATGAAACGCTCACGTGTCTTCACGATGCAGGCGATGATGAGCGAGAAAGTCGAGAAGAGGGCCGACCCCAGCGCGATCAGCCCTGCAACCGCCAGAAGATTGAGCGGATTGAAATCGATCGCGATCCCGAGAAGCCAGGCAAGCAGATAGACCACCGCCGCCTGCGCAAGCCCACGTATACCGGCTGCGGTAGCCTTCCCCAGCACCAGCGCGCTGCGCGGTGCCGGGCTCACCATGTAGCGATGCAGGACGCCCAGATCCCGCTCCCAGATCGCCGCTATGCCGTAGAAGATGGCGGCGAACAGCACGCTCTGAGCCAGGATGCCCGGTGCCAGAAAGTCGAGATAGCGGACATTGCCAGTAGCAAGTCCGCGCACTTGCGCCATGACCTCGCCAAACAGCAAAAGCCAGATCACCGGCTGGATGGCCCGGGTCAGGATTTCGCTGGGATCATGCCTGAGTTTGCGGAACTCCGCATCCGCGACCGCATGGATCTGGGTGAAGAAACCCGCGATCCCGGCCAGACCGGCGCTAGTTTCGTCCGATGGCGCTGCGGCGCGATTGACGCGCATCTCCATAGTCGCCTCCTGTTTCGATGTCATGCCCGGCTATGGCAGCGAAGACATCATCGAGCGTCGCTGTCGGACCGATTTCGGCTTTGAGCTGCGCCGGGGTTCCGACCTTTTCGAGCCGCCCGCGGTGCAAGATCCCGACGCGATCGCAGAGCTCCTCGACCTCCTCCATCACATGTGTCGTAATCAGGATCGTCGTCTCGAAACGCTGCCTCAAATCGCGGATATGGTCCCAGATCGCATTGCGCGCGACGGGGTCGAGCCCCACGGTGGGCTCGTCCATGATCACGAGCGCGGGCCTGTGCAGCGTGCTCTGGGCGATTTCGAGGCGCCGCAGCATGCCGCCGGAATAGTGCTGCGCCAGACGGTCCTCCGCATCGGCTAGCCCAATCATCGAAAGAGCTTCGGCGATCCGTGCGGCGCGCTCCTTTCGGGGGATGAGATAGAGCCGAGCCGACAGCAACAGGTTCTCGTAGCCCGTCAGCGCGCCGTCCGCCGACAGGAGTTGCGGGACATAACCGATACGCGATCGCAGCCGCTGCGGCTCTTTGCGGAGATCGCAACCCGCGACCGACGCATCTCCGCCGGTTGGCGGCAACAGCGTGGTCAACATTTTGATAAGTGTGGATTTACCGGCGCCATTCGGCCCGATCAGGCCGAAAATCTCGCCGTGATTCACGGTGAGATCGACATTGTTCACGACCATGTTCCGGTCAAACGCCTTGCAGAGGCGGACCGTGTCAATCACCGCGCCTTGCGTGTCCGACATGACCAGGCCTTTCTCGCATCATCGCAGCTTCGGCCGAGGCAACGCGTATGACGGCTTTGGCTATCGCCCCCGTCCACGAGCGCGACCACCTGCGATTCCGTGACGCTCCGAAGCGCCGGGCTCAGCAGCACAACTGAACTTTGCACGGTGCCAGGGTGTTCCGTTTGATTTGCGTCAAAACCGACGAGAGACGCGCTGATGGCCCCGCGCTGCTTTCGGCGCGCACAAACGGACGCTGACTAT
This sequence comes from Allobosea sp. RAF48, assembly GCF_052114025.1. Lineage (NCBI taxonomy): Bacteria > Pseudomonadati > Pseudomonadota > Alphaproteobacteria > Hyphomicrobiales > Alloboseaceae > Allobosea > Allobosea sp. RAF48. Next base: position 141,758 of record NZ_JBFRDZ010000003.1, read on the forward strand.
GATCTCGCCGCTGCTTCCGCCTTTTTTGATAGCTGGAATCTGTTCTCGCTTGGTCCCTTGAGCACCGTACGGCGTACGGTCTTCGAAACTCCCGGGCGGCGCTCGGTCAGCGGTTCTTCGATAAGTCCATAGCCTGCGGAACAGATGCTCGTTGAAGTCCTCGTGGGCAGGCACTCCCGGCACCATGCCGCCGCATGAGCCGGGCCAAAACCCTTCACATTAATGGCCGCCGGGCGGTCGCTGGGAAGCGGACATTCCGCCGCTTGTGAACCAAATTCGCTTCAGCACGCCATCCTTGTAGGCATAGTGGTGCCACAATGCGGCCACCGCATGAAACGCCGCCAAGCAGATCAACGCGTTGGCGGCGAGTTCGTGCCAGCCGTTGATCGAGCGACGCAGAGCGCGGTCATCAGCTGCAAAGGACGGTATTTGGACCAAGCCGAACAGGTCCCATCCTCTGGCTGCCACATTGACGACRCCGAGAACCAGGGTGACCGCCAGAACGGCATATAGGAGCCAGTGCACGGCCTGCTCGGCTATCCGGAGAACACCCGTATTGATGGAGGGAAGACGGCGGCCTGATGACACGCGCCACCGAACTCGAACGCCATAGACCAATATCAGCCCCACCCCGGCCGCGATGTGGATGGACCACATGCCATGACGCCATTCACGCGGCAGCAGAGCTTCGCTTTGAGCCATGAGCCACAAAAGCAGCACAAGCGCAGCTGTCAGCCAATGCAGAGCGATGGTAGTCGAGTCATACCGCGTCAGGTCGGAATTATGCTGCATGGTGGTTCCGTTTGTTCTTCACGCGCCGCCGATGAGGATGCCGGTCGCCAGAACAAGCAGACCGCCCAGAATGATCTGGAACATGGCTCGGCCGATCGGCGTCTCCATGTAGCGATTTTGGATCCAGACAATCGCCCAGAGTTCGACGAAAACGACACAGAGCGCGATGATCGTAGCGGTCCAGAATTGAGGGATGAGGTAGGGCAATGCATGCCCGAGTCCGCCCAACGCTGTCATGACGCCGGAAGCGACGCCGCGCTTCCACGGCGGTCCGCGTCCCGAGAGCTTGCCGTCGTCGTGGGCTGCTTCTGTGAAGCCCATCGAGATACCAGCACCGACCGAAGCAGACAGGCCGATCAAGAATGTCGTCCACGTGTTCTGTGTCGCGAACGCGGTCGCGAAGATCGGCGCCAACGTCGAGACCGAGCCGTCCATCAGTCCGGCGAGGCCAGGCTGGACCCATGTCAGGACAAACTGACGCTTGGCGTGCTCCGCTTCAGTCTTCCCTTCGTCGCCGCTCGTCAGGCTGTCTTCGAGAGCCAGTGCCGTCCGCTCATGCTTCGCCTCGGCGGCGGCAAGATCTCCCAGCAGCTTGCGTGTTTCTGCATCGGAGCTGCGGGATGCGGCCAGCCGGTAGAAGGCTTCCGCCTGCCGCTCCATATCTGCGGCTTCCGCCCGGGCGCGCTCCAGCGGCAGCGATTTTACCAGCCATAGCGGCCGCCGCGCATAGAAGCCTTCGACGTGCTCGCGACGAATGGGAATGACCGTGGATCCGAACCGGCGCACATAGAGGTCGAGCAAACTGCGACGGTGCTCATTTTCTTCCGCCGCCATCGCATCGAACATCGCAGCCGAAGCTGGATACCGCTCGCCCAGATTTGCCGCGTAGGCTGCGTAGATGCGGCCGTCTTCCTCCTCGGCGAGAATCGCGAGGGAAAGGACCTCCTGCGGGCTGAGGTCATCGAACCGTCGCCGGGCAGGCCGAAAGAGCGAGAAGAACGCGGGCAAGACGTCACCAACAAACAGGAGTTCTCGACACTCTTTAGAAACATTCTAATGTTGAGTCCAGTCTGGTATCTCCCGGCGCTGGGTGAGGTCGTGCGATACCGAGGCGCGCAAACGGCCGCGGGGGCTCAGGACTCGTTGATCACAGCCAGAAGGTAACGGCAGCCGCGACGCAGGCGGCCGCGAGAAAGTTTGCGGCGCATCGATCGTGGCGAGTTGCGGCGGGCGGCAAGACCCCGAGCTCAGGTTTGCGCCTTTCTGCGATCGCTCAGCAGGAACAAGCACCCATCACGGCATCCGCCCAGGCGGCCGTTCGCGCCTTTGCCGGACGGTCGGATCGTCTCAAGTTGGTCCGCGGTAGCTAGGCTCAGACCGCGACGTCCGCCTTGATGACGGCGTGAGGCAAATAGCCCTCCACTTCAAAGTCCTCGATCCGATAGTCGTCGATGCTGGCTGCCTGCCGCACCAGACGCATTTTCGGGAACGGACGCGGATCACGGCTCAATTGCTCCCGGGCCTGGCCGAGATGATTGAGGTAGAGATGAACGTCTCCCCCAAACCAGACAAAGTCGCCCAGCTTTAATCCCGCCTGTTGCGCAATCATCATTTGAAGGGCGCAACAGTTCACCCAGTTGAACCCTACTCCAAGGAGCAGATCTGCTGACCTTTGGAAGCAAAGAGAATTCAGCCGCCCATCGGAAGTGACGTGGTATTGATAGACCATATGGCAAGGCGGTAAGGCCATTTGACTTAGCTCGGCCACGTTCCAACCGTGAAATAGCATTCGGCGGCTGGACGGATTGTTCCGTAGAGTGCTGATCAGATCCGCGATCTGGTCGTGTTCGCGACCATCAGCGCCCAACCAGCGCCGCCATTGCTTGCCATAGACGGGACCCAGATCGCCCCAACGCGCGGCAAATGCATCATCCTCCGCGATGCGCTTCTCGAATTCGGACTGGCTGATGTCCGTGCCGGTTTCGYGACGGTAGGTGGCGAGCGGCCAGTCGGTCCAGATTCGTACATTCTCGCGGATCAGCGGCTGAATGTTGGTCTGCCCGGTCAGAAACCAGAGCATCTCTTTCACCGCAGTCTTCCAGAAGACTCGCTTGGTTGTAAGAATGGGTACCGTCCCATCCGACAGGTCAAATCGAGCCATGGCGCCGAAGATGGACCGCGTGCCGACGCCGGTACGATCCAGCCGCTCGTCGCCCCGCTCCAGCACGTCGGAAAGAAGGTCGAGATACTGGTATTCCGGGTGCCGCCTGGTCATTCCTGCCTCCTGAAATTGCGCGACCATTGTCGCAGCAACCCTCATCCTCTCGCGAAGTCCTACTTCACAGTTGAAGGCGGACGAACATAGCGGCTCTGCGGCGCCTTGGCCCCCCTTGTCGCTGCGGACATCCCCAGCCTTTGCATGCACTCCCGCCGGCCGACGGCAGGAACGATGCCAGAGGCCCCCGGTTGCCGTCTCCGGAACGCCAGAGGGAGACATTTCCATGCTTTCGCGTAGATCGTTCCTGGCGCTCGCCGTCTCCGGCCCGTTCTGGCTCCTGGGCTATGCGGGCCACGCCCAGGCGCCCGAGACGATCGACCCCGCGCCGCCCCCAGTCTCGATGGACGAGGCCAGGCGAATCGCCCCCGAGAACGGCTTCGTCCGCGTCGAGGAGGCCAAACTCGACAAGGACGCTTGATAAGGTCGAGGGGCGGGACAGCACGGGCGCCGAAATCGAGATTGGCCTGCGCGCCAGTGACGGTGTCGTCATCAAGATGGAGCGCGAGCGTCCGGCCTCCGTCAAGGCGGAACGCAGCTAGCGCATTCTTGAGCGCGACACCGGCGCGCGTGAAGAAAATGCGATCGGATAAGGAGTTGGAGCATTTTCGCGCCGGAAGGAGACGCAGAGATGCGCCAGGGCTCACGCCATTGCGACTGGCCGTGAACGTCCGCATCCGCAAACCCGCCTCAATCCGGGCCGCTCATCGCGGCCTGATTCGTGGGGAATATGTCGATGTGGATGAAAACGACCGGAACCGGCTTGCTGGTCGCGCTCGCGCTGAACGGTCTCATCGCGGTGGCCGGGCATGCGCGGGAAGTGGATGCCATCATTTCGGAAAGCGAAGCCCGGAACATCGCCTGGAGCGCCGGCCTCGTCCATGTCGAGGAAATAACCCGCGCCGACGACCGCTGGGAGATATCCGGCCGCAGCGTCGACGACGACGAGATGATCCTCGACATCGACATTAGAAATGGTCGCATTCTCGATTGAGGCCCGAATGCCGCATTGCCTGTCGAAATCGGCTCAGCACTCTTTCCCCGCGCCGCTGCTGCGCCTATATTCGTCATTGCCACTCGCAAGAGCGGCTATGGCGATAAACGGATTTCGGAATAAGCCTTTCGGACCCGGGGGCAGTACCCGGCGCCTCCACCAAAGCCCTGATCTTTCAGGGTTTTGGCGGGGGCGAAATAGGATCGACGAGGGTGTAAAAGTTGTCCTTTTGCTCGGCATGGTTCCGCCGTTATCGGGCCAAAGCATAGTTGCCAACGACAACAATGCTCGGGTTGCTGTCGCCGCGTAAGCGGTGCTGGTTCCCAAACCAAAGCCCTTGCGCTTAGCCGCGTAAGGCGGGGCCCGGAGGCGCCTGGCAACAGAAGCCTCCACTTTCATTCTGGCCTGCCGGCTGTTCCCGCCGGAGCAGCAAGCGGAAAAACGCACCCGATGTCCAAAGATGTTCTTCGTTACGATCTGATGGTGCAGGAAGCGCTGAAGGGCGTCGTCCGCAAGATCCTGACGGAGGCGGCGCGGGACGGCCTGCCCGGCGAGCATCATTTCTACGTCACCTTCCGGACCGGGGCGCCCGGTGTGCGCTTGTCGCAGCGCCTGCGCGAGAAGCACCCGGACGAGATGACGATCGTCCTCCAGCACCAGTTCTGGGACCTCAGCGTCAGCGACCATGCCTTCGAGGTCGGCCTGTCCTTTTCGGGTGTGCCGGAGCGGCTGCTCATCCCCTTCGATGCGGTGACGACCTTCTTCGACCCCTCCGTGCAGTTCGGCCTGAAGTTCGAGACGCAGGGCGAGCCGGAGGAGGCAGGTGCCCCGCAGTCCGAGTCGGTTGCTGCCCCCGCTCCCGTTCCCACCAAGGTCGTGCCGACCGGCGTGCCCGCGCTGAAGACGCGGGCCTCGGCGGCAGAGGACGCGGACAAGGGCAGCGACGCGGCGATCGGCGAAACCGATGACGACGGCAAGAGCGGCGCCGAAGTCGTCAGCCTCGATTCCTTCCGCAAGAAGACCTGACGGACCTTCCCATGACCGAGACGCGCACCGAAACCGATTCCTTCGGCCCCATCGCTGTGCCTGCGGACCGGTATTGGGGCGCGCAGACGCAGCGCTCTCTGGAGAATTTCCGGATCGGCGGCGAGCGTGAGCGCATGCCGCTGCCGCTGGTTCATGCCCTCGTGCTGGTCAAGAAGGCGGCGGCTCATGTCAACGCCCGGCTCGGGCTGCTCGACCAGCGCGTTGCCGGCGCCATCGGCCAGGCCGCAGACGAAGCGCTCGCCGGCAAGTTCGACAGCCATTTTCCGCTGGTGATATGGCAGACCGGCTCCGGCACCCAGTCCAACATGAACGCCAACGAGGTGCTGGCGAACCGGGCAAACGAGCTGCTCGGTGCCGGCCTTGGCGCCAAGAGCCCGGTCCATCCCAACGACCACGTCAATCGCGGCCAGTCCTCGAACGATGCCTTCCCGACTGCGATGCATATCGCGGCCGTGCTCGAGATCACGCGCAAGCTGCTCCCGGCCCTGCGCAACCTCGAAAAGGCGCTGAACGCCAAGGCCGAGGCCTTCAGGCATCTCGTCAAGATCGGTCGCACCCATCTGCAGGATGCCACGCCCGTCACGCTCGGCCAGGAATTCTCCGGCTATGCGATGCAGCTCCATCTCGGCATCGGCCGGATCGAAGCCGCGCTCGGCGGGCTCTACGCGCTGGCGCAGGGCGGCACAGCCGTGGGCACCGGCCTCAATACCCATCCCGATTTCGCCGTGCTCTTCGCCAAGGAGGTCGCGACGCTGACCGGCCTGCCCTTCCGCACGGCCGAGAACAAGTTCGAGGCGCTGGCAAGCCACGGCGCACTCGCTGCCGCCCATGGCTCGCTGGCTGCGCTCGCTTCCGACCTGTTCAAGATCGCCAACGACATCCGCCTGATGGGCTCCGGCCCGCGCTCCGGTCTCGGCGAGATCAGCCTGCCGGAGAACGAACCCGGCTCCTCGATCATGCCCGGCAAGGTCAACCCGACTCAGGCCGAGGCTCTGACCATGGTCGCGACCCAGGTCCACGGCAACCAGGCGACGATCGGCTTCGCCGCAAGCCAGGGCCATTTCGAGCTCAACGTCTTCAAGCCGGTCATCGCCGCCGCCTTCCTGCAGTCGGTCCGGCTGCTGGCCGACGCGGCCGAAAGCTTCCGCACCAACTGCGTGGAGGGCATCGAGGCCAACGAGACGCAGCTCAAGGAACTGCTGTCGCGCTCACTCATGCTGGTAACCGCCCTGGCTCCGGCGATCGGCTATGACAAGGCGGCGAACATCGCCAAAGCCGCGCACCACAACGGCACGACGCTGCGCGAGGAAGCGCTCAAGGCTGGTGTCGACGCCGATCTCTTCGATAGGACGGTCAAGCCCGAGCAGATGCTCGGCCCGCGCTGAGGGAGCTGCGCTCATGGCCGAGATCATCAATCTCCGCCGCGCCCGCAAGCAGAAGGCGCGCACGGAGGCGGATAAGGCGGCCGAGCAGAACCGCATCAGCTTCGGCCGGACCAAGGCCGAGCGCAGCCTCTCCGAGGCCGAGCGCGACAAGGCCGCCCGCCACATCGACGGGCATAGGCTTGCGCAGGGCGACAAGGACCCGGAGCCGGCATGAGTTCGGAGCGCAAGCGCTCGCTCAGCATAGCAGGCCATCGCACCAGTATCTCGCTGGAAGACGAGTTCTGGGAGGCACTGAAGGAGATCGCCGCCACCGAAGGCCAGCCGGTTTCCGCCCTCGTCGTCGAAGTCGATTCCCGCCGGGGCGAGCTCAACCTCTCCTCGGCCCTGCGCTTGCACGCGCTTTCTCATTACCGGCGGCTCGCCGCTGAGCATCAAGGCAGCGCTGGGCCATGATTACTTCAGCCGCTTGAGAAGAGGCCGGGAATCAAACCCGCGAAGGGTTTGAAGCCCCTCAATTGCGCGGCTGCGCGCCCGGCAGGATCTGCAACGGCGGAGCCGGCTGCTGAACGACGCCTTCCGGAGAGCTGGCGCGCGGCGCGCCCGGCAGGACGAGCGGGCCGGGCTGTGACTGCGGCTGCGGCGGAGCGGCTTGCACGGCAGCCCGCTCCGCAGCGGCTCGCGCACGTTCCTCCAACTCCGCCCTTCGGCGCGCCTCCTGATCGGCACGCGCCTGTTCCGCGCGGCGCAGTTCCTCGGCCCGCTTCTCCTCGGCCTGCCTGCGCTGCTCCTCGGCACGCCGCGCTTCTTCCTGCCGCTTCTCCTCGGCGAGGCGGGCCTCCTCCTGCCCCCTCAGGAATTCGTTGAGCTTGCGCTCGTTCTCACGCATCTCGCGCTCGGCCCGCAGGCGCCGGGCATGCGCCGCCCGCTCGCGCGCATCCGCCTCGAAGGCCTCGACGCGCTCGATCTCGCGCGCCAGTGCCCGCGCCGCCACCGTGTTCGAGAGCGCGCTGACATCGCTCTCACGCCGCAGGTTCGAGAGCGGACCACGCCAGGCGATCCCGATCTGCGGGGCATCGCCGGGCCACCCCTTCGGCAGCGCGCCGATGGGCTTGAGAGCGAGCCTGAGATCGGCATTGAGCGCGCGCAGATCAATGGTGCCGCTCGCCTCCGCCCGCAAGCCGTTGCGCTCGAAGCTGAACGGCTGCAGCCGGATGAGTCCGCCTGCCAGCGTGAACGGCAAGGTTACGTCGCCGAGCGCCCAGGCATCGCGATCGAGAGCCTCGGCCAGCCGGTCCTGCAGTCGCGAGGTATCGCTCTCGGAGGCATCCTCGCCCGTATTGGCAATGATGCGGGCATAGGCGTTCGGATCGAAACGGGCGAGGCGCGTGCCGGAGAGCGACAGGCTGCCGGCTCCGCTCAGGCCCGCGATAAGGCGTGCCGGCGTCTCGCCCGATCCGCCGAACTCGACCTGCCCCGAAGCCTTGCCGCCGATGGCTCCCTTGGTCATCTCCACGATGTCGATCGCGGTCAGGGCCAGCCGCCCGTTGAGTTGAGCGAGCCCGCCATCCCGGCGCAGGCCGAGGCGGCCAGAGATCTGCCCCCCACCAAAGGTACCCTTGATGTCGTCGACCCGCAGCCCGTCCTGATCCGAACGCAACGCGAAGCTGGCATTGCGGATCGCCCCGCCGTCGAAGACCGCGAGCGTGCCGGCCTCGACCGCGATGTCGAGCTCCGGCAACTCGCCGACGCGCCCGAACCGTGCGGTGGACCAGATCGACCCGGGGGCCGACGGCGCCGGTCCCAGCGCCGTCGCGATCAGCTGGCGCAGATCCGCCGCGGGGATCGCGAAACGTCCGGTGTAGCGCCCCTCGCGTGGCAAGGTGAGCGAGCCGCTGGCTGCCATGCCACCGAGATTGGCCGCGATACCGTCGAGCCGAACCGCATCGCCAGTCACCTGCAGTCGCGCATGTGCGTCGAGCACCCCGTCGGGCAGCAGCCGCGCCGGCCCCTCCGCCAGAACCTGGGCCGGCCCTTCGGCTTGCAGCGAGACCTGCGCCCCCCCGGCGCCATCCTCCACCACGAGGGACAGACCCGGCCCTGCCAGCGAGCCGACCATGCGCCCTTTGTCGATGTCGAGCGTGAGCCGGCCAGCTCCGCCCTGCATCGGCGTGGGCAGGCCAAGCGCGGTGAAGGCCTGCCGCCGGTCGGCGAGGTCGAAGCCCAGAGTGGCGCGATTCCAGTTTCCGGCGCGGTCGAGCACGCCCTTGATCGTCAGCTTCCCGGCTGCCGCGTTGCCCTCGGCCGAGAGCGCGGTTTCGCCCGAAGCCGCCCGAGTCAGGCGGAAGCCGCTGTCCAGCCGCGCCAGCCCCTCGCCCGCCCGCATCAACGCCTGCACGGCCGCATCCGGCAGCAGCGGCCCGGCCAGTGCCGTCAGGGTCTCGACCCGTGGCGCACGGATCCGCCCCGAAATCTCCCCGCCCTCGGCCAGCAACGAACCGGCCCCGGTGACGTTGACGCCGCCGAAACCGTTGACCGAGAGCCGGCTCAATCGCCAGGCATCGCCCTCTCGGCGGATATCGAGGCTGGCCGAGCCCGGTGGAGCATTGCGAAAGCGTGCATTGGCCAGCGTCAGATCGAGCGCGATGTCAGGCTGCCTGAACAATCCGCTGAAGCTTGTTCCCGGCGGCAGGGTATCGAGTGCGAGCCCGCTCACCGTAGCCTTGGCCGCGAGCTTGGCCGATCCAGCCTCCCCTGACGCGTCGAGCCGCAAGCCGGATGAACCCGCAACCAGCAGCCGCTGCAACGCGATCCGCCCCGGCGCCCAGGAGCCGACCGCATCGGCATCGATGCGCCCGAGCCCGGCGATGAAATCGGCCATGGCCGGGTCCAATCCGGCCCTGGCCAGAACCAGCGCGATGCGCCGCGCATCATCCGCCTTGAGATTGATGCGGCCCGACGCTCCCTCGCCCCGCAGACCGCCGGACGCCCCGATCAACGCGCCGGCCACGCGGACTGAGGCCGAAGCATCGCTTAATCCGCCGTCATGCAGGCGCCCGCGCAGCGCGAATGTCGAAAGATCCTCGCCGCGCCAGATGACTTGGTCGAGGTCGAGGCCGATGTCGAGAGCGCCCGGCAGGCCAGTAAGCGCCCGCTCGAAGCCCTGGCGTTCCGCCAGCGCCGCCGCCAGTGCATCGGCATCGAGCCGGCGGGCGCGCAACGCCAGCGAGCCAGCTCCGGTTCCCGGCAGATATTGCCCCTCCCCCTCCAGCCTTGCCGCACCGCCGGCGAGGTCGAGCGTGAGACCGGCAAGGTCGAGTTGGCGGCCACCGCCCTTCACCCTGCCCGACAGCGAGACCGCCCCGCCAGGCGACAGGCCGAAGGCGCCGTCGAGCTCGACGCCGATCCGCCCTGGCGCCGTCGGCAGGATCAGGGAGCCGTCGAAATTGAGCTGCAGATCCTCGCCGGTGAGGAAGGCCTTGGCGCGCAGTCTGCCGCTCTCCTCCATCTCGCCGGTCATCACGCGCAGGGATGCGCCGGCCACCTCGCCCTCGAAGCGCCAGGGGCCTGCAAAGCTGACGGCGGAAACCTCCGCGGCGATGGGCGTCAACGTGACCGCCGGCTTGCCCGGCTCTCGCCAGATCAGGGCCGAACGGCTGATCCGCAGCCTGTCGAGCCGCGCCTCGGCCGGAAGGCCCTTGCCGGTCCGCTCCGGCAGGCGGATCGCGCCGGTATCGTCGAGGGAAAGCGAGATCGTGGCCCCGTCGATCTCGGCTTCGGAGAAGCGGAATTCGCCGCGCGCCATCGCGGCCAGCGCCAGTTCGACGGTCACCTGCTCGGCGGCCGCCGCGCTGGTCATGCCATCCCCGCCGCCGATCCGGACGTTCTCCAGCGAGATGCGCGGCGAAGGCAGCAGGCGCAGGCCGATGGCGCCGCCGATCTGCGTCTCGACTCCGAGCGCCTCGCTCAGCCTGGTCTCGATCTGCGGCCGGTAGACGCGCCAGTCGACGAAGCCGGGGCCGATCAGGGCCGCCAGCAGCGCCAGCACCAGCAGGCCGGCCAGAACTGTCAGGCTTTCACGCAACGTCCGCTTTCTATCCCTGTCGCAATGGTGTAGCGCCGCCGGCCCGGAACCGGCGGCCGCCCGCGATCATGCCGGCAAGTCGCGGCAGGATCACGACATTTCGCGAAGGGCGCCCGCAGCGCAAGCCGCGCCGATGTCACAGGACGATGATTTTTCCGGGATTGAGGATGTTCTGCGGGTCGAGCGCACGCTTCAGCGTCCGCATGACCGCGAGCGCTTCCGCCCCGTGCTCCTGCTCGAGATACTTCATCTTCTTCTGGCCGACGCCGTGCTCGCCCGTGCAGGTCCCGCCCATTGCCAGCGCGCGCTTCACCAGCCTGTCGATGAAGGCCTGGACCCGCTCCACCTCGGCCTTGTCGTTGAGATCGACCAGCGGCTGCGTGTGGAAATTGCCGTCGCCGACATGGCCCGCGATCGGCGCGATCAGCCCGGAGGCCTCGATGTCGCGCTTGGTCTCCTCGACGCATTCGGCCAGTTGCGAGATCGGCACGCAGACATCGGTCGCGACCGAGTCGAAGCCGGGCCGCAGCGCCTTCGCCGCCCAATAGGCGTCATGGCGCGCCTGCCAGAGCTTGGAGCGGTCCTCGGCCTTGGTCGCCCATTCGAAGGGACCGCCGCCATATTCCGCCGCGATCTCGCCGAAGCGCTCGGACTGCTCGGCCACGCCGGCTTCCGTGCCGTGGAACTCGACGAAGAGCATCGTCGTCTCCGGCAGGCCGAGCTTGGCATGCAGGTTGACACCGCGGATCATCACGTCGTCGAGCAGTTCGATGCGCGCAACCGGCAGGCCGGTCTGGATGGTCAGGATCGTCGCGTCGCAGGCCGCCTTCACGGATGGGAAAGGGCAGACGCCGGCTGCGATCGCCTCCGGGATGCCATGCAGCTTCAGCGTCACCTCGGTGATGATGCCGAGCGTGCCTTCCGAACCGACGAGCAGGCGGGTGAGGTCGTAGCCCGCGGACGTCTTGCGGGCGCGGGTCGAGGTCTTGACGATGGAGCCGTCGGCCATCACCGCCTTCAGCGCCAGCACATTGTCCTTCATCGTGCCGTAGCGGACGGCGTTGGTGCCGGAAGCGCGCGTCGCGGCCATGCCCCCGATGGAGGCGTCCGCGCCGGGATCGATCGGGAACATCAGGCCCTGGTCGCGAAGATGCTCGTTGAGCTCCTTGCGGGTGACGCCGGCCTCGACCACCACGTCGAGATCCTCGGCGTGGACCGCGATGATCCGCTTCATCTGCGACATGTCGATGCAGATGCCGCCATAGACCGCGTTGACATGGCCCTCCAGCGAGGTGCCGGTGCCGAAGGGGATGACCGGCACGCCATGGGCGGCGCAGAGCTTCACGATCTCGGAGACTTGCTCCGTGCTCTGCGGGAACACCACCGCATCGGGCGGCAAATTCGGGATCCAGGTCAGCGTGTGGCCGTGCTGCTGGCGCACCGCCAGGCTGGTTACGAGCCTGTTGCCGAAGCGCGCGGCCAGCGCCTGCGTCACGGCCCCAACGGCTTCCGGCGACGGGGGCAGCGCTGCAGCAGAGGCAGGGCCGTCATGAAGGGCGGTGGCGGGCAGGCTCATTGTCAAGATCCGGTTTTGGCGCTTAGACTTGGAACAGATCGGTTTCGCAATCGGTTACGGTCCGACATGATCCGGCTTTATTCGTCGGAGCAAGATGCTGACGCCGATTGCGACCGGTGCATACTAGATCACGAGACGAGGAAATGGGCAGCCGCAATTCTGCGACGGCCCCTTGAACGAGGCGCCTGACAGGGAGGGCGATCATGGCAAACGATACACGCGCTCCGGCGCTCTTCTTCTCGCCCTTCGTCTCGTCGGCGATGCGGGTCGAGCCGCAATGGATCGACTACAACGGCCACCTCAACATGGCCTATTATCATGTCCTGTTCGACCGTGCGGTGGACGAAGTCTTCTCGCTCGTCGGCCTGACGCGGGACTATGTCGAGACACGCCATGCCTCGACCTTCACCGCGGAATGCCACATCCTCTACAAGCGTGAGCTGACCGACGGCGATCTCGTCCGCGTCACCGCCCAGCTCATCGACTTCGACGACAAGCGCCTGCACTACTATCTCGAGATGCGCCACGCCCATGAGGGTTGGCTCGCCGCGACGAGCGAGAACCTGTCGCTGCACGTCGATATGGTCCATCGCAGGGTCGTGCCCTTCCCTGCCGACATCCTGGCGAATCTTGCCTTGATGAAGGCGGCCCACAGCATGATGCCGCTGCCAGCCACGATCGGTCGCATCATCGGCATGCCGAAGAAGTCGGCGATCCGCGTCGAGGAAGCGAACGAAGAGCGCGAGCCCGAGGTCGAGACGCGGCACTGAGCGGTGTTGCCCGATCAGGCGTAGCTCGGGATTTCTGCTTCACCTCCGCAGGCGCGCCGCTACGCAGCCTAGCGGCTGCGCGTGACGACGGCATGCATCGCATAGCCGCGATACGGCGCGCCGAGCCGGCATTCGGCTCCGGCAGCTTCCGCCAGCGCCCGCACAGCTCCCGGCAGATCCTCGCGTGGCGTGACATGGAAAAGGGCGAGCCAGCGCAGCAGCACCGCCTTGAACGCCGCCGGAAGCCCGCTCTGGTCGCCGAAATCGACGATATACAATGAGCCGCCCATGTTAAGGCGGCGCAGCGCCTCGGCGACGACACCCTGCCAGGGCGGGATCATCGACAGCGCATAGGAGATCACGATCCGGTCGAAGCCCTCAAGGCCGAACAGCGCCTGAGGATCGAAACCGGTGGCGTCTGCCTCGGCAAGCTGGATCCGATCTTCCAGCTCCGCCCGCGCCACCGAAGCGTGCGCCGTCGCCAGCATCTCGCTGGAGACGTCGAGCCCGTAGCAGGCACAGGACGGGTAGCGTCTTGCGATCTGGATCAGGTTGCGCCCGGTGCCGCAGCCGATCTCCAGCACGGCGGCGCCGGGAGGAGGCTGCAACCCGTCGATAAGCTGGTCGCGGCCGAGCAGATAGAACTTCCGGCTGGCGTCGTAGATATGCCGTTGATGCCGATAGATCCGGTCCATCAACCCGGCGGCCGAGCCGCCCGGCGCCTCGGCCGCGCTCACCGGGCCGCCCCCTTCAGCACATAGAGGTGGAAGCCGCCATAGATCGCCGAGCGGTCCTGCCGGCAGAGATCGCGGCTGCGCTCCTCCTCGTACTGCCACTGATCGAGGATCGCCGCCGGCACCCGGCCCGGCAGCAGCCGCTCGTCGGCCGCCGTGCGGAAGATCACCCGCGCGCCCGGCCGCGCCGTCCGCGTGATCTGCGACCACAGCGCCGTGAGGTCGGCGTCGTTCATCCAGTCCTGCGCATCGAGCAGCACATAGGCGTCGCAGCTTTCGGCTGGTTGGTCTTCGAGAACGGCCGTGATCGCGCTCTGGCGATAGGAGACGTTCGGGGCGCGCTCCTTCACCGCCGCGAAATGCCGCGGCTGCAGATAGGGCGGGAAGGCCGCATCCGGCCCCTCGCCATAGCGCCGGCCGAAAGCCTGCTGGGCGAAGTAGTTCTCCTTCATGTCGAAATCGCAGGCCAACCGCTCAAGCCTCAGCTTCAGCGCGCCGAGGATCCCGTCTTCGCCATCGGCGGCGAGCGCCTTGTACTGTGCCGGCGGGATGCCGAGCCCGTAGAGCGAGGCCGGCTGGCGCACGAGCCAACGCACCAGCTTGCGCTCGAAGACCGGCGCGAGATGCTGCTCGTAGAGCGCACGCTGCTCGGAAAGGTCGCGCGCCGCCAGCATCATCAGCGGGTTGCCGCCCAACGCCCGCGCCAGCACATGGCCCGTGCCGATGAAACGGCCGAGCAGGCCGTAGCGATAGAAGCCCTTAGCGAAGACGTTGATCCGACGCTGGCCGTTAAGGCCCCGCCCCTCCCAGTAGCCGCGCGAGACGGCGTCGAGATGATCAGCGATCTCGCGGTCGTAGACGCCGACGTTGCCGCGCACGTTCGCCCGGCCGAAGAAGCGCAGGAAGTCCTCCTGTCGCTCCATCCGCGCCAGCGCCGCAAGCTTCAACCGGCCGAGCGCGATATGCGCGGCATTGAGATCGACGGCGCTGACGCGGATCGGCGCAGCCGTCAGATAGGAAAGGATGTTGCAGGAGCCCGACGCGATCGCCACGACATGGTCGTCGGCCTTGAGCTGCAGCGCCGCCATGTCGACGACCGGATCTTCCCAGATCTGTGGATAGACCAGGCCGGAGAAGGCGCGGGCGAACAGCCATTCCAGCATGCCCGCCTTCGACAGCTTCTTGCTGCGTCGGACGGCCAATCCCAGGCCCGAGCTCGTCATGCGGCGGGCCGCGCGCGCCGTTTGCGTCGCCTGTTGCGTCACCGGTTTTCCTCCCTTTGCGGGTGGCGGGGCTGCTAGAGGAGTCGCGTGACGGTCAGGTGACGAAGCCCCGGCGATTGCCACGGCCTCGTGAAATCGTCTTGGATCGGCGGGGCTGAAATTCAGCGCGCGAGACGCCATATTGCCGGCACGAGAGCCGATGAGGTGGCCACCGCCCCGGCCGAAAGGAGATCGCAATGGGTCTGATGAGCATGTTCGGCGAGCCGAAGAAGCAGGACGAGACCTTCCCCTTCCAGCTGACTGACGCCGAATGGCGCGAGCGCCTGACGCCCGAGCAGTATCAGATCCTGCGCGGCCACGGCACGGAGCGGGCTGGCTCCTGCGCGCTCAACTACGAGAAGCGCGCCGGCACCTTCTCCTGCGCCGGCTGCGGCCAGAAGCTATTCAGGTCGGGCAAGAAATTCGAGAGCGGCACCGGCTGGCCGAGCTTTGACCAGCCGCTCGAAGGCGCGGTCGAGACCAGCGAGGACCGCAAGTTCGGCATGGTCCGCACCGAGGTCCATTGCGCCAATTGCGGCGGCCATCTCGGCCACGTCTTCCCCGACGGCCCGCCGCCCACCGGCCTGCGCTACTGCATCAACGGCGTGGCGATGAATTTCGAGCCGGAAGCCTAGCAAAATCGCTCCGCCGTCATGGTCGGGCTCGTCCCGACCATCCACGTCTTCGCTGGTCGAAGACGGAGTTCGAGACATGGATGCTCGCCACAAGGGCGAGCATGACGGCCCGCTCTACGAAACGGCCGGCACGGCCCGCCGCGCCAACGCCGCCGCATCTACCATCGGCGGCAAATCCCCGAACTGCCCCGACCAGCCCTCGCCCAAGCGCGTCGCCACAAAGGCATCCGCCACCGCAGCGGGCGCGAACCGCAACAGCAGCGAGGCTTGCAGCGCCAGCGCCAGCTTTTCAGTTAGCCGCCGTGCCTGCCCCTCATTGCCGATCAGTTCCGGCAGCTCGCCTTCCAGTCGCTTCAGCGCCGCATCGTAGCGCCGATCCGCTCCCGCAGCCGTCAACAACTCCGCCCGCAGCACGTCGACCGCCCCTTCCTCGCGCGCCAGCGAACGCAGCACATCGAGACAGATGACATTGCCCGAGCCCTCCCAGATCGCGTTGAGCGGCGCCTCCCTGTAGAGCCGTGCCATCGGGTTCTCCTCGATGAAACCATTGCCGCCATGGCATTCCAGCGCCTCGGTGACGACGGCCGGCGCCCGCCGCGTGATCCAGTATTTCGCGATCGGCGCCCCCACCCGCGCCAGCAGCCGCTCGCCGGCCGACTCCTCCTGCCGGTCGAGCGCCGCGAAGAGCCGGAAAGCCAGCCAGGCAGCGGCCTCTGCCTCTATGGCGAGGTCGGCGAGAACGTTCTGCATGATCGGCTGGTCAATCAGCGCCTTCTGGAAGGCGCGCCGGTGCTGCGCGTGATGCGCCGCGAGCGAAACCGCCATCCGCATCAGCCCGGAGGAGGCTGCGGCGATGTCCAGCCGCGAATTGTGGTTCATCGAGAGACCCGTGCGGATGCCCCGCCCCGGCTCGCCGATCAGACGACCGATGGCGCCGCGGAACTCGACCTCCGATGAGGCATTCGAGCGATTGCCGACCTTGTCCTTGAGCCGCTGGATCGCGACGCCGTTGCGCGACCCATCCGGCAGCCAGCCCGGCACGACGAAGCAGGAGATGCCCTCCGGCGTGCGCGCCAGCGTCAGGAAGACGTCGGAATGCGGCACCGAGAAGAACCATTTCCGGCCGTGCAGCGAAAACGTGCCGTCGCGATTTTCCTCGGCAACGGTCTGTGTCTGGCGCAGATCCGAGCCGCCCTGCGTCTCCGTCATCGCCGTGCCGACGGTCGCGCCGGTCTTGAGATGCGCCGGTCCTTGTCGAGCGTCATAGCGATTGGAGGTGACGAGGGAACCCCACTGCTCCCAAATCAACGCGTCCTGTTTCAGCACCGGCACGGCAGCATAGGTCATGCTGATCGGGCAGCAGATCCCGCTCTCCCCGCCGTACCAGAGATATTGCAGCGCGGCGCGGGCCACCTGCGCGCCGGGCCCCGGACGGTTCCAGGCCAGCGCATGCGTCTCCTGCCCGATGGCGAACCCCATCAGCTCATGCCAGGCCGGATGGAAGGCGATCTCGTCGATGCGATTGCCAAAACGGTCGAAGGCCCGAAGCTCCGGCGTGTGACGGTTGGCGAGATAGGCCAGTTCCTGCACGCGGGCCGAGCCGACCGTGCGCCCCGCCTCCTGCAGCCGCTCGCGCGCCCAGTCGGCCCCGAAGGCCGCGACGATGCCGGGCAGCACCGGATCGGCCAAGAAGGCATCGTAGTCGGCCAGCACAGGCACCTGATTGATGACCTCCCAGCCGCCGGATCGCGACACGACATCAGTCATGGGCGCCTCCTCTCCACACGCGAGCCCTCATCCTGAGGAGCAGCCGCAGGCTGCGTCTCGAAGGATGATCCAGATCGCGGGAGAACCTCAAGGAGGCTATTGAAGCATCCTTCGAGACGGCCCTGCGGGGCTCCTCAGGATGAGGGCTCGATATTTTCAACGCCTTGTCGGTGGGGGGCGCAATCCCGACACTGACGCCCTATATTCGCCGGAGAACGAATCACGCACGAGCAGCTTAGACCCTTGTCCGATACCGACGCCTTTTCCGCTCCCCTGCCCCGCCCCGGCGGGCTGGCCGCGCGCGCTGCCGCGCAGCCGGCGGCCGGCTATCTCGCGGGTCTGAACCCGGAAYAGCGCCAGGCGGTCGAGGCGACGGAGGGACCGGTGCTCGTGCTGGCCGGCGCCGGCACCGGCAAGACCCGCGTGCTCACCACACGCATCGGCCACCTGATCTCGACCAGCCGCGCCTATCCCTCGCAGATCCTCGCCGTCACCTTCACAAACAAGGCGGCGCGCGAGATGAAGGAGCGCGTCGCCCATCTCGTCGGCCCTGTCGCCGAGGGCATGCCCTGGCTTGGCACCTTCCACTCGATCTCGGCCAAGCTCCTGCGCCGCCACGCCGAACTGCTCGACCTGCGCAGCGACTTCACCATCCTCGACACCGACGACCAGATCCGCCTGATGAAGCAGGTGATCCAGGCCGAGAACATCGACGAGAAGCGCTGGCCCGGCCGCATGCTGGCGGGCTTCATCGATAGCTGGAAGAACCGCGGCCTTGCGCCGAAGGACGTCGCGCCGGGCGAGGCAGCCGTCTTCGCCAACGGCAAGGGCGGCAAGCTTTACGCCGCCTATCAGGAGCGCCTGAAGGCGCTGAACGCTGTCGATTTCGGCGATCTCCTGCTGCATTGCCTGACGCTGTTCCGCGACTATCCGGACGTGCTCCAGACCTATCACGACCGCTTCCGCTACATCCTCGTCGACGAGTACCAGGACACCAATACGGCGCAGTATCTCTGGCTGCGCCTGCTCGCGCAGGGCCGCCGCAACATCTGCTGCGTCGGCGACGACGACCAGTCGATCTATGGCTGGCGCGGCGCCGAGGTCGACAACATCCTTCGGTTCGAGCACGATTTTCCAGGCGCGACCGTGATCCGGCTGGAACGCAACTACCGCTCGACCGGCCATATCCTCGCCACCGCCTCCAAGCTGATCGCCCGCAATGAAGGCCGTCTCGGCAAGACGTTGCGCACCGAGGATGCGCTCGGCGAGAAGGTCACCATCACCGGCGCCTGGGACAGCCAGGAGGAAGCCCGCCTCGTCTCCGACGAGATCGAGGCGATGCAGTCCAAGGGCCAGGATCTCGGCCAGGTCGCGGTGCTCGTCCGCATCTCCGCCCAAATGCGCGAAATCGAGGAGCGCTTCGTCCAGGCCGGCGTGCCCTATCGCGTCATCGGCGGCCCGCGCTTCTACGAGCGCGCCGAGATCCGCGACGCGCTCGCCTATTTGCGCTGCGTGGTCTCGCCGACCGACGATCTTGCCTTCGAGCGCATCGTCAACGTGCCCAAGCGCGGCCTCGGCGACGCGACGGTCCAGCTCCTGCACAACCATGCCCGCGCCACCGGCTTCTCGCTGATGCAGTCGGCCCGCGCCGCGGTCGAGAGCGACGAGCTCAAGCCCAAGGCCCGCACGGCGCTGCGCGAACTGGTCGAGGCCTTCGGCCGCTGGTCGGCCCGCGCCGAGCACATGCCGCAGGGTGAGCTCGCCGAGCTGGTGCTGGAGGAATCCGGCTATACCGAGATGTGGAAGAAGGATCGCTCGGCCGATGCCGCCGGGCGCCTCGAAAACCTCAAGGAACTCGTGCGCTCGCTCGACGAATTCCCGGATCTGCCGGCCTTCCTCGAGCACGTCTCGCTCGTGATGGATGTCGCCGACGGCGAGGCGGAAGCCCGCGTTTCGATCATGACGCTGCATGCCGCCAAGGGGCTGGAGTTCGACACGGTCTTCCTGCCCGGCTGGGAGGAGGGCCTGTTCCCCAACCAGCGCGCGCTCGACGAGAGCGGCCGCGCCGGCCTGGAAGAAGAGCGCCGCCTCGCCCATGTCGGCCTCACGCGCGCCCGCAAGAAGCTGAAGCTCTATTTCGCCTCGAACCGCCGCATCCACGGCCTCTGGCAGACCAGCCTCCCCTCCCGCTTCATCGACGAATTGCCGGAGGAGCATGTCGAGGTCGAGCAGGCCCCCACCAGCTATTCGCAGGGCGGCTACGGCGCCTCGCGCTTCGATCGGATGGAGAGCTTCGGCTCCAGCTACAACACGCCGGGCTGGCAGCGCGCGCAGGAGAATCGCGCCAAGAACGGCGGCGGCGGAAGCGGCTTCTCCGAAAGCGGCCGCGGTTTCGGTTCAAGCTCGCGCCAGCGCGGCCCGCTGCTGATCGAGGGCGAGTTGACGGCCAAATCCACCGGCGAATCCGCCTATGGCGAGGGCGCCCGCGTCTTCCACGTCAAGTTCGGCCCCGGCTCGGTCGCCAGCGTCGACGGCAACAAGCTGACAGTCGATTTCGACAAGGCCGGGCGGAAGATGGTGCTGGACTCGTTCGTGCAGAAGGCGGGATGAGTTCTTCATTGCCTTGTCAAGTGGTAACTGCTCAGCGTTTATCACCAGACATGCCGAGAGATTAGTATAGATAGCAGGGTGCTTCACCAATCATCGTTTTGGAGCACCGATGCTCAACAACAGCGCCGACATCATGCGCCGCCTCGAACGCGAGGGTTGGGAATGCGTGCGCGTCACCGGCTCGCACCATGTCTTCAAAAAGCCCGGCGTCCGTGACACTATCGTGGTGCCGCATCCGAAGAAGAGTTTCGGACCCGGCCTTGTGTTGAAAATCTACAAGCAGGCAGGCTGGCCGCGCGACTGACATGACCCACTACGTCGCCATCATCGAGGATGCAGGCCCCGACCATGCCGTCGGCGTCTGGTTTCCCGATCTGCCCGGCTGCTTCGCGGCCGGCGATACGTTGGATGAAGCCCTGCTCAATGCACCGGAGGCCGTCGCGGTCTGGATCGAAGCGCAGGGCGGGGCAGCGCCCCGAGCCCGGACCCCTAGCGAATTGAAGGCCGATGCCGAGACAGCAGCCGAGATGGCTCGGCACGCGATCGCCCTTATCCCGGCGTCGGATGTATCGCTCCAGCCGGCAGCGGAGTAGAAGCGGCGCCTACGCCGCCGACTCTTTGACGAAACGACCGATATGACTCCCCAGATCGCGCTGACCGACGCCGAGGACGATGCTCTTCGCGACGTCCTCCATAACGGCCTGCGAAGCTACAACGACGAGAAGATCGGTCGGAATGATCGCCAGACGCTGACGATCCGCGTCGATGATCCGGAGACCGGCGAGCCGATCGGCGGGCTCGCGGGGCGCACCTCGCTCGGCCTGCTCTTCATCGACACCGTCTATCTGCCGAAGAGCCTGCGCGGCTCCGGCGTCGGCAGCCGCATCCTCGCCATGGCGGAGGAGGAAGGCCGGCGGCGCGGCTGCAGCAAGGCTGTGCTCTATACCATCAGCTTCCAGGCGCCGGAATTCTACAAGAAGCTCGGCTGGCAGGTCTTCGGCGAGATCGCCCCGAAGCCGCCGGGCGCGACCCGGATCTACCTGACGAAAGACCTCTGAGCGCTCGGAGTCCCTTGTAGATTCGAACCCTCATCCTGAGAAGCCGCGTGAGCGGTGTCTCGAAGGATGTTCCAGATGTCTCTGGAGCCTCCTGGACCATCCTTCGAGACGCAAGCCGATGGCTTGCTCCTCAGGATGAGGGCTGCGCGTCTGCGAACGAATGATCAGGCGCCGCCTTCCCGCTCGCGGAACGCCTTCCGCGCCGCCGAGACTTGCGGATAGTAGGTCTCGGCCCAGACCCAGACGCCGCAGAAGGCGGCGCTGAGCTCGCGGCCGAGCTCGGTCAGCGTATAATCGACATGGGGCGGGATCACCGGATGGACGGTGCGGACAACCAGCCCGTCTCGCTCCATTTCCCGCAGCGTCTTGGTCAGCATCTTCTGGCTGATGCCGCCGACCATGCGGCCGACCTCTGTGAAGCGCAGCGTGCCATGCTCCTCGAGCGCCTCCAGAACCAGCATCGTCCATTTGTCCGCGACCTGAGCGATCACCTGCCGCACCAGCGACTCCACCGCGGGGCTCACCGGAGGGATCGCTTCGCTGCGCGCATGCATCGCCGCCATCGCGGTTCGGATCGCCTGCATCGACGCTCTCCTTTTGGTATGTATGGAACCTTTCGGCGCCTTCTTTCCATTGAAGAGTAACGATGCCAACTGGTGTCACGCAACCACGAAAGGGACTTGCGATGAACATTTCCGGCAACACCATCCTGATTACCGGCGGCGGCTCCGGCATCGGCCGAGCGCTGGCCGAGGCGCTGCACGCGAAGGGCAACCAGGTCATCATCGCCGGGCGTCGCGAAGCCGTGCTCGACGAGGTCACCGCCGCCAATCCGGGCATGGCTTCGATGCTGCTCGACATTCAGGACAAGGCCGATATCGAAGCCTTCGCCCGCCAGGCCGTCGAGCGCTTCCCGAAGCTCAACGCCATCATCAACAACGCCGGCATCATGAAGCCCGAGAATGTCCCAGCCGCTGACAATCTCGCCATCGCCGAAGAGACAGTCACGACCAACCTGCTCGGCCCAATCCGCCTGACGACCGCACTGCTGCCGCATCTGTTGAAGCAGCCAAGCGCCACGGTCCTGACCGTCTCCTCCGGCCTCGCCTTCGTGCCCCTGGCGGTGACGCCGACCTACAGCGCGACCAAAGCCGCAATCCATTCCTGGTCGATCGGCCTGCGCGAGCAGCTGAAGGATACGTCTGTCGGGGTCATCGAGATCGCCCCGCCCTATGTCCAGACCGAGTTGATGGGGGCACAGCAGGCCGTCGACCCCGCCGCCATGCCGCTCGCCGACTTCATCGCCGAGGTCATGACGATCCTCGAAACCGGGCCCGACGCCGCGGAGGTCATCGTCGAGCGCTGCAAGCCGCTGCGCTATGCCGAGGCCACGGGCAATTTCGCCAATGTCTTCGCCGCGTTGAACGCCCAGCACGCGTGATGCCCGCGTCATTCTCGCGCGCCGCTCGGCGGCGACCCGAGAATCTCAGGACGGGAAGGCGCTTGTTTCGGAGATGGCCGGGTCAAGCCGGGCCATGACGGCTGCGCTGCACCGCATGACAACCCCGCCCCGCCCTGCTAATGCCACCGCATGCGCGAAGGCCTCCTGCCAGCGACGGTCGCGACCGTCTTCGAACTCTCCACCTCGGGCGAGAAGGCCCGGGCCCTGACCGAATTGCTCGGCGAGATCTTCGACCCGACCGAGACCGCAATTTCGGCTTTCGAGATCGAGGAAGGCGTCACCACGCTTTCGCTGAATGCGCCCTGGAAGGTCGAGATCTACTTCGCCCAGCACCCGGACGAGGAGGCGGTGCGCGACCTGCTGCGCCCGATCATCGGCGATCTCGTCGACACCACGCCCTTCACCACCGTCAACACGCGGGATTGGGTCGCGACCAGCCTCGACGGGCTGAAGCCCGTGCGCGCCGGCCGCGTCATCGTCCACGGTGCGCATGACCGGGATGTCGTGCGGGTCAACGACGTCGCCATCGAGATCGAGGCGGCGCTCGCTTTCGGCACCGGCCATCACGGCACCACCTCGGGCTGCCTGCTGGCGCTGCACGCCGAGCTGAAGAAGCGGCGTCCGCGCCACGGGCTCGACGTCGGCACCGGCACAGGCATCCTGGCACTGGCTCTGGCCAAGCAGATCAAGCGCAAGGTCGTCGCCGGCGATATCGACGCGATCGCGGTCGAGGTCTCCGCTCACAACGCCCGCCTCAACCACGCGCCCAATGCGCTCGATCTCTATGTCGCGCCGGGCCTGCGCCACGCCAAGGCGAACCGGCCCGGCCGTTTCGACCTCGTCTTCGCCAATATCCTCGCGGGGCCCCTGAGGCAGCTCGCGCCCTCGATCGCGCGCGTGCTCTCGCGGGACGGGACACTCATCCTGTCCGGCCTGCTCGCCATGGATGTCGCCGGGGTGGTCTCGGCCTACCGGCACCACGGCATCTATCTCGTCAGCCAGTCGCTGCGCGAGGGCTGGGCGACCCTGGTCATGAAAAAAGGCGGCGCAGCCCCGAGGCTCCGCCGCCCTGCCTGACCTCCGGCGCCAGAGCATCGGGCCTGATAGGCCGATGCCGCTAGAAGCGCGAGGTTGTTACTCGCCAATATGGCCGTACTCGCGCGCGGCCTCGGCCTGGAGGCTACGAGCATCGTGCCAGACGGCGGCGGTGAACTTCGCAGCGTCGACGATCTGCTCGACGATATGCTTGATGATGGTGATCATGGTTCGGGTCCTGTGTGCTATCGGCGCGCGGGCTGGCCGCAGCGGCCGGAAACTCAGCGGTTGAAGGGCAGCGAGACGTCGCTCGACAGCGTCGCGGACGGGTAGCCGCCCAGCACGATCTCGGCCTCGTTGACGAGGAGGTTGCGGGCACGCAGTTCGCGAGCGGCGGAGCGTTTGCGGCTTTCGATCAGCGCGGCATAGAGGCGCTGCATCACGCTCGGCTTGTCGGCTTTGCTGGCCCTGGTTTCGGCCACCACTGCTACGGGCAGCACGTCGGCGTTGTTCAACACATAGGTCATGGGTCTATCTCCGAAAAACGAAGGACAGTCCCGGTCGCTTCCTCGTTCTCTTATGCGACTAAAGTGGGATCATTTCGCACATGCGAGAAGATATGTTCGCATATGCGAGATATGCGAAAAACGCATGCAAGACGCCAATATCCGTTAATGTTTGCGTATATTGCATAACCAAACAGCACAATGCCGGCCTGTAAGGCAGCGCGATCCCACGGAACAGGCATCGCCCGCCGGCGCATTTGCACTGGCGCTTTCGCCGATGGAGCGCGACGATGGGCACACCATAGCATCGGACCGAAAAGTGGAATCCGCCTTTCGGAGAAATTCGACGCGATAACAATTACATAGATCGCCGTGGTCGTTCGACAGCACGCACGACCATCTGAGCCGGACCCCGCCATGACCGAATCGACCCTACCGACCTGCCGCTTCCAGTCCTTCTCCGAGCCCAGCGACCCAAGGCTGGTTGCCGGCCGCGTCGCTGCGCTGCGCATGGCGCTCACGGCGCAAGGTCTCGACGGCTTCGTCATCCCGCGCGCCGACGAGCATCAGGGCGAATATGTCCCGGCGCATATGGCCCGCCTCGCCTGGCTGACCGGCTTCACCGGTTCGGCCGGGAACGCCGTCGTGCTGGCTGACAAGGCCGCTCTGGTCGTCGATGGCCGCTACACCATCCAATCGGCCGAGCAGACCGACACCAAGGTCGTCACGCCCGTGCGCATGGAGCAGACGCCGCTGGAGCGCTGGGTCGAGCAGAACCTGCCGGCTGGGGGCAAGCTCGGCTACGATCCCTGGCTGCATACGGTCGATGGCCTCGCCCGCCTCGAAAAGGCGGCGGCCGCAGCCGGCGGCAGCCTCGTCGCGGTCAAGACCAACCCGATCGACGCGCTATGGAGCGACCGCCCGGCACCGCCGACCGCGCCCGTCAAGGCGCATCCGGCCGCCTTTGCTGGGGAGGACAGCGTCTCCAAGCTCGCCCGCATCCAGAAGGCGCTTGCCGAGGCCAAGGTCGACGCGCTCGTCGTCTCCGATCCGCATGCTCTGGCCTGGGTCTTCAACATCCGCGGCGGCGATGTCGAGCACACGCCCTTGCCGCTCGGCTACGCCATCGTCCCACGGGAGGGGCGCCCGACCGTGTTCCTCGCGCCCGAGAAGATCACCAACGAGGCCGGCGACGCGATCGGCGCGGTCGGCGAGATCGCACCCCCGGCCGAGCTCGAAAACCAGCTCAAGAAGCTCGGTGCGGCCAAGGCCAAGGTCCGCCTCGACGCGACGACCGCCGCGGCGGCCCTGGCGACGCTGATCCGCGATGCCGGCGGCACGCCCGACGCCGGCACCGACCCGATCGCGCTGATGAAGGCGCGCAAGAACGCTGCCGAACTCAAGGGCACCCGCACGGCCCATCTGCGTGACGGCGCGGCGATGACGAACTATCTCGCCTGGCTCGCGCGCGAGGCGCCGAAGGGCGATCTCACCGAGATCGACGCCGTCGCAGCGCTCGAAGCCGAACGTCTCAGGACCGGGCTGCTGAAGGACGTCTCCTTCACCACGATCGCTGGCGCAGGCCCCAACGCCGCCCTCCCGCATTACCGCGTCAGCGAGGCGACCAACCGCCGGCTGGAGCCGGGCATCTTCCTGGTCGATTCAGGCGGCCAGTACGAGGACGGCACCACCGACATCACCCGCACCATCGTCATCGGCGAGCCCACGGCCGAGATGCGCGACCGGTACACCCGGGTGCTCAAGGGCCATGTCGCGATCTCGCGGCTGGTCTTCGTCAAGGGAACCTCCGGCGCGCAGCTCGACGCCTTCGCCCGGCTGCCGCTCTGGCAGGGCGGCTTCGACTTCGACCACGGCACCGGCCACGGCGTCGGCAGCTATCTCTCGGTGCATGAGGGGCCGCAGCGCCTGTCCAAGCTCGGCATCACGCCGCTGGAGCCGGGTATGATCCTCTCCAACGAGCCCGGCTACTACAAGCAGGGTGAATACGGCATCCGCATCGAGAACCTGATCGTCGTCGAGGAGCGCGCGATCCCCGGTGCCGAGCGCACGATCTACGGCTTCGAGACCATCACCTGGTGCCCCTATGAGCGGGCGCTGATCGACACGGCACTGCTCGATGCCGGCGAGATCGCCTGGATCGACGCCTATCACGCCACGGTCTGGCAGAAGCTCAGCCCGCTGGTCACGGGCGGGGCCGAGGAATGGCTGGAGAAGGCCTGCCGGCCGTTGTGACCCGGCGTCAATCTCGGGCGAAGCGCAGCTTCGACCCGTGAATCTCCTGCCGGAAAAGGGGCGAAACCGCAGCCTCTGGTCATGAGATGCTCGGGTCGAGCCCGAGCATGACGGCAGCTCACATCACCATCCGGAACGCCACCACCGCTACCACGCCGACGGCCACCACACCCAGCAGCGGCAGCCGCGTCGCGGCCAATGCCGCAATCGCCGCCGCTGCCGTCTCGGCCCAGCCGGTGGCGAGCGCGCTCGGCGCGATGACGGCGACAAGCACGGCGGGCGGGATCGCATCGAAGGCGGCTTGCGCGCGGGGTGACAGATTAAGCCGTCCGGCGAGCGCGAGCCCGGCGACGCGCGTCGCATAGGTCACGATCGCCATGCCGAGGAAGGCGAGAAGGTTGATCGGATCGACGCTCACGCCTCGACCTCCTTCGTCATCGGAAGCTCCTCCGCGCCGGCCGCGAGCCAGGCCGCCAGCAAACCGCAAAGGGCGCCCGCCGCGACATGCCAGGGCGGCCCGGCAAGGCGATAGGTCACGGCCGAGGCGATGCCCGCCGCCGCCACCGTCCAGAACGTCACCCGTCCCTTCCAGAAGGCCGCGACCAGCGCGATGAAGAGTGCCGTGAAGGCGAAATCGGCGCCCAGCCGCTTCGGATCGCCCAGCACGGCGCCGATGGTCGCCCCCAGCGTCGAGTTGACGAGCCAGCCCAGCACGAAGGGGATGACCATCGCGAACCAGTAGGCCGGCGTGAGCCGGTGGGTGCGGGAGCGCTTCTCGGCCAGCGCCCAGTTCTCGTCGGCCATGTAGTAGAGGCCGAGGAATTTCTGCCAGCGGCTGAAGCCCTCGAGCTTGGGCGCGAGCGATGCCCCCATCAGGACATGGCGGGCATTGATCAGCAGCGTCGAGAAGACCAGCGCCGCGACAGGCGCCGGCGTCGTCCACAGCTCCACCGCTGCAAATTGCGCCCCGCCGGCGAAGACCATGGTGCTCATAAGGAACACCTCCAGCGGCGACAGCCCCTTGCTGGCGGCCACCGCGCCGAAGAGCAGGCCGATCGGCGCCGCAGCCACCGCAGCCGGCCAGATATCGTTCAGGCCGCGCCTGATGTCGTCACGCATCGTGGACATGGTTGGGTTCTTTCGGAAGGGCGCTCAGCCGAGATGCGCCGCGCGGAAGGCGCCGGGCGTCACACCGAAGCGGGCCTTGAAGGCGCGGGTCAGATGCGGCTGGTCGCAGAAGCCGGTCGCCGCAGCGACATCGCCGGGCATCTCGCCGCGTCGCAGCCGCTCGCGGGCGCGCCGCACGCGGACATCGACCAGATAGGCATGGGGCGTCAGCCCCGTCTCCTGCCGGAAGGCACGGATCAGGTGATGGCGCGGCAGGCCGGTGAGCCGGGCGAGATCGGCGAGCGACAGATCCTCTTCGTAGCGCGCCTCGAACAGTTCGCGCGCCCTGGCGACGGGGCCGGCCTCGGCTCCGACGGGGCGGACCGAGAGATCGGCATGGCGCGCCAGGCAGAGCGCATAGAAGCGCAGAAGCATCTCCTCGCTGGCCAGCAGATCCTCGCCGTCCTCGATGGCATGATGCGCGGAGGCGAACAGCGCAGCCCCATCGGGGTCCTCGACCAGCGGCTGCGGAAAGAACGGCGTGCCGACACTGTCCCGGCCGCTGAGCGAGGCCGCGACCTCGCGGATCAGCCCGACCTCCGGATAGGTCATCCGGTAGCTGTAGCCCCGCCCGTAGGGCTCCCCGTCATGGGTCTCGAGCGGATTGACGAAGGCGATCTGGCTCGGGCGTGCGTAATGGCGCTCGCCCCGGATCCGGAAGGTCTCGCAGCCGGCCTCGATGATGCCGATCACATAGCTTTCATGCTGATGCGGCGCGTAGGCATGGCGGCGGAAGGTCGCGGCGAGGCAATCCAGCCCGTTGAAGCGCTCGGCCGGAAACAGCTTCGCCCGCTCGCCGGCGACGAGCGGTTCGAGGCCAAATGTCTCGCCTTGTGTGACTGCTTCCATGGCGCGAGCATAAACGCTCTCGCGGCGCTGCTGTCTTGAAGAAAAGTGATCGGGCGCATCACGCGCCCGATGTGTTTCGTTGCCCGGCGATGGGATTCACGGTTCGGCCGGAGCACCTTTTCGAGCCCTCGTCCTGAGGAGGCCCGAAGGGCCGTCTCGAAGGGCGATCCAGATGTCTCCGGAACCCTCTGAAGCATCCTTCGAGACGCAAGCCGTCGGCTTGCTCCTCAGGATGAGGGCTCAGATGCTCGAACAGCGATCTCAGATGGCGTGGGAGGCGCTGCCGGCACCGACCCGCTCGGGGCTCTTCGCGCCGAGCAGCAGCACGCCGAGCCCGCCGACCAGGGTCGCGACGGTGGCATAGGCGATCACACCGAGCGTGCCGAAACCGTCGACCAGGAGCCCGCCGAAGATGGCGCCACTCGCAATCGCGACCTGGAAAGCCGCAACGAGCAGGCCGCCGGCAGATTCGGCCTCCTCTTCCGGTGCGACGCGCACCAGCCAGGTCTGGAAGCCCACCGGCAGCGCGCCGAAGGCGAAGCCCCAGAGACCGACAGCGACCGCCGAGGCGATCGGCGAGGCGCCGGCGAACAGCAGGCTCACCCCCATCAGCGCGATCGCGAAGGCGCCGAAGATCACCGAGGCCTTGGCGCTGCGGGCCGTGATCGCCCCGCCCAGGAAGTTTCCGAAGAAGCCGCCGACACCATAGGCCAGCAGGACGAGCGAGATCGCCTCGACCGAAAGCTTGGGGATCTGCTCCAGGAACGGTCGCACATAGGTGAAACCGGCGAAGTGCCCGGAGATCACCACGACGATGCCGGCCAGGACGAGCGCGATGCTGGGCTGGCCGAGCAACCGGAAGAGCGTGCGGATGTCGGGCGAGCCGCGCGCCGGCAGCCGCGGCAGCACCGCCATCTGGATGACGAGCGTCGCCACGCCGATCAGAGCCGAGAGCCAGAACACGACGCGCCAGCCCCAGAGGTTGCCGACATAGGCGCCGATCGGCGCCGCGCTCACCGTCGCAACCGAAACGCCGGTGAAGATCAGGGACATCGCCTTGGGCAGGGCGCTCGGCGGCACGAGCCGCATCGCGGTCGCCGCCACCATCGACCAGAAGGCCCCGAGCCCGATGCCGAGCAGGACACGCGCGAAAAGCAGCGTCGGCAGATTGGTGGCGACTGCGGCGAGCGCGCTGGAAACGATCAGCAGCCCGGTCAGCGACCAGATCACGAGGCGCCGGTCGATGCCGCGCGTCACGATGGCGGCGGCGAGGCCGGCGATGGCGCCGACGACCGCCGTTGCGGTGACGGCCTGCCCGGCGGCTCCGACGGAAACGCCGACATCGGCGGCCATCGGGGTCAACAGGCTGGCGGGCAGGAACTCGGCGGTAACGAGGCCGAAGACGCCGAAGGTCAATGAGACGACAGCGGGCCAAGCCGGCTTTTCGCGCGCATCCTCGGCGGTGTCGTCGAATTCAAGTGCAGTGGCAGATAGGGAATCTGACATGGGGGTCTCCATGAAGTCGCCGGAAGATGGGCGTGGCCTCGTGGAGTTTCCATGCTATATCATCCGCATCTCATGACCGTTCGTCCAGGATTGCCATGACCGCTTCCGCCGACCACCTGACAGAGATGCTCCGGGGCCTGAGACTCGACGGCGTCGACTACAGCCGCTGCCAGTTGGCCGCGCCCTGGGGCGTCGCCTTCCCCCCGACCAATGAAGCCTATTTCCACTTCATTTCGCGCGGCCGCTGCTGGCTGAAGACGCAGGCCGGCGAATGGCTGGAACTCGCCGATGGCGACGCCGTGCTGCTGCCACGCGGCGGCGGCCATGTCCTGGCGAGTTCGCCAGAGGTCGTCGCCTCCCCGCCCTGCGACTGCCGGGTGCGCGAAACCTATGGCAATATCTTCGATGTCGAGGGCGGCGGCACCGGCGAGCATATGCTGCTCTTCACCGGCCGCATGACCTTCAATGTCGATCTCGACCACCCGCTGCTGCGGTTGATGCCTGACCTGATGCGGATGAGCGATTTCATCGCCAACGAGCCGGGCATCCCGCATCTGCTGGAGGCGATGGGCCGCGAGGTCGCGATGGACCGGGTCGGTGCGGGCGGCATCCTCGCCCGCCTCGCCGATGTGCTGGCCGCGGCGATCATCCGCGCGTGGGTCGAACGCGGCTGCGGCGCCGCCAAGGGCTGGGTCGCAGCCGCGCGCTGCCCAACAATCGGCAAGGTGCTGGCGGCCATCCACGCCCATCCCGAGGCGGACTGGACGGTCGAGAGCCTCGCCGAGCTGATGGGCGCTTCCCGTTCGGGTTTCGCCGAGCGCTTCGCCGAGGTCGTCGGCGAGACTCCGGCCCGCTATGTCGCGCAGGTCAGGATGCATCAGGCCCGGCAATGGCTCGCCCGCGACAAGCTGCGGATCGCGGTGGTCGCGCAGCGCCTCGGCTACGAGTCAGAGGCTTCCTTCAGCCGCGCCTTCAAGCGCATCACCGGCACGGCACCGGGCCAGGTGCGGGCGGCGGGCGAGGCGCAGCCGGCCGCGATGTTCACGCCGCCGGCGGAAGCGGCGGAGTAGCTGACAGGCGACCCAGTTGTCGTCATGCTCGCCCTTGTGGCGAGCATCCACGTCTTGAACACGACCCTCGACCACGAAGACGTGGATGGTCGGGACAAGCCCGACCATGACGGCAACCGTTGCGGTCATGGGTTCCGCGCTCAGGTCCCGGCGCTTCCACCCACCAGATCGAACCAGCCGGCCTCGTCGATCACTTCGACGCCGTGCTTCGCAGCGTCCTTGAGCTTGGAGCCCGCCCCCGGTCCGGCCACGAGCAGGTCGGTCTTCGACGACACCGAGCCCGCGACCTTGGCGCCGAGCCGCTCGGCCATCGCCTTGGCCTCGTCGCGGGTCATCCGCTCCAGCGCGCCGGTGAACACCACGACCTTGCCGGCGACTGGGCTCGCCGAGGCCACCGCCTCCAGCGGCTGAGGCCAGACCTGCGCCAGCAGGCGGTCGAGCAATTCCTCGTTATGCGGCTCGCCGAAGAACTCGATCAGCGCCTCGACCACTGTGGGGCCGACGCTATCGATGGCGTCGAGCTCCTGGCGCTCGGGCGAGGCCTCGTCGGCAGCCGCGATGCCGGCTGCCCGCAGCGCCTCGAACGAACCGTAATGCCGCGCCAGCAGCCGCGCGGTCGTCTCGCCGATATGGCGGATGCCGAGCCCGAAGATGAAGCGGTTGAGCGGCGGCCGGCGCCGATCCTCGATCGCGTCGAACAGCTTCTTCGCGCTGACGGCGCCGAAGCCTTCCTTGTCCTTGAGCTTCTTGAGATTGGCCGCATCGCGCTCGGCCAGCGTGAAGATGTCGGCGGGCTCCTTCACAGGCAGTTCAGGATCGCTGTGAAAGAACTCGATCTGCTTGTCGCCGAGCCCGTCGATATCCATCGCATCACGCGAGACGAAATGCTTCAGCCGCTCGACGGCCTGCGCCGGGCAGATCAGGCCGCCCGTGCAGCGACGCACCGCATCTTCCTTGCCGGTGCGCGGATTGAGCTCCCGCGTCGCATGGCTGCCGCAGGCCGGACAGAGCGTCGGAAACTCATAGGGTTTCGAATCCGCCGGCCGCATCGACAGATCAACCGCCTCGACGCGCGGGATGACGTCCCCCGCCCGCTTCACCGTCACCGTGTCGCCGACGCGAATGTCGGTGCCGTCGCGGATCGGCAAACCCTTGGAATCGAAACCGCGGATATAGTCCTCGTTGTGCAGCGTCGCATTGGTCACGACGACACCGCCGACCGTCACCGGCTTCAGCCGCGCCACCGGCGAGAGCGCGCCGGTGCGGCCCACCTGGATGTCGATCGCTTCGAGAACGGTTGTCGCGAGTTCCGCCGGGAATTTGTGCGCGATCGCCCAGCGCGGCGCCCGCGAGACGAAGCCGAGCCTGGCCTGCAGCGCGAGATCGTCGACCTTGTAGACCACGCCGTCGATATCGTAGCCGAGCGTCGCGCGCTGGCTCTCGATCAGCCGGTACCGCGCGATCAGCTCCTCCACGCTCTCGCAGCGCTTCATCAGCGGGTTCGTGCGGAAACCCCAGCGTTTGAACGCCTCGACCACGCCCATCTGCGTCGGCGCCGGCAACACCGGCATCTCGCCCCAGGCATAGGCAAAAAACCGCAGGGGCCGCGAGGCCGTGACGCTAACGTCGAGCTGGCGCAGCGAGCCTGCCGCGGCATTGCGCGGATTGGCGAATTCGGGCTGCCCCTTCTCGCGCTGGCGTTCGTTGATCCCCGCAAAATCGGCATGACCGAGATAGACCTCGCCGCGCACTTCGGCGATCTCAGGCACATCCGGTCCGGCGAGCGTTCCGGGGATTTCGGAGATGGTGCGGGCATTGAGGGTGACGTCCTCGCCCTCCTCGCCATCGCCGCGCGTCGCAGCCGAAACCAGCTCGCCCTTCTCGTAGCGTAGCGAGAGCGATAGGCCGTCGATCTTCGGCTCGGCGGTGAAGGCGATGCCGCCCTCCTCTTCCCTGCGGCCGAGGAAACGGTAGACCCGGCCCGCGAACTCGGCCACGGCCTCATCAGAGAAGGCGTTGTCGAGCGAGAGCATCGGCACACGGTGCCGGATCTTGGCGAATTTGCCTGAAGGCTTGGCGCCGACCTTGCCGCTGACGCCGCCGGTTTCCTTCAGCCCTGGAAAAGCCTCCTCGAGCGCGACCAGACGCCGACGCTTCGCGTCATAGGCCGCGTCGTCCATGATCGGCTGATCGTCCTGGAAATAGGCGTCGTTCGCGGCCTGCACCTGCGCTGCGAGCTGCTCGTGCTCGGCCTTCGCCTTGCGCGGCGTCAGCTCGGCAACGGGCGTTTCGGAGAGGGCGGTGTCGTCGGAGTCGCTCATGGCACAGCATTAGGCGAGATGGCGGTGACGAGGAAGGGCAGGAACCGCTGCCTCGCGCCGCTCCAGCCCCGCGGCCCTCATCCTGAGGAGCAGGCCATCGGCCTACGTCTCGAAGGATGCTCCAGATGGCTCCGGACCGCCTGGAACATCCTTCGAGACGCCGCAGGCGCGGCTCCTCTGGATGAGGGCTCGGGGGGCCAATCCTCACATCCGCGAGATGCCTTGCGACAAATCCGGCTTTCGCGCGTATAGTTTAGGCGCTGGGAATTGGAAGCTCGACGCCATCGGCCGTTGACGCCAAGGACACGTCGACAGCCGTGGTGAACCGGGCCGGAACCGGGAGGCTCGCCATGGCCAATGTTGACGGCACCGTACATGACATCGTCACGCTCTCGCAGCCGCGCATCAAGACCATCACCACGAGGGATTTGCGCGAGGCGCTGCAGCGCGGCTGGGAAGACTTCATGGCGCAACCGAGCCATCTCGTCTTCATCGCCGTGATCTATCCCATCGCCGGCATCCTGCTGGCGCAGCTCACCGTGAGCTACAACATCTTCCCCCTGCTCTTCCCGCTGCTCAGCGGCTTCGCGCTGATCGGCCCCTTCGCCGCAATCGGGCTCTATGAGGTGAGCCGCCGCCGCGAGAAGGGGCTCGACTCGTCCTGGTCCCACGCACTCGAAGTGCTGCGCTCGCCGTCGATCGGGCAGACCGTCCTTTTGGGCGCGATGCTGACCGGGCTCTTCCTCGCCTGGCTGTTCAGCGCCTGGTTCCTCTATCGCGGGATCCTCGGCCTGCCGGCCGACGTCTCGACCGCAGATTTCCTGCGTGCCGTCTTCACCACGGCCGATGGCTGGATCATGATCGTCATCGGCAACTCGCTCGGGCTGCTCTTCGCGATCGCCGCCTTCGCGATCTCGGTGGTGTCGTTCCCGCTGATCATCGACCGGCATGTCGATGCGCCCACGGCGATCCGCACCTCGATCGCCGCCGTCGAGGCCAATCCGCGCGTGATGATGTATTGGGGCCTGATCGTGACCGGGCTTCTGGTGCTCGGTTGCCTGCCGGTGCTGGTCGGGCTGGTCGTGGTCATGCCGGTTCTCGGCCACGCCACCTGGCATCTCTATCGCAAGGTCGTGGGCTGACCGGCCGGCCTGGGGTCGAGCGCGCCACGGGCGCGCGCTCCTGTCGATACGGGAACTTTTTGCCCCCAAAAGGGGTTCACTCCCTGCCAGATCGAGCCTGACGGCTCCATTTAGTCAGGGGGTTTTTCATGAACAACATCATTTATATCGTCGGCCTCGTCGTCGTCGTCCTCGCCATTCTCTCCTTCCTCGGCCTGCGCTGAGGCGGGGGACCGGAAGCGCCCACCCAACGGGCGACGGCTTGAAGCGCACCGATCTTCAAAGAAATAGCGCCGTCATCCCGGGCTTGACCCGGGATCCATCATAGAGCGCAGAGCTCTACGATCGATCCCGGATCGGCGCTGCTGCGCAGCTTGTCCGGGCTGACGGCGCTTTGTGTAAAGGCTGAAGCTCAGCCGCGAGGGCCGCCGCGCGGCTTGCCCTTGCCGAACGGCTTGCCGCCGGCCGGGCGCCCGCCCTCTGGCTTGCCAGCGAAAGGCTTGCCCTTCCCAGCATAGGGCTTCTTGAAGCCGCCACCACCGGGCTTGCCGTCGTCGCGGCGCGGCGGACGCGCGTCGTCGCGCGCGGGCCTGCTGTCGGCGCGATAGGGCTGGCGGTCCTCTCCCCGCGGCGCGCGTTGATTCGCGTCCCGGGGCTCGAAGCGTGGCCGCTGCGGCCTGTACTCGCCAGCCACCTTATCATCGCCCCAGCTCTTCCGCGGCGCGGCCGGACGCTCGGCCTTGT
The DNA here is from genome assembly GCF_052114025.1 of Allobosea sp. RAF48. Taxonomy (NCBI): domain Bacteria; kingdom Pseudomonadati; phylum Pseudomonadota; class Alphaproteobacteria; order Hyphomicrobiales; family Alloboseaceae; genus Allobosea; species Allobosea sp. RAF48. The sequence goes on from NZ_JBFRDZ010000003.1 coordinate 176,778, forward strand.
CGGCGAAGGATTTCGCCGGACGCCGCTCGTCCGCTTCCGCCATCTCGATCACGATCTTGTCGCGATCGGGGATGCGCACGGATTCGTAGAAGCGCTCGGCCACCTCGGCATCGATCTCGACCTTGGTCTCACGATCAAAGATGCGGATCGCGCCGACCTCGTCGCGCGTGATCCGGCCGCGCCGGCACAGCATCGGCAGCACCTGGCGCGGATCGGCGCCCTGCTTGCGACCGATGTCGAGCCGGAACCAGACGGTATCCCCGCGTGGCCCTGCCGGCTTGCGCGGCCGCTCGCCATCCTCGCCTTCGTCGCGCCCCGCGCCGAAGGGCCGACGCTTGGCGGCATAGTCCTCGTTCGAACGAACCGGACGGCGCTCGTCTCGGCCGAAGCCGGGATCGCCGACCTCTTCGGCCGCCGGCAGCCGCGCCCGATAGAGCCTGACCAGCGCCGCAGCGATGTCGCGCGCCTCGCGGCCGGCCATCAGCGCCTCGATCATGCCGACATCGTCTTCGCCGGTCTCGCCACTGAGCATCGGGTCGGCCAGCAGGCGCTCCTGATCGAGCGCGCGGATCTCCTCCGGCGTCGGCGGGCCGATCCACTCGGCCTCGACCTTGCCTTCCATCAGCAGGCGCTCGGCCTTGCGCCGACGCGACTGCGGCACCAGCAGGACGCTCGTGCCCTTGTTGCCGGCGCGGCCGGTGCGGCCCGAGCGATGCTGCATCACCTCGGAATCATTAGGCAATTCGGCATGGATGACGAGGTCGAGTCCCGGCAGGTCGATGCCGCGCGCCGCAACATCGGTCGCGACGCAAACCCGCGCGCGTCCGTCGCGCAGCGCCTGGAGCGCCGCATTGCGCTCGTTCTGGCCGAGTTCGCCGGACAGCGCGACCGAAGTGAAGCCGCGCTCCAGCAGGATCGCCTCGAGATGGCGCACCGCATTGCGGGTGTTGCAGAAGACCAGCGCCACCGGCGCATTATGGAAGCGCAGCAGGTTGACGACCGCGAGCTCGGCTTCCTTCGGGAAGACGCGCACGGCCTTGTAGGCGATGTCGGCATGGCCGCGGCGGGTCGCTTCGACCTCGATGCGCAGCGCATCGCGCTGGTAGCTCTGCGCGAGCTGGACGATCGCCTTCGGGAAGGTCGCCGAGAACAGCAGGCTGCGGCGCTCCGCCGGCGTGGTCTTCAGGATGTATTCGAGATCGTCGCGGAAGCCGAGATCAAGCATCTCATCGGCCTCGTCGAGCACGACAGCCTTCAGAGCGGAGACGTCGAGGCGGCGGCGCTCGATATGATCGCGCAGGCGGCCGGGCGTACCGACGACGATATGGGCGCCCTCGTCGAGCAGCATCGCCTCGCGGCGCGGGTCCATGCCGCCGACGCAGGAGATCACCCGCGCACCGGTCTGAGCATAGAGCCAGGCGAGCTCGCGCTGCACCTGCAAGGCAAGCTCGCGCGTCGGCGCGATGATGAGAGCAAGCGGCTCGGCGGCGGGGCCGAGCTTCTCGGCGGTGCCCAGCAGGGTCTCGCCGATCGCGAGACCGTAGGCGATGGTCTTGCCGGAGCCGGTCTGCGATGAGACCAAGAGGTCGCGCCCGCGGGCGGCCTCTTCGATCACGGCGCTCTGCACCGGCGTCGGGTCGGAGTAATTGCGATCGGCGAGCGCGCGCGCGAGCGGCGGGCTCGTGAGGGAAAAGGACATGCGATAAGGGCCTAAAGGTTTGCGGCGTAAGATGAATTAACGGCGCGAAGCGTGGCGATGGGTTCAGGCGGCATTTGGTAATCGGACCGAAAAGTGGGTCTCACTTCTCAGAAAATCCGATGCCAAAACAAATAATTAGGTCGCCCCCAGGGGCGTCCAGCAGGACGCATGGCGATCTAACGGGCAGCTGCACCATCGGATGACAGCAGCTCATAAAGCAAAGCGACACAAAAGGAAATGCGGCATTCCCGCGCCCTGCGCAGGGCCGGGCCGGGCCGGACGCGCCTTGCCGGCAAGGCGGCGGGCCCACTAGCTTCCCAGCTTCACCGAACGTGCAAGATGCCGCAGCGGAGAACAGCCATGGTCCTGCAGTCCCGCCGCATCGGCGCCTACGAGATATCGATCCTGCATGACGGCGTCTTCGAGGCCCCGCTCGATGTGCTGATCCACGCCGACGGCGCGGCCGCTCGCGACGAGGCGCTGGCGCGTTGGGGCAAGCCGAAGATCAACATCGTCGTGAACTGCTTCGCGCTGAAGGGATCGGATGGCATCACGCTGATCGATGCTGGCACCGGCCCCTCCTGGGGCGCCGCGATGGGCCATGCCCCTGAGGCCATGGCCGCCGCCGGGATTACACCAGAGGATGTCGCCCGCGTGCTGATCACGCATCTTCATGGCGACCACGCGCTCGGCCTGTTCGACGGCGATGCAGCCCGCTTCCCGAATGCCGAGATCATCGTGCCCGAGGCCGATTTCGGCTTCTATGGCGACGAGGCCAATCGCGCACGGGTGCCGGAGAAGAAGCACGGCGCTTTCGCCATCACGGCAACGCTGAAGAAGCTCTATGCCGGTCGCATCCGCTCCGTTCCGGCCGGCGAGGCGCGGCCCGGCATCAGCTTGCTCCCCCTGCCCGGCCACACCTTCGGCCATAGCGGCTATCTGATCGAAGGCGAGAACGAGAGCCTGCTGCTCTGGGGCGATGCGCTGCATCTCTCCGACCTCCAGGCCTTGGAACCGGATATCGGCTTCGTCTACGATCTCGACGCTGCGACTGCGCTAGCCTCCCGCCGCGGCATCCTGGAACGCGCCGCGCATGAGAACTGGTTGGTTTGCGGCGGCCATGTTGAGGGCTTCCGGCGGGTGGTCAAGAAGGGCGCGGGCTACGAATTGGTCGCCGCGTAGGTCATCAACCGTCGTCATTCCGGGCAAGCGAAGCGCAGATCCGGAATGACGACTTCAGAGAATTCGCTTCAGCCGCGCAATCCCGCCGCTTCCAGCAGGCGCCCGGCCGCGGCGCGCGCCTCCTCGGTGATCGAGGCTCCGGCAAGCATCCGCGCAATCTCCTCGCGCCGCGCCTGCTCGGCCAGCACTGTGACGCGCGTCACCGTCCGCACGGCTTCGCCTTCCGCCGATTTGGCGATCAGGAAATGCTGACCGGCCTTGGCCGCGACCTGCGGCGCATGGGTGACCGAGATCACCTGCACGCGTCCGGCCAATCGCGCCAGCCGCTCGCCGATCGCATCTGCGACGGCGCCGCCGACGCCCGTGTCGATCTCGTCGAAGACCAGCGTCGGGGCCGAGCCGCGCTCGGCCAGCACGACCTTGAGCGCCAGCATGAAGCGCGAGAGCTCGCCGCCCGAGGCGACTTTCATCATAGGCCCCGGCCGCGTGCCCGGATTGGTCTCGACCCAGAACTCGACCCGGTCGAAGCCCTCTGGCCCACGCGCGGCCTCATCGCTCTCGACCCGGGTGATGAAACGCGCCCGCTCCAGCTTGAGCGGCGGCAATTCGGCCTTCACGGCGGCATCGAGCCGCGCCGCCGCCGCCTTGCGCGCCTCCGATAAGACCTGCGCCCGCGCGAGGAAAGTGCCCTCCGCCTCGTTCAGCTCGGCTTCCAGTCGCGACAAGGATGATTCGCTCTCGTCGAGCGCCGCGAGGTCGCTCGCCATCGTGGCAGCCAGGACCGCCAGCCCATCGACCGGCACGTCGTATTTGCGTCCCGCCGCACGCAACGCGAAGAGCCGCTCCTCGATCCGCTCCTGCTCGCGCGGGTCGTATTCGGCGGCGCGCATCGCCGCAGCAAGCGTCTCCCCCGCCTCCTCCAGCGCGACGATGGCGGTGTTGAGGGCGGCGATCGACGGATCGACCAGCCCGGGCGCCTGCCCGGCCCGGCGCTCCAGCCGGCGCAGAACCGCGGCGAGCGTGGCAACAGGCGATGCCTGCCCGCCGACCGCCTCATGCGCATCGATGAGGTCGCGCGCCACCTTCTCCGCCTGCATCATCGACTGGCGGGTGGCGGCGAGCGCGTCTTCCTCGCCCCGCTGCGGCGCGAGCTTGCCGAGCTCCTCGACGGCATGGCGCAGAAAATCCGCCTCCTTGCGCGCCGCTTCGACCCGCATGCGCTGCGACTGCAGGGCCTGCCGCGCCCGTTTCAGCGTCTCGCTGGCCTCGGAGACGGCTTCCGCCTGCCTCTCCAGATCACCGAAGCCGTCGAGTATGGCGCGGTGCTGCGCCGGATCGGTCAGCGCACGGTCGTCATGCTGGCCGTGGATCTCGACGATCGCCGCGCCAACCATGCGCAGGATCTGCACTGAAACCGGCTGGTCGTTGATGAAGGCGCGCGTGCGCCCGTCGGCATATTGCACCCGGCGCAGGATCAGGTCGCCGTCGGTGTCGATTTCCTGGGCATGGGCCAGCTTGCGTGCGGCGTGGTCGAGCGGCAGATCGAAAACGGCGCTGACCTGCCCCTGCGCCTCGCCGTGGCGGACGAGCGAACCGTCGCCGCGCCCGCCGAGCGCAAGCGCGAAACCGTCGAGCAGAATCGACTTGCCCGCGCCCGTCTCGCCCGTGAGGACGCTCAAGCCCTCACGGAAGCCCAGATCGAGCCGGTCGATCAGAACGATGTCGCGAATGGAGAGCTGCGCCAGCATCGGCGCTCAGCTCGGTTTCCGGTGCCGGCAGCGTCGCCCGAGGCCCGTCATGGACGCCTCGTCAGCGCCCACCGAACCCGAGAAGACCGCCGACCGTGCGCTGGAAGCCGTCGAAGGCACGGCTGATATAGGAGCCGCGATCCTCGCGCGGCTCCAGGCCGCCGCTCTGCAGCAGCTTGTAGGCGTCCTTGTACCAGGGGCTGTCCGGGAAGTTGTGGCCGAGCACGGCCGCGGCGGTCTGCGCCTCGTTGGTGATGCCCATCGCCATATAGGCCTCGGTCAGGCGCATCAGCGCCTCCTCGACATGGCGCGTGGTCTGGTACTTGATGATCACCTCGCGGAAGCGGTTCACCGCGCCGGTGTAGTTGCGCTTCTCGAGGTAGTAGCGCCCGGCGTTCATCTCCTTGCCGGCGAGCTGGTCGCGCGCCACCAGGAGCTTCTCCTTGGCGTCCAGCACGTATTCCGACTTCGGGTAGTTCGCGATGAGCTGCTCGAAAGCCTGGATCGCCTGAACCGTGCGCTCCTGATCGCGTGTCGTGTCAGGGATCTGGTTATAATAGGACATTGCCATGATGTACTGCGCGTAGGCAGCATCGGGGCTGGCCGGGTTCTGGGCGATGAAGCGCTTGGAGGCGGTGATCGCCTCTTCCCACTTCGAGGCCTGGAAATTGGTGTAGGCCGTCATCAGCAGGCCCTTGCGTGCGTAGGGCGAGAACGGCGCCGCCTTGTCGATACCCTCGAACTTCTTGGTCGCGCCTTCGCTGTCGCCGTTCTGCAGGCGTGCGAGACCCTCGTTGTAGAGCTTGTCGGCGGGCTCGGGCGGCGTGAGGTCCGGCTTGTAGACCTCGGGCTTGTCGAAGGGATTGAGCGACGACAGCGTATCGCAGCCGCCGAGCAGCATGGCGGCGCCCAGCGCCAGGGCGATGCCCTTGCGCGGATACTGGCCGCGATGGATTGCCGGAAGGCTATGCCGCTTCACGCTCACGTCGTCCGTCCTCTTTCGATCGTCCCAGTTGGCGGGAAGCATGCCTTACCTCAGACGCTTCCACCGCGCCACTGCCGAAAACCGGTCAGGGCGCGATTCCGCCACCGTGCGGCATCTGGGACAAAAACCCGGCGAAGGAAAGGCGAAAAGCGCCGCCGCGACTTTTCAGTGCAGATCCGGCGCGTAGGCAGCCGGCGCGGCTGCAGCCATCTTCACGGCGCGCGGCGTGGCGAAAACCGGCTGGGCCTCGATGATCGCGAAATTGGCGCGGTCGGCGAAGAGCGCTTCGAGAATGCGGACGTTCATGCGATGGCCGCCGCAATAGGAGCGGAACTCACCGATGATCGGATAGCCGGCAAGCGCGAGGTCGCCGATCGCGTCGAGCACCTTGTGACGCACGAACTCGTCGCTGTAGCGCAGCCCCTCGGGATTGATGACCTTGTCTTCGCCAATCGCCACGGTGTTTTCGAGCGAGGCGCCCTGCGCGAAGCCGGCCTTCCAGAGCTGCTCGACATCGCGCATGAAGCCGAAGGTGCGGGCCTTCGAGATCTCGCGGGCATAGGTCTCTGCGTCGAGGTCGAAGATCTTGCGCTGGCGGCCGATCACGGCGCTGTCGAAATCGATCTCGACATCGAGGCGGAAGCCCTGCTCGGCCGGCATCAGCTCGGCGAAGGCGCGGCCGTTCTCGATCCGCACGGGCTGGAGGACCTTGAGATAGCGGCGCGGCGCGTGGAGAGTGACCGTCCCGGTCGTCTGGATCGCGGTGACGAAAGCGGTGGCGCTGCCGTCCATGATCGGCATTTCGGGGCCGTCGATCTCGATCAAGACATTGTCGAGGCCGAGGCCGGCGCAGGCCGACATCAGATGCTCGATCGTCGAGACCGAGGCGGGGCCGCGGTCTCCGATCACGGTGCAGAGCTCGGTGGCGCTGACCTTGTTGTGCTTGGCGTGGATGAGCTGGGGCGGCATGCCCTCGATGCCGGTCCGCAGGAAGACGACGCCCGAATTCGCGCTGGAAGGCTTCAGGCAGATGCTGGCGGGGGCTCCGGAATGCACACCGATCCCGGTCAGGGTCACTGCTGCCCGCAAGGTCGTCTGCCGATCGAAGCTCATTCCGCTATCCAATCCTGATCATCGGACCGCACCCAACCTGCTCTGGGCAGTGGCCGACGCCGACGATGTCTTCCGAGGTTGACGTCAGGTCAGACCTAACGCGCTATCCTCTTGATGCAGCTGCAACATAAGCTCTGGGGGCAACCTCTCAAAATCACGCTTTCTTTCGCTGTGTTACAATCGAAAGCCCGCGGACAGGCGTTTATAACACGCTGAAAGATAACGATTTTCTAACAACGAAAATCCCGCCGCGGAAGACCGCGGCGGGATTTGTTGCAGAACCGTCAAGAACGGCTGGAGCTCAGTTCGCCTGGCGGCGCAGGAAAGCGGGAATCTCCAGGTGGTCTTCCTCGCTGGTGCGAGTCGGCGCGACTCGGCCATGCGGGTCGAGCTGGCCCTGGGCCGGGCGCGAGGCCGGCTGCGGAGCCGGGCGGCGCATATACTCGGCATGGGCAGCGCTCGGCGCGGCCGCCTGCGGCACCGGGGCCTGCGGCGCCTGGCGGACCGGAGCCGGGGCGGGCGCCGGCTCGGCATATTCCTCGTCCTTGCGGCCGAATCCGACCGAGGCCAGCCGCTGCATCAGCGACATCCGCTTCTGCTCGACGGCATTCGGCGGCAGCGGCGCCGGCTGGGCGCCGCGCTGGGCGTTGAGCTGAGCCTGGCCCGGGACCGGCAGATCCTCGACGCGCGGCATGCGGGTCGGGCGGACGGCGCGCTCCGGCATCGGCGGGATGAAGCTGTCGTCGAGATGCAGGTTGTGCTCGGCATGGTGGACCGGCTCCGGAGCCGGAGCGGCGACCATCACCGGGCGGGGCTGCACCGGCTCGATCCGGATGTCGTGCGCGATCGGGGCGATCGGCGCCGGCTCGGCGGCAGGCGCAAGGCGGGTGGTGTCGATCACCGGGATCGATGCCGGCGCCATCTGGGCGACGGGACGGGGAGCGGCGGTAGCATTGCTGCGCAGGCGGGCTTCCTGCTTCAGGCGTTCGGCGACCTGGGCGATGCGGGCTTCCGTCTCGTCGACCTCGCCATGCTGGGAGATCGGCTTGTCGATGCCGGTAGCGACGACAGAGACGCGGACCGTGCCCTCGAGCGATTCGTCGAAAGTGGCGCCGACGATGATGTTGGCCTCGGAATCGACCTCCTCGCGGATGCGGGTGGCGGCCTCGTCGACCTCATAGAGCTTCATGTCGCGCCCGCCGGTGATCGAGATCAGCAGACCGCGCGCGCCCTTCATCGAGACGTCGTCGAGCAGCGGGTTGTTGATCGCGGCCTGGGCGGCGGTCAGCGCGCGCTTCTCGCCCTGCGATTCGCCGGTGCCCATCATCGCCTTGCCCATGCCGCGCATGACGGCGCGCACGTCGGCGAAGTCGAGGTTGATCAGGCCGGGGCGGACCATCAGGTCGGTGATGCAGGCGACGCCCGAATAAAGCACCTGGTCGGCCATGCCGAAGGCGTCGGCGAAGCCGGTGGTCTCGTTGGCGACGCGGAACAGGTTCTGGTTCGGGATGACGATGAGGGTATCGACCGCTTCGTTCAGCTCGCCGATGCCGGCCTCCGCCATGCGCATGCGGCGCTGCCCCTCGAACTGGAACGGCTTGGTGACGACGCCGACGGTCAGTATGCCCATGTCCCGGGCGACGCGGGCGATGGCCGGAGCGGCGCCGGTGCCGGTGCCGCCACCCATGCCGGCGGTGATGAAGACCATGTGTGCGCCCGCCAGGTGATCACGGATCTCGTCGATCACTTCCTCGGCCGCCGCACGCCCGACTTCCGGCTGCGAGCCGGCGCCGAGGCCCTCGGTGACCTGCAGGCCCATCTGGATGATGCGCGGGGCGCGCGAGAGCGCCAGAGCCTGGGCATCGGTGTTGGCACAGACGAAATCGACCCCGTCGAGGCCGGCCTCGATCATGTTGTTGACGGCATTGCCGCCGGCTCCGCCGACGCCGAAGACCGTGATCCGGGGCTTCAGTTCCCGGATGTCCGGGGCTTGCAGATTCATCGCCATGGTTGCCTCTTTTGATCCTGTGTCCGGCGCCTGGCGGGAGCCGTCCCGATTACTACGTTTGACGCCGTGGCTCGCCCCTTCGAACGAGCCGAACTCACTAGAAACTGTCCTTCAGCCACCGCCCGACGCGCGAGAAGTAGCCATCCGTTCCGGTCGCGAAGTAGCGCGCACCGGCAGAACGCGGTTCGAAGTGCTCGACATGGGCGACCTGCGGGTAGACCAGCAGGCCGACCGCCGCCGAGAAGGCCGGGCCCTTGCCCGCTTCCGGCAGACCCTTGATCCCGAGGGGACGGCCGGTACGGACCTGCCCGCCGAGCACGCGGCGCGCCACTTCCGGCAGGCCGGTAAGCTGGCAGGCGCCGCCGGTGAGGACGACGCGCCGCCCGGCCTGGGCCGAGAAGCCGGCATTGGTCAGCCGGTCGCGCACCAATTCGAGAATCTCTTCGACGCGCGGCTTGATGATCCGCACGAGATGCGACTTGGCGAGATGGTTCGGCATGTCGCGCTCGTCGTCGTCGACCTGCGGCACGGCGATCATGTCGCGCTCGTCGGAAGCGCTGGAGATGCAGGAGCCGTGCAGCGTCTTCAGCCGCTCCGCCGCCGAGACGCGGGTGGAAAGGCCGCGCGCCACGTCCATCGTGATGTGGTTGCCGCCCACCGCGATCGCGTCGGCATGGACGAGATGTCCGCCGGAGAAGACGCCGAGGCTGGTGGTGCCGCCGCCGAGATCGACCACGACGACGCCCATCTCGGCCTCGTCATCGACCAGAACGGAGAGGCCGGAGGCGTAGGGCGTCGCCACCACGGCCTCGACCTCGAGATGGCAGCGCTCGACCGCCAGCATGACGTTGCGCGCTGCCGCCGCCTCGCTGGCGACGACATGCATGTCGACCGAGAGCTTGCCGCCGATCAGCCCGCGCGGATCGAGCACGCCCGGCACGCCGTCGAGCGCATAGCCCGTCGGCAAGGCGTGGAGCACGGCCTTGCCGGGGCGGATCGCATGGGTCGCGGCGGTCGCGAGCACGCGCTTGACGTCGCTGTCGCCGACCGAGCCCGAGCGCAGATCGACGCTCGCGGCGTAATGCTGCGAGCCGATGCGCCCGCCGGTCAGGTTGACGATGACCGACTGCACCTCGACCTTGGCCATGCGCTCGGCCGCGTCGACCGAGGCACGAATCGCGCGCTCGGCGCTTTCGAGATCGATGATCGCGCCGCCCTTGAGGCCGAGCGAGCGCTGATGGCCAATGCCGATGATGCGGGCGACATGGGTGCGCCCACGCAGCCGCTCATTGGCCTCGGCCGGGTTCAATTCGGCGATCAGGCAGACGACCTTGCTCGTGCCGATGTCGAGAATCGACAAGGTCGCGCTCTTGCGCGACGACAGCGGACGCATGCGAGGTGTCAGACCCTGGGAGGTGACGTGGTTCATGCCTCGCCTCCCTTCTTCTTGGACTTGCTCTTCAACTGGTCGGCGCGGGCGGCGGCCGCTTCCTCGGAGAGGCGCATCACCACCCGGTCCGGCTGGCGCAGATCGATGGCGAGCACGTCCTTCTCGAGGACGCGGAAATCGCTTTCCAGCGAGACGAGGCGCTGCAGCGCCGCTTCCGGCTTGGTTTCCGGCAGGCGCACATCCATGCCGTTGTCGAGCTTGAGGTTCCAGCGGCGCCCGGAGATCAGGGTCGCGGCGCGAATATGCTGGGCGAAGGGACCCGCCTGGTTGCGCAGCGCCAGATATTCGCCAGCGCGGTTGTTGGCATCCTTGCCGACGACCAGCGGCAGATAGGCGAAGCGGCCGTCATCCATCTTGTCGATCACCGTGCCGTCGGCCGCGATCACGAAAAGCTCCCCCTTAACCTGCCACAGCGCATAGGGATCGCGCTCGGTCAGCGCGATCGAGACTTCGCCCGGATAGAGCTTGCGCACCGCCGCCTCGCGAATCAGCGGCGTCGCTTCCAGCTGCTTGCGGGCTTCGTCGGCGTCGAAGAACACCAGCGAGGTCTTCGAATCGATGCCGGCTGCGACCAGCACCTCCTGCTCCGAGAGCCCCGACAGGCCGGAGATGGTGACGCGGTCAATGCCGAAGCCGAGCACGCGGGCCAGCATGTGGCGCGGCTCGCCGTAATTGTCCTGGAGGTTCTGCCAGTGACCGCCCATGACGAAGCCGGCGCCGAGGCTGAGCGTCAGGAAGCCGAGGGCGAGCCAGGTGCCGAGGCTGCTCGGCACGCGCTGCGACAGCGGCACCGCGATGGCGCTGCGGCGCGTGCGGCGCATCCAGCGGCCCTGCCGCTCGCCGACGAGCAGCTGCGGCCCGCTGTGCCGGACCGGCAGGCGTGCAGCCGGCACCGTGGCCGGGCTACGTCGCTGCGCTGAAACGGGTTTCGCCGTCATCGCTTTCACCGATCGAGGGAGGCGTCCGCCACCATCCATTTGACGAGCTCACCGAAATTCAGCCCCGCATGGGCAGCCAGTTCGGGCACCAGGCTGGTTTCGGTCATCCCGGGCTGCGTATTGACCTCCAGCCAGACGAGCGTGTCGGTCTCGTCGTCGTAGCGGAAGTCAGATCGGCTGACGCCCCGGCATCCGATTGCTTGATGCGCCGTTAACGCACACTCTTCGATCTGCTGGTAAATTTTCGGTAAAATTTGAGCCGGACAGATGTGGATCGAGCCGCCTTTCGCGTACTTCGCATCGTAGTCGTAGAAGTCGCCGGTCGCGGCCTTGATCTCGGTCACGCCGAGCACCCGCTCGCCCATCACGGCGCAGGTCAGCTCACGCCCGGCGATGAAGGTCTCGGCCAGCATCATCTCGCCGCAGGGCCAGTCCGGCCGGGCGATTTCCTGCGGCGGATGCTGCCTGCCCTTCTTCACGATCACGACGCCGACGGAGGAGCCTTCGTCGATCGGCTTGAGCACATAGGGCGGCGGCAGGACATGGCTTTTCGCCGCGGCAAAGCGGGAAACGTTGACGCCGTCGGCGACGGGAACGCCCGCCGCCTTGACCACCGTCTTCGCCCGGTCCTTGCGGATCGCGAGCGCCGAAGCGAGCACGCCCGAATGGGTGTAGGGAATGCGCAGGATCTCCAGAACGCCCTGGATGGTGCCGTCCTCGCCGAAGCGCCCATGCAGGGCATTGAAGGCGACGTCCGGCTTCAGCTTCGCCAGCACCTCGGCGATGTCGCGCTGCACGTCGATGCGGGTGACGCGCAAGCCCTGCCCTTCCAGGGCCCGCGCGCAGGCCGCACCGCTGTTGAGGCTGACCCCCCGTTCAACGGACCATCCCCCCATCAGCACTGCAACGTGTTTGCTCATGCCGGCCCTCGTTCGACGCGATAGCCGTACCTCAGCCGGAGATGGTTAACAGCGCGTTAACCATAAGCTCGCGGTCGTTAACGAGCTCGGAATCAACCGATTTTGGCAAGCAACTGTCGTAACTGTGCACGCTCTTCCGAAGAGAGCGCACTCACCAGCCGCTCCTCGGTCGCGACATGCGAGGCAACGATTCGGTCCGCCAGCGCGAAGCCCGTCGCGGTCAGCACAATGCGCAGCGCCCGGCGATCCGCGGGGTCGGCCCGCCGCTCGATCAGCCCGCGCTTCTGCAGCCGGTCGAGGCGGTTCGTCATCGCCGAGGTCGAGATCATCATGTCCTGCGCGAGTTCGGACGGCGATAGCGCCCGCCCCTCGCCCTGGCGCCGCAAAGTGAGCAGCACGTCGAAACCGGCGAGATCAAGCTCATCGGCCACAAGATTGGCCGAAACGCCGTCCCGCACCCGGTCGGCCGCCCGCCAGAGATCGCCGCAGACCGCCATCACGCTCGTGTCGAGATCGGGCCGCTCCCGCCGCCACTGCGCCAGGATCGAATCCATCGGCCCACCCTGAACGTGGGGTCGCTCCTGACTCATGGCTGCTCCTTGCCAAGTAATTTCATGTCAGATAATTCGATATCGAATTATCTGACATGAAATAAAAATAGCAGCCGCGCTGTCGTGAGCCAAGCTCCACGCGCCTGGGAGGCCGCCATGCCGCTGAACAAGATATTGCTGACCACCATCCTCGTGCCCTGCATCTGGGGCTCGACCTACGTCGTCTTCACTCAGACGCTGCCCGTGGATCATCCGCTGCTCGTCGGCGCGCTGAGGGCTCTGCCGGCCGGCCTTCTGCTGATGGCGCTCGGCGCGGGCCTGCCGCCGCGCGACAAGCTGCTGCCGCTCGCGGCGCTCGGCCTCGCCAATATCGGGATATTCTTCGCGCTGCTCTTCGTCAGCGCGGCGCGCCTGCCCGGCGGACTTGCCGCCACGGTCGGCTCGACCCAGCCGTTGATCGTCGGCCTGCTGGCCTGGCCGCTGCTCGGCCGGCGCCCGGGCCGCGGGCAGATCCTCGCCGCGCTCGCCGGCCTCGTCGGCGTCGCCCTGCTGGTGCTCGATCCGCATGCGCGGCCCGACGCCATCGGCATCGTCGCCGGCCTCGCCAGCGCCGCCTCCATGGCAACCGGAACCGTGCTGATCGAGCGCTGGGGCAAGCTGGGCTCGGCCCTCGCGCTGGCGGCCTGGCAGCTCACGCTCGGCGGGCTGATCCTGCTGCCGGTCGCGCTGCTGGTCGAAGGCCCGCCGCCGATGCCGACTGCCCTGAACGGGATCGGGCTTGGCTATCTCGTCCTGATCGGCACCGCCCTCACCTATTGGCTCTGGGTCAGGGGCATCACCACGCTCGGCGCCAGCGTCGCCTTCCTCGGGCTGCTCAGCCCGACGGTCGCGACCATCCTCGGCGCCGTGCTGCTCGGCCAATGGCTGGGCGCGGTCCAGCTCCTCGGCATCGCGATCATCCTGAGTTCGACGATCGCGGGAATGCTGCTCTCGCGCCGGGCTGCGGCCACAACAGCCGCTACGCCGCAACCCCGAGCCGCTTGATCTCCCACTGGAGCTCGAAGCCGGAATTCTCCTTGACCCGGCGGCGAACCTCCTCGCCGAGCCCCTCGACATCGGCGGCCGTCGCGCCGCCGGTGTTGATCAGGAAGTTGCAGTGCATCTCCGAGACCTGGGCCCCGCCGACCCGCAAACCGCGGCAGCCGGCGGCATCGATCAGCTTCCAGGCCTTGCCGCCATCCGGGTTCTTGAAGGTCGAGCCGCCCGTGCGCTCCTTGATCGGCTGGGCCGCCTCGCGCGCCTGCGTCACCCGGTCCATCTCGGCCTGGATCAGCGCCTGATCGCCCGGCCGCCCCTGGAACAGGGCGGAAGTGAAGATGATGTCGCGGGTCGATGCCGCGCTGTTGCGATAGGTGAAGCCCATCTGCGCGTGGGACAAGGTGACGATCTCGCCCTTGCGGGTGACGCCGCGCGCCTCGACCAGCACATCGGTGGTCTCGCCGCCATGGGCGCCGGCATTCATGCGCAGCGCCCCGCCGATCGAGCCGGGAATGCCGCGATAGAAGGCGAGCCCGTCGAGCGAGGCATCGGCCGCCGCACGCGCCACCTTGACGTCCGGCACCGCCGTTCCGGCCCGCAGCCGGTCACCGCTCTCCAGCTTGATCTCGCCGAAAGCCTTGCCGCCGAGCCTGACCACGACGCCGGGAATGCCGCCATCGCGCACGATCAGATTCGAGCCGAGGCCGACCACGGTGACTGGAACGTCGTCCGGCAGCTTCGAGAGCAGGTAGGCGAGATCCTCGTCATCGGCCGGCGTGAACAGGATCTGCGCGGCGCCGCCGACGCGGAACCATGTCAGCCCCGCGAGGTCCTGATTGGCGAGAAGCCGGCCCCGCAGGTCGGGGGCCGAGGCGCGGATGTCGGAGGAGAGATCTTCGAAGGGCATGGCGTCGCTTTAGCGCATGATGTTCCGGGACGGAACAGGTCGTCATGCTCGGGCTTGACCCGAGCATCTCTCGCCGAAGGAGGCTCCCTCATTCTTCTGTTCGAGATTCTCGGGTCTGCGCTTCGCTTCGCCCGAGAATGACGGTGGAGAACGCGGGGCGCGGTTACCCGTTCAGCGCCTCGAGCTCACCCGGCAGCGCATAAGCCCATTGCGTGATGTTGCCGGCGCCGAGGCAGACGACGTAATCGCCCGGTCCCGCCAGCTCGGCCACCATGCCGGCAAGCTTGTCCGGCGCTTCCAGCGCCAGCGCGTGGCGATGACCGCGCGCCTTGATGCCGGCGATCAGCGAATCGCGGTCGGCGCCGGGGATCGGTGCCTCGCCGGCCGCGTAGGTGTCGGCCACGATCACCGTATCGGCGTCGTTGAAGCAGGCGGCGAAGTCATCGAACAGGCTGGAGAGACGAGTGTAGCGATGTGGCTGCACGATGGCGACGACCTTGCCCTTGGTCGAGGCCCGCGCCGCCTTGAGGACGGCGGCGATCTCGACCGGGTGATGGCCGTAATCGTCGAAGATCAGCGCGCCGTTCCACTCGCCGGTCTTGGTGAAGCGACGCTTGACGCCGCCGAAGCCGGCGAGCGCCTCGCGGATAACAGGCACGGGAATACCGAGATCGTAGGCGACTGCGATCGCAGCGGTCGCATTCAGCGCGTTGTGATGGCCGGGCATCGGCATGACGAGGTCCCGGATCACCTCGTCGCGCCCGCTCTTGCGGTCGCGGATAAGGAGCGTGAACTTCGCCTGCCCGCCCGAGAGATCGATGTCGATCAGGCGGAAATCGGCCTGCGGGTTCTCGCCATAGGTGACGACGCGGCGGTCCTCGATCTGGCCGACCAGACCCTGAACCGTCGGGTGGTCGATGCACATCACTGCGAAGCCGTAGAACGGGAGGTTCTCGACGAAGGAGCGGAAGGCCGCCTTGATCGCGTCGAAGGTGCCGAAATGGTCGAGATGCTCGGGGTCGATATTGGTGACGATCGCGACGTCGGCCGGCAGCTTCAGGAAGGTGCCGTCGGACTCGTCGGCCTCGACCACCATCCAGTCGCTCTCGCCCATGCGGGCGTTGGTGCCATAGGCGTTGATGATGCCGCCATTGATGACGGTCGGGTCGAGCCCGCCCTTCTCCAGCAGCGTCGCGACCAGCGAGGTCGTGGTCGTCTTGCCATGGGTGCCGGCGATGGCGACGCAGCTTTTCAGCCGCATCAGCTCGGCCAGCATCTCGGCGCGGCGCACCACCGGCAGGCGCTGCTCGCGGGCGGCGAGCAGTTCGGGATTGTCGCGCTTGATCGCGGTCGAGATCACCACGACTTCGGCCTCGCCGAGGTTCTCGGCCTTGTGGCCCACGAAGGTGGTGATGCCCTTCTCGGCAAGGCGCTTGACGTTGGCGCCATCGGAGGCATCCGAGCCCTGCACCTTGTAGCCGAGATTGTGCAGGACTTCGGCGATGCCGGACATGCCGATGCCGCCGATGCCGACGAAATGGATGGAGCCGAGCTTCGGCGGCAGCTTCATGGTCCCGAAATCCTATCAGTTCGAAGAATGGGCCGTGGCGATCACGAGATCGGCCAGGCGGTCGGCAGCGTCGGGGATGCCGGCGCTCTTCGCGTTTGCAGCCATGCTCGTCAAGTGCGCCGGCTGCGCGATGAGCTTGGAGAGCTCGCCGGCGAGGTGCCGCGGCGTGAAATCCGTCTGCAGCATGCGGATGGCGCCGCCCACCCCTTGCAGGAAGGCTGCGTTGGCCGCCTGGTCCTGATCGAGCGAGCCCGGCAGCGGCACCAGGATTGCGGGCCGCCCGATCACCGAAAGCTCCGCGAAGGTCGAGGCGCCGGAGCGCGCGATGACGAGTTGCRCCGCCGCCATCTGCGCCGGCAGATCCTTGAAGAACGGCGCGATCGTCGCCTTGACGCCGAGCGTCTCGTAGATGCCGCGCACACGCTCGTCATCCTCGGCCCGCGCCTGCTGGACGATGGTCAGGCGCGCCCGCTCGCCCTCGGTGAGGAGCTGGATCGCCGGCGGCACGATATCGGCCATGATGCGCGCACCCTGGCTGCCGCCGAAGACGAGCAGCCTGATCTTGCCCTCGCCCGGCGGGTCATAATCATGGCCTGCGGCCTCGATCACGGCCGGGCGCACGGGATTGCCGACATGGCGGCACTTGGTCTGCTGCGCTTCCGTCAAACCGCCGACCTTGGCGAAGCCGGTCGCGATCACGTCGGCCCGGCCGGCGAGGAAACGGTTGGCCCGGCCGATCACGGCGTTCTGTTCGTGGATCAGCGTGCGGACGCCCGCGAGCGAGGCGCCGAGCACCGGCGGCACCGTCGGATAGCCGCCGAAGCCGACGACGACGTCCGGCTTCACCTGCCGGATGATCCGCCGCGCCGCGAAGGTACCCTTGGCGATGTTGAACAGCGCCGCCGCCTTCTGCAGCGGCGAGCGGCCGGAGGGGGTCGCCGCCGGCACGGCATGGACCGCTTCGGCCGGGAAATTGCCGGCATATTCGGCCGCGCGCGTATCGGTCATCAGCACGACGCGCATGCCCCTTGCGTGCAGCGCGTGGCTCAGTGCCTCCGCCGGAAAGAGATGGCCGCCGGTTCCGCCCGCAGCCAGCATGATGAGCTTGCCCGCGGCCATGCTCAGCGCCTGTACGAGCCGAAATCGACCGACCGCGGCCGCCGCCGCGTCAGCGCCAGCAGGAAGCCGGTACCGATCGCGAGCGAGAGCAGCGAGGAGCCGCCATAGGAAATGAAGGGCAGCGTCATGCCCTTGGCCGGCATCATGTGCAGATTGACCATCATGTTGATCGCCGCCTGGATGCCGAAGAGCAGCGCGAGCCCGGTGACTGCGAGACGGATGAACGGGTCCTCCGCCTTCTGCGCGACGAAGAGCGAGCGCAGCACGATCACCGCGAAGAGCATGACCAGCAGCATGCAGACGACGACGCCGAACTCCTCGGCGGTGACCGCGAAGATGAAGTCGGTATGGGCGTCCGGCAGGATGCGCTTCACCGTGCCCTCGCCGGGTCCCTTCCCGAGCCAGCCGCCCTGCGCGAAGCTCTCCAGAGCCGTATCGACCTGGAAGGTGTCGCCCGAGCCCTTGTCCATGAAGCGCTCGATGCGGGCGCGCACGTGCGGCACCAGTTCGTAGGCGACGAGGATGCCGACGGCGCCGACGCCGCCGAGTCCGATCACCCAGAACCAGTGCAATCCGGCGACGAAAAACAGCCCTGCCCAGACCAGGCTGACCAGCATGGTCTGGCCGAAGTCGGGCTGCAGCACCAACGGCACGATCGTGACCGGCAGCAGCAGCAGCGCCAGGATCGTGCCCGGCAGATCCGGCCGGCGGGTGCCCTCGGCAAAGGCCCAGGCGGCCATCACGACGAAAGCGGGCTTCAGGAACTCGGAGGGCTGCACCGAGCCCAGCGGTCCGAGCGTCAGCCAGCGTTTGGCGCCCTTCACCTCGACGCCGAAATAGAGCGTCGCCACCACCATGGCGAGCGAGAGCACATAGATGATCAGCGCCGCGCGCCGCACCTGCCGGGGCGTCATCAGCGAGACGCCGAGGAAGATCACCATCGCCGCGGCAAGATAAGCGGCCTGACGGTTGACGAAATGGAAGGTCGAGAGCCCGAGTCGCTCGGCCACCGGCGGTCCGCCCGCCATCAGCAGCACGACGCCCGACACCATCAGGGCGACGAGGGCGGTAAGGATCAGGCGGTCGATCGACCACCACCAGCGGCCGCTGAGAGAAGGTTCCGCGCGCGAGACCATGACGGGCATCCCATCGACAAATTCTGCGCGGCGAGGCCGCGCCTTGCGAGACGAATCACTCTGTCAATGAATGGTTAACCGATTGATTCCGATGCGTCGGAATGCCGGGCTTCCCACAGCCGCCCGCTATCGCTGCGCCTCGGCGCGGAACGTCGCCGCCATGCCGTTGAGCAGCGCCGCGGCACGGAGCCTGCTCACGGCCGAATGGAGGACGATGGGCCGCGCCGGCAGCGGCGGCAGCTTGAAGCGCGAGCCCGCCTCGACGAGCCCGGCCGGCGCTGCGCATCGTGCCAGCGGCGCAAGGCCAAGGCCCGCACTCGCAGCCGCTGCCACCGAAGCGGCCCCCTCGCCGATGAAGGCCTCTCGCCATGGCGTTCCGGCCGCGTCGAGCGCACCGATCGCCATGCTCCGCAGATTGCATGGCGGCCTCTGGACCGCGAGCGGCAGCGGCTCTCCCTGAAACGGCGAAAAGTCGGGAGCGCAGAACCATCCGAAGCGTGCCTGAGCGAGAATCTCGCCGTCGCGCCGGCTGGCATCGTGGCGCAGGATGATGACCGCATCGAGCTCGCCGGCATCGAACCGCTCGAGCAGCCCGCCCGACAATCCGGTTCGCAGCGAAAGCTTCACCCCGCCAGCCTGCTTGCCGGCGGCCTGGATCGCACGGGTCAACTCGGGGCCAACGAGGTGATGCGTCACGCCGAGGTTGAGCGAAACGGCCTCTTCCGACAGCGCCTCGGCGGCGCGGCGATGCGCAGAAAGGAACTCGCGAGCCGGACCTAGGAAGCGCTCTCCAGCCGCGGTCAGGCTGATGCGGCGCGGCGTGCGCTCGAGCAGGCGCTGGCCGAGATGTGCCTCGAGGCGCTTCAGCCGCAGCGAGACGGCTGCCTGGGTGGTGTTGAGAACCGCAGCGGCCTTCGTGAAGGACCGGAGATCGGCGGCCAGAACGAAGGTTTCGATGGCCTCGGGATCGAGCGAACGGCGAGCATTCATAACAGAACGATATCATTGATATCCGGAACCCGACAGTTCCGATCGCATTGAAAATCGGGCTTCCGTGTGCGGCCGCCACCCGAGAACGAAGTCCATGCCCAGAACCTCCCTCGCAGTCGCATCCGCACCGGATACCCGGCAAGCCGGGACCAACTCCTACATCTGGACCGTCCTGACGGTCGCCGTGGCCACCCAGACGGCAGGTTCACTGGTCTCGCAGGGCGTCTACATCCTCGTACCCTTCTGGCGCGATGCCTATGGCATCTCGCTCGCCTCGGCCTCCCTCGCGGTCACCGTGATGAACGGCACGCAGATCGCGACGATCTACGTGATCGGGCGGGCCATCGATCTGTACGGGGAGCGCATCGTCGTGGGCATCGCCATGCTGGGCATGGCGGCTGCGATGGCCGCGGCTTCCTTCGCGACGGGCTTGACCGGCCTTCTGCTCAGCATGGCCTTTCTCGGCGGCACCTATGCAGCGGTGCAGCCGGGCGGCACGCGGGCCATCATGCGCTGGTTCCCGCCGCGCCACCGCGCACTGGCGACGGGCTTTCGGCAGGCCGCTGTCCCGTTGGGGACAATGATCGCAGCCGCCCTTCTGCCCCTGCTCGTCGTCCATGCCGGCCTGCCGGCGGCAGCCTGGTTCAGCGCCGGCATCTCGCTTCTCGGCAGCCTGCTGTTCCTCGCTTTCTACCGGGAAGGCGAACAGCAGAGTGCCGGCGCAGGCAATCGCGACAAGCCGCTGCCATTGCGCGCGCTGGTTCGGACGGTTGGCCTGAACCCGCGGTTCTGGCCGGTGCTGCGCCTGGGCATCGCGATGTCCGCCTTCCAGTTCACCTTCACCGCCCACGCCATCGGCTACATGGCCGGCTCCCTCGGCCTCGGCATCGTCGGCGCGGCCAGCCTGTTCGCCATTGCGCAGCTCGCCGGCATTCCCGGCCGGGTCGTTCTGCCCTGTCTGAGCGACAGGCTATGGCCCGGCCGGCGGCCCCGCTCATTTGCGGTCATCGCGCTTATCGGCGCGACGACCGTCGCGATCTTCGCCGCGCTGCCGGGCGATACGCCGTCATGGCTCGCAGCCTGCGTGCTGGTCACCTTCGGCCTCTTCGGAATCGGCTGGTTCCCGCTCTATCTGCTGGAGATAGCGGAGATGGCCCCGCCCACATCCGTGGCCTCGACCGTCAGCTTCGCCTCGACGCTCTGCCTGATCGCAATGGCGCTCGGGCCGTGGTTCTTCGGCCTGATCGTCGATCATTTCGGATACGCGGCTGCCTGGACACTGCTCACCGCGCCCGTCGTCATCGTGGCGCTGCCGCTGACGGGGCTGCTCGGGCGTTCGAACGGTTAGAGCAACGAACCCGTCGACGACGTGGATTATTGGATCGCTGTCGGCAGGCAGCCTTCGGAGTTCCCGAACGCCTTCGCCCTTCGCTACCGGGCGGCAACCGACGCCGCGAAGATGCGGGCAACGTCGGCAAGCCGCTGCGCATAGACTTGGGCACTCGGCGGCTCGCCCGTCTTTGCGCCGGCCGCCGCGAACATCAGGCCGGCGATCCAGTCCCCGGTGGGGACGCACGCGCGGGCAAAGGCGATTTCGCCCTGGCTCTCGGCTTCCTGAAGAAGCTGCGCTGCCAGCTTGGCGAATATCTGCTCGAACGCCTGCAACTCGCGCGTCGCGATGGCGTTCATCACCGCCTTCAGCTCGACGAGATGTTCGCCGGTGCCGAAGCTCGCATAGGCTTGCCCATGATGAGCCTGCAGCAGGGCAGCAAGCCGCTCCGGAAACGGGCCCTTGGTCGCGACGACCTCACGGCAACGTGCCTCGACGCGGCGTCCTAGCAGGTCCAGCATCGCCCGAAAGACGTCGTCCTTGCCCTTGAAATGCAGGTAGAGCGTCGCCTTGGCCAGCCCCGCCTCCTTGGCGATGTCGTCCATCGAGCTGCGCTTGTAGCCATAGCGGGCGAACAGCCGCAGCGCCGCCTCGGCGATCTGGTCGACGCGAGCACGAGCGTCGTCGACCGGGAGAGAGCTGGAACTTTCGCGTCTGTCCGACATTGCAGCGTCAGTAGTCTTGACAAAATCCAAACTGCGCGCGACTATCCTAAATAGACTCAAATCGTCTATTTAGTCCAGTCGCGCGACCCAGGGCTACGGATTCATCGCCCGCCATCTGATATGTCAGATCGGGCCATCGAGGGCGAGCCCTCGATCCGCACCATGGTGCCGCGCTGCGTCATGCCAGCATCGGAGGCAGCCATGGTCTCTCTCAAAGTCAACGGGACGACGCATACCGTCGACGTCGACGACGACACGCCCTTGCTCTGGGCCATCCGCGACAATATCGGCCTCACCGGCACCAAATTCGGCTGCGGCGTCGCCCAATGCGGCGCCTGTACAGTCTATATCGATGGCCAGCCGCTGCGCTCCTGCGTGACCCCGGTCTCCGCGGTCGGGACCAGCGAGATCACCACGATCGAGGGCCTCGCCGGCAAGGAGGCGGATGCCGTCCAGGCCGCCTGGATCGCCCGCGACGTGCCGCAATGCGGTTATTGCCAGTCCGGCCAGGTGATGAGCGCCATCGCCCTCCTCAAGGAAAACCGCAAGCCGACCGATCGCGACATCGATCTCGCGATGAACGGCAACATCTGCCGCTGCGCCACCTATGTCCGCATCCGCGCCGCGATCCATGACGCGGCCCGCGCGCTGGAGATCTGAGCCATGACCGCGCATGATCCCGCCCTCTCCCGCCGCACGCTGCTCAAAGGCGCCGGCGCCCTCGTCATCGGCTTCAACCTGCCGCGCAATGCCCGCGCCCAGTCCGGCGCTGCGGCCGGCTACCGGCCCGGCGGCAATGACAGCTTCGCGCCGAATGCCTTCATCCGCGTCGCGCCGGACGACACCGTCACCGTGATCGTCAAACATATCGAGTTCGGCCAGGGGCCGTTCACCGGCCTCGCCACCCTCGCCGCCGAGGAGATGGACGCCTCCTGGAGCCAGATGCGCGCCGAGCATGCGCCGGCCGACGTCAAGCTCTACGCCAATCTCGCGCTGGGGGTTCAGGGCACCGGCGGCTCGACCGCGATTGCCAACAGCTGGGAGCAGATGCGCAAGGCCGGCGCCGCCGCCCGCGCCATGCTGGTCCAGGCGGCCGCCGATGCCTGGAAGGCTCCCGTCTCCGAGATCAAGGTCGAGGCCGGCGTCATCAGCCATGCCTCCGGCAAGCAGGGTCGCTTCGGCGAGTTCGCCGAGGCAGCGGCGAAACTGCCCGTGCCCGAGAACCCGCCGCTGAAGCCGGCCTCTGCTTACCGGCTGATCGGCAAGGAGGGCGCGGTGAAGCGCCTCGACACCGCCGACAAGACGCGCGGCAAGGCTCAGTTCACCATCGATATCTACGCGCCGAACATGCTGACGGTGGTCGTCGCCCGCTCGCCGCGATTCGGCGGCAAGGTCGCCAGCTTCGACGCCTCGCAGGCGCTCAAGGTCAAGGGCGTCGTCGACGTCAAGCAGATCGGCTCCGGCGTCGCGGTCTATGCCAGCGGGATGTGGCCGGCTCTGAAGGGCCGCGAGGCGCTCAAGGTCACCTGGGATGACAGCGAGGCGGAGAAGCGCGGCAGCGCCGAGCTGATCGCCGAATATCGCCGCCTCGCCCGCCAACCCGGCACGATCGCCGGCAGCCACGGTGACGCCGAAGCCGCGCTCGCCAAGGCCGACCGGGTCATCGAAGCCGAGTTCGTCTTCCCCTATCTGGCGCATGCGCCGATGGAGCCGCTCGACGGTTATCTGGAATGGGACGGCGAGAAGGCGCATGCCCGCTTCGGCAGCCAGTTCCAGACCACCGAGCACCAGACCATCGCCACCATCCTCGGCCTGCCGCCCGAGAAGGTGAACCTCGAGACCATGCTCGCCGGCGGCAGCTTCGGCCGGCGCGCGCAGGTCAGCCAGCACCTTGCTGCCGAGCTTGCCATGGCCGCCAAGGCGATCGGCCCGAACCGGCCGGTCAAGATCGTCTGGACCCGCGAGGACGATCTCACCGGCGGCTACTACCGCCCGCTCTTCGTGCACCGCCTCAGGGGTGCGGTGAAGGATGGCAAGATCACCGCCTGGTCGAACACAGTGGTCGGCCAATCCTTCTTCCTCGGCACGCCCTTCGAGTCCTTCGTGGTCAAGAACGGCATCGACGCGACCTCGGTGGAAGGCGCCAACGAGATCTTCTACGAGGTACCGGATTTCCGCTGCGAGGTGCACAACCCCAAGGTCGGCGTGCCCACCCTGTGGTGGCGCTCGGTCGGCCACACCC
This sequence comes from Allobosea sp. RAF48, assembly GCF_052114025.1. Lineage (NCBI taxonomy): Bacteria > Pseudomonadati > Pseudomonadota > Alphaproteobacteria > Hyphomicrobiales > Alloboseaceae > Allobosea > Allobosea sp. RAF48. Next base: position 200,429 of record NZ_JBFRDZ010000003.1, read on the forward strand.
ACACCGGCTATGCCGTCGAGTGCTTCGTCGACGAGTTGCTGCAGGCCGCGGGGCAGGACCCGCTGCAGGGCCGGCTCGCGATGATGGGCGACAGGCATCCGCGCGCCGCAGCTGTCCTCAAGGCGGCCGGCGAGATGGCGGGGTGGAAGGGCTCCGCGCCGGTCGATGGCCGTGCGCGCGGCGTCGCCGTGGTCGAGAGCTTCAATTCGTTCGTCGCCCAGATCGCCGAGGTCTCGATCGGCCCGGAGGGCGAGCCGAAGGTCCACAAGGTCTGGTGCGCGGTGGATTGCGGCGTCGCCGTCAATCCCGACGTCATCCGCGCCCAGATGGAGGGCGGCATCGGCTTCGGCCTCGGCCACGCCCTCTACGGCCAGATCACGCTCGACGGCGGTCGGCCGGTCCAGACCAACTTCCACGAATACCGCTCCTTGCGCATCAACGAGATGCCGGAGGTCGAGGTCAGGATCATCGCCTCCACAGAGAAGCCGACGGGAGTCGGCGAGCCCGGCGTGCCGCCGATCGGCCCCGCCGTCGCGAACGCGCTCGCCGCGCTCGGCCATGGCCGGCCGCGCCAGCTGCCGATGCAGGGAGGCACGGTCTGATGAGCCGAAATCTGATCCTCGCCGCCGCGGCAGCGCTCGCTGTCTGCGTCACCGGCAGCGCGCTGACGCTGGCGCAGAGTGCTGGCCAGCCCCAGCCCGGCGGCACGGCCCTGCGTCCGGCTTCGAGCTTCGCCTCGATTGCCAATCAGCGCGACCGCTCGGTCGCGCTGTTCAACGAGATGGGCAAGGTGCTCATGCATCCGCGCTGCATGAACTGCCATCCGGCGACGGAGCGGCCGCGCCAGGGCGATGCGCGCAAGCTGCACGAGCCGGTGGTCGTACGCGGCAAGGACGGCCATGGCGCAGCCGGGCTGCATTGCGCAACCTGCCACGGAAAGGAGAATTTCGATCCGGCAGGGGTTCCCGGCGACGGGCACTGGGCACTCGCTCCTGCCTCCATGGCCTGGGAAGGCAAGACGGTCGGTCAGATCTGCGAGCAGCTGAAGGACCAGAATCGCAACGGCAGCCGCGACACCGCCGCGCTGATCAAGCACGTCACCACCGACACCCTCGTGCTCTGGGGTTGGAATCCCGGCAAGGGCCGCCAGCCGGCACCGGGCACCGCAGCGGAGTTCGGCGCGCTGATGCAGGCCTGGGCCGACAGCGGTGCTGCCTGCCCGGCGTCGTGAAAGGGTCGGCCCAGCCGGGTTTGAACATCCGCGTTGTCATCCCGGACGCGGCGAAGCGGAGATCCGGGATCCATGCCGGACCTGTTCAGGCATGGATCCCGGGTCAAGCCCGGGATGACCACGCGTTTCCCGCTCGAATCAGCGGGCGCTACGGAGCGGTAGATTTCCCGCCCGCCCCAAAGGGCTCGAAGCCCGGCAACGCTGCGACCAGCGCGCGGAAGCTGTCGCCACGCACCTCGAAATTGGGGAACTGGTCGAAGGAGGCGCAGGCCGGCGAGAGCAGCACCGCGATCTCGCCCTCGCCCGGCTTCGCCAGCGCGTCTCGCGCCGCGTCCGCCACCGCCTTGTCGAGCGTGTCGCTACGCTCATAGGCGACGCGTCCGTCATCGTCGAAGGTCGCGGCGAAGAGGTCGCTGGCTGCCCCGATCAGATAGGCCTTGGCGATGTTCGGGAAATAGCGGCGCAGGGACTCGATACCACCATCCTTGGCCTTGCCGCCGAGTATCCAGAAGATGTCGTGGAAGGAGGTCAGCGCCTTCTCGGTCGAGTCGGCATTGGTCGCCTTGGAATCGTTGATGAAGACGACGCGGCCGATCCGGCCGAGTTCCTCCATGCGATGCGCCAATCCCGGATAGCTCTTGAAGCCCGCTTCGATCTCTTCAGCGCTCAGGCCCAGCGCCGCACAGGCGGCGAAGGCTGCCGCCGCGTTCTGGGCATTGTGTGAGCCGCGCAAAGAGCCGATGCCGGCGAGATTAGCGACGACGCGCGGCTTGCCGCCCCTGACCTCGACGATACGGGTGTCGAGCCGGCCCTGATTGGCGGTGACGCCGGCAAAGACGCCCTCGTCCAGCGGTTGCTCGCCGCTGATCTTCACGAGCGGGCGCCCCCCGGCGGCACGGCGACGCGCCATCTGCTTCGAGGCCTCGTCATCGACCCCGAGCACGGCGATATCCGCTGCTGCGACCAACCGCTCCTTGATCGCGGCGTAGTTCTCCAGCGAGCCGTGCCGGTCGAGATGATCAGGCGTCAGGTTCATCTGGATGCCGACCGTCGGCGCCAGCGTCGGCGCGAGGTCGATCTGGTAGCTCGAGCACTCGATGACATGGATGCGATCAGCCGCCGGTGGCTCCAGCGCCAGCACGGCAGTGCCGATATTGCCGCCCATCTGGACGTCGCGCCCGGCTTCCTTGAGCACATGCGCGATCAGCGCGGTGGTGGTCGACTTGCCGTTGGTGCCGGTGATGCAGATGACCGGCGAACCCGGCGCGGTCTTCGCCCGCTCACGGAAGAACAGCTCGACATCCCCAATGATCTCGACGCCCGCAGCCTCGGCTTTCCCGACGGTCCAATGCGGCTCCGGATGCGTCAGCGGCACGCCCGGCGACAACACGAAGGCAGCGAAGCTCGACCAATCGGCACCCGCCAGATCGACGACAGTGATGCCTTCGGCCGCCGCCTTCTCCCGGCTCTTCTCGCTGTCGTCCCACGCTGAGACATCCGCGCCGCCAGCCTTCAGCGCGCGCGCAGTGGCAAGGCCCGAGCCGCCGAGGCCGAAAAGGGCGACCTTGCACCCGGCGAACACGGTGACGGGCGTCATGCTCTGTGTCTCAGCGCAGCTTGAGCGTGGAGAGGCCGACAAGCGCCAGCACCACGGAGATGATCCAGAAGCGGATCACCACCTGCGGCTCTGTCCAGCCCAGCTTCTCGAAATGGTGGTGGATCGGCGCCATCAGGAAGACGCGCTTGCCGGTACGCTTGAACACCGCGACCTGGATGATCACCGAGAGCGCCTCGACGACGAAGAGGCCGCCGACGATGGCGAGCACGATCTCGTGCTTGGTCGCGACCGCTATGGTGCCGAGCAGGCCGCCGAGGCCGAGCGAACCGGTATCGCCCATGAAAATCTGGGCCGGCGGCGCGTTGAACCAGAGGAAACCGAGGCCGGCGCCGATCACCGCGCCGCAGACCACGGCGAGTTCGCCGGCGCCGGGGATGTGGTGGATCTGCAGGTAGTTGGCGAAGATCGCGTTGCCGACGAGATAGGAGATGAAGCCGAAGGTGCCGGCCGCGATCATCACCGGCACGATGGCGAGCCCGTCGAGCCCGTCCGTCAGGTTCACCGAGTTGCCGGCGCCAACCACCACGAAGGCCGTGACCAGCGGGAACAGGATGCCGAGCGGGATGATAGCTTCCTTGAGGAAGGGCATAGCGAAGCCGGAGCCGATTGCCGGTGGCTGCGTCTGCATGATGAAATAGCAGGCGATCAGCGCGACCACGACCTCGATGGAGATGCGCGCCTTGCCCGAGAAACCCTTGTGCGACTGCTTGGTGACCTTGAGATAGTCGTCATAGAAGCCGATGGCGCCGTACGCCGCCGTCACCCCGAGCACGATCCAGACATAGGGGTTGCGCAGATTGCCCCAGAGCAGCACCGCGGCGAACAGGCCGGACATGATCATCAGCCCGCCCATGGTCGGCGTGCCGCGCTTGGCGAGATGCGTTTCCGGCCCGTCGGTGCGGATCGGCTGTCCCTTGCCCTGCTTGATCCTGAGCCAGGAGATCGCCGCTGGCCCGAAGAAGAAGACGAACAGCAGCGCCGTCGCCGTCGCCCCGCCTGCGCGGAAGGTGATGTAGCGAAAGACGTTCAGGATCGGGAAGGTGCCGGAGAGTTCGGCGAGCCAGACGAGCATGCTTCGTTATTCTCTTAGATCACGATGATTTTGGAGCGATTCGATCCAAAATCATAAAACGTGATCGATTCCAAAAGATGAGAGCGGGATGCGAAAAACTGGTTTCCACTTTTTCGCATCCCGCTCTTGGAGATCAGTCATCGGCAGGCATGGCAGGAAAGCGCGCGAGGATCGCCTTGACGATCGGCCCCATGCGCGAGCCGAGCGACCCCTTCACCGTGATGACATCGCCGGCACGGATCGCATCGAGCACGAGCGGCTCCAGTTCGCCCGCCCCGGGGGCATAAGCCCCCCGCATGGGCGAAGGCAAGCTCTCATAGAGCCCTTTCATCAGCGGCCCGCAGGCGAAAACCTTGTCGATCTTGCTAGCGACCAGAGGATCAGCCAGGCCTCGGTGCAGCTCCGCGCCTGTGGATCCGAGTTCCAGCATATCGCCGAGCACGGCGATGCGGCGGCCCCGCCCCTCGACCGGCAGGCGGCCGAGATTCTCGATCGCAGCGCGCATCGATGCGGGGTTGCCGTTGTAGCTTTCGTCGAGCAGCGTGATCCGTCCGCCCGGCGCCTGCAAAATCTGCCGTGCCCCGCGTCCTGCCGGCGGCTTCAGATCGCCCAGCGCCAGCGCCGCGAGCGCGAGGTCGGCGCCGAGCGCATGGACGACGGCGAGCACACCGAGGGAGTTCAGCACGATATGCTTGCCCGGGCTGCCGAGACGATAGGTGACGGGCTCGCCGAAGACGCGCGCCTCGACCGTCGACATGTCCGGCTTCAGCGCGCAGGAGACGAGCTTCACGTCGGCATCGGGACTTTCGCCGAAGGTGATGATCCGCCCGGCCGGGCCGGACTTGGCGATGTCCCGCAGCAGTTCGGATTGCGGAATGTCGGCATTGACGATCGCCGTGCCGCCCTTCTCAAGCTCCCAGAAGACACCGGCCTTCTCTTCCGCGATGCCCTCCAGCGAGGCGAAAGCGGCCAGATGCACCGGCTGGATCGTGGTGATGATCGCAACCTGCGGGCGCACCATCCGCGCCAGCGGCACGATCTCGCCCGGGCTGTTCATCCCGATCTCATAGACCGCATAGGCCACGTCGCTGGGAGTACGACACAAAGTGAGCGGCACGCCCCAATGGTTGTTGTAGGAGGCGACCGGCGCATGCGTCTTGCCCTGCCGCGAGAGCACGAGGCGCAGCGCCTCCTTGGTGCCGGTCTTGCCGACCGAGCCGGTGACGGCGATGACGCCCGCCTTGAGCTCCGCCCGCCGCGCCGTTCCGGCCCGCTCCATCGCCTTCAGCACGTCCGGAACGACGGCGAGCGCACCGGCGCCCGTGAGGTCCGCCGCATGCGCCTCATCGACCACCGCGAGCGCAGCACCCTTCTGAAGCGCAGCCTTGACAAATTCATGCCCGTCGCGCGCCTCGCCCTTGATGGCGAAGAAGGCGTCACCCGGCTCAACAGTGCGGGTGTCGATCGAGGCCCCCGTCACGGCCGGCGGCACGGCGCCCTCGGGCCGCGCGCCCAGCGCCGCGATCAGCTTGTCTCCGGTCCAGAGAGGGGCGCTCATCCTGCGATCTCCGATAGCGCTTTCCGGACCACGTCGTGATCGGAGAAGGGCAGTGTGCGGTCGCCCACGATCTGGCCGGTTTCATGGCCTTTTCCGGCTATGACCAGCAAATCCCCAGGCATCAGCATGCACACCGCGCTTCTGATCGCCTCCTCGCGGTCGCCGACCTCCAGGAGCTTCGGCGAGGCAGCCATGATCTCGGCACGGATCGTCGCCGGATCCTCGCTGCGCGGGTTGTCGTCGGTAACGATGGCGATATCGGCCTTCTCGGCCGCGATCGCCCCCATCAGCGGGCGCTTGCCCTTGTCGCGGTCGCCGCCGCAGCCGAAGACGCAGATCAACCGCCCGGAAGCATAGCGCCGTAGCGTCGTCAGCACGGCGGCCAGCGCATCCGGCTTGTGGGCATAGTCGACCACGACGAGCCCGCCATTGGCCTCTCCGACGCGCTCCAGCCGCCCGGCCACGCCCTCGAGGCCCGCAATCGCCTGCAGCGCGGCGGCCTTGTCTTCGCCGGTCGCGATCGCAAGCCCGGCTGCGACCAGCGCGTTGCCGGCCATGAAATCGCCCACCAGCGGCAGCGCGACCGAGAGCTTCTGCCCGTCGAAACCGACCGTGAGCCGCTGCGAGAAGCCATCGCGCTCATTGCCAAGCAGCGTCAGCGTCTCGCCCTTGCGGCCGATGCCAATGATCGGATGCCCGCCGGCGGCGGCGGCCTGCGCCGCCTCCTCCGCATAGGGCTCGTCGCGATTGATCACGACCGGCGCACCTTCCGGCAGCAGCTCCCAGAGCCGGAGCTTGGCGGTGAGATAGTCCTCGACGCTGGGATGATAGTCGAGATGGTCGCGCCCGAGATTGAGAAAGGCGCCGGCTTGCAGCCGCACGCCGTCGAGGCGGCGCTGGTCGAGCCCGTGCGAGGAGGCTTCCATCGCGAGATGGGTGATGCCGTCACCGGCGAGTTGATCCAGCGAGGCGTGCAGCGAAAGCGGGTCGGGCGTCGTCAGAGAGCCGTAATCGGCGCCCTTCGCCGTCACCACGCCGATGGTGCCGAGGCTCGCCGCCTCATGGCCGAGTGCCTGGAATATCTGCCGGGTGAAATCCGCGACGGAGGATTTGCCGCTCGTCCCTGTCACCGCGACGATGGTCTGCGGCTGGCGCGGATGGATCTTCGCGGCAGCCAGCGCCAATGCAAGGCGCGGATCGTCGACCTGCGCGAAGGCGACGCCCGCCGGCAGGTCGGCCGGGCGCGGGCCGCCCGAAATAACGGCGACGGCGCCATGCCCCACCGCGTCCATGATGAAGCGCGCACCGTCCGCCTTCGCACCGGCGAGCGCGACGAAGACGTCGTCCCCCGTGACCTTCCGGCTGTCGAAGGCGACGCCGTGCACCTGCTGGCTGGCGGCGTCGACGTCGAAGGTCTCGGGGAAGAGGTTTCCGAGGCTGTATCCGGTCATCGTCATGGTCACCGTGTATAGGCCGAGATCAGCGCGAACCCCAGGCCCCGAGCTTCGCCATCAGCGGGAAGGGCGACGGCGGCGGGTCGAAGCGCGGCGACAGGCCCAGAATCGGGGCGGCACGCTCGATCACCTTGCCGGTGGTGACGCCGGCATTCCAGGCGGCGGTCGAATAGCCGCCGCTCTCGGCATAGCCCTTCGGCTCGTCGTAGATCGCGAGGAAGAGATATTTCGGCTTGTCCGAGGGTGCGATCGCCGTGAAGGTCGTGAAGTTCTTGTTCTTGGCGTAGCGGCCGTTGATGACCTTCTCGGCCGTGCCGGTCTTGCCACCGACGAAGTAGCCGGGAATGTCGGCCTTGCGGGCGGAGCCCTTCTCGCCGTTGAGGCGCATGATGTAGCGCATCGCCTCCGAGGTTTCCGGCTTGATCACGCGCGTCGCCACCTTGCGCGCATCCTCCTCGGTGCGCTTCAGGAAGGTCGGCTTCATCAGATAGCCGCCATTGACCAGCGCCGCGACGGCGGAGAGGGCCTGCAGCGGCGCGACCGCCAGGCCGTGGCCGAAGGCGATGGTCGCGGTGTTGATCTCGCCCCAGCGCTGCGGGACGATCGGGGCGGCGCTTTCCGGCAGCTCCGTCGTCATCCGGTCGAGCTGCATCATCTTCTTGAGGAAGGCCTTGTGGCCCTCGACGCCGACGGCGAGCGCCATCTTGATCGAGCCCATATTGGACGAGTGCAGGAAGACCTCGGGCACCGTCAGGTTGCGGCCGGTGCCGTGGTATTCCTTGATGACCTGGCGGCCGAACCGCATCATGCCGCCGGCGGTCGAGAAGCTCGAATTGATGTTGACCTTGCCGGAATCGAGCGCCATCGCGATGGTCAGCGCCTTGAAGGTCGAGCCCATCTCGTAGACGCCGACATTCATCCGGTTGATGCGGTCCTTCTCCAGCGCGTCGACCGGATTGTTCGGATCGAAATCCGGCAGCGAGGCCAGCGCGATCACCTCGCCGGTGTTCACGTCCATGATCGCGCCGGCCGCCGCGATGGCCTTGAAGCGCTCCATGCCCTTGAAGAGCTCGTCGCGCAGCAGGTGCTGGACGCGCAGGTCGATCGAGAGCTGAACCGGCTTGAGATCGGAGGCCTCGGTCGCAAGGCCGGCGCCGTTGAGGTCCTGCAGCCCCTGCGAGTCGATATATTTCTCGATGCCGGCGATGCCGACATTGTCGACGCTGGCGAAGCCCAGCACATGCGCAGCCGCCGTGCCGTTGGGGTAGACGCGCTTGTTCTCGGGCACGAAGCCGACGCCGGGGATACCGAGCCGGTGCACCTCGGCCTGCTGGCGCGGCGTGATCTCGCGCTTCACCCAGACGAAGCCCTTCTTGGTGCCGAGCTTGTCGCGCAGATCCTTGGCATCGAGATCGGGCAGCACGGCCGTCAGCAGCTCGGTCGCCTCGTCCTTATCGAGGATCTTGCGCGGCTCGGCGAAGACGGAGACCGTACGGATGTCGGTCGCCATCACCTCGCCGTTGCGGTCGGTGATGTCGGGCCGCGCCGCGGAGATGGCGTTGGAGGTCGCGCGGCGCAGGCCGACCTGCTCGTTCGGCAGTGTCGCCAGCATGACGAGCCGGCCGGTAATGGCGATGAACAGCGCCGAGAAGCCGAGGATGACCAGGCCGACGCGCGGCTGGCTCTTCTCGCCGCTCATGCGGAAGACATCACGCAGCCAGGCCAGGCGCCCGCGCTTGACCGCGCCCCCGGCGGCCTCGTGCTGCTGCTCCATCGGGGCCTCGTTCTGTTTCGGTCCGGTCATGGCATCGGCCCCGGCGTCGTCGCGCCCGTCCTGGCGCTCTTCGGCGTTTCGGTCGGGACGCTGAGGCCGAGATCCTCAAGCTTGCGGCCGATGGTGTCGACCTTCGGGCCGCGATTGGGGATATCGGAAGGCTTCACGACCTGCGTCACGACGAAGGGCTGCAGGTCGAGGTGCCGCTCGGCCAGCGCCTGGACCCGGTCGGGCCGGTTCAGGAACTGCCACTCCGCCTTGAGCACCTGGATCGCGTCGCGTTCGCGCTGGGTCTTGGTCTTGAGCTTCTGGAGATGCTCGGCCGCCAGCGTCGTCTCGTATTTGATCGAATAGGCATAGACCGCCGAGGAGACCAGTGCGCCGATGGCAATGACATGCAGGAGCTTGATCACGCTCAGGATCTCCGGCGCGGCTGCGGGTCGGGGACGGTCGAAAGCGCGACGAGCCCGGCATCGGCGCTGCGTGCCGGCGCCTCGTTGCGCTCGGCGGCGCGCAGCTTGGCCGAGCGCGCCCGCGGATTGGCCCGCATCTCGGCCTCGGACGGCGCGACCGCGCCCTTGGCGATCAGCCGGAAGGTCGGCTGCGCGGCAGCCACGGCCGGAGCATGACGCGAGCCGGCCGGCACGCGGCCCGAGCGCTCGGCGAAGAATTGCTTGACGATGCGGTCTTCCAGCGAGTGGAAGGTCACGACGACGAGCCGCCCGCCGGGCTTAAGCACCGTCTCGGCCGCATGCAGAGCCCTGACCAGCTCGCCGAGTTCGTCGTTGACCGCGATGCGCAGCGCCTGGAAGACGCGCGTCGCCGGATGTGCCCCGCCCGGCTCGCCGCGCACGATGCCGGCGACGAGATCGGCAAGCTGCTTGGTGGTGGTGAGCGGCGCCTTGCGGCGAGCCTCGACGACGGCGCGTGCGACGGCGCGCGAGCGGCGCTCCTCGCCATAATGGTAGAAGATGTTGGCGAGGAGCCCTTCCTCGGCCTCGTTGACGATCTCGGCCGCGCTCTGCCCCTGCCCGCTCATGCGCATGTCGAGCGGCCCGTCGAAGCGGAATGAAAAGCCACGCTCGGCCTGATCCAGCTGCATGGACGAGACGCCGATGTCGAGCACGACGCCGTCGAGCGGCGCCATCTTGAAGCGCTCGGCTTCCTCGGCGAGCTCGCCGAAGCAGGCCTGCGACAATGTCAGCCGCCCGTCCATCGCCGCGACGAGATCGGCCCCGCCCGCGATCGCCGTCGGATCGCGGTCGAGCCCGAGCAGGATCGCGCCCGGCGCCGCATCGAGGATCGCCTTCGTGTAGCCGCCGGCTCCGAAGGTGCCGTCGAGATAGCGCCCGCCCGGTTGCGGCGCGAGCGCTTCCAGCACTTCAGCGAGCAGCACGGGCACATGACGAGCCGGTCCGCCAATGGCCGCACCTGGACGGTCGCCACGATCCGTCATGTGCCCGCACCTCCGGCTGGAATGGTCAATCCGCCCAGCGCGCGCTTGACGTCGCGCAGCCGCGTCCGCGCGGCTTCGAGATGGGCGCGGAAACGCTCCGGCTCCCAGATCTGGAATTTGTGGCCATGGCCCACGAAGGTCACCATGTCGCCGATCCCGGCATGCGCCTTCAGCGCCTCGCTCAGCACCATCCGCCCCTCCGTATCGACCTTCAGCACCTCTGAGGTGCCGTTGAGCGCCGTCGAAAGCAGCTCCCATTCGTCCGAGAACGGCGAGAAGCGCGCCAGGATGTCGTCGATCGTGGCCCGCAGCGCGTTGCCGCCGGCGTCCAGCGCCGGCAGGTCGAGCGCCTGATGGACATAGAGCCCCTCGTAGCCGTCCTTCGCAAGGACAGCCCGGAAACTTGAAGGAATGGAAACACGCCCCTTGGCGTCGAGCCGATTGGTGAAGTTCGAGACGAAGCGGTCCGTCAACGCCGCCTCCCGGCTTGCTCCTCACGGCGCCGCAGCACGACGAGGCTGGCGGCGAAAAGACCCCCCGCCGAAGCGGGCAAGACACCTCCTGCAGCCAAATTCCGCGCGGCACACGGACCTTGACCTTTGGATTGCCTGCCGGCTTCGACGGGATGATTTGGGATAGCATGGGCAATAATGGGCGTCAATGGAATCGAGGGTGCGCGAACGCACCTGCGGGGACTCTCCGCCATCACAGCTCGTTAAGGTTAAGTATCCGTAAGCGCGCGGAATTCGGCGCCGCGGCACCCTTCGCCACGGCGACGCACGGCACGACCGCGATGAAAAATTTCTACGGAAGCGCAGCGTCATTCCGGACAAGCTGCAAAGCAGCGCCGATCCGGGAGCCTTCACAAGGCACCCGCGCCCTCCGACGGATTCCGGGTCAACCCGGGAACGACGCCGCACCTCAGGTGAGAGACGGAATGTTCAAGCGTCCCGGGAAGCCGCCAGCAGCGCGTCGCGAACAAGGCCGAGCTGATCGCGCAGCCGCCCTGCATCCGGCGCCGTCGCCCCCAGCGCCTGCCCGATCGCATCCTGGATGCAACGGCCCCGCTCCCGCATCCGCTCGCCCTTCTCCGTCAGCAGGATGCGGACCTGGCGCTCGTCGCGCGCGTCGCGCTCGCGCCGGATGATGCCGGCGGCGTCTAGTCGCTTGAGCAGCGGCGTCAGCGTGCCGGAATCCAGCATCAGCTTCTCGCCGAGCTCCTTCACGGCCAGCCCGTCCTGCTCCCAGAGCACGAGCATCACGAGATATTGCGGATAGGTCAGCCCGAGCTCGGCGAGGACCGGCCGATAGGCCCGGTTGAAGGCATGGCCGACCTGATAGACCGCAAAGCAGAGCTGCTGCTCAAGCCGCGGCATCGCCTCTTTGGCCTCGCTTTGCTCCGTCATCGCATCCTCATCATCAGCAGCTCAGGCAAAGCGGAATTTGCCCGCGCGATCAACCGACCCGTCATTTGCATAAATTGATTGTTGACAATCTAATTGTGCACAATCTAAATGGCAAGCATCGGTTCACCGCAGAGTAGGAGCATCCCATGAAAATCCTCTACACCGCCCATGGTTCCGCCACCGGCGGCCGCGAAGGCCAGGCCGCGACCGATACCGGCAACGTCAAGCTCGTCCTGAACACGCCGAAGGAGCTCGGCGGCGGTGGCGGGGAAGGCACCAATCCGGAGCAGCTCTTCTCGATGGGCTATTCGGCCTGCTTCCTCGGCGCGCTCAAATTCGTCGCCGGCAAGGAGAAGGTGAAGATTCCTGAGGACGCCCGGGTCAGCGCCGATGTCGGCATCGGCCCGCGCGACGACGGGCAGGGATTCGGCATCGCCGCGAAGCTGACCGTCTCGGTGCCGGGCCTCGACAAGGCCGTGGTCGAGGACCTCGTGAAGAAGGCCCACGTCGTTTGCCCCTACTCGCACGCGACGAAGGGCAACATCGACGTCCAGACGACGGTGGCCTGAGGCGAAGCCGTCAAGCGACACGGCGCAGTCATCCCGGACGCAGCGCATGCGCGGTCGCCCGGGACGACGCGGCTCTGAAGAGACGATCGGGAGCGCCGAAAAGGAGGCGCCGGCCGGCAGGCTTGGCTCGACCCGCAACACCGGAAGCGCAGAAAGCCGCGCCTGAGTCCGCCGGAGCAGAATTCGCGACGGTAGAGGTGCCAGTCGGCCTGTAAGCCGGGTTCTGGATGGCCGGAGGATCGCTCCCCCGACGTGACGGCCATTCCTCTGGGACGCGCATTGCTGCGCGCCTCGAGCAACCAACCCGGACGACGGGGCTCAGAAACCAGCCCCTCTCCGCTTGCGCGGAAAGCGTCGTCCCTATTCGGTCTTGCTCCCGGTGGGGCTTGCCATGCCGTCCCCGTTGCCGGGTCCGCGGTGCGCTCTTACCGCACCTTTTCACCCTTACCGACGGGCAGGAGCCGAAGCTCATGGCCGGCGGCGGTTCGATCTCTGTGGCGCTTTCCCTGGGGTCGCCCCCGCCGGACGTTATCCGGCACCGTGTTTCCGTGGAGCCCGGACTTTCCTCCCCCGCGAGCGGGAGCGGCCGTCCGGCCGACTGGCGAGGGGGGAATGCGCGCTGGCGCGGCCGGCGTCAAGCTGGGAAAGCCGCCAGGAAATCGAGCCCTCATCTTGAGGAGCAGCCAAAGGCTGCGTCTCGAAGGATGTTCCAGAGGGTTCCGGAGCCTCCCGAAGCGCCCTTCGAGACGCCATTCCTGACGGAACGGCTCCTCAGGACGAGGGCTCGCGTGAGAAGAAGCAAGCCCGGAACCTGCACGATAGCCGTCAGTTGCGCGCCGTGATGGTGCGCACCTTGGCGCAATAGGTGCGGTTGGCGCCGCTCATCCGGGTCGCCATGTGGCCGCTCTGATATTTCATGATGGTGCGGCAGGTGTCGCCGCCGGCAAGCTTGTAGGCCAGCGCCAGATATTTCATGCCGTAGCGGGCATTGGTCTCGGCATCGAGCAGGCCGCTGGCCCCGCCCGAATAGCCCATGCCGCGGGCGGTCTGGTGGCGGATCTGCATCAGGCCGAGATTTCCGGCATGCGAGGCGCGCGGATTGTAGCGACTCTCGACCCGCACCACCGCATCGGCCAGCGAGAACGGCACGCCGTTGGCTGCTGCATGGCGCGCGACGATGGCCTTGATTCCCTCGGGCCCGGCCGGAGCGGCCGGCGAATGACTTGCGCGAGGCTCGGCCTTCTCTGTCTCGGCATCGGCAGCACGCGCCGCTTCGGCCCTGGCCATCCGCGCCGCCTTGCGCCCGCCCCTGGCGCCCGCCTTCGTGGCGGCCGCACCAACCTGCTCGCCCTGCGCATCCTCGGCCTTCTCGCGGGCGATCTGCGCCTCGCGAACGATGAAGGCTCTGGCGTCCGTTTCCGCGTTCACGAATTCCTCCGCCGAAGCCAAGCCGGAGAGGCTAATCAGGCACACAGCCGCGAGACCACCAGAGATATACCGCATGTTGAACTGAACCCACCTTACGCCACGACTGGCCAATGGGGGCGTTCAATTGATGGTCGAATATGTCGATAATCTGTCCATTAATTAAGAAAAACATGCAATTCAATACATAAACAGGAATTTATTCTATATTTATCTATTTAGTATTTTTATGTATTGAGTCGCCTTGAAAACTTAGCCGGCCCGGCGTCCATAAGAACGAATCAAGCAGGCATCCGAACCGCCCCATTGCCGCCCCATTCCCGGCCGGCGGAACTTTTTTGGCGCGTCAGGCCGCCGCAGCCGCGCCCCTTGCATCAGTGCGGCGGCTCCCCACATCATTCGCCCTTCGGATTCACCAGGGTCATTGCGTTCATGGCTTCCTCTTTCTGGGGTGCACTCGGCGGCGGCGGGCTCGGGCTCGTTCTGGGCGGCCCCCTCGGCGCCCTGCTCGGTGCGGTTGCGGGCCATGTGCTGGTCGATCGCGAGGGGGCGCCTTTCGGCCCGGCGCCGCGCGAGCTCGTCTTCACCACCGGTCTGGTCGCGCTCGCCGCCAAGATGGCGCGCTCGGACGGCGTCGTGACCTGCGACGAGGTCACCGCCTTCCGCCGCATCATCGAGGTTCCGCCGGAACAGCAGCAGCGCATCGAGCATCTGTTCGACCTCGCCAAGCAGACCAGCGCCGGCTTCGAGGCCTATGCCGCGCAGATCGCGGGCGCCTTCAGGGACGAACCCGCACTGCTGGAGGATGTCCTCGACGGGCTCTTCCTGATCGCCGCGGCCGACGGCGCGATCCATGAGGCGGAGCATGCCTATCTGTGCTCGGTCGCCGGCATCTTTGGCATCGAGGAGCGCGATTTCGCTCGGATCGAAGCGCGCCACGTCCGGCGCGCGGATGATCCCTATCTCGTCCTCGGTGCCAGCCGCGAGATGGACGATGCCGAGCTGAAGCGGCACTATCGTCGCCTCGTCGCCGAGACCCATCCCGACCGCGAGATCGCCCGCGGCCTCCCCGAGGAGGCGATCGCCATCGCAACGAAGCGGCTCTCGGCGATCAACGCAGCCTGGGACGCGATCCGGAAGGAACGCGGAATGAGCCGCAACCTCACGCCCGAACCCGCTTGAGCGTTGCTCCTTTTGGAAAACGTGCCGTCATCCCGGACAGGCAGCGAAGCAGCGCCGACCCGGGGTCCATGCCGCCCCCCACGAATGCTCCTGCATGAACCCCGGGTCTTCCTTCGGTCGCCGGGGATGACGGCGTGGTTCGACCGCCATTGTCTCACGCGCTAAAGCCAGGCCCATGACCGACTCAGCAACCCCCGACAGCCGCTTCGCTGCCAAGGTCTTTCCCTCCCCCAATCACGGCGAGCGCAAGCAGCGCGACGGCGCGCCTGGCCGCCGGCCGGACATACTGATCCTGCACTACACCGGCATGCCGGTTGCCGGCGAAGCGCTGCAGTGGCTGTGCAACCCGGTCTCGCAGGTCTCCTCGCATTATTTCGTCTTCGAGAACGGCCACACGCTACAGCTCGTGCCGGAAGGCCGTCGCGCCTGGCATGCTGGCGCCTCGCACTGGGCCGGCGAGACCGACCTCAACTCCTGCTCGATCGGCATCGAGATCGCCAACCCCGGCCATCCCGGCGGCCTCCCCGATTATCCCGAGGAGCAGATCGTCGCGACGCTGAACCTCTGCCGCGACATCTGCGAGCGCTGGGCCATTTCCCCCGAACGCGTGCTCGCCCATTCCGACATCGCGCCGGGGCGCAAGATCGATCCCGGCGAGAAATTCCCGTGGCGGCGCTTCGCCGAGGCCGGCGTCGGCCTGTGGAGCGAGCCTGCCCCGATCCGGGGCGGGCGCTTCTTCGCCCGCGGCGAGAGCGGCCAGCCGGTCGAGGCACTGCAGGCGATGTTCGCCATGCTCGGCTATGGCGTCGCGGTCGACGGCATCTTCGACGAGAAGCTCGAAGCCGTCGTCGCCGCCTTCCAGCGCCACTGGCGGCCGGAGAAGGTCGACGGCGTCGCCGATTCCTCGACGATCACGACGTTGCGAGACCTGCTCGCTGCAACGCAGGGCGCCCGCACGGCCTGAGCGGTGGCTAACCCAAAGATTGCAGGAAGTTAACTCGCCGGCCGATCCGCTTTCTGGCACAGTCGCCGCCAACTGCGCTCGCGCGCAGGCGGGATGGGGAAGCGACCTTGCGCAAATGGCTGATCGGAACGGGGCTCGTCGTGCTCGCAGCAGCCGGCGGCTACTGGGCTTTGCGCCCGGCCGGCGGGGCCGCCAATGAACCACCCTATCGCACCGCAGCGCTCGATCGGGGCCGCATTACCGCCGCAGTGCGCGCCACCGGCACACTGACGCCGGTCACCACCGTCCTCGTCGGTTCCCAGCTTTCCGGCCAGATCGTCGAGATCCTCGTCGACTACAATTCGCAGGTAAAGGCCGGGCAGATCGTTGCTCGCCTCAACAGCGACCAGATCAAGACGCGACGCGACGCGGCACAGTCGGATCTCGAGCAGGCCAGAGCCGATCTCACCGTCAAGCGCGCCCAGCTCGACCGCGCCCGCACCGCCCGGATCAAGGCCGATTCGGTCATCCGCGATCTCGAAGCCCAGCGCGACCGCACCGCCGCCCAACTCGCCGACGCCAAGCGCACCTTCGAGCGCCAGGAGCAGCTCTTCAACCGCAGCACCGGCTCGCAGCAGAATCTCGACACCGCGCGCACGCAGGTCGAGATCCAGACCGCGACGCTCGCCTCGAACGAGGCCCAGCTCGCCTCGGCCCGCGCCGAGCTCAAGGGGCTCGATGCAGACATTCAGCTCGCCGAAGGCCAGGTCCAGTCCGGCACCGCCCTGATCGGCAGCCGCGAGGCCAAGCTGAAGGACATCCTGATCGATCTCGAGCGCACGGATATCCGCTCGCCGGTCGATGGCGTCGTGGTGCAGCGCCAGGTCGATCTCGGCCAGACGGTCGCCGCCTCGCTCTCGACGCCGACGCTGTTCCAGATCGCACAGGACCTGAGGACCATCGACATCTACGCCAATATCGACGAAGCCGATGTCGGCCGGCTGAGGCCGAGACAGCCGGTCTCCTTCACCGTCAACGCCTATCCCAACCGGACCTTCCAGGGACGGGTCGAGATGGTTCGCCTCGGCGCCCAGACCATCCAGAACGTCGTGACCTATACCGGCGTCGTGCGGGTCGAGAACCGCGACATGGCGCTTCTGCCGGGCATGACCGCCAATCTTCAGGTCGTGACCGAAGACCGCTCCGAAGCGCTGCGCGTGCCCAATGCCGCGCTGCGTTTCCGCCCCGCCGGCGCCGCGCTCGCGCCATCCGCTCCCTCCGGCGCCGGTCCCGCTTCCGATGGCTCGGCGAGCGAGCGCGGCCCGCGCGCCGCTGCGGCCTTGCGTGAGCGGATCGAGACCGAGCTGCAGCCGACGGCGGAGCAGAAGCAGGCGATCGCCGAAATCCTGAAGGAGCGCCGCGGCAGTCGCGAGGCGATGGCCGGCCTCTCGCCGGAGGAGCGCCGCGCCGCCATCCGCACGGCGCGCAACGAGCTCGTCGCCAAGATCGGCGCGGTTCTCGACCCCGAGCGCCGCGCCAAGTTCGAGGCGATCATGCAGGAAGGACGCGCCGCCCCGCCCCAGGGCGTTCCGGGACGCATCTATGTGCTCGACGACGCCGGCCAGCCCAAGCCGGTGCCGGTCATGCTCGGGCCGACCGACGGCGCCTTCACCGAGCTTCTCGGCGGCGAGGTCAAGGACGGCATGCAGATCGTGACCGGGGGCGGCCCACGCGCCACGGCGGCACCCGAACCGCCCGCCTCCCGCCCGCGCGGGCCGCGGCTGTTCTGATGACAGCCCGCGATCACATGTGTAGCCCGCGTCCTGAGGAGCCGCGCAGCGGCGTCTCGAAGGATGGTCGGGGTGTTTCCGGAAACATCTGGAACATCCTTCGAGACGCGCCTGCGGCTCGCCTCGGGACGAGCACTGAGTGTAGGCGTCGATCGGAGCACGCACCATGCCCCTGATCGAAACCCGCGACCTTTCCCGTGTCTACGATCTCGATTCCGGCCGCGTCACGGCGCTGGACCGGGTCTCGCTCACGATCGAGGCCGGCGACCTCGTCGCCGTGATGGGGCCATCCGGCTCGGGCAAGTCGACCTTCATGAACCTGATCGGCTGCCTCGACCGGCCGAGCGCCGGCCATTACGTGCTCGACGGCGTCGCGGTCGAGACGCTGTCGAGCGATGGCCTGGCCGAGCTGCGCAACCGCAAGCTCGGCTTCGTCTTCCAGCAATTCAACCTGCTGCCGCGCATCGATGCCTGTGCCAATGTCGAACTGCCGATGGTTTATGCCGGCGTGGCGCGGGCCGAGCGGCGCCGGCGCGCGCTTGCGGCGCTCGGGCGTGTCGGCCTGGCCGAGCGCGCCCATCACCGCCCGATGCAGCTCTCCGGTGGCCAGCAGCAGCGCGTCGCCATTGCGCGCGCACTGGTCAACCAGCCGCGCCTCCTACTCGCCGACGAGCCCACCGGCGCGCTCGACAGCCGTACTGCGCTCGAAATCCTCGCGCTCTTCCAGGATCTGAACCGCGAAGGCGTCACCGTTGTCCTCGTCACGCATGACGCCGAGGTCGCCCGCCATGCGCGCCGGCTGATCCGCTTTCGCGACGGACATCTGCTCAGCGATATCAGGCAGGAGCCGGCCGACGCTCGCACTGCGCTGGAAGCGCTCGATGCCGGCGTCGCCTTGCCTGAGATGGATTTGCCGGAGGCCGCCGCATGAGTCTCGTCGAAGCCCTCCGCTCGGCCCTCTCCGCAATCGGCGCCAATGCGCTGCGCTCGGCGCTGACGATGCTCGGCATCATCATCGGCGTCGCAGCCGTCATCGCCATGGTCGCGATCGGCTCCGGCGCGCGCGAGCGCGTCACCGGACAGATCAAGTCGCTCGGCGCCAATCTCGCGATCATCCAGTCCGGCAACGTCACCCAGGGCGGCGTGCGCCTCGGCGCCGGCGCCTCCTCGACGCTGACCGACGAGGACGCCGCCGCGATCCTGAAGGAAGTCGAGGACACCACCGCCGCCGCGCCCGTCATCGTCACCCGCGCCCAGGCGGTCTATGCCGGCACCAACTGGTCGACGCAGATCACCGCGACCAATCTCGATTTCTTCGCCGCCCGCGAATGGGATCTCGCCGACGGCCGGCTGTTCGAGCCCGAGGAACTGCGCAAGGGCGAGATCGTCGCGGTCATCGGCCAGACCGTGGCGCGCAATCTCTTCGGCGAGGAGAACCCGCTCGACCAGCAGTTCCGCATCCGCAACGTGCCCTTCAAGGTCATCGGCGTGATGGCACCCAAGGGCCAGTCGGCGCTGGGGCAGGACCAGGATGACGTCATCTTCGTGCCGCTCGATACCGGCCGGCGCCGCATCGTCGGCCGCAACTATGCCCGCGACCGCTCGGTGCAGAGCATCATGGTGAAGTTCGCGAACGAGGAGGCGATCAATCCCGGCATCGCCGAGGTCACCGCCCTGCTGCGCCAGCGCCACCGGTTGATGGAGGATCAGGACGACGACTTCATCGTCCGCAACCTCACCGAGATCGCCAACACCGCGACAGCCGCCGCAACCACCCTGTCCTGGCTGCTCGCGGCAGTGGCCGCCGTCTCGCTGCTGGTCGGCGGCATCGGCATCATGAACATCATGCTGGTCTCGGTGACCGAGCGCACCCGCGAGATCGGCCTCAGGCTTGCGGTCGGGGCTCGCCAGAGCGCGGTGCTGATCCAGTTCCTGATCGAGGCGACCACGCTCGCGACCATCGGCGGCGCGGCCGGCGTGGCGCTCGGCATTGCGGCCGCGCTCACCATCGCCCATGTCGCCGGCTGGCCCTCGGTGATCTCGATCGAGACGATCCTGATCGCGGTCGGCGTCTCCGGGCTGATCGGCGTCTTCTTCGGCTTCTACCCGGCGCAGCGGGCCGCAAGGCTCGATCCGATCGAGGCGTTGCGGCGCGAATGAAATTCCAGCCGCCGCGCATGTAACGCAAAGGTCCCTTAACGGACCGGGCTTAGGGTTGCCACATCGGCACAGGAGGGGCGTCTTGAACAGCCAGCAGCTCATCGCGGCGACCCGTCCCCTCTATGATCGCGCCGCCGCCACGGCCTCCATCGGCGCCTGGGAATGCAACCTCTCCAATGAATCGCTGAGCTGGACCGACGGCGTCTACGACCTCTTCGGCCTGAAGCGCGGCTCGGCCATCTACCGGAGCGCGACCCTGGACCTCTACGAGGACCAGTCGCGCCGCGACATGAACAGGCTGCGCAGCACCGCCATCCGCACCGGTCAGGGCTTCGCGCTGGACTGCCGGATCAAGGCAGCGACGGGCGAGAGGCGCTGGATGCGTCTTGTCGTCGGCGTCGGCCATCAGCATGGCCGCCCGCTCCGCATCTTCGGCTCCAAGCAGGACGTCACCGCCGAAAAGGGGCTCTGGACCGAGCTTGCCGGCACGGCGCGCAGCGAACCGCTCACCGGCCATGCCCTGCCGCACAGCTTCGCCGACACGCTACGGCAGATCAGGCACGACCGGCGCTCCGGTCCAGACCGCTTCGCCCTTGCGATCTTCCAGATCGACCGTTTCCAGAACCTGGTCGAAGATTTCGGCAAGGCGGCGAGCGATACGCTCACGCGCGGCATCGCCGAGCGGCTGAAGCGGCTCTTCCCCGATGCGCTGGCGATCGATCCGGCGGGACCTGGCGCCTTCGCCCTGCTGCTGCAAATGCCCGGTGACCGGCACTATCTGGGCACCGTGCTCGACGGCACACGCCGCCTGCTCTGCCGCCCGGTCTCGCACGGCGCGCTCGTGCTCGATTTCAAGCTGTCGATCGGCGCCGCGCTGGTGATGGCGGACCGCTTTCGCCAGCAGCAGGAAATCCTCGCCGAGGCGGAAGCCGCACTCCATGTCGCCGGCATGGCTGGGGGCGACTGCGTCCGCGTCTTCGACGGGCCGGTCACCGCAATCCGCTCCAGGGCCGCCTCGGCCTGATCCGGGCTTCGTCGCGGCTCAGTTGACGTCCGCCTCCGCCAACGCCCGGATGAACACGATCTGCCCGTCGATCGATCGGCCCATCTCGCGCCAGCCATGGCGCCGATAGAAGCGCTCGGCCCGCGTACCCGATCCCGTCGTCAGCCACGCCTGCGCATGCCCCGCCGCCCTCAATTCGGCGAGCGCCGCGTCCAGCAGCGCCCGGCCATGGCCGCGCCCCTCATGCGCGGGGTCGACGAACAGAGCCCAGACCAGACCGCTCTGATGGTTGGCACAGGTGAAGGCCACGATCTCGCCCGCCTCCTCCGCAACCAGGAAGATGGCGTGTTCGCGATACCAGTCGACTTCTTCGGGCGTCACCAGCGAGGGATCGCCGAGGACGTTCTCGCGCACGCCCATGCGGATGGCATGGATGCGCGCGTGGTCGGCAAGGGTCGCTTTCCGGATCACCGAGCCCCCGCCTCAGCGCTTGCGGACGAATTCGGTGCGCAGCACGAGGCCTTTGATAGCGTCGTGGCGGCAGTCGATCTCTTCAGGATTGTCGGTCAGCCGGATCGAGCGGATCACCGTGCCCTGCTTCAGGGTCTGGCCGGCACCTTTGACCTTCAGATCCTTGATCAGCACGACGGAATCGCCATCCGCCAGAACATTTCCGGCGGAATCACGCACTTCGACGTGCGCCGCGGCGGCAGCGGCCGCCGCCGCCTCGGAAGCAGGGCGCCACTCGCCCGTCGCCTCGTCATAGACGTAATTGTCGTTGTCGTCGGTCATGACCGCTCAGTCCGCCATAGGGATGCCGGACAGCCCGGCCCCGCTCGGTTATACGAGCCGGGCCGGAAATTCAACAAACTCCATCTGTAGAAATAAAGAGCCGCCGCCCTGGCCGCCCCTGCCCTACTCCGCCGCCTGAAGCCGATAGGCGGCGGTATCGTAGTTGAGGATCGGCGCGAGCCAGCGCTCGACCTCCTCGATGCTCATCCCCTTGCGCGCCGCATAATCCTCGGCCTGATCGCGCTCGACCTTGGCGACGCCGAAGTAATAGGCGTCGGGGTGGGCGAGATAGAGCCCGGAGACCGAGGAGCCCGGCCACATCGCATAGCTCTCGGTCAGCTTCACGCCGACGCGCCGCTCCGCCTCCAGCAGCCGGAAGAGCGTCTCCTTCTCGGTGTGGTCGGGCTGGGCCGGATAGCCGGGCGCCGGGCGGATGCCGCGATACTCCTCGCGGATGAGATCCTCGTTGCTGAACGCCTCGTCCGGCGCGTAGCCCCAGAACTCCTTGCGCACGAGCTGGTGCATGCGCTCGGCGAAGGCTTCCGCAAAGCGGTCGGCCAGGGCCTTGACCATGATCGAACGGTAGTCGTCGTTGTCGCGCGCGAACTTCTCGGAGATGCGCTCCTCCTCCGCGCCGGCCGTGACAACGAAGCTACCGATATAGTCGGGCGCTCCGCCTTCCGGCGCAACGAAGTCGGAGAGGCACATGTTCGGCTTGCCGTCGCGCTTGGAGAGCTGCTGGCGCAGGCCGTGGAAGGTTGCGAGCGTCTCCTGCCGGCTCTCGCCGGTATAGAGGCGGATGTCGTCGCCGACGGCATTGGCCGGCCAGAAGCCGATCACCGCCTTCGGGTTGAACCAGCGCTCCTCGACGACGCGCTTCAGCATCGCCTGCGCATCTTCCCAGAGCGCGCGCGCCGCCTCGCCCTGCTTCTCGTCCTCCAGGATCGCCGGGAAGCGGCCCTTCAGCTCCCAGGTCTGGAAGAACGGCGTCCAGTCGATCACCGGCACGAGGTCGGCGATGTCGTAGGTCCGGAAGACGCGCGTGCCGAGGAAGCTCGGCTTCGGCGGCACGTAGCTGGCCCAATCCGGCTTGAAGGCGTTGGCGCGGGCCTTGGCCAGCGGCAGGCGCTGCTTGTCCGCCTCCGAGCGGCGATGCGCGTCGGCGACCTTGGCGTACTCGGCCTTGAGCCCATCGACATAGGCTGGCTTCTGGTCCTGCGAGAGCAGGTTCGAAACCACGCCCACCGCGCGCGAGGCGTCGGTGACATAGACCGTCTGGCCCTTCTCATAGGCCGGGTGGATCTTCACCGCCGTATGCACGCGGCTCGTCGTCGCCCCGCCGATCAGCAGCGGGATGTCGAAGCCTTCGCGCTCCATCTCGGAGGCGACCGTCACCATCTCGTCGAGCGAGGGCGTGATCAGGCCGGAGAGGCCGATGATGTCGACCTTCTCCTTGCGCGCCGTCTCCAGGATCTTCTGCGTCGGCACCATCACGCCGAGGTCGATCACCTCGTAATTGTTGCACTGGAGCACGACGCCGACGATGTTCTTGCCGATGTCGTGGACATCGCCCTTCACCGTCGCCATCAGCACCTTGCCGGCAGCGGCGCGCTCGGAGCCGCCGTTGAGGCGCTTCTCCTCCTCCATGAAGGGCATGAGATAGGCGACAGCCTGCTTCATCACGCGGGCGGACTTCACCACCTGCGGCAGGAACATCTTGCCCGCGCCGAACAAGTCGCCGACCACGTTCATGCCGGCCATCAGCGGCCCCTCGATGACGTGCAGCGGCTTCTCCGCCTTCAGGCGGGCTTCTTCCGTATCGACATCGATGAATTCGGTGATGCCGGCGACAAGCGCATGCTCCAGCCGCTTCTCGACCGGCAGTTCGCGCCAGGCGAGATCCTTGCCTGATGCTGCCACAGAACCATCGCCCTTGAAGCGCGGCGCGGCCTCCAGCAGCCGTTCGGTCGAATCCTTGCGACGGTTGAGAACGACGTCTTCGCAGAGCTCCCGCAGCTCGGGATCGAGATCGTCGTAAGAGCCGAGCTGGCCGGCATTGACGATGCCCATGTCCATCCCCGCCTTGATGGCGTGGTAGAGGAACACGGAGTGCATGGCTTCACGCACCTTCTCGTTGCCTCGGAAGGAGAACGAGAGGTTCGACACGCCACCCGAAATATGGGCATGCGGCAGCGTCTCACGGATCGCGCGGGTCGCGTCGATGAAGTCGTTGCCGTAGTTGTCGTGCTCCTCGATGCCCGTCGCCACCGCGAAGATGTTCGGGTCGAAGATGATGTCTTCAGGCGGGAAGCCGGCCTTCTCGGTCAGCAGCTTATAGGCCCGCGTGCAGATCTCGATCTTGCGGGCATAGGTATCGGCCTGCCCGGTCTCGTCGAAGGCCATCACGACCACAGCCGCGCCGTACTGCCGGCAGATGCGGGCATGCTCGAGGAAGGCCTCTTCGCCTTCCTTCATCGAGATGGAGTTGACGATCGGCTTGCCCTGGATCGTCTTGAGACCCGCCTCGATCACCGGGAACTTCGAGGAGTCCACCATGATCGGCACGCGCGAGATGTCGGGCTCGGAGGCGATCAGGTTGAGGAACTCGGTCATCGCCTTCTCGGAATCGAGCAGGCCCTCGTCCATGTTGATGTCGATGACCTGCGCGCCGTTGGCGACCTGGTCGCGCGCCACATCAAGCGCCGCAGCATAGTCGCCGGCGGTGATAAGCTTCCGGAACTTGGCGGAGCCGGTGACATTGGTGCGCTCGCCCACGTTGACGAAGGGGATGGTCTCGTCGAGCGTGAAGGGCTCCAACCCCGCAAGGCGCAGATAGGGCTTCGTCTCGGGAATCTGGCGCGGCGCCTTGCCGGCCACCGCCTGCGCGATCGCTTCGATATGCCCCGGCGTGGTGCCGCAGCAGCCGCCGACGACATTGACGAAGCCGGCATCGGCGAACTCCGCCAGCATCTTGGCGGTCGCCTCGGGCCGTTCGTCATAGAGGCCGAATTCGTTGGGCAGGCCGGCATTCGGATAGGCGCAGATCAGCGTGTCGGCGACACGGGACATATCCTTGATATGCGCCCGCATCTCGCGCGCGCCGAGCGCGCAGTTGAGGCCGACAGTCAGCGGCGCGGCGTGGCGCACGGCGTTCCAGAAGGCCTCGACCGTCTGGCCGGAGAGCGTGCGGCCCGAAAGGTCTGTGATCGTGCCGGAGATCATCACCGGCAGGCGGATGCCCTTGGCGCGGAACACCTCCTCGATCGCGACGATCGCGGCCTTGGCGTTGAGCGTGTCGAAGATCGTCTCGATCAGCAGCAGCTCGGAACCGCCATCGATCAGCCCCCTCACCTGCTCGGCATAGGATTCGCGGACCTGATCGAAGGTGACGGCACGGAAACCGGGATTGTTGACATCGGGCGAGATCGAGAGCGTGCGGTTGGTCGGGCCGATGGCACCCGCGACATAGCGGCGGCGCCCGTCCTCCTTCTGCGCGATCAGTGCGGCCTCGCGGGCAATGCGCGAGCACTCGACGTTCAGCTCATGGACATACGCCTCCATGCCGTAATCGGCCTGGGCAATCGAAGTGCCGGAGAAGGTGTTGGTCTCGACGATATCGGCGCCCGCCCGGAAATAGGCGAGGTGGATGTCGCGCAGCGCCTCGGGCTGCGTCAGCGCGATGATGTCGTTGTTGCCCTTGAGGTCGTGGTTGAAGCCCTTGAAGCGCTCGCCGCGGAAATCCGCTTCCGAGAGCTTGAGGTCCTGGATCTGCGTGCCCATCGCGCCGTCGAGCACGAGGATGCGCTCGCGCGCGGCCTGGCGGAGCGAGCGCTCGATCTCGGCGCCATCGACGGGAGCGGGAATGAAGTCGGACATCAGGCTCACTCCGCCGCCACCGCCTGCGCCGCCGGCTTCTCGGGCTTCAAGCCGACGAGATGGCAGATGGCGTAGACGAGGTCGGCCTTGTTCATCGTGTAGAAATGCAGGTCGGAGACGCCGCGATCGATCAGGTCGAGCACCTGCTCCGCGCAAACGGCGGCCGCCACCAGACGACGCGTCGCCGGATCATCCTCCAGCCCTTCGAAGCGGTCTGCCAGCCATTGCGGCACGCTGGCGCCGGTCTTGCGCGCGAAATTCGCGGTCTGCTTGAAGTTCTGGACGGGAACGATGCCCGGCAGGATCGGGATCTCGATGCCGGCAGCGCGGACCTTGTCGAGATAGCGGAAATAGACGTCGTTATCGAAGAAGAACTGGGTGATCGCCCGCGTCGCGCCGGCATCGACCTTCTTCTTCAGCGCATCGATATCGGCATCGAGCGAGGCGGCTTCCGGATGCTTCTCCGGATAGGCCGAGACCGTCACCTCGAAATCGCCGATACGCTTCAAGCCCGCGACGAGGTCCGAAGTCTGGTGATAGCCGTCCGGGTGCGGCTCATAGGTGGTGCCGAGGCCGCCGGCCGGATCCCCGCGCAGTGCCACGACATGGCGCACGCCGGCATCCCAATAGGAGCGGATGACCTCGTCGATCTCGGCCTTCGAGGCCGAAACGCAGGTGAGATGCGCGGCCGGCTTCAGCGCCGTCTCCTCGACCATGCGCTTGACCGTGGCATGGGTGCGCTCACGGGTCGAGCCGCCAGCGCCATAGGTCACCGAGACGAAGTTCGGGCCGAGCGGCTCGAGCCGGCGCACGCTCTCCCACAGCGCGACCTCCATCTCCGCCGTCTTCGGCGGGAAGAACTCGAAGGAAACGCGGGGACGGCGCGAACCGTGCCGGCTAGGGCGAAAGGCATTCATCACGCAACCTCGAGATTGATCATGCGGGCTGGCGGATCGGACTGCACGCGCCGGTCGCGCCCGCGCCAGAGCATGACCGGCAACTGCCCGGAGCCGCCATCGGCCAGGGTGACTTCGCGGGAAAGATCGCAGGCGAGACCGGCCTCAGTGAACCAGCCGGCGATCTGCTGTCGCGAGAAGCCGAGCCGGCGATGCGCATGCTCGGTCCGCAGAAATTCCATGTCGTGCGGGGCGAAATCGACGACGATCAACCGTCCGCCCGGCGCCAGCATGGCCGCGGCCTCGCGCACGGCCCGGCCGGGATCGTCGAGGAAGTGCAGCACCTGATGGACGACGACGAGGTCGAAGGAATTGCGCGCGAAGGGCAGCGCATAGATATCGCCCTGCCTGAGTTCGACGCGCGACAGCCCCGCCCGCTCCAGATTGGCACGCGCCACCGCGAGCATCGCGTGGTTGGCATCGACGCCGACGGCGCGGCCGAATTTCGGCGCGATCCGCTCCAGCATCCGGCCGGTGCCGGTGCCGAGATCGAGCATCGCGCCCGGCGTCCCCTCGCCGACGGCCTCTTCGACCGCCGCCTCGACGACGTGGTCGGGCACATGCAGGCCGCGCAAACGGTCCCAGTCGCGCGCGACGCTGGCGAAATAGCTCTGCGCTGCCTCGGCGCGGTTCGCCCGGACGGAAGCCAACCTCTCGCGATCGGCCGCGAGCACCGGATCGGCACGATCGAGCCAGGCGGCGAGCGAAGCGGCGAAAGCTCCCCCCGGCCCGGTCTCATCGAGCCGGAAGAAGGCCCAGGCCCCCTCGCGGGACCGTCGGATCAGCCCGGCCTCGGCCAGGAGCTTGAGATGGCGCGAGATGCGCGGCTGCGACTGGCCGAGAATGTCGGTCAGGTCGGAAACGGAAAGCTCGCCCTCGGACAGGAGCGCAAGGATGCGCAGGCGCGTCTCCTCCCCTGCGGCCCTGAGACCTGCGAGAAGAACATCGGAAGACAATGCCGTCGGCTGCCGCACGCAAACGCCTCCCCCGCTCGAAAAAAGATATAAAGATATCTTTATATCGAGAGCATCGTTCGTGCAAGCGGATTGTCGTGCGGAAAACAGGACGACCCACGGAACGAGCCGCAGGGGCAATGCTTCACGTCTCCCCTGGCGGGAGAAGGCGGCAGCGGGTGGCGCTAACGGATGAGGGGTCGCGCCTGTTCCGAGCCTGGTCGCTATTTCCTCCCACGACGCTATCCCGGATAAGCTGCACAGCGGCGCCGACGCGGGACCCATGCCTATCCTGCGCGCGTCCTATCCGACGGAGGGGCTTCGCGAGGCATCGTAGGCCGGAGGGAACTGCGGGTTTCGCATCCCGCGCCGTTGCGGATCCGCTCGATCGCCGCGCGTCCGATAAGACGCGATAACGGTGATCGATCTATTCACGATCGCACCAGAAAGCTCTGATGCGATGAGCGCGTAGGTGGCGAGTTCGCGCTGGCCGAGCAGGCAACTCCCCGCGCTCGCCGGGCGTCCAAGCGGGCGCCCCCCAGATGCCCGTGCGCGCAGCCGGGCAGCGCGAGGTCATCGCTGTGCGACATTCGACATCGACACCACATCGGCGCGCAACCGTCCACTGCGAACGCCGCAAGGCATCCGCGCATCCCTCGGATGCTCAAGCCTGAAACCCCGCAGGCTGGGCCTGGGCGGGGCTTTCGGCGCGCCTATCCAGAAAAGTAAGCAAAACCACGACCCCGGAAATACGGCGGTCAACGTCGCTCCGGTCTTTCGATGTCAGCGAGCGCCTGCCGCGGCCTTGGCCGCGCGCGGCAGGCGGTTCTTCCTTGCAGCAGGAAACGTTCAGAGCAGTTTCAGATCGCCCGCTGCGGTCTTGCCGCGTTCGGTCTTCAGCTCGAAAGAAACCTTCTGCCCTTCCGTCAGCGTCATCATACCGGCTTCCTTGACGGCAGTAATATGGACGAACACGTCCTTGCCGCCTTCCTCCGGCTGAATGAAGCCGTACCCCTTTTCAGTATTGAACCATTTTACGGTTCCGGTCGCCATCGCCACATCCCTCGAAGCCGCGCCCACCGGCCCGCACGCCATGGCGTGCAAGCCGGCAACGGAAGGATTCACCGAAAACCGAAACTTGTCGAGATTAAACACGATGCAGACGAATCAAATATTCGATCAAGACCTTAACACGACGACTTGTGTCATTGCTGCCGCGCGGGACGATCCGCCGAGGTAAATTTCCAATTCGCCGGGGTCGACGACATAACGTCCCTGTTCGTCATGGGCCCCGAGGCTTGAGGCCTCCAGCTTGAATCGCACAGTTTTCGTCTCTCCGGCAGCAATCATGACCTTCCTGAAGCCTTTCAGCTCACGTAGCGGACGCGACAGGCTCGCAACGGGCTGGCGGATATAGAGCTGCACCACTTCCTGCCCGTCGCGCGCACCCGTATTGGTGACGTCGACCGCCACCTCGACCGCGCCGCCGCGCCGCACCGACGAGGCCGAAACGCGCGGATTGGCATAGCTGAAGCGGCTGTAGGAGAGCCCGTATCCGAAGGGGTAGAGCGGCTCGTTGCGCTCGTCCATGAAGATGGACGCGTAACGCTCGCCCGGCTTTTCCGGCCGGCCGGAGGGAAGCTGGCCGTAATAGACCGGAATCTGGCCGACCGAGCGCGGGAAGCTCATCGGCACGCGCCCCGACGGATTGTAGCGCCCGGTCAGGATGTCCGCGATCGCGGTCCGCCCCTCCGTACCACCGTGGAAGGTCTGCAGGATCGCGGCGACATGGTCGTTCGCCCAGGTCAGGATGAGCGGCCGGGCCGTCGCCAGCACCAGAACCACCGGCTTGCCGGTCTTGACCAGAGCCTCGAGCAGTTCCTGCTGCACGCCCGGCAGGTCCAGCTTGGTGCGCGAGGCCGCTTCGCCGATGAACTCGCAATCCTCGCCGAGCATCGCGACGACGAGATCGCTCTCGGCAGCGGCGCGGATCGCGGCCTCCTTGTCGGCGAATTCCGTGCCGCAGTTCTTGGTGAAGGCGGGCTGGTAGGCAACCGAGACCTCCCTCGGCAGCCGCTCGCGCAGCGCGTCCGGCAGGGGGGCGACGACGCGCCGGCCGAGCCCCGCCGGATCGGTCCAGACCCGCTCGTCTTCCGGCACCGCCATGGCGCCGATCACGGCGACCGACTTCACCGTCTCGCGGATCGGCAGCGTCTCATCGGCATTCTTGAGCAGGATCGCACCCTCGCGCGCCGCCTGCAGCGCAACCTCGCGGGCGGCCTGCGTCTGCATCAGGCTCTGCGCGGCGGCGGGATCGACGTCGGGTCTCTCGAACAGGCCGAGATGGAACTTGACGCGCAGCACCCGCCGCACCGCCTCGTTCACCGCCTTCACCGGCACGCGGCCGGCGCGTACCTCGCCGGCGAGGTGCTTGTGATAGACGTCGCCCATCATGTCCATGTCGATGCCGGCGAGCAGAGCCTTGCGCGCAGCTTCGGCATCGTCGCGGGCGATGCCATGCAGCCTGAGCTCGGTAATCGAGCCGAAATCGGAGGTGACGAAGCCGCGGAAGCCCCAGCGGCCGCGCAGGAGATCGGTCAGCATACCCTTATGCGCCGTAGTCGGCACGCCGTTCAGCGCCGTGAAAGCCGCCATCGCCGTCATCGCACCGGCCTCGAAGGCGGCCTTGAACGGTGGCAGATGCAGGTCGAAGAGCTGGCTCGTCGGGATCCAGGTCGCGTTGTAGTCGCGCCCCGCCTCAACGGCGCCATAGCCGACGAAGTGCTTCGGCGTCGTCGCCACCCCGCCACGCTGGTAGCCGCGTGTGCGTGCCGCCGCGACGACGGCACCGAGATAGGCGTCCTCGCCCGCTCCCTCCAGCGCACGGCCCCAGCGCGGATCGCGCGAGATGTCGACCATCGGCGCGAAGGTCCAGTTGATGCCGGCGGCCGAGGCTTCCCGCCCCGTCCAATAAGCGGCCTGCTCGATCAATTCCGGGTTCCAGCTCGAAGCCTGCCCGAGCGGCAGCGGAAAGTAGGTGGAGAAGCCATGGACCGCATCGAGCCCGATGATCAGCGGGATCTTCAGCCGGCTCTCGCGCACGGCCTTCTGAACCGCCAGAACCTCGGCCGGCACGACGAAATTCATCACCGCGCCCATGTCGCCGCTGCGGACCTGATTGACGTCGAAGCCTTCGCCGCGCCCCGAGAGGTGGAGCTGGCCGACCTTTTCCTCCAGCGTCATCCTCCCGATCAGCGCATCGACCTTGCGCTCGATCTCGCGCGCCTCGCGTCCGGTTTTCCAGGCGACGGGCTGCTGGGCGAATGCGATGCCGCTCGGGATCAGCAGCAGGAGGGCCGCGACGAGCCGCAGAAGCATCAAGGATATCTCTCCGAGGAACGCGGGAAGTAGGAGAAGTCTGTGCCCCACGGAATGGTTCCCCTGCCTCCTGGCTCGACCATTGCATAGCCTCTGGCGCTCGCAGCCTCCAGCCGATACAGGGCTCGCCGTGTCCCAGACCGCCATCGCCACCATGCCGCAGCAGCACCGTCTCTACGAAGATCTGCTCGCCCTTCCGCTGGGCACGCTGATGATCAGCATCGGCATCGTCCTCTTTGCCAAGGCGACCCTGCTGACCGGCGGAGCGGCGGGGCTCGCCCTGCTGCTGCAATTCGCCACCGGCGCCGATTTCAGCCCGCTGTTCTTCGTCATCAACCTGCCGTTCTACTGGCTCGCCTTCCGGCGGATGGGCCTCGCGTTCACGCTGCGCACCGTCGCGGCCGTCGCGCTGATCTCGCTCTTCGTCTGGGCGACGCCGGGCTGGTTCCGGATCGAAGCGGTAGCGCCGCTCTATGCCGCCATCGCCGGCGGCGTCGCGATGGGGCTCGGCCTGCTGGCGCTCGCGCGCCACCGCACCGCCATCGGCGGGGTCAACATCCTCGCGCTCTACCTGCAGGAGCGCCAGGGTCTGCGCGCCGGCTGGGTCCAGCTCGGCATCGACGCAGCGATTTTCGCCGCCGCCCTTTTCGTGCTTCCGCCGGACAAGGTCGCCCTGTCCCTGGTCGGCACGCTCGTCCTCAACGCCATCCTGGCGATGAACCACAAGCCGGGCCGCTACATGGCGATCTCCTGACGGAAGGGCGCCCTGTCGTTCGGGAGGTTGCGCCCCATCGTCCGTCATGCGACTCAGCCGAGGAAACTGACAGGAAGCGAACGGCGAGACGAGAACATGGCCCAGCCCCTGACCATCGAAGACCTGCGCCTTCTGGCCAAGCGCCGCGTGCCGCGCATGTTCTACGATTACGCCGATTCCGGTGCCTGGACCGAGAGCACCTATCGCTCGAACGAGACCGACTTCGCCAAGATCAAGCTGCGCCAGCGCGTCGCCGTCGACATGACCAACCGCTCGCTGGCTTCCGAGATGATCGGCCAGCCAGTCGCGATGCCGGTCGCACTCGCCCCCACCGGCCTTACCGGCATGCAGCACGCCGATGGCGAGATCCTCGCGGCCCGCGCTGCCGCGAAGGCAGGCGTGCCCTTCACGCTCTCGACCATGAGCATCTGCTCGATCGAGGACGTGGCGAACCACACCCAGGCGCCGTTCTGGTTCCAGCTCTATGTGATGAAGGACCGCGACTTCATCTCCCGCCTGATCCAGCGCGCCAAGGCTGCCGGCTGCTCCGCGCTGGTGCTGACGCTAGACCTGCAGATCCTCGGCCAGCGCCACAAGGACATCCGCAACGGCCTCTCCGCCCCGCCGAAGCCGACCATCGCCAACCTGATCAACCTCGCCTTCAAGCCGCTCTGGTGCCTGAAGATGCTGGACACGCCGCGCCGGCAGTTCGGCAACATCGTCGGCCACGTCACCGGCGTCGCCGACATGTCCTCGCTTTCCTCCTGGACCGCCAGCCAGTTCGATCCGCAGCTCAACTGGGACGACGTCCAGTGGATCAAGGACCAATGGGGCGGCAAGCTGATCCTCAAGGGCATCCTCGATCCCGAGGACGCCGAGATGGCGGCCAAGAGCGGCGCCGACGCGCTGATCGTCTCGAACCATGGCGGACGGCAGCTCGACGGCGCGCTGTCCTCGATCGAGGCCCTGCCCGGCATCGTCGAGCAGGTCGGCAACCGCATCGAGGTGCTCTTCGACGGCGGCATCCGCTCGGGCCAGGACGTGCTTAAGGCGATCGCGCTCGGCGCCAAGGGCACCTTCATCGGCCGCGCCTTCCTCTACGGCCTCGGTGCCATGGGCGAGCAGGGCGTCACCGCCGCGCTCGACATCATCCGCAAGGAGCTCGACATCACCATGGCGCTCTGCGGCAAGCGGGACATCAGGGATGTCGACGCAAGCATCCTCGTCGGCGGCAAGCCGAGAGCCTGATCCACCCGCGGGGAGACCTATCCTGAGACCACTGGCCTACTATCCGGAGCAGGCCGCGCCGGCGGACCCGCCCCTGACGGCGCGCGTGAGCCTCCCGCAGCGCCTGTTCGCCGGTCCGTCCTTCGCAGACCGTCTGGCGGCCGCCGGCAACCGGCCGGCCGGGTTCGACTATCTGCGCCTCCTGCTCTCGACGCTCGTCATCGTCACCCATGCGGTGGGTGTGGCCTACGGCGTCGGCGAGACGCTTCGGATTTTCGGCGGAGCGCTGCGCCCGGCGGTGGCCCTGATCCTGCCGATGTTCTTCGCATTGAGCGGCTTTCTCGTCGCCGGCAGCCTCGAACGCTGCCGGTCTCTGATCTCGTTCCTCGGGCTGCGGCTGCTCCGGCTGGTTCCAGCCCTCGCTGTGGAGACCTTTGCCGCCGCCATCGTCATCGGCGCGATCTTCACGACGCTGCCGCTGAAGGAGTATTTTGCCAGCCCGCTCTTCCGGCAGTATTTCCTGAACATCCTCGGCGTCGTCCAATTTTCGCTGCCGGGAGTGTTTCTGGACAATCCCTGGGCGGGGCTGGTCAACGGCCAGCTCTGGACCCTACCTTGGGAACTGTATTGTTACCTGATCATTGCCGGCATCACGGCGCTGGGACTATTGCGCCGGAGCGATCGCGCCCTGGCCACGATCCTCGCCGTCCACGCCGTCATTTTCGTCATCTACGTCCTGATCAGGCGTCATCAGCCGGGCGTCACCGTCTCGGGCCCCGTGCTGATCCTCTGCTTTCTCTACGGCATCGGCTTCTATCTGTTCCGGAAGCGGATCGTGTGGAGCAAGGCGCTGTTCGCGCTGTCCCTCGGAGCAACGCTGCTGGGGCTGAGCTTCCCCGGCGGCGACTATCTGATCGCCCTCCCTTGCGCCTATCTCACCGCCTTCATCGGGCTCACCAGGCCGCGCCGCGTCTGGCTGGTCTCGTCGGGCGACTATTCCTACGGCCTGTTCCTCTACGGCTTCCCGATCCAGCAGGCAGTGGTCGCCACCTTCGGCGCGGGAGGCCAGTCCTGGTGGGCCAATGCCGCCATCTCCTGGTGCCTGGCCTTCATCCTCGCCTTCCTCTCCTGGCACTTCGTCGAAAAGAACGCGATGAAGCTGCGCCCCCGCCTCCTCGCCACCGAAACAAGCCTGCTCGCGCGCCTGCCGGGGCCCATTGTCTTCGCCGGATGGTTCCGCTCACGCCGCATCATTGCGGCTCTTGCCATGGGGCTCATCGCCGCCGCGGCAGCCGGCACCTATCTCGCGCTGCGCAAACCGGCCGAGAACTTCCCGCTTCTGGCGAGGCTCGCGGTGATCAACGCCCAGATCGGCGAAGCCGATCCCGACTATGTCTTCATCGCGGGCGACTCCAACGCCGAGATGATCAACTCGACCCATCGCCTCTGCGGCCGCAACGTCGTCAACGCCGGCATCAGCGGCGCCAAGATGACGGATATGAACGGCCATTGGGCGAAGTTTGCCTTTACGAAGAAGCCCAGCACCATCGTCATCCTGGTCGGCACGAACGACCTGCATCGCAAGCGCAATCCCACCCAGCCGAAATACCTCGACGCATTCGAACGCAACACCGACCGGCTCATCGCCAGCGCGGCCGCACTGTCCGCGAAGGTCTTCGTCGCCGCCGTTCCCCCGGCCGAGCCCTCGATGATCAAATATTATGAGCCGGCGGCGGTCGTCGCCCTGTCGGAGCGGCTGAAGCGGGCCTGCAGCCGCAACGCCTGCACGTTCATCGACCCCTTCGCCGGAACCCGCGACGGAGTCGACGGCCTCGCCAAGCCGGACAGCACCCATGACGGCATTCATGTGCGGTCGTACCGGGAGGCCATGGCGTCGGTCGAAGCCGAAATCTGCAGCTGATCGTCCGCTTTCCGAAGCGGGCCCAAAAGCCTCCGGTGGCCCCTCCGGCGCCCTCCCCAAAAGCAAAGCCCGCCGGCGACTGGAGGCGCATCGGCGGGCTCGACGGAAGGCAGCAGCAGGATGAGAGCGCCGCATCGCGCGGCGCCCTCGCGAAACCTCAGCGCGTGAACTTCTTGTACTGGATGCGCTTGGGAATGGTGGAGTCGATGCCGAGGCGACGCTTCTTGTCCTCCTCGTATTCGGCGAAGTTGCCCTCGAACCACTCGACATGGCTGTCGCCCTCGAAGGCGAGGATATGGGTCGCGATACGGTCGAGGAACCAGCGATCGTGGCTGATGATCACGGCGCAGCCGGCATAATCCTCCAGCGCCTCTTCAAGCGCGCGGAGCGTGTCGACGTCGAGGTCGTTGGTCGGCTCGTCGAGCAGCAGCAGGTTGGCGCCGGACTTCAGCATCTTGGCGAGGTGGACGCGGTTGCGTTCACCACCCGAGAGCGAGCCGACCTTCTTCTGCTGGTCGCCGCCCTTGAAGTTGAAGGCCGAGCAATAGGCGCGGGAATTGATCTCGCGCTTGCCGAGATAGAGGATGTCGTTGCCGCCGGAGATTTCCTCCCAGACGTTCTTCTTGTCGTCGAGCGAGTCGCGGCTCTGGTCGACATAGCCGAGCTGGACGCTCTCGCCGACCTTGATCGTGCCGGCATCGGGCTTCTCGACCCCGGTGATCATCTTGAACAGCGTCGTCTTGCCGGCGCCGTTGGGGCCGATCACGCCGACGATGCCGCCCGGCGGCAGCTTGAAGGACAGTCCGTCGATCAGGAGCTTGTCCTGGAAGCCCTTCGACAGGTCCTCGAAATCGACGACGTTGTTGCCCAGCCGCTCGGCAATCGGGATGATGATCTGGGCGGTGTCCGGCCCCTTGTTGTTGGCCTTCTGGACCAGCTCGTCATAGCGCTGGATGCGGGCCTTGCTCTTGGCCTGGCGGGCCTTCGGCGAAGCGGCCATCCACTCGGCCTCGCGCTCCAGTGTCTTCTGACGCGACACGTCCTCGCGGCCTTCCTGAGCCAGGCGCTTCTGCTTCTGCACCGACCAGGCCGAGTAGTTGCCCTCATAGGGTATGCCCTGGCCGCGATCGAGCTCGAGGATCCAGCTCGTGACGTTGTCGAGGAAGTAGCGATCGTGGGTGACGATCAGGATCGCGCCCGGGTAGGTCCGCAGATGGCCTTCGAGCCAGGCGGTGGTCTCGGCGTCCAGATGGTTGGTCGGCTCGTCGAGCAGCAGCAGCTCCGGCTGCTCCAGCAGCAGCTTGCACATGGCGACGCGGCGGCGCTCGCCGCCCGAGAGCTTGTCGACGGCCCAGTCGTCGGGCGGGCAGCGCAGCGCGTCCATCGCCTGGTCGACCTTGGAGTCGAGATCCCACAGCCCCTTCGCCTCGATCTCGTCCTGGAGATTGGTCATCTCGTCGGCGGTCTCGTCCGAATAGTTCATGGCGAGCTCGTTGTAGCGGTCGAGGATCGCCTTCTGCGGCGCGACGCCGAGCATGACGTTCTCGCGCACCGTCAGGGTCTCGTCGAGCTTCGGCTCCTGCGGCAGATAGCCGACGCGCGCGCCCTCCGCGACCCAGGCCTCGCCGGTCCACTCCTTGTCGAACCCGGCCATGATCTTGAGCAGGGTCGACTTGCCCGCGCCGTTGACGCCGAGCACGCCGATCTTGGCGTCCGGATAGAACGAGAGATGGATGTCCTTCAAAACCTGCTTGCCGCCCGGATAGGTCTTGGACAGGCCGCGCATATGGTAGATGAACTGGCGGGACATGAGGCGAGCGGGCTCCGCTTTCAGGCGCTTGGCGACGAGATGTCGGGAAATCTGGCCGCTATGTAGCGAGCGGCAGCCCGCGCCGCAACCGCATCGGGCGGATTGCGGCCGCCGCGCGCCTCCTGAACAATGCGGACCGACCGCGGCAAAGACCTGATCCGAGATGTCAGACCAGAACGGCAAGGCCCTGATCGAGCTGAGGCTGCGCGACGGCGCGCAGCTCTACAACAGCCTCGACCCTTTCCCCTTTCGCGAAGGCGACCTCGCCGCCGAGGCCGAGGAGTACATCCTCGACTGGGCCCGCGATCTGCCGAAGGACCGGCCGATCGCAATCGTGATCCATCTGGAAAAGCCCGACACACACGACAGGCCTCTTCCGGACCTCGCCGCGACCATCACCCGCTGGTTCGCCGGCCGGGCCAGCGCCGAGACGCGGGCGTTGTACGAGCTCTTCCGGGACGGCCGGCTGGCCTTGATGATCGGCTTCGCCGGGCTCGCCGCCTGCCTGTTCCTCAGCTGGCTGCTGACCCGGGGACAGGAGGGCCCCTTCGCGCGCGTCTTCCAGGAGAGCCTGATCATCATCGGCTGGGTCGTGATCTGGCGCCCAGCGGAGATGTTTCTCTACGACTGGGTGCCGATTCTGCGGCGCAGGAAGCTTTACCGGCGCCTCGCCGAGGCGAATGTCGAGGTCAGATTGCCCAAACAGTGAAATGCGGGTCGCGGGCCGCGCCTCGGCGTCAGTTCACAAAACCGCCAGAGCGCTTCCAACGGCCCACCCTTTGCCTGATCGTCGCAGGCAAAGGAAAGCAGGAGCCGTGCGATGAATCTGTCGAGCCCCTTCGCAGCACTGGCATTTGTTGTCGCCGCTATCGCAGGTTTCATCCCCTCGCCCACCCGCGCCCAACCGGGCGAGCCGGGCTGCCGCCCGGAGATGGCGCGCCTCGGCCTGCCGATCCAGCGCGTGCAATTGGCGAAGGACGAGGTCCGGCTCACCTTCGTCGGCCATGCCACCTTCCTGATCGAGACGCCCGGTGGCGTGAAGATCGCGACCGACTACAACGACTATATCCGCCCCCCGGTGACGCCCGACATCGCCACGATGAACAAGGCGCATTCGACCCATTACTCGAACCATCCCGACCCGGGCATCAAGCAAGTGCTGCGCGGCTGGGATCCTGAGGGTAAGGGCGCCGCCCATCATGACGTCACGCTCGGCGATGTTCGCGTCCGCAACGTGCCGACCAATATCCGAACCTATGACGGCGGCACCGATTACGACGGCAACTCGATCTTCGTCTTCGAGATCGGCGATCTCTGCATCGCCCATCTCGGCCATCTGCATCACCCGCTCGAACCCGGCCATCTGCGCGCGCTCGGCCGGGTCGATGTGGTGCTCTTTCCGGTGGACGGCAGCTACACGCTCGACCAGGAAGGCATGGTGGAGGTGCTGAAGTCGCTGCAGGCTCGCGTGATGATCCCGATGCATTTCTTCGGCGGCGGCACGCTGAACCGCTTCCTCGCCCGCACGCAGGATCTCTGGCCGGTCGAGCGCCGCGAGCGCCCGACGATCACGCTGAGCAAGGCCACGCTGCCGGCGACGCCCACCGTGATCGTCCTGCCCGGGCATTAGAAAGCCTCCCGAGCGCCATGGTCGCGAGATGCTCGGGTCAAGCCCGAGCATGACGGCGCCATTTCAGGTGTTGACGCCGCCGTCGATGGCGAAGCCGGCACCGGTGATGAAGCGGCCCTCATCGCTGGCGAGATAGGCGACGGCCCCGGCGATATCTTCCGGCCTGCCATAGGCGGGAATGGCCATGCGCGCGAGCTGCGCCTCCGCGCCCGGACCGTTGGCCGGGTTCATGTCGGTATCGGTCGAGCCGGGATGGACGATGTTGACCGTAATGCCGCGCCGGCCGAGATCGCGCGCCAGCCCTTTTGTGAAGCCGATCAGCGCCGCCTTGCTCATTGCATAGAGCGTGATGTCGGACTCGACCACCCGCTCGGCAAGGCAGGAGCCGATCGAGATGATACGCCCGCCCTCGCCGAGATGCGCAGCCGCGGCCTGCGAGGCCAGCACCACGGCGCGGATGTTCACGGCGAGCGTCGCGTCGATATCGGCGAGGCTCCAATCTGCGACCGGGCCACCGCGATAGATGCCGGCGTTGTTGACGAGGATGTCGAGACCGCCGAGCGCCTTCGTCGCCTCGTTGACCGAACGCTTCACGGCCTCGGCATCGGCGCTGTCGGCGGCGATGGCGACGCCTTTGCGACCGAGCGCCTCGATCGCATTCACGACCTCGGCGGCCTTGTCGGCGGAACGTTCATAGGTGAGCGCGACATCCGCACCTTCGGCAGCCAGCCGCTTGGCGATGGCAGCGCCGATCCCGCGGCTGCCGCCGGTGACGAGAGCACGCTTTCCTGCGAGGCGGGACATGGCAAACTCCATTTATGTGATGATCGATACACAAACGAATGACGTGCTTGCCTGAAGGCGTCAAGCAAAATACATAGTGATCGACACAGAATTATTTCGGAGAGGGGAGCGGCATGGCCGAACGAGGCCGCCCACGCAGTTTCGACCGGCAGGCAGCGCTGGAACGCGCCATGGACGTGTTCTGGGAGCGTGGCTACCAGGCGGCGTCGATGAGCGACCTCACCGACGCCATGGGCATCAATTCGCCCAGCCTCTACGCCGCCTTCGGCAGCAAGGAGGAACTCTATCGCGAGGCCATTGCCCATTTCGCCGCGACAGAGAGCGACGACATCGTCGCCCCCCTGCAGAACGCGCCGACCGCGCGCGCGGCGGTCGAGGGCTATCTCATGGCGAGCGCCGCGACCTTCACCCGGCCCGGCCGCCCGCCCGGCTGCATGGTCGTGCTATCGGCCGTCAATGCGGTCGGCGTCGGCGAGGAAACCGGCCGAATCCTGCGCGAGATGCGGGCCGGCAGCGTCGCCATGATCGAAGAGCGGCTGAACCGGGCGATCGCGGCAGGCGAACTGCCCGCCTCCCTCGATCCGCGCCCGATCGCGAGCTACTACGTCACGGTTCAGCAGGGCATGTCGATCCAGGCCCGGGACGGCGCCTCGCGCACGCTGCTCGAAGCGATCGTGCGCGGCGCCATGGCGGCATGGGACAGCCTGACCCGGGAACATGCGGCAGCCTGACCATTCGCGTTAACGCCTCGCTGATGCTGATCCGAGGCTTTCCTTGCCGTTGCGGCAGATCGCGGCATCCTGCCTGCAATCGGGAGATCGCTCCATGCGCCGCATTGCTGCCCTCGCCTGCCTGCTCGCTGCCTCCACCTTCCTGCCGGTTCAGGCGGAGGCCGCCCGATTCCGTGGCGGCCGCAGCGGCGCCACCACCAAGACCAGCCGCAGCATCGTCATCGTCCCCGGCGCAGCCGCCGCCAATCGCACTCAGGCGGCAGAATCTGACAAACCCGAGCGGGTGCCCTTCCCGCCTTCCAGCGCACCGCGCGAGGAACCCGTTCCGCTGCGCCTGACCGCCAACGAAGGCGACCAGAAGACCTGGTGCCGGACCGAGGTGGTGGTCGGCGGCTTCTGCATCCTGAACTGAGCTGACGCCCGCACTCAGAGGCCGTTTGGGAACTCCAGCCCTCATCCTTAGGAGCCATTCCTGCCGGAAGGGCTCCTAAGGATGAGGGTTCAGTGAATTTTCAAACAGTCTCTCAGCTCTCCCCGCCGATGTCGTCGGGCAAATTCGCCGGGATCTGGCCGGGTCGCTTCGGCTTCGTCAGCGGCGTCGGGGTCGGCGCGTTGTTCCTGAGGAGTTCGCGCCCGGAGTAGAGATCACCCGCCAGCTGAAGGTCGAAGCGCTCGTCGTCGCGGCGGCGCACATCCGCCTCGATCGCGTCGGCCTCATCCTCGGGAACGCCGAGGCATTTCAACAGTGCCGTGCCGAAGACCATCGCCGATTCGAAGGTCTCCCGGATCTGATACTCGACGCCGGCATGGACGAGGTCGAGCGCATGACCTCGGTCATAGGCACGCACGAACAGCTTGGCATGTGGGAATTCGGCCTGCGCCAGCCGCACGATCGCATCCGCGGTCTGCCGCCGGTCGACGCAGACCACGATCACCTCGGCCCGCTCGGCGCCGGCGGCGTGGAGGATGTCGCTCCGCGTTCCGTCGCCATAATAGAGCTTGAAGCCGAACTGCGACGCAGCCCGGATCATCTCGACATCGAAATCGATGATCGAGACGCTGATGCCGCGGGCGAGCAGTGCCTGGCTCGCAACCTGGCCGAAGCGGCCGAAACCGACGATCAGCGCCTGCCCCTTCAGCCCGTCAGCGACCTCAATGCCATCGAGATCGGTCGGCGGCGCAGGCATGAAGCGGTCGAGCGCCAGCGCGAGCAGCGGCGTCAACGCCATCGAGATGATCACGGTGCCGCTGGCGATGGCGGTCATGCGCGAATCGAAGATGCCGGCGGCCGCGGCGGCGGCATAGAGCACGAAGGCGAACTCACCACCTTGCGAGAACAGCGCGACGCGCGTGATCGCCTCGCGCCAGTCCGAGCCGAAGAGCTTGGCAACGATGAAGATGCCGAGCGCCTTGACCGCCGTGAAGCCGATGACGGCGGCCAGGACGAGGCGCCATTCGCGCGCCACGACGCCGAGGTCGAGCGACATGCCGAC
This sequence comes from Allobosea sp. RAF48, assembly GCF_052114025.1. Lineage (NCBI taxonomy): Bacteria > Pseudomonadati > Pseudomonadota > Alphaproteobacteria > Hyphomicrobiales > Alloboseaceae > Allobosea > Allobosea sp. RAF48. The sequence goes on from NZ_JBFRDZ010000003.1 coordinate 241,395, forward strand.
AGCAAGAAAGAAGAGCCCGAGCAGGATACCGCGGAACGGCTCGATGTCTGCTTCGAGCTGATGGCGGAAGGTGGATTCGGACAGGAGCACGCCGGCCAGAAACGCGCCCATCGCCATCGACAGCCCACCGAGCTGCATGGCGAGCGCCGCGCCGAGCACCACGAGCAGCGCCGCCGCGGTCATCACCTCCCGCGCCTCGGCGGCCGCCAGCACGCGGAACATCGGGTTGAGCAGCCAGCGCCCGGCTGCGATCAGCCCGCCGAGCGCGCCCGCGGCAATGGCGAAGGAGACCCAGGCCTGTTCGTGGCCGCCCCGCTGCGGCGACAGGAACGCGACGATGGCGAGCAGCGGCACGATGGCGAGGTCTTCGAGCAGCAGGATCGAGACCGCCTTCTGCCCCTGCGGTGTCGAGGTCTCGCCACGCTCGTTGAGCATCTGCATGACCACGGCCGTCGAGGACAGCACGAAGCCCATCCCCGCAATGAAGGCGACCTTGACACCGAGGCCGCCGGCCATGCCGAACAGCGTCAGCAGAAAGCCGCAGGCGAGAACCTGCGCGATGCCGAGCCCGAAGATGCTACTCCTCAGGCCCCAGAGCCGTGAGGGCTGCATCTCGAGCCCGATCACGAACAGGAACATCACCACGCCGAATTCGGCGATGTGCAGAATGCCTTCGGGATTGGAAAACAGACCGAGGCCGAAGGGGCCGATCACGATACCCGCGCCGAAATAGCCGAGCACGGAGCCGAGCCCGAGCTTGCGGAAGACCGGCACGGCCACGACACCGGCGCCGAGCAGCGCCACGACCTTGACGAGGTCGCTCGTCAGTCCTGCCTCGGCCGCCATTCGCCCTTCCTTCGCGGCGGGCTCCCTGCGGCCCGCCGTTCAAACTAGCGGGCGCGCCCAATGTTCAACAAGCCAAGCGTTCAACAAAGCAGGTGTTCGATCTGCCCGGACAGTACTAACCCGCCCGGCTGATCCGCCCTTCGAGCGGATAGGCCGGATCGGAATAGCCAGGCGTCGAGGGGTGGCCCGGCGGCACGAGGCTGTCGACCAGCGCCTCGTCCTCCTTGTCGAAACCGGCGTCGAGCGCCGCAAGATAGGCCTGCCATTGCTCGAAGGTGCGCGGCCCAGCGATCGCCGCCGTGACGAAGGCGTTGTTCAGCACCCAGCGCACGGCGAACTGGATCGGGGTCAGCCCCTTCCTGGCGGCATGCTCCTTGAACGTCTGGGCGATGACGAGGCTCTCCTCGCGCCATTCCGCCTGCATGATCCGCCGGTCGCCGCGCCCGGCGCGCGTGCCCTCGGCCGGAGCCTCGCCGGGCGCATACTTCGCCGTCAGCACGCCGCGCGCCAGTGGCGAATAGGAGGCGACGCCGAGGCCGAAATAGCCGCAGGCTGGCAGGTGCTCGACCTCGGGCATGCGATTCATCGCGTTGTAATAGGGCTGGCTGACGACGGGCCGGTCGATGCCGAGCTCGTCGCAGAGCCGGCAGATCTCGGCCAGCCGCCAGGCCCGATAGTTCGAGACGCCGAAATGCCGGATCTTGCCCTGGCGGACGAGATCGGCAATCGCATGCACCGTCTCCTCCAGCGGCGTCTGATGATCCTCCTTGTGGAGATAGTAGATGTCGATCGTCTCCGTGCCGAGCCGGCGCAGGCTGTCCTCGCAGGCGCGCATCATCCAGCGACGCGACAGGCCGCCGCTCATCGGGCCCGGCCCCATCGCATTCGCCACCTTGGTCGCCAGCACCCAGTCGTGGCGATTGGCGGCGATGGCGCGGCCGGTGACCTCCTCCGAGCGCCCCTCGTTGTAGACATCGGCCGTGTCGATGAAGTTGATGCCCGTCTCGCGGGCGCTGTCGACGATCCGGCGCGAGGTCGCCTCATCCGTCGGGCCGCCGAACATCATCGTGCCCAGGCACAACGGCGAGACATTGAGGCCGGAGCGGCCGAGACGGCGATAATCCATGGCAGTCAACCTTCGGATGGGGGAGCGCCGAGCCTGCAGCAGGGCTAGCGGCGACGCCAGAGCCGACGGCGCAGGCGCGCCCTGCGCGGCACGGCCAACAGCAAGGAAACGCTTAATCTTTCGTGACAGGATGGGCCGTCGTCACATGGCAGCCAGATGAACCTCACCCAGCTCGTCAAGAGCCAGACCTTTGCCACCCTGCTGCAGGCGCTCGAAGCGGCGGGCGAGCTGACGGCTGGCCGGACGGTGCAGGCCAGGTTGCTCTCTCTGGAGACGGACGGCACGCCAACGGCCATGATCGGCGACAGCAAGGTCGCCCTCGTCCTGGCCGGCCCGCAGGCGAAGCAGGCGGAGCTACAGCCTGGAGCCACCCTGCTGCTGCGCCTCGACCCTCCCGAGCAACCCGGCGGCGATCTGCGCGCCACGCTGGTCGAGGTGCGTCCGCCCCCGGCCTCGCCCCCAAGCCCGGCAACCTCGCAACCGGCCGTCGCGCTTGCGAGCCTACGACCGGACATGTCGCTGCCGGCCGGCAACCCGGCATCCACCGCGCCAGCACCGGCTCCGGTTCCAACGCCTTTGCCGCCAGCCACCAGCCAGGCGCCGCAATCTGCTCCGACGGCCGCTCCTGCCAATGCGCCCGCACCATCTGCGGGCAGCCTACTTGCCACCTCTTCTCCTGTCTCCCCTGCCGGCTTGGCCGCGCAGCCCGGGGCGCCCCCGGCTGGCCCCGTCATTCCAAACCCCGCGGCGGCGCGCATGCTTGCCGGGCCATTGCTCGGCTCCGTGCTGCAAACCCAGGATAGCCTCGCCCCGCTCTTCGCCAATCTGCGCGGCCTGGCGCAGGGCTCGATCGCACTGACCTTGCCGAAACCCCTGCTGGCGGCCATCGATCGCGTGCTGGCTCAAGCGATGCCCGCTGAACGTCAGCCGGTCACGGCGCTGCGCCTGAAGGAAGCGTTCCAGGGTTCAGGTCTATTCACGGAGGCTCGCCAGGCCGCCGGGGCGCCCACCCCGAGGCAGGGCGATCTCAAGACCAGCCTCCAGGCGCTGCGCGAGACGCTGCAGCCGATCATCGACAGTCTGTCGCCGGGGCCGAAGGCCAGCCAGCTGGACCGCGCCCCCGCTGCGCTCGCGCCCGACCGGCCATCCGACAGCCTGCCGGGCACCGCAGCGGACAACGCCAACCGCACCGCCCCGCCTCGGCGGGATGGCCCGCTGCTGCCCCAGGCCGCCGCCGAGCCGACGCTTTCGCCGGGCGAGAAGCCACTTGCCATTGCTGAGACGCTGCTCGATCAGACCGACGCGGCGCTCGATCGCATAAAGCTCGCCCAATACGCCTCGCTGCCTCTCGATCAGGCACGGCAGGACATCAGCCAGCCGGCGCAGCGCTGGCTTGCCGAGATCCCGATCGCCTTCCAGCACGGCACCGCGATCCTGCCGCTGCAAGTCGAGCGCGAAGCCCCGCGGCGGGATGTCCAGGGTGTAACTCCGCCGCTCTGGCGCATCCGCTTCGCCCTCGATGTCGAGCCGATGGGGCCGCTGCAAGGCGTCGTGACCCTGCAGGCGCGCGATGTCGGCGTGACGCTCTGGGCAGAGCGCGAGGAAACCAGCCGGCTCCTGCGCGGCGCGGCACCCGGCCTCGAAAGCGCCTTGCTCCATGCCGATTTCGCCAGTGGCGCCGTCGATATCCACACCGGCCAGCCCCGCGTGATGCAGCCGACAGCCGGCCAGTTCCTGGACCGCCTGTCATGAGCGCGCCGCAGCCGCCCCGCATCGCCGTCGCGCTCGAATATGACGGGCATGGCGCGCCGCGCGTCACCGCCAAGGGCCGTGGCGAGCTGGCGGAACGCATCGTCGCCACAGCGCGCGAACATGATGTCGCGATCGAGCAGAACGCCATCCTCGCCCAGGCGCTCTCGGCCGTCGAACTCGACGACGAGATTCCGGAGGAGCTTTATCGGGCAACGGCGCAGGTGATCGCCTTCGTGCTGGCGCTGCGCGGCGAACTGCACCGGCTGAACCGCGACGGCCATCGACCTTGACCAGTATCGTCGTCAGGCGCATCGGCCCAGCCGCTTATGCGGAACTGGGCCCGGCTTTCGCGGAGCTCGCCCATCACGCGCTCGAGCCCAATCCGCATATGGCGCCGGCTGCCGTCCGCGCGGCAACCCTGCTCGTCCCCGAGGACGAGATCATCGTGCTCTGCGCCTGGTTCAGCGAAGCGCTCGATTTCGAGCGGCTGGTTGGTGTCTGGGCATTCCGGCGCGAACAGGGCTGGCGCAGCGGCTTCGCCGGCGCCCTCGCCTCGCCGCTCGTGCCACTCTACGAAGTCTCCTCGCTGCCGGTGCTCGACCACGACCACGCGGCGGAGTCTGCCCGGGCGTTGATGCGCTATCTCCTTGCCTCACGCGACCTGCCGCATGTGCTGCTGCTGCCGCTGCTGCCGCTCGACGGCCCCTGCTACGCCGCCCTTTCGGAAGCTTCCCGCCAGACGGGCAGCCGGATCTCAATCTACGAGCGCTGGAGCCGGCCGGTGATGATCCCCCAGCCCGGCGACGATATGGAGCGCTATCTGCGGCGCTCCCTCGGCTCCAGCTACAAGAAGCGGATGCAGCAGTTCCGGGCGGTGGCGAAGCATGGCGCGCTGACCTTCCGCCGTAGCCGCGGCCGCGCGGCGCTCGACGCGCTCGACACCTTCCTCACGCTCGAAGCCTCGGGCTGGAAGGGCGCTGCCGGGACGGCGATTGCCTGCCTGCCGACGGACGCCGCCTATATCCGCCGGATGGCCGAGCTCTTTGCCGGCGCCGACGCCCTGCAGATGGATACCCTGCTGCTCGACGGCCAGGTCCTTGCCATGGGCCTGCTCGTCGAAAGCGGCGACCGCCGCCACTTCCTCAAGATCGCCTATGACGAAGCGCAGGCGCGCCATTCCCCTGGCCGCACCCTGACGATCGCGATGCTGCAGGCTGATCTTGCCGGCACGCCGCCCGCCTTTTTCGACAGCGGCGCCGGTGAAGGCGTCGATGCCGGCACCTATGCCTGGGGCGAGCGCCGCGAGATGGCCAACGCCATCATCCGCATCGGCCCCGGCCGGCCCGGCGCGGCGCAGTTCGCGGCCCTCGGCCGGATGTGGCTGCGGCGCCTGCGGGAGGCAGCCCGAGCCCGACCGGGGCAAGCATCTCCTTCCAAGCGGTCTTGAGAAGCAGGCCGAGGGGAGAGCCCGCACGGCTCCCGCGCTTGACCACCCTTCGCGCTCGCCGATAGAGCCGGAGCGCTACGCAGGAGACGCCAGATGTCCGCCATCGCCCGCATTGGAATCGTCACTGTTTCGGACCGCGCCTCGGCCGGCGTCTATGCCGACGAGGGAGGGCCGGCGATCCGCGACTACATGGCGAAGGTGCTGACCTCTCCCTGGGAAGCCATCGAGCGCGTCATTCCCGACGACCGCAGGCTCATCGCCGAGACCCTGATCGCGCTCGCCGACCGCGAGGGCTGCTGCCTCGTCGTCACCACCGGCGGCACCGGCCCTGCCCCGCGCGACGTCACGCCGGAAGCGACCGAGGACGTGATCGAGAAGCCGATGCCGGGTTTCGGCGAACTGATGCGGCAGGTCAGCCTCGCCAAGGTGCCGACCGCGATCCTCTCGCGACAGACGGCCGGGATCCGCGGCAAGACCCTGATCGTCAACCTGCCGGGCCGTCCACGCGCCATCGCCGAATGCCTCGACGCGGTGATGCCGGCGATCCCCTACTGCATCGACCTGATCGAAGGGCCCTATATCGAGACCGATCCGGCTTTGATCGCGGCTTTCCGGCCGAAGAAATAGAAGCACGTCATGCTCGGGCTTGACCCGAGCATCTCATGCCGGAAGAGGCTCCCGCGCTTCGTCTTACCTGAGATTCTCGGGTCTGAGCTTCGCTCCGCCCGAGAATGACGCTCTCGCCAAAGACCGGGAATGGCGGAATTCACCCCGCCTGCAACTCCTCGCCGATCGCCTGGACGAGCTGCGGGGAGAGCGGATCGGTTGCCGCCGGGAAGCCGCCGATCAGCATGCCGTCGCGGCCGATCAGATATTTGTGGAAGTTCCAGCGCGGCGCCTCGGCCGGTCGCTGCGCTGCCGCCCAGCGATAGAAGGGGTGCGCCTCGGGCCCGCGCACGACGGTCTTTTCGACGAAGGCATAGGTCGCGCCATAGCTCTCCCGCGCCGCCTCGGCGATGGCAGCGCCTTCGAGCGGCTCCTGCCCGCCGAAATCATTGCTCGGCACGGCGACGAGCATCATCCCGCGCGCCTGGTAGCGCTGCCAGAGCTGTTCCAGCGTCGCCATCTGCCCGGCATAGCCGCAACGCGTCGCCGTGTTGACGACGAGGACCGGCCGGTCGCGGTAGTCGGACAGGGCAAGCCTTCCGCCGCCCGGCCGGTCGAAGCCGAAGGCATGGGCGCCGGTCAGAGCCTGCGCCACAGTTGCACGTGCCCCGATACCCGTGGCGAGGGCTCCGGCGATCCCAGCCACGATTTGGCGGCGTGACAGCAGCATGGCTTCTCTCCGGTTTGACCGTCGAACAGGCGGCATCATGCCCCAAAGCAAAAAGCCCCGCAGCCGGTCGGCGCAGGGCTTTGCTTCACGATGGCGAGACCGGGTGCCTCAGCAGGCGAGGACCTTCTTCACCCGCACTTCGAGGTCGCGCAGCTCGTAGGGCTTCACGACATAATGGTCGGCGCCGTTGCTGGTCGCCTCGTCCATCTTGTCGACCGAGCGCTCGGAGGTCGCCATGATGATCTTGATCTGGTTCAGCTCCGGCACGGAACGGATGGCGCGCAGCAGGTCGATGCCGCTCATGCCTTCCATGTTCCAGTCGAGCAACAGCAGATCGTAGCGCTTCTGCTGCATCTTCATCAGCGCCTCGCGGGCGTTCTCCGCCTCGTCGATGTCCTGAAACTCGATCTGCTTCAGGAAATAGGTCGCCAGACCGCGCATGCTCTTCTGGTCGTCGACCACCAGGATGCGGAACTCGCTTCTGGCCTTTGACATAACTTTGCTCCTTACGCGCTCCGCAGATTCGGGCGCTCGCCGATCAGCTGCGCGACCGCCGCGCCGATCTGGCTGAGCGGAACGACCCTGTCGGCGGCTCCTATCTCGAAGGCCGCTTTCGGCATCCCGTTTACCACGCAGGTCTCACCACTTTGGATTAACGTCTCGGCCCCTGCTTTGCGCATGGCTAACAAACCGTCAGCGCCGTCACGGCCCATGCCCGTGAGCAGGATGCCGACCGCATGAGCGCCCAGGCTGCGCGCCACCGAATGGAACATGACGTCGACCGAGGGCGAATGGCCGCTGACGAGCGGGCCCTCCTTCAGGACGCAGACAAGCTCGCCGCGCCGCTCCTCGATTTCGAGATGGCGCAAGCCCCCCGGCGCCACCACGGCCATTCCCGGTCGCAAACGGTCGCCATCCGCCGCCTCGCGGACATCGAGGCCCGTCGCCGTCGCGAGCCGCGTCGCGAACTTTGCCGTGTATCCCGGCGGCATGTGCTGCACCACGACGACCGGCATGCGCAGATGGGCGAGATCACGCATGACCGTCTGGACGGCCGGCACGCCGCCGGTCGAGGCGCCGATCGCGATCAGCGAGGTCTTGCCGGCGCGCGCCGGCTCCTTCGGCGGCGCCGGGCGCGCCGGCGCGGCGATCTGCGCCATCTGGCGGGCGGCGGCGATCATCTTGCGGCTCGCCGCGGCGCGCTGCAGCGCCGCGACCAGATGCTTCATGAAGCCTTCGAGCGTGTGGGTGGTGCCGTCCGGCTTCTCGATAAAGTCGATGGCGCCGAGCTCGAGCGCCTGGATCGTGTTGTCGGCGCCCGGGCCGCCGAAGGCCGAGACGATCAGAACGGGCAGCGGGTCCTGCTTCAGCACCCGCGCCAAGAGCTTGAGGCCGTGCCGACCGGGCAATTCGAGATCGAGCGTCAACACGTCGGGCCGGAGCTCCTGGATGGCATCCCAGCCCTCCTCGGCGCTGCCGGCGACGCCGATCACCTGGAAGCCCGGCGCAGAATCGATGATCTTGGTCATCAGCTTCTGCATCAGGATGGAATCGTCGACGACGAGAACCTTGACCGGTGCTGTGGAGGACGTCGGCATGTTCATCACCAGACCTCCACTTCACCAGCCACGGGCTGGCTCTTGAGCCGGTTGAGATAGGCGATTTCCTGCTCGTGGCCGCTGTCGCGTGCCGTGGGCTGGACGTGCTGAACCCAGGCCCGGCCCGTCGAGGGTTGGTAGTGGATGCGTCGCGAGCGCGTGCCGCCGACATCCCGCGAGACGACGGGAATTCCCTCGACCCTCAGGAACTCATTGACGAAGGCGATGTTGCCGTCGCCGATCGCCAGCATCGTCGCGCCCGAAAGCACCCGCGCCCCGCCGAAAACCTTGGCCTCGAAATTCTGGCGCCGGGCGCCGCGCTTGAGCAGGTCGTTGATCAGGACTTCCATCGCCGTGTCGCCGTAGCGCTCACCGGCGCTGGGATCGGCGTTGCCGTTGTTCTTCGGCAGCAGGAAATGGTTGAGCCCGCCGACGCCGATCTGCGGATCGCGCATGCAGACCGAGACGCAGGAGCCGAGCACCGTCGCGACGATCTCGTCCTTGGCCGAGGTGATCTCGTGCTCGCCGGGCGCGACGGTGATGATCGTCGCTTCGAAGCGCGGATCGAAATAGCGGCGAGAGGACCGGGAGACGCTCATGCTGTCCTCTCATAGATAGTCCGGCCGATCAGGCGCAGATTTGGGTGCGGCTGCGGCAGCGATTCCGAATGGCCGAGATAGAGAAAGCCTCCGGGCGACAAGAGCGCCACGAAGCGATCGAGGATCGAGGCCTTGGTCTGCGTGTCGAAATAGATGAAAACGTTGCGGCAGAAGATCACGTCGAAAGGCCCGCTCATCGGCCATTTCTCGATGAGGTTCAGGCGCTTGAAGGCAATCAGCCGGCGCAGGTCCTCGCTGATCCGGGCTTCGCCTCGCCCCCCGCCGCTCTCCAGCTTGAGCAGTGGCTTCACATCCGCGGGCAGCCGCTCGAACTGCTCCGCCGGATAGATGCCGGCCTCGGCGCGTGCCAGGATGTCAGTGTCGATGTCGGTCGCCAGGATCTTGAAGTCGAGGTCGCCGCGCGCCCCCATCACCTCGCGGCAGGAGGCCGCAATCGAATAGGGTTCCTCGCCCGACGAGCAGGCCGAGGACCAGATGCGGATGCGTCCGCGCCGGCCCGCACGCTCCTGCAGGAGCCGCGGCATCACCTCCTTGCGCAGGTGATCGAAATGATGGCGCTCGCGGAAGAAGGCGGTGTGGTTCGTCGTCACCGCGTTGATCAGCTCGGGCAGTTCCCCCGCCGCCTGCGGCGTCTTCAGGAAGGCGCAGTATTCGGCGACCGAGCCCATGCCGAGCGCCTTGACGCGCCGCGCCAGCCGCCCGCGCGTCATCGCTTCCTTGTGCTCGCGGATGACGATGCCGGCCTGCTCATAGACCAGCGCCGCGATGAACTTCATGTCGTCGCGCGTCAGGGTGATGTCGGCCATTGCGGGCTGGAGCGACGGCAGCATGCTGGGGAGCGATGTCGGCCTGGACATGGTTCAGCCTCCCGTCCGTGCGCCGGCAGCGGCAAGGCGGCGAGGCTGAATTTGCAACGGCATGCGCTGTTCGACCGGGATCGGAGCAGGCGCCCAGCGGCGTGCGCGCGGAGGCTCGCTGCGCACCGCCACGCTGGCGGGGCGGAACGTGTCGACGATCTCGCTCAGCGTGGCGACCTGGTCGGCGAGCTCGCCGGCCGCCTCGACGCCGCGCCCAGCCAGTTCGGCATTCTGCCGGATACCCTTGTCCACCTGCGCCACGCTGCGACTCACTCCTCCCATGCCGCGCGCCTGCTCGGCGCTCACGGCGGAAATCTCGGCGACCGTCTCGGAAACCTTGCCCACCGCGGCGACGATGCGGCCGAGCGTCTCTCCGGTCTCGCGCACGAGGCCAACGCCTTCGGCGACCTGCCCGTTCGAGGTCGCGATCAGCCCTTTGATGTCCTTCGCGGCCTGGGCCGAGCGCTGCGCCAGCGACCGCACCTCCGAAGCGACCACGGCGAAGCCCTTGCCGGCATCGCCGGCGCGGGCCGCCTCGACCGCCGCGTTGAGCGCCAGCAGATTGGTCTGGAAGGCGATCTCGTCGATCACCCCGACGATCTCGGCAATGCGCAGCGAAGAGCTTTCGATCCGCTCGATCGCACCGACCGCCTTGGCGACCACGTTCCGGCCTTCCTGCGCCACGCCCATGGTCGTGCCGGCGAGCTCGCTGGCCTCGCGCGAACGCTCATGGCTGCGTCCGACCGAGGCCGCGATCTCGACCGCCGCTCCCGATGTCTCGCCCAGTTCGGCGGCGACCTTCTCGGTCCGCGCCGCAAGGTCGGTCGCGACGYTGTTCACGTCGATGGCGACATGGCAGACGGAGCCCGCCGTCGCGCGGATCATTTCGATCCGCTCGTCGAGCAGGCCGAGCGCCTGGTTGAGCTCGTGCTGGAGCCGCCCCAGCCGGCCGGAGCGGCCGCCGGCCATGCGGCGGGTCAAATCGCCTTCCGATAGGGCCTCGACCACCGCATCGATATCGGCGAAGACCTCGTCCAGCTGCCCGTTGATCCGGTTCATGCCCTCGGCGATCCGGGCCACCGTTTCGGATTTGCCCTGCGGGGCGATCCGCCGCGAGAAATCGCCTTCGACGGCGGCCTCGATCACCTGCGTGACCTCCCTGGCGACCGCCAGTTCTTCGGTCAGTTCGTGCCAATCCACCGCCGTCCCGAGGCTGCGCCCATCGGCCGTCTCGATGGCCGTCAACGTCAGGCAGACGATGCGGCGGCCGAGCGTCAGGCGAACCGAGGGGCCGGTCGCGAGCCGAGGCTCGGCCCGCACGCGCTCCATCACGCGCCCGAGCATGTCCTTGGCCGAACAGCCCGGAAACGCCGCGCGAAAATCGTCCTGCGCCTCGGCGAAGAAGCGCAACAGGCCCTTGCTGGCATAAATGACCCGTCCGTCCGGATCGCAGATCATGACGTAGGCGCGGCCATGGTCGAGCGCGGAGCGCAGCCGGACAGCTTCCTGCGCCCGATCCTGCAAGCTGGCGAGCGCACGCGACAGCTCGCCGGCCTCGTGGCTTCCACCGACCTCCGGCAGAGCCAGATCCACGTCATCCGCCAGACGCGGCGCGACCCGCGACAGGCTGGCCACGGATCGGCTCGCGCCCCAGGCAGCGAACCCGCCGAGCAACGCCACGGCCGAGACGGCGAGAGCCCCCATGACGGGAGCTCCGGCCCCAGCCGCATAATAGGCAATCCCCCCGGCAAGTGCCGCGGAGCCGACCGCGGTCAGCGGCTGGCTGACCGAGAGTCGCGAAAAGGGGCCGAGCGCGCTGCCCATAGGTCCTGTCGTTTCTTGTTCTGGCCCGCTTGGACGCTACGCTCGGGCTGTGTTTTGAAAGCTGTTCAGGCAGCGCGGCTGGTCTTGAGCTGCGCTTCGCCGCCGCCGTCGCGGATGACCGCGGCCAGATCGAGCAGCGCCACGATGTCGCTGTCGAGCAGGACGAGGCCCTCGATCAGGCCGTGCTCGTCGCGCTCCAGATCCGGCGCCGGACGCACGGCTGAGACCGGCACGTCGACGATGTCCGAGACCGAGTCGACCAGCAGGCCCGCCGTCTTGTCCTCGACATCGACGACGACGATCACATGCGTGGCGGAGGCGTCGGTGACGCCCATGCCGATCGCGGTACGCAGGTCGTAGACCGCGAGGATCACGCCGCGCAGGTTGAGCACGCCGCGCACATGCGGAGCCGCATGCGGCAGCGGGGTCGTCGCCTGCCAGCCCTTGATCTCGCGGACCATGCCGACATCGATGCCGAAGGTGCGGTCGCCGACCTTGAAGGTGACGATCCGCCGCGCCGCCGCTTCCGGCTGCGCAGACGAGAAGTGCTTTTCGCCGAGTTGGAGGGTCATGGTCATCCAGCCATCTTGAGATCTGACACGGGAGTCCGGCCGCCGGACGCGGCAAGCCGCAGCATGGAGTCGATATCCAGGATCAGGGCGACGAGGCCGTCGCCGAGGATCGTCGCCGCCGAGGCGCCGTTGACGGTGCCGTAATTCGCCTCGAGGCTTTTCACGACCACCTGTTGCTGGCCGACGATCTCGTCGACCGCAATGCCGACGTTGTTGCCGCGCTCGTTCTCGGCGATGATCACGATGTTCTCGTTGGTCGTGCCGGTCGAACCCATGACCTCGCCGAGGCGATAGAGCGGCGTCACCTCGCCGCGCCAGCGCAGCACCTCCTGACCGAAGGGCAGCCGCTCGATCGGCGTCGAGGCGAGATGCTGCGTCTCGATGACGGAGGCGATCGGAATGACATAGCGATCGTCGCCGCAGCGGATCACCATGCCTTCGAGCACGGCGAGCGTCAGCGGCAGCGCCAGCGTGAACTTGCAGCCGCGGCCCGGCTCGGAATCGACGCTGATGCGCCCGCCGAGGGACTCGACGTTGCGGCGCACGACGTCCATGCCGACGCCGCGGCCGGAGATGTCGCTGACCGCTTCCGCCGTCGACAGGCCCGCGGCGAAGATCAACTGGTCGATCTCCTCCGGCTGCAGCCGCTCGTCGGCGCCGACGAGGCCGCGCGAGCGGGCCTTGGCGAGCAGCCGGTCGCGGCCGATGCCGCGCCCGTCATCGGTGACGGAGATGACGATGCGGCCGGCGCGATGCTCGGCGATCAACTTGATCGTACCCTCGCGCGGCTTGCCCGCGGCGACGCGTTCGTCCGGCGTCTCCAGTCCGTGATCCATCGAATTGCGGATCATATGGGTGAGCGGATCGGCGAGTTCCTCGATGATCGTCTTGTCGACCTCGGTGTTCTCGCCTTCGAGCACCAGGCGCACTTCCTTGCCCAGCGTCTGGGCGAGTTCGCGCACCAGGCGCGGCATGCGCTGGAACACGGCCTTCACCGGCTGCGCACGCACGGCCATGACATGGTCCTGCAATTCGCGCGTCTGGCGCGAGAGGGTCAGCATGCCCTCGGCGGTCTTGGCATGGACGTCGTAAGGCAGCGAGCGGACGCATTCGACCAGCATCGACTGGGTGATGACGATCTCGCCGACGAGGTTCATCAGCTTGTCGATGCGGTCGAGATCGACGCGCACGCTGACCGCCTGGCGCTGGCGCGCCGAGGTATCCGCAGCCGGGGCACGCGGGGCCGTGCGGGCGGCTGCCGGCGCTTCGGCAACCGGTGCAACGACGGCCGATGCAGCGACGGCAGGGGCGGCGACCGGCAGTATTGCCTGCGCGGGAGCAAGCTCGGGCTGGCTCGTGGCATCGGTCGCCGGGCCAAGCTTGGCCAGGATCGCCGAGAGATCGGCAGCGACCGAACTCGGAACCTCGGAGGCATCGGCAGCCGGCTCGGCGGGAGCCGCTTCGGCCGCGAAGGCGCCTTCGAGTATTTCGATCTCGAATTCTTCGTTCGCCAGGCTGAAGTCGAAGCGCCCGTGCAGTTCCTCGACCGACAATTCGGTACGCAAATCGACCTCGAAGCGCATCCAGCAATCGGTGACGTCGAGGGTTTCGAGCGAGGGAACCTGGCTGAGATCGCAGCGGATCGCGACGACATCGTCGGCGGGCAGCGAGCCGAGTACGACGCGCGGCTCGATCACACGGCGGAACAGGTCGTTCTCCGGCGTGATGCGCAAGCGCAGGTTCCGTCCCGGCTTCTCGGCGGCGGGCGCCGGTGCAGGGATTGCGACCGGCTCGTCGTCCCAGCCGTCATCGGCAGGCGCCGTTGCGGCAACGGTCTTAGCCTCGACCATGGCGAGGAGGTTGCCGAGCGCGGCGATGCCGAGAGGGGCATCGTTATCCCCGGCAGTGGCAGCAAGCACGGCGACAGTGGCGGGAGCGGGAATGGACGCTGGGGCCGGCGCTGCCGGCTCCTTGCCGACCTGCTCCAGCGCGGCCAGCAGATCCGGGCGCTCGGTCCCGGGCTCGGAGTTGCGGGCGGCGGAGACCAGATCGGCGACGGCATCCGCACAGCGCAGGAACAGCGTGAACGGCGCATCCTCGATGGCGACGCGGCCGGACCTCAGATGATCGAGAGAGGCCTCGAAGACATGCGCGAAGCCGACCAGCTCCGTGCAGCCGAAGGCGCCCGCGCCACCCTTGATCGAGTGAATGGCGCGGAAGGCGGCATTGACGTCCTCAGGATCGACGGAGCCCTCGTCGAGAGCCTGGAGCTTCTGCTCCAGCGCGCCGAGGAGTTCTTCGCATTCCTGGAAGAAGGTCTGCTTGAGTTCTGCCAACGGATCCATCGGCCGACCTTCAGTTCTGGTAGCGCGCGACGAGGCCGAGCAGCGTGTTGGGTTCGAAAGGCTTGACCATCCAGGCGCTGGCGCCGGCGCGGCGGCCTTCCGCCTTGATCTCGGCTCCGTTCTCCGTGGTCAGCACGATGATCGGCGTGTTCTGCCCGGCGGGCCGCGAGCGGCAGGCGCGGGTGAACTCGATGCCGTCCATGATCGGCATGTTGAGGTCGGTGATAACGAGATCGGGCTTGAACTGGTCGAACTTGTTCAGGCCGTCCTCGCCGTTCTCGGCCTCCGCCACTTCGTGACCGGCATTGCGCAGAGTCAGGCTGAGCAGGCTGAGCAGGGTCTTGGTATCGTCGATGGCCAGGATTTTCATGCCTGTCACTCCAGAACGAGAGCGCTGTGAGCGGCATCGAAGCCGATCGCCCGCAAGGATTCGCGGCATTCCGAGGAGGCCGCCTTGAGCGTGACCGAAAGCCCCCGCGCCTTAGCGCTGGCAGCTGCGGAATGAAGGAGCTGGATCCACAGGCTCGGCAGCGGCCCGGCTTCCGCGCATTCGACGGCGACGCTTTCCTTCTGTTCCAGCGCTACGAGCAACTGGTTGCGGAACGTCGCAGCCTCGGAACGACCGAGGAAGGGCGGAAGCGAGACGGTGATGACCATGAAGGGCGACCCAGGATTGCCCACGGAGCATCACAACAAACTGGTAAAAACTTCGCTAAATGACGCGACGCCCGTCAAGACTCGTGACGCTTTCGCGACGATTGCGCGGCCGGGCGGCCCGGCTCAGAACATATTGTTGCTGATGGCCCGGGGCACCAGCGTGATCTTGCCGTTCGCCTCCCGGTATTTCCGCGGCATGTTGATGATGCCCGACATATGCAGCCAGAGGTTGTTGGGCGAGATCGGCTTGGTGATGATCTCATGTGCGCCGAGCTTCGCCGCCTGGACGATCGAGCGCCGGTCGGGCCGCTCCATCATCACCAGCACCGGCGCCTTGGCGAAGGGCGAGGTCTTGAAGGAGCGGATCGCGGCCAGGCATTTCACGCTGCCGCCATCCGGCAGATCCCAGTCCAGAATGACGATGTTGGGCTGCTTCTGAATGAAGGTCGTCGCGGCCGAGGACAGGTCCGGCGCCTCGAAGATGCGGTTGAGCTGCGTCTGGTACAGCATCGTGCGGATGATCCGCCGATAGTGCGGGCTCGGGTCGATGAGCAGCACCGACAGGTTCGGGAAGGATGGCGCGATATGCATGGCGCTCGCTCGGGTACTCGCTCACTCGACTCTACAGACGGCCCGACTGACCGCTACACCTTCAGCCCGATGCGGAAGCCGCCCCAGTGCCGCCCCTTCACCAGGATCGGCGCCGACAGGTCCTCCATCACCAGGAACTGCCCGCCGCCCATGTCGCGCCTGTAGCTCTGCAACAGGAAGGGCTTGCGGTTGCGCGCGGCGGCGAGCCCGGTCCGGTCGTCGAAGATGCGCCGGTTGCGGCAATTGGCATTGTTCCACGCCGCATCCCTGCCCTGCGGTTGCGCGTATTTGCGGTTATGCGTCGGCAGGAAGCCGTTGCGGTCGACGGCGGCGCAGAACACGATCCGCCCGTTCGAGCCCAGCAGTTGCTCCTGCAGCGGCGGCAGCAGCCGGTCGGTCAGGCCAACGAAACGGGTCATGTGCTGGACCGGATCGGAGCCTGGCACCGGCCGATAGGCTTCGTCGAACAGATCGGCGAGCGTCACATCGCCCCGCGCCAATGCTGCCTCGAACAGCTCTCCGATCGTGGCTGCCGTCTCCATCACCGTCGCGATCAGTTCGGATTGCGCAGTCCGCACGCCGGAGGCGGCGATCGAGCCCAGAATGCCCTCGCTGATCGTAACCAGCGCGTCGGTGCGCTCGACGGCCTGCTCCAGGGTGTGGGTCGACGCATCAACCCCGGCAACGAGCCCGGCAAGGTCCTGCCCGGCCTTGGCACAGGCCTCGGCATTCTCCCGCGTCGGCCGCGACACCGCCTCGATCTCGCCGATCAGCTCGACGACCGAGCGGCCGAAGCTGTCGAACTCGCCGACCTGCTGCGAGATCATCCGGCTGCCCTCGCGGGCACGCTGTGCCGTCTGCGCATTGTTCTGGCTGCGGCGGGAGAGAGCGTCGACCGCCTTGACCAGAAGGTCGAGCTGCGTCGCGCTCGCCGCTGTCGCTTCCCGCGTCTGCTCGGCCAGCGCCTTCACTGCGGCGGCGATGACGGCGAAGCCCTTGCCGGCCTCGCCGCTGCGCGCCGCCTCGACACCGGCATTGATCGAGAGCAGCTGGATCTCGCGGGTGATCGACTGGATCGCATCGCTGGAGGCACGCGCCTTGTGCGCGTCGCTGACGGCCTGCGCCAGCGCCTGCGACATCGACTGCGCCTCCTCCGAGAGCGTCTCGATATCCGTCTGGGCGGCATTGAGGCCGAGCTTGACCGAGCCGGCGACGCGTTCGAGCCCGCTGCGCACCACCGAGGCCGCAGCTTGCGCCCCCTCGGCCGACTGCCGGATCGCATGGTTGGCGCGCGAGACCTGCTCGACCGCCCCGACGACACGCCGAAGCCCCGCGGTCTGGGTCTCGAATTGCTGGGTCACATCGCCAATTCGGCCGGCCACATCGGTGATCTCGGCACTGAGCTTGCCGAAGCGATCGGCGATCTCGCGCACCGCGCGCTCGGCGCCCGTCTGCGTGTTTGCGACCGGGCAGTCGGCTGTGCTGACGGACGCCGCTGCGTCGTTGAACGACTCGTCCAGGGTCGCCAGATCGGCCTTGAGAGCCAGTGCGTGCATGCGAGGCGTTCCCCGAACCGACGGATTTCCTTCCAGACCGTAGTGAAACGCGGTAAATCGCGGGTTAAGAAGGCATTCCGGGCGTTAAGGGCGCCGGAACTCGGGGGTGAGCCTTCATCGCTGCCGCCGGCTGGCGCGCCAGCGGCCCTTACTAGATCCGGGAGACGCCTCAGCCACGGGAACCCGCTCGACCTTTCGACGTAGACAAAGCAATGCTCAATGATGGCAACCGGCAGCGCTGCCTGCACAAAGCTTCACATCGGAGGACGTCATGACAGAGTTTTCGGTCTTCTCCCGCCGTGCCGTTCTCGGGCTCGGCGTCGGTGCTCTCGCAGCCGCCGCGGCGCCCAGGGTTTGGGCACAGGCCACAGCCCCGGCAGCGCCCACCGGCCCCTTCTCGCTGCCGAAGCGCGCTTATGAGCCCAACGCGCTCGAACCGCATATCGACACGACGACGATGGATATCCACTACAACCGCCACCATGCGGCCTATGTCGCGGCGCTTAACAACGCCGCCAAGGACAATGGCGTCATCGCCAAGGCCTCGGTCGGCGAATTGCTGGCCGACCTCAATCAGCTGCCGGAGAGCGTGCGCACCCTCGTGCGCAACAATGGCGGCGGCCACGCCAACCACACCATGTTCTGGGAGGTGATGGGTCCGGGGGCCGGCGGCGCGCCGACCGGCGACGTCGCCGCGGCGATCACCAAGGACCTCGGCGGCTTTGACAAGTTCAAGGCCGATTTCGAGGCGGCGGGCCTGCGCGTCTTCGGCTCGGGCTGGGTCTTCGTCACCGTCGACAAGGACGGCAAGCTCGCCTTGCTGGCGAAGCCCAACCAGGACAGTCCGATCATGGAGAAGCAGATGGTCCTGCTCGGCAATGACGTCTGGGAGCACGCCTATTACCTGAAGTACCAGAACCGCCGTGCCGACTATCTCAAGAGCTGGTGGAACGTCGTGAACTGGACAAAGGTCAACGAGCGCTATGCCGCAGCCAAGGCCGGCAAGCTCGCGATCTGACGGGCGGCTGACAGGCCCGGTTCAAGCCGGACATTGAGCGCATGCGCGCCGCCGACGGCCGCGCGCATGCGGAAATCACAACGAACGACGTGCTCGGAGGTCAGGCAACCCCGACGCTGCCGTAGACCATGCGGCCCCGATGGAAGGTGGCGCTGCGCTCCGGCAGGCGGGCGACGGCCTCGGCCGAGCAACTGGCGGGGACCAGCGTGAAGGCAGCCTCGTCGCCGGCCTTAGGCCAGGCCCGCTTGCCGCTGTCGTCTAGCGGCAGCACGCCGCCCGTGGCGATCGCCATGGCACGCGACAACCGGAACTCGTCGCTGCCCCTGTAGAGCTGCGCGTAGAGGTTCGCCTTCTCCAGCATGTCGCCTTTGCCGAAGGGCGACCAGTGATCGATCACGCTGTCGGTGCCGGTCATCACGAACACGCCCTTCTCGCTCAGCTGCGGCAGCGGCATCGTCAGGCTTCCCAGCGGCACGGTCGAGGCGATGGTCATCTGCTGCGCCGCCATGCGCCCGATGGTTTCCGCCAACGCGCCTGCGGGCAGCGTGGTGAGGGCGAAGGCGTGGCTGATCGTCACCTTGCCGCGCAAGGCCGGATTCTTCTCGACCGTGTCGATCATGTAGTTGATCGCAGCGACGCCGGCCGGGTTGGTTTCATGCAGGTGGATGTCGACGCCCTTGCCCGAGTCGAGCGCGATCTGGAACATGGCATCCAGCGACTTCTCCATCGCCCCGTCGACATTGGTCGGATCGAGCCCGCCGACATAGGCGGCGCCCATCTTCATCGCCTCCCGCATCAGGCCGTCGACCTTCGAATGCAGCAGGCCGTGCTGCGGGAAGGCGACGATCTCGCAGACGAAGTCGTCGCGATGATTTTCCAGCGCGCGCTGCAGGTGTTCGAGGCTCTTGAGGCCGCTCACCGGATCGATGTTGCAATGGCTGCGCGCCACCGTCGTGCCCTTCGACTGCAGCAGGGCGATCAGCGCCTCGGCGCGCTGCTGCGAGGTCGGCAGGAGCTGGGGCAACAGCTTCTCTTCCAGCGCGATCATGTCGAGGATCGTCTTGCCCTGGCGCGGCCGTGGCGCCTGCCACGGGCCGCTATAGAAGGTCTTGTCCAGATGGATGTGCATGTCGCGCATCGCCGGCAGGGCGAGCTGGCCATGGGCGCGATAGCAGGGCACGCCGGCCGGCAGGGTCGCACCGGCCGGATGCAGCGCCGCGATCTTCCCGGCCTTGATCTCCAGCGTGTACAGCGCCGTGAGGGTGCCCACGACGATCTCGCCGTCGCGCTCGAAGCCGTCCTCCAGCCGCACGTCGGTGAGGCAGTAATGCTGGTCCGTCAGCCTGCTGACACCCGCCTCGGACACCGGACGCGCCTGGAGGGGCGCAGCCGGAGCGGCCTGGGCGGCGCCGCTCGCCAGCCCGGCGACGGCATAGGCGGCGGTGACCTTTCCGGTCTGGCTGAGAAAGGCGCGTCGGCTTTGATGGTGCCCGGTTTCCATGGCGGTTTTCCATTGCCTCGGTGGTTGCGTTTCCTCCTCCGGATGTACGCGCGGGCAGCTCCGCTTGGCAGCGATATTTGCCAATCCTGGCTATTCGAAACGGCAATGCTGCGCGCCAGCCCGCGCTCGGTCACCATTCCAGCTTGCAGAAATCGGCCAATCGCTCGGCCAGCACGATGGCCGCGGCGGGGGCATTGTCGCGGTAGTAGAGCGCAAGCTCGAAGTCCGTGATCTCCGGCAATCCCTCGGCTGCTCCCAGCGTCCGGTGGCCGGGCAAGCGGCAGCTCGCAGGCAGCAAGGTCACGCCCAGCCCGGCCGCCGATGCGGCGGCAAGGGCCGCGAGACTCGCGCTGCTGTAGCTGACGCGCCAGCGAATGCCGAGGCCGTCGAGCGCCTCGCAAAGCTCCTCGCGGTAGAGCCCGTTGAGCGGAAACACGGCCAGCGACACCGGCGAGCGCTCGATCGCCGGATGGGCCCTGCTGTCGAGCCACAGCAATGGCTCCGGCCGGGCGGCCCGGGGCGGCTGGCGGCGGCGCTGCTTGACCAGGATCAGATCCAGCTCTTCGCGATCATAGGCGCTGCGCAGATCGGCGCTGAGGCCGCTGGTGACGTCGAGCCGCAAATGCGGCTGCTCGCGGCTGAACGCCGCCAGCAGATCGACCGTCGGCACCGTGAAGTCCTCGGGCATGCCGAGCCGCAATACGCCGTCGCGCCAGAAGCCGGTCAGCGCATCATGCGCCTCCTCGTTGAGGGCAATGATGCGCCGGGCATAGCTCAGGAGCCTCCCGCCCTCCTCGGTCAATTCGACCTGATGCGAGGATCGCTCCAGCAGTGGCTTGCCGAGCAGCTCCTCCAACCGCCGGACCTGCTGGCTGACGGTCGATTGCGAAAGGGACACGCGATCGGCAGCGCGGGTGAAGCTCAGCGTTTCGCATACCGCGACGAAGCTGAGAAGCAGCTGTGGGCTGAACATCGGATAGCGATTCATTCGCCCACCGCGAGGCACGTCATCGGCCGACTGTCCAGGACCTCGAGGGGAGAGCGCCGCCCAGGCGGCAGGCCGATTGCAGGGTTGGCGAAGCCGCCGGAGCTGTCAACGCCGAAGCAGTGCTCATCCAAGCCTAGGGCGTTGCCGTCGCTTTTGGCGTATCCTGCGGCAAGCTACGCGGCCGAAGCACTCGCCCCTCGGCCAATTCCCACGGAAGCATGCGCGCTTTGGATTGGCGAGGACGGACATCTACCCCATTCKCGATCAAGGATGAGAGGTCCTGGGATGGCTGGAGACGAGCGGGAGGCGTGGCTCAGGAAGCTCAGGGAGGCCCGCCGGCTCATGATGGTTCATTATCTTGCGGACCGTCATGACGAGGGCGACAAGATGAAGAAGCTCGCGGCGGACCTCGAAGACTTCGGCCGGTCCCGAGACTGGCCAATTCCAGACGGAGAGTATTCCCGAACACCCGGCCACTGAGGCCTGGCCGCCGCCCTGTGCGCTGGACCGAGCATCAGCTTGTGGCGGTCTCCGACTGGAGGGCCCAAAGCCGATGACGCCCCGCGAGGATTGGTGGGCCGCGCCGGAGCACCTTACCCAAACAAGATCAATAATTTAAGCTTGAGCAGGAAAGTTGCAGCCGCTGCGACTTTGCTGGCCTTTCGGCCGGCTTCTTTCCCACGTCCGCGTTCGGTATTTGGCCAGTCCGAGATTCACGTCGCGGGCCAGCTTCGTCAGCTTTTCTGATAATCAGCTCTCGACCCGTCCAGGACGTTCCAGCCAAACGATAAAGGCCGGCCCCTTCGAAGACCGGGCATCTCGTGAAATCAACGCCGTTGTCAAGCATCTGGTGGTAGAGTTCAATCTGTAAGCCGCACTGGGAGAAACAGCATGAAGATGCTTGCCGTTACCGCGTGCTGCGCCTTCCTTGCTGGGTGCGCAACCTATGTCCCGCCTCAGCAGAGCGCCGCGGTCTTGGTCACTCGCGACAGCATGCGCACCTATCGGCCACTCCCTCGCGAAGAGCGACGAGTGGACATATGCACCATGACTGAGCAAAACAAAGCCGTCATTTGCCGCTAAGCGACGCGACCCCCGCGGAATCTGAGAGGTGTAGTTGCGTCGAGGCCGCTGACGGGCAGATTCCCAGTCAACATTTGGTAAGATCTGGCCAAAGCTTGACCGCATGCAGTCAACGCACCTGCGGCAGGTGATTCTCCGACCGCTATCGACCCACAACGGCCGTATCGCAAAGAGCTAACTCTCGTGTTTTGGGTTGTCGGGCGTTTCGTCGAAAGCGGCATTGGACGGTTCAAAGGTGTCTTCAGGCAGTTTGCTTCCGGTGATGAACATTCTGTCGCCGACCCTAGTCAAGAAGCGCTTCACATCGGCGGCGTCTTCCGCTGCCTTGGCCGCATTCTGCTCGCGCACGTCCTGATAAAGTTGTTTGCCGGAAAGGAGCTTCCCTCTCTCAGAAATTGAGATGTCAGCAGCCTTGGATCTCTGATCGGCATAGGCCGTGGGATTGCTCCGAAGCAGCTTCGCTAGAAACGTCTTGATCGTCCACATACCACACCATCGCGGGAGTGAGTTAAGGTCGGCTTCCAACCCAGTTCGGACTCTGACATCGGGCCTGATTGACTGGCCGGCACTTGCAGTGAACGCAGTTGCGCCTGCCTTCCGACGCCCCCAATGCCCGGCTGGCGTCGCGCGGAAAAGACATCAAAATAAATTCAATAACTTGCAGGATAATTGGTGGGCCGGGCCGGACTCGAACCGGCACCGGCGCTGTTATGAGCAGCGAGCTCTAACCATTGAGCTACCGGCCCATCACTCGCCTAGCACCGCCCGAGGCCGGCAAGCAAGGCGCCAGCGACCACTTTGAAACGGAAAAGGCCCCGCGCAACTGCGCGGGGCCTTCGTCTTGTCAGCGCGCTGTCGTTCAGGCAGCGCTCGCCATGGCCGGCTTGTCGTGATGCCCGGCTGCGTGCCCCTCGCGGAAGGTGAAGCGAGCGATGTGCTCGGTCAGCGCGCGGGTCTGCTCGTCGGTCAGCGCCAGCGCTGCATTGGTCTCCTCGACCAGCGCCGCGTTCTGATGCGCCATCGTGCCGATGCCGTCGATCTCGGTGTTGATGGCCGAGACGTCGGTCGCCTGGTTGCGCGCGGTCTGCGAGATGCCGTTCATCAGCCCGGTCAGCTCGTTCACCGAGGAGACGATCGCGCCGAACATGGCGGATGTCTCCTCGACCAGGCCGACGCCGACCTTGACGTCGCCATGCGCGGCCTCGACCAGCTTCTTGACGTCGTTCGAGGCATCGGCCGAGCGCTTGGCGAGGCTGCGCACCTCGGTGGCGACGACCGCGAAGCCCTTGCCGGCATCGCCGGCGCGCGCAGCCTCGACCGCCGCATTGAGCGCCAGCAGGTTGGTCTGGAAGGCGATCTCGTCGATCATCGCGATAACCTCGGAGATCTTGCTCGAGGACTGGCGGATGCGCTGCATCGCTTCGAGCGCGGAGGCGACGACCTTCTCACCCTGCTGCGCACGCTGCTCTGCACCCTGCGCCATGCCGGTGGCCTGGGCCGCCTCGCTTGCGGTCTTCTTGACCGTGCCGGCGAAGGCGCCGAGCTGGTTGGTGGCCATCGAGACGGCGTTGCTCTCCTCGCTGGTGCGCTCGGCGAGATCGGTGACGCCGTCAAGGATCTCGCTCGTGGCGCTGCGCACGGCCGAAACCGTTTCGGCAAGACGCGCCAGCGTGCTTTCGAACTCGTCGGCCAGCGCATTGGTGCCGTCCTTGAGCTCGGCGAACGCGCCCTGGTAGAGCCCCTCGATGCGGGCCGAGAGATGCCCGGCCGAAAGCTCCGCCAGAACCTCGCAGGTCTCGGACAGACCGGTCCGGACCGTCTCCAGCAGGGTGTTGACCGAGCCGGCGAGCGCGTTGAGCTCGGCATCCGCGAACTGTGCCGCGACGCGCTGGCTGAAGTCGCCGGCCGCAGCCGCAGCCACCACCACGCCGAAGGCCTCGCCCAGCTCCTGCATCATCTGCCGGCGCTGCTCCTGAGCCCGGGCCTGGTCCTCGATCTTGGCGGCCTCGGCGGCGCGCAACGCAACCGCATTGTCGCGGAAGAGCAGCACGCTCTTCGAGATGTCGGAGATCTCGTCGTTGCCCTTGGTGTCGACCGCAGTCTCCAGCGCACCGTCGGCAATCGCCCTCGTGGCAGCCCAAAGCCGATTGAGGCGTCCGACGATCATCGGCCGGACATAGAACAGCGACAGCGCCAGCGCGATCAGCAGCGAGCCGAGCCCGATGCCTCCGAGCCAGAGCTTGCTCTGGTCGATCAGCGCCCCGCTGGCATCGCCCGAAGCCACGGCCTCGCTGCGCGCCGTGCTGACCAACTCGCCGACCTGGGCGCGAACCGCTTCGGCCGCGACATGGGTCTGCTTGAGACCGGCATCGATCGCGCTGCGGGTAGCGAGATCGCGCTCGCGGATCGCGATCAGCCCGCTCTGCCCCTCGCCGAGATCGATCACGGCGTTGACGGCCTGGGCGCGTGCCGGATTGGCCTGGATCTTGTCCGCCGCGGCGAGGAAGCCGCGAACCTGGCCGAGGATAGCCTTGAAGCGCGCCTTTGCGTTCTCAAGCTTCTCAGGGCTCTCGATCTGCGAAATCTCGCGCAGCAACCCGACCAGCTCGCTGACCTGGAGCTGCAGCGCCTGCGCCGTCTGCAGCGCCGCCAGGTCCTTGTCGATGATGCTGGACAGCGCCTCCTCGACCTCTTTGCCCGTGAGCTGCGTCGCGCTGGCGATGTTCATCTTGACGTTGAACTGCGCATCGCCCGTCTCGAAATCGGCGAGCGCAGTGAAGCCTTCGCGTGCCTTCGAGAGCTTGTCCAGCGCCTCGCCCTGTTCGGAGACGTTGCGCAGCCGGTCTCCGGTCAGGTCGTTGATGTCGTTGATCTGGCGCGACAGCGTGTCGATCGCGGCCTGTGCCTTCGCCTTGTCGACCTGACCCTGCTCGCCGATGCGGCGCAGCAGGTCGATCTGCCGGGCTTCGACCTTGTCGAGATCACCCGTCAGGGCGGAGCGCTGCTGGACAGTCTCGATTTCGCTGAAGCGCGCCGCCAACGCGGTCGACTGGGTCGCGGCCTGCGACAGCTCCAGCGCGAGCTCCACGACCGGCATTTTCTTGCCGACGAGATCGTCGACCGTCTGGTCGACGCGATTGTAGGAGAACCATGCAACCGAGGACGAGACGAGGGTCAGGGCCGTCATCATGCCGAGTGCTGCATAGATCCGTGCCGCAATGCCGATCCGCAACGGCTTGCCCTCACGCGCGGGCTTGGCTTTCGTCATGAAGTCGTACTCCGGATATCACGCAACGCTGAACGAAGAACTCAAGGGAAAACGAATGCTTGCCGGGGCACAGCCGGGAGGTGCCGAACCGGTAGCGCCGTGGCCATGGGAATCCCCTCCCTCCCCTGGCAACGGCCAGGCGACTGGACCCGCATGCGGCATCGAACGGACATGAATTCCCCCGGCCGGGTCTTCCCCGGTCTGTCGTGGCGCAGCATCGTCCGGACGCGCTTAAAGAACGGTTTAAATGGATTCTTTTGAATCACATCGTTCGGGGGCGGCTTCACGCCCCGTTAGGAATTGCGGCGCGCTCAATCCTTGGCCGGTTTCGGCACCGGGCGCGGCCGGCCCTCCTCGTCGATCGCGACGAAGGTGAAGGTCGCGTCGGTAACCTTCTCGTGCAGGGTCGTGCGGAAGCGCTTGGCCCAGGCCTCGACATGGATCTTCATCGAGGTTCGGCCGATCGACTCGATCTCCGTGTAGACGCTCAGCACGTCACCGACCTTCACAGGGTGGATGAAGGTCATCGCATCCACCGCGACCGTGACCACGCGCCCCTGCGCCTGGTCGACACCGGCGATGCCGCCGGCCTGGTCCATCCGCGACATCACCCAGCCGCCGAAAATGTCGCCATTGGCGTTTGTGTCGCCGGGCATGGCAATGGTCCGCACCGTCAGCGTGCCGCGCGGCTCGTTGTCATGGCGATGGTCGGCTTTGGTCATGGGCGTCCTGCAAGGCTTGGCGGAGATCCGCCCGGCGATGATGGCGAGGCGGCCAGCGACAGGCAAGCGCCCCTGCCTCCTTTGCTTCGCGCAAAGTTACCGGCGACAGTCACCGAGGTTTCACCGAAGGGGATCGCCGCCAATGTCCACGCCGGAGCCGATGATCTGCATCTCGCTGCGCTACGCCGATGCGCCGCGCATGTATGACTGGCTGATCGAGGCGTTCGGCTTCGAGAAGCACGCCGCCTACTATTCGGACGATGGCAGGACGCTGCTCCACGGCGAATTGCGCATGGGTGCGAGCTTCGTGATGCTCGGCTCGTCCGACAACAACGCGTTCGGCAAGCTGGTCTCGCGCCCGGCCGAGCTCGGCGGCACCACCGCCTCGCCCTACATTGCGACCGACGACATCGACGCGCGCTGCGAGCGCGCCCGCAAGGCCGGCGCCGAGATCTGCATGGGCCCCACAGACCAGCCCTATGGCAGCCGGGATTTCATCTGCAAGGACCCGGAAGGCCATATCTGGTGCTTCGGCACCTACCGCCCCGCCTCGCCGGCGAGCTGAGCCGGCGGCGCAGGCCGCCGCGACCGCAGCATCAGCCAGCAGACCACGCTCAGATTGACGAGGTTCCAGGCGAGGCCGTTGAGGAAGGCCATCCGGTAGGAGCTGAAATAGTCGAAGATCACACCCGACAGATAGCCGCCGACCGCCATGCCGAGCACCGTCACCGACATGACGATGCCGATCCGCACGCCCGCCTGCTTGGCCGGCAGGTATTCGCGGATGACGACAGCGTACATCGGCACGATGCCGCCCTGGAACAGGCCGAAGATGCCGCTGACGACGTAGAGCGATTGCAGACCGTCGAACCAGAGATAGAGGAAGAGGGCGACGCCCTGCATCAGCGAGCCCAGCGCCAGCGTCGCCGCTCCGCCGATCCGATCCGCGACAAAGCCCGAGCCGATGCGGCTGATGATGCCGAGCAGCATCATCAGCGACAGCATTTCGGCGCCACGGGCGACGCCGTATCCGAGATCGCCGCAGTAGGCGACGATATGCACCTGCGGCATCGCCATCGCGACGCAGCAGGCGAAACCGGCGACGCAGAGCAGGAGCTGGAGCTGGTTGGCACTCAGCCCGAGATCCCCGCGCGCCCCGGCGCTGTGCGCCTCCGCGGCGGCCAGCGTCGCGGCCGTGGGCTGGCGTCGGAAGAACGGAGCCAGCGGCAGCATCACCACCAGCGCCACGACGGCGATGCCGAAATGGGTCGCGCGCCAGCCATGATGGGCCAGCCCCCAGGTGATGACCTGCGGCCAGACCACGCCGGCGAGATAGCTGCCCGAGGCGCCGCAGACCACGGCGAGCCCGCGATGGCGGCGGAACCAGTGCGACAGGTCGGAGATCAGCGGCGAGAAGCCCGCCGCGCTGCCCATCCCGATCAGCAGCCCATGCGCCAGCGCGAACTGCCAGAGCGAATGCGACAGCCCCGCCGCGGTGTAGCCGGCCGCGAGCAGAAAGGCGCCGGCGATGATCGGCACCATGATGCCGTAGCGATCCGCGACACGGCCCATGATGATGTTGCCGGCGCCGAAGCCGAGCATGGCGAAGGTGTAGGGCAGCGAGGCGCCGGCGCGCAGCGTCTCGAACTCGCCCTGCATCGCCGGCAGCACCACCACGACCGACCAGGAGCCAACGCAGGCGACGGTGCCGATCACCAGCGCGACGGCAAGGCGCAGCCAGGCGTAAGGAGAATCGGGTTGGTAGCGGTCGGCAGAATGGGACATGTTTCCTCGGCGGCCACCTGTTTGGAGATGACTCTTCTCCCGGCAGCTTTAGCGACTGGGATGCCCCGGACAAGCGCGCCGGAGGCAGGACGGCCGCGCGACCGCGGCAGGATCGGCCTGCCGACTGCGCTTGACGACCCCGCTCTTTGACGGAACACCGAAGCGGCGGGAGCGCGGGACATGACGAGGATCTGCATCTACGGCGCCGGCCTGATCGGCTGCTATCTCGGTGGGCGCCTCCTCGCCGCCGGCGGCGATGTCCGCTTCGTCGGGCGCCCCGCCATCGGCGAGGTGCTGACGCGCGAGGGGCTGACCGTCTCGCACTATGACGGCCGCAGCTGGCATGTGCCGCCCGAGGCGATCGTCTTCGGCCCGGACGCCACCATGGCGTCCGATGCCGATCTCGTGCTCGTCACCGTCAAATCGGGCGGCACGGCCGTGGCCGCTCGTGATCTGGCAGGAGCGCTGCCGCCTGCCGCCGCCATCGTCAGCTTCCAGAACGGCCTCGGCAACGGCGCCCTGCTCCGGGAAGCCCTGGGCGATCGCACCGTCCTCGACGGCATGGTGCCGTTCAACGTCGTCTCGAAGGAACCGGGTCGGTTCCACCAGGCTTCGGAAGGGCACCTCTATGTGCAGGCCGGCGGCGATGCCGACCAACGCCTCGCGATTTTCGGCCGCGCCGGCCTGACGCTGACCCGACCGGTCGACATGCGCTCCGTTCAGTGGGCCAAGCTGCTGCTCAACCTCAACAACGCCATCAATGCGCTGGCGGGCCAACCGCTGAAGCAGGAACTGTCGCAGCGCGGTTTTCGGCGCTGCCTCGCCGCGGCACAGCGCGAGGCGCTTTCGCTTCTGGACAAGGCGGGCATCGAACCCGCGCGGCTTACGCCATTGCCCGCGCGGTGGATCCCCGCCCTGCTCGAATGGCCCGACCTCGCCTTCGGCGTGCTGGCGCGGCGCATGCTTGCCATCGACCCGAGCGCGCGCTCCTCGATGGCCGAAGACCTCGCGGCCGGCCGCCTCACCGAAATCGACTGGATCAATGGCGAGGTAGTCCGGCTGGCGGCAGGGCTCGGACAAGCCGCCCCCGTCAATGCCCGGCTCTGCGAACTCGTCCATGATGCCGAAGCGCAAAGCCCACGGTCCCCATGGACCGCAGACCAGCTTCTGCAAGCGCTGCGGCGGGCCCCGGGCAAATAGCGCGCCTCGGCTGCGCCGGCGCCAGTGCTCAGCGGAAGATTCGTTCGCCTTCCATGTCGACGATCTGCTGGCCCTTTATCAGCGTGAAGTCTGCGGCTTCGGCCTGCCCCGGGAAGCGGTCGGCGCGGATGAAGCGATGGCTCTTCGTCTCGCCCTCGATCACCTTCTCGATGACGCCGCAGAGCTGGTACTGGCCGCCCTCCTGATAGGGCGTCGCGTGAATGGTGAAGCCGTTGTGCTCGATGCTCTTGACCGGGCCGGCCGGCTTCTCCTCCGCGGCCTTGCGACCGCCGAACAGGGATTTGAAGAAAGACATGGCACCTCCGGATTGCTTGCCGCTGATATAGGACAGGAGCAGCGCCAAGGGGAGCACTGTTTCGGCGCGCCGAAACTGGCCCGCCGCGCTGCCTCGGGCGCTTGAACGACCGTACGGACTTCCCACATCAAATCTGTTCTGGGCGGTCGCAAGACTTGCCGTCGTCGTGCCGCCCAGGCGGCCGCCTCCGGACAGGGAGGTGGCCGTGACATTGATCAAGGTCCTGATGATCGCTGGATTGGCCGGCGTGGCATTTGCGCCCCGCGTCCTCGCCCAGCAGCCTGCGCCGCCGGAGCGGCCTTGTGCCGAACGCGCCCATGTTGCCGGAAAACTCCGCGAGACTTTCGGCGAGCGTATGGTCGGGAGCGGTCTCACCGAGAGCGGCATGCTGTTCGAGCTCTATGTCGGTCCCGCCGGCACCTGGACCTTGCTCGCCACCGCGCCCACCGGCATCAGCTGTCTCGTTGGCGCCGGCGAATCCTGGGAGCCCTTGCCCGCCCCGGATATTTTCGTGGCGCGGTAGACGGCTTGGCAGCGCCACGCCAATCGACTATGGAGGCGCCATCGGGCTTCGTTCCCGTTCGTAAGCGTCTCACGTCAGGCAACGCACCCAACCGGCTCATGGCCGTATCGGGTGCTCCAGAACGGCCTGCCACTTGCGAAAGCCTGACTGATGCCTCGCCTTGTTCTCCGCCGCCTCCCTGCCCGCTACGCCGGGGTGGCCATGCCATTCTTCCTGTCCGTGCTGATGACCTTCGTCGTCTCGGGTATCTCGACGCTGAAAGCGCTGGGCCCGACGGCCGAATTCCTGCAGACTTGGCCCGGCTCCTGGGCCCTGTCCTGGATCGTCGCCTTCCCGACCCTGCTGCTGGTGCTGCCCGTGGTCCGGCGCCTCGTCGCGCTGGTCGTGGCTCCGCCGGCCTGAGTCCGCTACGCGCCGAGGTGCAGCGCGACCTCGCGCCGATGCGGCCTGGCCCGGTGCTCGAAGAGATAGATGCCCTGCCAGGTGCCGAGCGCGAGCCGCCCGCCCATCACCGGAACCGAGAGGGAAACCGGCGTCAGCGCCGCCTTGATATGGGCGGGCATGTCGTCGGGCCCCTCGGCGCGATGGACGAGATAAGCCATCGCCGGATCATCCGCGACCGGCACCAGCCGGCGGAAGAAGGCGTCGAGATCCTGCCGCACGTCTGGGTCGGCATTTTCCTGGATCAGCAGGGAGCAGGAGGTGTGCCGCACGAACAGCGTCAGCAGCCCGCTCGTCTCCTCGCCGGCACGCACGAAGGCCACGGCGCGGTCGGTGAACTCGTAGAGCCCGGCCCCGCGCGTATCGATCGTCAGGATCGTCTGGCGCGGCATTGCGATTTCAACGCTCGGTGAGCGCGAGCTTGGCGCCGAGCGCGACGAAGGCGGCAGCGAAGCTGCGCCTGAGCCACGCCATCACCGCCGGGCGGCCGATGACCTTGTCGCGCATCGCCGCGGCGAAGAGCCCATAGAGCGCGAAGACGATGAAGGTCATCGCCATGAACACGCCCGAGAGCTCCAGCATACGCCCCATCGGACTGGCTTCGTCGGCCGCGATGAACTGCGGCAGGAAGGCGACGAAGAAGATCGAGAGCTTGGGGTTGAGCAGGTTGATGGCCAGCCCGTCGCGCAGCACGAGCCAGGCCGAGCGCGCATCGGCCTTGGTTTCGACCTTGAGCGCGCCATGTTCCTTCAGGGTCTGCCAGGCCATGTAGAGCAGATAGGCGACGCCGGCATATTTCACGATGGCGAAGGCGAGCGCGCTGGCGTGCAGCAGCGCCGCGATGCCCATCATCGCCGCGATCAGATGCGGCACGATCCCGATCGTGCAGGCGATAGCCGCGAGCACGCTCGCTCGGCTGCCGCGCGTGAGGCCGGCGCCAATGGTGTAGATCGCCCCCGTTCCCGGCGAAGCGACGATGATCAGCGAGGTCAGCAGGAATTCTGGGGACATGGCGCCTCCGGCGGCTGGGAGGCGCAGGAGGCCCTCTCTCGCCCGGAAGATCAAGTCGCGCCAGCCCGCGATGACATCAGGCACGTCAGCGCGCCTGCCAGAAATAGAGCTGGCCGGTATGCCTGTTGCCAGCCAGTTTTTCCTCCTGCGCGATGATGGTGGTGCCGTCGAACAGGTCCCAATGGTCGCCATTCGTCCATTGAAAGAACAGAAAGGAACGCCTCTTGTCGCCGCTCGTCTGGTAGCAGTTCTCCAGATAGAGCACGCCCTTCCGGCCGAGCACCTTTGGGGTGACATCCTTGCAGACGCCCTCGATATCGGCCGGGCCATAGGCCCGCTGAACACGCGGAAGCAACTCCGAAGCGCGGATGAAGAGGAGCTGGCTCAGGCCGCCGAGCGGTCTCCCCGAGCCGGGCAGCACTCCCGGGCGAGGCCCGCCCGCCAGCGGCGGAGCGCCCTGGAAGGATGCGCTGATATCCGCATTCATGATGGTCTGGATCGTCGCGTCGTCCTGCGACGGCGTCAGGCGCAGCGTGTAGCCCATGCAGATGGCGCAGCGATTGGTGGCGTCGCCGATCGCGTTCTTCGCCCAGGGGCGGATCGTGGCGAAGCGCTCGGCAAGGGCATCGTAGCTGAACGGAAGCACGGGCAACCTCCTGAGCGCAAGGCAGCGATATCGATGACCGACCGACCGCCAGATCGTCGAGCGGCGGCAGACTGACCAGCCGCCGGCCCGGCCGCATCCTTCGTTCACAGGAGGACCGATCTGGCTCTGGCTTCAGCGCGTGCCAAAAGAAAAGCCCGCCTCCAAAGCATGGAAGCGGGCTCCGTTCTCGATCGGCAGGCGTCGCCGCCCGCCTGCTCGCGATCAGTTGTCGAGGAAGCTCCGGAGCTTCCGCGAGCGGCTCGGATGCTTCAGCTTGCGCAGCGCCTTCGCCTCGATCTGGCGGATGCGCTCGCGGGTGACGCTGAACTGCTGGCCGACCTCTTCGAGGGTGTGGTCGGTGTTCATGCCGATGCCGAAGCGCATGCGCAGCACGCGCTCCTCGCGCGGGGTGAGCGAGGCGAGCACCCGCGTAGTGGTCTCACGCAGATTGGACTGGATCGCAGCGTCGATCGGCAGGATCGCGTTCTTGTCCTCGATGAAGTCGCCGAGATGGCTGTCTTCCTCGTCGCCGATCGGCGTCTCCAGAGAGATCGGCTCCTTGGCGATCTTCAGGACCTTGCGCACCTTCTCCAGCGGCATGGCCAGCTTCTCGGCCAGCTCCTCCGGGGTCGGCTCGCGGCCGATCTCGTGCAGCATCTGGCGCGAGGTCCGCACGATCTTGTTGATCGTCTCGATCATGTGGACGGGGATGCGGATCGTGCGGGCCTGGTCGGCGATCGAGCGGGTGATCGCCTGCCGGATCCACCAGGTCGCATAGGTCGAGAACTTATAACCCCGGCGGTACTCGAACTTATCGACCGCCTTCATCAGGCCGATATTGCCTTCCTGGATCAGGTCGAGGAACTGCAGGCCGCGGTTCGTGTACTTCTTGGCGATCGAGATCACGAGACGCAGATTGGCCTCGATCATCTCCTTCTTCGCCTGCCGGGCCTCGCGCTCGCCCTTCTGGACCATCAGCACGATCTTGCGGAATTCCTGGATCTCCAGGCCGGTCTCGGAGGCGAGCGTGTGCACCTCCTCGCGCAGGTCCTTGATCCGGTCCTTCTCCGAGGCGACGAATTCCTTCCAGCCGCGCGAGCCGAGCTTGGAGACGCGCAGCAGCCATTTCGGATCGAGCTCGCCGCCGACATGCTGCTTGAGGAAGTCCTCGCGGCCGACGCCATAGCTCTCGGCGAGACGCAGCAGGCGCGTCTCATGGCCGATCAGGCGCTTGTTGATGTCGTAGAGCTGCTCGACCAGCGCCTCGATGCGATTGTTGTTGAGCGAGAGCGACTTCACCGCGGTGATGATGTCGTCCTTGAGCTTCTTGTACTTGCGGTCCTGCGACGGCGAGAGCTTGGTGTTCTCCAGCCGGTTGGCGATGTCCTGGTCCTGCAGACGACGCAGCTTCTTGTAGTCGTCGGCGATGGCGTTGAACGTCTCGAGGACGCGCGGCTTGATCTCGGCCTCCATGGCCGAAAGCGACACGTTGTTCTCGATGTCGTCGTCGTCCATCTCGGGCGGAGCTTCGCCCTCGGCGGCCTCAGCCTGCTCGCCTTCCTCGCCCTCCTCCTCGCCGGGGACTGCCGGGTTCTTGCCGTCCGGGCCGGCATAGGTCGCTTCGAGATCGATGATGTCGCGCAGCAGCACTTTGCCGTCGACGAGCTCGTCGCGCCAGATGATGATGGCCTGGAAGGTCAGCGGGCTCTCGCAGAGGCCCGCGATCATCGCCTCGCGGCCGGCCTCGATGCGCTTGGCGATGGCGATCTCGCCCTCGCGGGAGAGAAGCTCCACCGAGCCCATCTCGCGCAGATACATGCGCACCGGGTCGTCGGTGCGCTCGGTCGGCTCGAGGTTGCGCTTGGTCTCGGTCGGAAGCGTCTGGCGCGATGCCTCGACCAGATCTCCGCCCTCGACCTCGTCGTCGTCGCCGCCGGCGGCATCCTTGCGGTTGGCGCGTTCCTCGCCTGCCGCTTCCGGATCCTCGTTGTCGACGACGTTGATGCCCTGCTCGCTGAGCTGGCCGAGCACGTCCTCGATCTGCTCGGAGGAGAACTCCTCCGAGGGCAGCACTTCGTTCAGTTCGTCATAGGTGACATAGCCGCGCTTCTTCGCGAGCTTGATCATCCGCCTTACGGCCTGATCGGTCAGATCGAGCAACGGGCCGTCGGTAGTCGGGGGGGCATCCGGCGCGACCTGATCGGTCTTTTCCCGTTCGCTCGCTTTCGTCGCCATCAATCAGCGCTCCGCACTCGCGCGCCGGCCATGACCAGAAAAGTCATATACCGACGCATAAAAGGGCGGCGCGACCGCAGGCCCGGCGCGCTCACCCACCCAAATCTATTCGCAGATGGCACCAGACGTCGTTGACGAATCGTGAACCACCCCACCAGCCCCGCGCGCATCGAACCTGCGTCCACCATTCGCTGGGCTATCAATCCTCGGACATTGCCTCGGTGCCCTCGATCGCTTCGAGGCGGGCCTTCACGTCCTTGATCCAGGCGAAATTGGCTTCGGTCGCATCGTCAGCCAATGCACGCTCGGCTGCTCTCAACTCGCTATTTAGCGTTCGAGCGCGATGATGCAAGACGATAGCCTGATAAATCGAGTCAAAAACCGATTCAGGATCAGCATCTTGCGCCAGCTTGCGCCGTTCTGCGGGGCCGGTGACAGCCATGAGTTGATTATGGGCCTCCCGCACACGCGGTTGCACCAGCCGATTCGCCAGGATCTCCCGGTCGAGCTTATCCTCGACCGCATCGAGCAGTGCCTGCCGGAAGCGCTCGGCTGCTGGCCCGTCCAGCGAAAGCTCGGCAATTTCGTCGGCGCAGCGCAGGATGAGGTCGGGGTGGCTGGCCAGCGCCAGCAGGATGAAGGCCTCGCGCTGGTCCTCGCCACGCACCTTCGCCACGAGTCGCGACTGGGTCAGCGCGCTCGAGGCCCGCAAGGGACCGGCGAGCCAGGATGGCACCTGCCGGCCGCCCCGCGGGGCTGGTCCGCCCCGGCCGCGCTGGAAGTTTCCGCCCCCGCCGCCACGCTCCTGCCGTGCCGGGGCAGCGCTGGTGAAGAGCTGCGCCAGCCGCTCGTCCATCTCGCGGCGGTAATGCTTGCGGGTCGTCTCGTCGCGGATCTCGGCCAGCGGCTCCTTGAGACGGCGTTCGAAGGCGGCGCGCCGCTCCGGCGTGTCGAGCGGGCTGGCCTCGACCTCGCGCTGCCAGAGCATGTCGACCAGCGGGCGCGCCCCGGCAATTACCTCCGCGATCGCCTGCCGCCCGCCCGACCGGGCGAGATCGTCGGGATCCTGCCCGTCCGGCAGCAGCGCGAAGGAGAGCGACTTGCCGGGCTCCAGGAGCGGCAATGCCAGATCGATGGCGCGGCTAGCCGCCTTGCGCCCGGCCTTGTCGCCGTCGAGGCAGATCACCGGCTCGTCGGCCATCCGCCAGAGCAGGCCGAGCTGGCCTTCGGTAAGCGCCGTGCCGAGCGGCGCCACTGTCTGCGGAAAGCCCGAGAGCGACATGGCGATGACGTCGACATAGCCCTCGACCACGATCACCTGGCTCGTGTCATGCGCCGCCTTGCGGGCATTGTGGTGGTTGAACAGCAGGTGGCCCTTGTGGAAGAGCGGCGTCTCCGGCGAGTTGAGGTACTTCGCCGCCACCTCCGCGCTCATCGCCCGCCCGCCGAAGGCGACGACGCGCCCGCGGGAATCGTGGATCGGGAACATGACGCGGTCGCGGAAGCGGTCGTAGGGCACGGCGATCTCATCGCCATGCACGAGCAGCCCCGCCTCCATCATCAGCTCGGCCGGCACGCCCTTGCCGGCAAGATGGTCGCGCAGCGCGAAGCGGTCGACCGGGCCGTAGCCGAGGCGAAAGCGTGTGCGCGCCTCGCCGTCTAGCCCGCGCGTCGCGAGATAGCGCCGGGCAGCGCCGCCGCGATCGCCCATCAGCTCGGCCTCGAAGAATTGCGCCGCGAGCTCCACGACCTCGTGCAACCCCTTGCGCTTCTCCTCCTGGACCTGCGCCTCCTGCGTGATCTTGGGCAGAATGACGCCAGCCTCGGCCGCAAGCTTCTCGACCGCCTCGGGGAAGGAGAGCCCTTCCGTCTCCATCACGAATTTGAAGATGTCGCCGTTCTTGCCGGAGGAGAAATCGAAGAACGAGGCCTTCTGGTCGTTGACGAAGAAGGAAGGCGTCTTCTCGGCGTTGAAGGGCGAGAGCCCCTTCCATTCGCGTCCCGCTTTTTGAAGGCGCACGCGCTTACCCACGACCGCCGAAACCGGCAGCCGCGCCTTGATCTCCTCAAGGACGGAAGGGGGGAATTTCATCGACCTTATGTGGACCTGCAAAAGCCGAAAGCCAACCGCCGATCGCGCCGGCAGTTGGCTTTCTCCCGTGATTCACAAAGATGATGGCGGCAGCCGAAAAGCGGCTGTCCGGGCAGCTCAGCCGCCCAGCGCCGCCTTCACCATCGGGCTGACCTTGCCGAAATCCATCTGGCCGGCATAGGCGGCGCGGAGGATGCCGATGACCTTGCCCATGTCCTT
Organism: Allobosea sp. RAF48; assembly: GCF_052114025.1. NCBI lineage: Bacteria > Pseudomonadati > Pseudomonadota > Alphaproteobacteria > Hyphomicrobiales > Alloboseaceae > Allobosea > Allobosea sp. RAF48. The sequence continues at coordinate 277,570 of NZ_JBFRDZ010000003.1, forward strand.
GACCGCAGTCGCGCCGCTCTCGGCGATGGCCTTGTCGATAGCGGCCTTCACCTCGTCGTCCGACATCTGCTTGGGCAGATAGGATGAGATCACCGCGACCTCGACGCGCTCGCCATCGGCGAGCTCGGGACGGTTGTTGGCGTCGTAGATCGCGATCGATTCCTGGCGCTGCTTGATCATCTTCTGGAGCACGCCGAGGATTTCGTCGGCCGTGGCCTCGCCCTTGCCGGCGCCGCGCGCCTCGATGTCCTTTTCCTTGAGCGCCGCCTGGATCAGGCGGATCGCGCCAACCCTGCCCTTTTCGCCGGCCTTCATCGCTTCCTTCAAATCGCTGGTGAAGCGCTCGCGCAGGCTCGTCATCTCGTTGTTCCTTTTTCTCTTGTGCGGCCTGCGCCAACCTTGATTGACGGGCAGCGCCCGGCTCTTTATGGCTCGCGTTCCAGACCGGCGGAGTGGATTTCTGCAGCCCCGCCCCCGCATTCTGCCGCTGGCGCGGCCTGGACCGAGACATAGACATGACCGCTTCCGAAGGAAACCCCGCCCCAGGCGGCTGGACCGAACCGCACGCGACCGCGCTCCTCGTGCTCGCCGACGGCACGGTGCTGGAAGGCTTCGGCCTCGGCGCCGTGGGCGAAGCGCCCGGCGAGGTCTGCTTCAACACCGCGATGACCGGCTATCAGGAGATCCTGACCGACCCGTCCTATGCCGGGCAGATCATCACCTTCACCTTCCCGCATGTCGGCAATGTCGGCGTGAACGAGGAGGACACCGAGACGGTGAACGCCGCCGCCTCCTCGGGCGTGCGCGGCTGCGTGCTCCATGCCGCCATCACCGAGCCCTCGAACTGGCGCGCCAACCGGCATTTCGACGCCTGGCTGAAGGCCCGGAACATCGTCGGCATCTGCGGCATCGACACCCGCGCACTCACCGCGCTGATCCGCGACAACGGCATGCCCAACGCCATCCTCGCGCACAGCCCGGACGGCGTCTTCGACATCGAGCGGCTGAAGAAGCAGGCGGCGGAGCTGCCCTCCATGGCCGGCCTCGACCTCGTCCCGCTCGTCACCGCCTCGCAGCGCTACGATTGGGATGAGACCCCCTGGGTCTGGCCGGCCGGCTATGGCAAGCGCGAAACCAGCAATTTCAAGGTCGTCGCCATCGACTATGGCGTGAAGCGCAACATCCTGCGCCTGCTCGCCAAGGCCGGTTGCGACGTCACAGTGGTGCCCTCGACCGCAACCGCCGAGGATATTCTGGCCCTCACCCCCGATGGCATCTTCCTCTCCAACGGCCCGGGCGACCCGGCCGCGACCGGCGAATACGCCGTGCCGGTGATCAAGCAGCTGCTGGATCGGAATATCCCCACCTTCGGCATCTGCCTGGGACACCAGATGATGGCGCTCGCCATCGGCGGCCAGACGATGAAGATGAAGCAGGGCCACCACGGCGCCAACCATCCGGTGCAGGACAAGACCACGGGCAAGGTCGAGATCGTCTCGATGAACCACGGTTTCGCCGTCGATCCCGCCAGCCTGCCGGCGAATGCGGTCGAGACCCATGTCTCGCTCTTCGACGGCTCGAACAGCGGCATCGCGCTGACCGACCGCCCGGCCTTCAGCGTCCAGCATCATCCGGAGGCCTCTCCCGGCCCGCAGGACAGCCACTATCTCTTCAACCGCTTCGTCGAGCTGATGGTGGCAGAGAAGGGCAAGAAGGCGGCCTGAAGAGGTCGCTGCTTCAGCGTCAGAACCCTCATCCTGAGGAGCAAGCGAAGCTTGCGTCTCGAGGATGCTTCGGCAGGCTCCGGCGCACGGCAGACCATCCTTCGAGACGGCCGCCATTGCGGCCTCCTCAGGATGAGGGCTCGGTAAGACGCAGTCCCGATTGGAGGCAGGCATGATCCACCAGTTGCGCATCTACGAGATCTTCGAGCGCAACAAGGCGGCCTTCCATGCCCGCTTCCGTGACCATGCCGCCCGCATCATGGGCCGCCACGGCTTCAGGATCGTGGCGATGTGGGAAACGGCTAGCGCCGGGCGGACCGAATTCGCCTATATCCTCGCCTGGCCCGACGCCGAGACGAAGGCCAAGGCCTGGGCGAGCTTCATGGCCGATCCGGAATGGAGCGAGATCAAGCGCGCCACCAAGATCGAGCACGGCGACATGGTCGGCGCGATCGAGGACCGCACGCTGACGCCGACCGACTATTCGCCCCCGCTCGATTGACAGCGTTGCGCCCGCGAGCTTTAAACGGGCCATGACCAGCCTGATGGCCAGCTTCCGCAGCTATTACGCCCCGTCCTCATAGAGGCGGTGGCATTCCCATGTTCAACCGCCGCGCTGGCGGTTGAATTCAGGCAGATCACCCGGCATCGCGGCTCCCACCGGACCAGAGCGATGTCTTCCACGATCAGAGCCGTCACCTCCATCGGCATCATGGGCTTCGGCGCCTTCGGGCGACTGATGGCCCGCCATCTCCAGCCGCATTTTGCATTGCGCATCTGTGACCCGGCCCATCCGCCCGAGCCGGATGCGAGCGGCCAGGGGCTGGTTCCCGCCTCCCCCGCCGAAATCGGGGCCTGCGATCTCGTCATTCTCGCAGTGCCCGTCCCGGCGATCCCCGAGGCGATCGCGTCGCTGCGCGCGCATCTCAAGGCCGGCGCCGTGGTCCTCGACGTCGGCTCCGTCAAGATCGGCCCGGCACGGGCGATGGAGGCGGCCTTGCCGGAGGATGTCGAGATCATCGGCACGCACCCGCTCTTCGGCCCGCAGAGCGCCCGCAACGGCCTCGACGGGCTCAAGATCGCGCTCTGCCCGATCAGGGGCGGCAGCACCCCGCGCATCGCCGCCTTCCTGCGCCGCGTGCTCAAGCTGAAGGTCATCGTGACCACGGCCGACGCCCATGACCGCGAGGCTGCCATGGTGCAGGGCCTGACCCATCTCATCGCCAAGATCCTGGTCCGCATGGAGCCGCTGCCCCGGACGATGACCACTGCGAGCTTTGACCACCTGATGCAGGCGACGGAGATGGTCCGCTACGACGCACCCAACGTCTTCATGGCGATCGAGCGCGCCAATCCCCACGCCAAGGCGGTGCGGGATCGCTTCTTCGCGCTCGCCGACGAGATGCGGCTGTTTCTGGAGCACGGCCAACAGGATATCGCCCCGCCCGACCCCACCCTGCCTCACAAGGTCGCAGAAACCGTGCGGGCCTAGCCTTCTCCGCTCGGCCCGCAGACAATACGAGAAACCTCGAATGCCCCAAAGATGACCGACAACCCCCTCATTCATCCGGGCGCTGCCCACCCTGACCTGCGCGAGCCGATGATCGCCGAGCTGGTCCGCACCTTCTATGAGCGGGCGCGTCAGGACGACCTGATCGGCCCGGTCTTCGCGGCAGCGGTGGAGGACTGGGACGATCATATCGGCAAGATCACCGATTTCTGGAGCGGCGTGATGCTACGCTCCGGCCGCTACAACGGCCGGCCGATGCGTCCGCATCTCATCCTGCCCCTGGAGGGCAAGCATTTCGACCGCTGGCTCGACCTGTTCGAGATCACCGCGCACGAGGTCTGCCCGCCGGATATCGCGCAGGCCTTCATCGTCAGGGCGCGACGCATCGCCGACAGTTTCGAGATGGCCCGCGCCAGCCAGCGCGGGGAGTTCGCCGCTCCGCGGCATAGCTTGCGGTAAATGCAGCTCGTCATTCTCGGGCTTGTCCCGAGAATCTCAGGCCGAAAGAGGTTCCGGCACCTGCTGGTCACGAGATGCTCGGGTCAAGCCCGAGTATGACGCGGATCAAGCAGCCCGCGCCTCCCGGCTCAGGAACGCCTCGATGTCGCCTCTGGCCGCACCGGCCGCCCGCGCAATGCGCTCGGCCAAAGCTGCCGCCGAAGGTCTGAGTGCGCCATGGGGCCGGTCGAGCCAGTAGGACACGGGGTTCAGTGCCTCGCGTGCATCCACGCGCATGATCCGACCCGCCGTGAGCTGCTCGCGCGCCAGCGGCGGACGGGCCAGCGCGATACCGAGGCCGTGCGCCGCAGCATCCAGCACGAGGTTGTAATCCTCGAAACGGCGGTCCTGCGGGCGCGGGCGATAATCCAGCCCCTGCGCCGCGAACCAGGCCTTCCAGCCCGCAGCGTCGGAATCGTGGATCAGCGGCTGGCCGAGCAGTCGCTCGGGAGGCCCCTCCCCGATCAGCGCAGCGAGCTGCGGCGAGGCGATCGGGAAGCACCACTCCTCGAACAACTTGAGCGAAAGCCGGTCCGGCGCGCCGCCGCGTCCGCAACGTATCCCGAGGTCTACACCTTCCTCTTCAAAATCCACCTTGCGATGCTCGACCTGCAGCACGATGCGCAGGGCCGGCATGCCCGCCTCCAGAACCGCCAGACGCGGCATCAGCCACAAGGCGCAAACCGAGGGCGGCGCGCTGACGCGCACCACCGAAGCGCCGCGCGCCTCGCGCCAGCGCTCGGAGGTATCCGCGATCAGCGCGAAGGCCTCCTGCGTGCGCTGGAGCAGGCGCTGCCCCTCCGGCGTCAGCGAGACGCCGCGCGCCTGCCGCAGGAAGACGCGCAGGCCCAGCCAATGCTCGAGCTTGGCGATCTGCCGGCTGATGGCGCCATGGGTCAGGTTCAGCGCCTCGGCCGCCGAAGAGAAGCTGCCGGTGCGCGCGGCGGCTTCGAAGGCGCGCAAGGTGTCGAGCGGAGGGAGGTTCGAGCTGTGATCCATCCTCACAGCTCATGCGCGAATTGTTCGTTTGTCAATCAGCTCGCTGAGGCGTCTATCGGGAGCAACCTTTCGTCACCGATGGATCGACGCCATGTCCTCCTCAAGCTGCGCATCCTCCGCGCCGACCACTTCCGGTTCTCAGCGCCTCGACCCGACGCTGGTCTTCACCGTCACCTTCACGGTCATGGCCTGGGCTTCCTCCTTCCCGGCGATCCGCGCCGGCCTGGCCGGCTTCGGCCCGGCCGAGATGGCTGCGCTGCGCTTCGCGCTCGCCGGCGGCCCCGCCGCGCTCTTCCTTCTCGCGACGCGGGCGAAGCTACCAGAAAGCGCCGATATCTGGCGCTTCCTCGTCGGCGGCGTCATCTTTATCGCGGGTTATGCGCTGCTGCTGAACTTCGGCCAGCGCGTCGTGCCGGCTGGCCCTGCCGCCTTCATCATCAACACCAACCCGATCATGACCGCCGTCCTCGCCATGATGATCCTGGGCGAGCGCTTCAGCCTGATCGCCTGGCTCGGCACCGCCCTTTCCTTCGCCGGCATCGGCGTGATCGCGATCGGCAAGGGGCTCGATGTCGAGATCGGCATGAGCGTGCTGCTGATTCTCGGCGCCGCGTTCTGCAACGCCATCACCACTGTCGTGCAGAAGCCGCTCTTCGCCCGCTACAAGCCGCTCCATGTCGCGGCCTGGAACATGGCGATCGGCGGCTTCGTGCTGCTGCCCTTCCTGCCTTCCGCGATCGCGCAGGCGCAGGTCGCCCCGGCCGTCTCCTTCTGGTCGGTGGTCTATCTCGCCGCCGTGCCGAGCCTGATCGCCTACGGCACCTGGGCGATCACCCTCTCGCGCCTGCCGGCCGCCCGCGCGTCGAACTTCCAATACGCCGTGCCGCCGATGGCGATGCTGATCGGCTTCCTCTGGCTCAGCGAAGTCCCGACGGCCTTCGGCCTGATGGGCGGCGCCATGGCACTCGCCGGCGTGGTGATCGTCAATCTGAAGCGGTAAGGCGCTTTCCTCGGCCTATGTCGTCATTGCGAGGAGCGAAGCGACGAAGCAATCCAGGCGCGGCAGAGCCCTGCGCCTCCTGGACTGCTTCGCTGCGCTCGCAATGAGGGCAGCCCGCTCAAAACCCCTTCGCGGCCAGCGCCTTCTCGTCATCCGCGATGTAGTCGCGGATGATCGGGACGGCGCTCTTGTGCGGCCCGAGCAGCAGTTGGAACACCATGTCGCCGCCGATGTCGAAGGAGATCGAGCAGGCGCAGAGATAGAACTCCCACATCCGCGCGAAGCGCTCGCCCATCATGCCGACCACTTCCTCGCGCCTCGCCATGAAGCGCTCGCGCCAGGCCTCCAGTGTCCAGTGGTAGTGGCGGCGCCAGAATTCGCAGTCCGAGGACCAGAGCCCGGTCTGCTCGACTGCGGCGAACACCTCCGACAATGCCGGCGCATAGCCGCCTGGGAAGATGTACTTCTCGAAGAACGGCCCGGTGAAGCCAGGCGGCCCGGCGCGGCCGATGCAGTGGACGAGTGCGATCCCGTCCGGCGTCAGGAGATCGCGGATCCCCTCGAAATACTCGCCGTAATGCGCGACGCCGACATGCTCCATCATGCCGACCGAGACGATGCGGTCGAACGTCCCGGTGAGCTCGCGATAGTCCTTGTTGACGAAGGTTACGGCATCGCCGACCCCAGCCGCCTCGGCGCGCCTCGCAGCCGCCGCCATCTGGTCGGGCGAGACGTTGAGGCCGGTCACCTTCGCCCCGCAGGCCTTGGCCAGATAGATCGCCAGTTCGCCCCAGCCCGAGCCGATATCGAGCACACGCATGCCGGGCTCGATCTTCAGCTTGGCGGCGATGTGCCGGAGCTTGGCCTTCTGCGCGTTCTCCAGCCCGACATCCGGCGAGTGCCAGTACGCACAGGAATAGGTCATGCTCTCGTCGAGCCAGAGCCGATAGAAATCGGTCGGGATGTCGTAGTGGTGCTTGACCTTCTTGCCCGCGAGGCCGAGCGGGTTGTGCATGCGCCAGCGCCGGATGCGGAAGCGCACCTGCCGGATCACCTTCTGCAGCGGGTGCTTCCGCAGCTCCTTGCGCTGCAGCCAGAACAGCGTCAGCAGATCGTGGATCGTGCCTTCCTCGAAGTCGATCCGGCCATCCATGTAGCCTTCGGCCAAGGCGAGCTCGGGATTGAGGAAAAGCTCGCGCTCGATACGGTTGTCATGGAAGCGCACCGTGACCGAGGGCGCCGTCTTTCGCACGCCGGCGAACAACATCTCGGCTGGACCGGGTCCGAAGACGTGGCGCTTGCCGTCCGGCGTGATGACGGTGAGGCGTCCCTGCCGGACGAACCCCTTGAGCAATCGCGGCAGCAGCAGCATCGGCATCCCCCGTCCCGCGCGCCCCGAGTCGGGGACGCAATCGTGACTTAAGCGGAAACCGCCGCGTCCCGGAACCCCGGCTGTTGCGAAGCCCTGCCGCTTGCGTCTAGTCATCGGGCAACGGTCGTGAGCGACCCCGAGGATCGATACTGCCCATGTCCTGGCGCGATTTCTGGAACGGCGAACATTCCATCTACGTCTCGCCGCGCCACAAGGCGCTGCACTACCACGCCATCGCAAGCGACGTGATCGCACATGTTCCCGCGCCCGACGCCGTCGTGCTCGACCATGGCTGCGGCGAGGCGCTCGATGCGGCACGCGTCGCCTCGGCCTGCGGCAGGCTCTATCTTTGCGAAGCTGCGCCCACCGTGCGTGACAAACTGCGCGCCCAGTTCGGCCGCAAGGTCAACATCACGGTCGTCTCCCCCGAAGAGGTCGAGGCTCTGCCGGAGGCTTCGCTCGATCTCGTCGTCGCCAATTCGCTCGTCCAGTATCTCTCCCGCGACGAATTGAAGGCGCTGCTCGAAACCTGGCGCAGCAAGCTCAGGCCCGGCGGCAAGCTGGTGATAGCGGACGTCATTCCGCCCGACGTCAGCCCGCTCACCGATGCCTCGCAGCTTCTCGGCTTCGCCTGGCGCGGCGGCTTCCTGATGGCGGCGCTCGCAGGCCTCATCCGCACCGCCTTTTCGGACTACCGGAAGCTCAGGGCGCAATACGGGCTGTCGACCTACACCCCGGACGCCATCTCCGAACTGATCGGCGAGGCCGGCTTCGCCGACCTGCAGAGGCCCGCGAATTTCGGCCACAACCCGCATCGGATGACGTTCAAGGCGACGAAGCCCACCTGATCGAAATAGGCCGCGCATCCATTACGGCAAGAATGCTGACTTATACTAAAGTTCCGCTAGGGGAGCGCGCAAAGTAGCTTGATTTGGCGGAGCGAACGTGGCTCTGAGCGCGGCTTGCCCCGAAGGCGTGAGAGCTCCGTGCAGGATCAGTTCAACTGTCCCTATTGCGACGCCACGCTCAAGGCGGGCGTCCTGTCCTGCCGTTGCTGCGGGCGTGACCTGACGCCGGTCCTTCCCCTGCTGCGTCGCCTCGGTGCTCTGGAGGAGCGGCTCACGGCCTTCGAGAAGCGTGCCGAAGAGGACCGCGCCGCACTGGCTGCAAGACCCGTTGCAGCCCTGGAACCTGTAGCATCCGAGAAGGCGGACACGCCTGAGCCTGCCCCTCCGATCGCCCACTCCGTTGCGCGCCGCCGCTACTGGGTGTTGCCCTTCGGCCTGACTTTGCTGCTGCTGGCCTATTGCGCGATCGTCCTTTGGCTCGACCTGCCGCTCTGGGCGCTGCGCCTTGCCTCGATCGCGATCCCCTTCATCACCGGCATGCTCTATTTCGGGCTTCGCCCGCGGCTGATCGCCTTCGATATCGGCATCGCCATCGGTTTCGCGATTTTTTCCGTCGTGACCATGAACGCATTGCTCGGTTGGCACGACAATATACCGCTCCTTCCGCAAGGGCTGGCAGCCTGGCGCGAGACTTCGTTCTATGCGCTGAGCATCGGCGCCTCCATGTTCTCGGGGATGTTGCTGCGCGTGACGCAGGCTGCGCTCACCGCGCGGGGCCTCGTCTCGCTGCCGGAACTGCGGAAGGGGCTGCTGGCCGTGCATGGCAAGGTGCCGATGGAAACGCTGAAAACCATCGAAACCACCATCCTGATGGCCGGTACCATCATTTCTGCCATCGCCGGCCTCATCGCCGGAATCTTGGGAGTGAAATAGGGACGATGATGAAGACTGTGCTCATCCCGCACATTCTGCGTGTTGTTCTCGCCGCCGCTGTGATGTCGACGACGGCACACGCCGCCGAACCGGTTCAGCTCATCACCCGTGAGGAAGCGGGCTTGCCGACCACAGCCAAGGCCCCAGCCAGCACGCGCAACCTCACCCGCGGCCCCAGCATCGACACCTTGCCGACGCCCGACAAGAGTGTTGACGGCAAGCCTTTCCGGCTGGCCGTTCGCTTCATGCCGAGCAACGGCGTGCCGATCGATCCGGCGACCGTGCGCGTCTTCTATCGCCGCCAGCCTCCGGTCGACATCACCGAGCGGATCAAGCCCTTCATCACGCCGGCAGGAATCGACGCGCCCTCAGTCCTCGTCCCCAGCGGAAGCCACATCATCGAGATCGAGGCGACCGACAAGGAAGGCCGCATCGGCCGCCGCCAGCTCACGCTGACGGTCGCCCCGCAGCAGTGAGGAAAACGACCGGGCGGCGTGCCGTCAGGCCGCCCGGTCGGCGAAGCTGAAGAATTTGTGACCGAGGAACGAGAACACCATCACCACGCCGGTGGTGACGATCTGCATCGGCAGATAGGGCAAGCCAGCCCTCGTCACGAAGAAATGCATCAGGATTCCGGTGAGCACGAAGCCGCCGGCTGCGATCAGGGCGAAGCGCCACCCCGCTTGCGCATGGGTGCGCGTGGCGTCGAAGGTCATCCAGCGGTTCAGCGTATAGGAAACCAGCGCGCCGACGACGAAGCCGGCGAGCGTCGCCGGAACAGGATCGATCCGGCCGAGCTCGACGAGCCCGATCAGCACGCCGTAATGCGCGACCGCGGTGAGCCCGCCGGCGACGACATAGGCCATGAGCTGGCGGAACTGGCGCGGATAGCGGCGAAACGGCATCCGCGCTTCCTAGATCATGGACAGCGCGGGGCGAACGATTTTTTCGCCCCGCGCTGCTTCACGAATTATCCGGCGTCGCTGCCGGCAAGGTTGGCGGGCATGCCGCCGACCGGCATATCGAGCCCCTGCTTCAACGTGTGGAGATGATATTCGCGGATGCGCGCGTTCGTCGGGTCGCTGACGAAGGCGCTGCCCCCGATCACGGCGAGACTCGGCGTTGGCGTCTTCGCCGCGTAGGCACAGTCGAAGGCCGGGACCGCGTCGAAGGAGGCGATTTCCTTCCAGGCGGGCCCGACCTCGTAGATCCTGAGCTTGCCGTCCGGCGTCAGATTGGCGAGCCGGCTGCCATTGCTGCTGAGCTCGAACCGGCAGACAGCCTGCTCGCCCGGCACCGGCAGCACATCCTCGGCGGAGAGCGCCTTCGCTTCGGGATCGATCCGGAGCAGCGCGTCATAGGGCGCCTTCAACCCGTAATTGCCGACGAGATGGCGTCCGCCTTCGCGGGACTTGAGCGCGCTGGTGCGCCGTTCGTCGGGATAGGCGAGCTTCCGCGCGCTCCAACCGTCTGCGGCGCCTTTCGCGGCTTTGGACAGCACCAGCAAACCGCCGCCCTCCCCTTCGGTGCAGCCGAAGACATAGCGCCCGCCGCGCGCCGGCGCATAGCCGTGATAGAGCTTGCAGGAAGCTTCCGCTCGCGCCGGGTCGTTGAAGCCTGCGACACGCTTCCAACCGCCATCGTTCTGTGACGCTCGGCCCTGCTCGAGGATCTCGAAGCCGTTGGGACGTGGCGAGGCGCTGCGGTCATCGCCCTTGGCATAGGCGGGGTTGGGCACCGAGATCAACCATTGCCGCGCTCCGAGCGGCACGGCAATGCCATGCTGCGGCGCCGGGCTCGGCCAGATCGTGACCTCGGGTTCCGGCTTGGCCAGGGCGTCGATGGCGAGCATCACCACCTTGGGCTCGCTCTTGCCTTCCCAGGGACGTAAGCCGTCATAGAACAGCGCGAGCTGCCCATGGCCCGAAATGACATGGGCAGGCCGGTCCCCTTTCGTCGAGAAGTCGAGGAGCTTCGGCTCGGCCTTGTCGAGATCGACATGGTCGCCATGCGACTCGGCGATCAGCCCGGTGTCGAGGATGCGCAGCGTCCCCGCGTCGTCTCCCGTCTTGACCACGACGTAGCGCCCGCCGGAAACCGCGGCGAAACCCGGATTGGCTTTTGGCACGTCGAAGCTATGCGTGACCTCGCCGCTGTCGAGGTCGAGGATGCGGACGACCGTTTTTTCGTGGTCGGCGAAGACGAGCCGCCCGCGTAGCAGCGCATGGTCATGCGCAAGGGCCGCGGACGCGAGCAGGCAGCCGACGAGGCCGAAGCCGGCCGCAACGAGGCGAGACGAAGACAAGGGAAAACTCCACTTATTACGCAATGATATAACATTGCATAATAACGACCGACACCTCAACTCGCTTCTGCGGCGAGCGGTGGATAAATCCCGCCCCCTGCGGCGCTTCCGACCGCGCCCCCTGGGTTTCAGCCGAACCGTGTTAGGCCCGCACCTCGAAGACCATGTTGAACGGCGTCTCGGTCGCCCGGCGGAAATGCGAGAAGCCCGCATCCATCGCGACCTTCCGCAGCCGCATCTCGCCGGCCTGCGCGCCGAGGCCGAGCCCGACCTCCTGCGAAAGAGAGGCTGGCGTGCAGATCATGGTGGACGCGCCGTAGAAGATCCGCCCGACCGGGTTCAGATTGTCCTTGAGATGGTCGTGCGCGAAGGGCTCGACGATCATCCAGCTGCCGTCCCGCGCCAGCGACTCCCGCACATGCTTCCCCGCACCGACCGGATCGCCCATGTCGTGCAGGCAGTCGAACATCGTCACGAGGTCGTATTTCCGCTCGGGGAAGTCCTTCGCGGAGGCACGCTCGAAGACGATGCGATCGGCAACGCCCGCCTTCTCCGCCGCCTCGCGCGCCCGCTCGATCGAAGGCCCGTGATAGTCGAAGCCATAGAAGCGCGATTGCGGATAGGCCTGCGCCATCAGGATGGTGGATGAGCCGTGCCCGCAGCCGACATCGGCGACGGTCGCGCCCTGCATCAACTTGGCCTGGACACCGTCCAGCGCCGGAATCCACTCCGCGGTCAGATGCGCGTTGTAGCCGGGCCGGAAGAAGCGCTCGGTTCCCCGGAACAGGCATTTGCTGTGCTCGTGCCAGCCGAGGCCCGAGCCGGTTCGGAAGGCCTCCTCGACCTTCGGCTCGTCGACCCACATCGACTGCACGATCTCGAAGGCACCGGCGAAGAAGGCGGGGCTGTCGTCTTCGGCGAAGGCCATGGCCTGCTCCGGCGAGAGGCTGAAGCTGTCGCTGCCCTCGTCATAGTCGACATAGCCGGCCGACGCCTGGCCGGCGAGCCATTCGCGCACATAGCGTTCTTTGAAGCCTGTCTTCTCTGCCAGTTGCCGGGAGGTGACGGGCTCGCCGTCGCCCATCGCCTTGTAGAGGCCGAGCTGGTCGCCCAGCACGATCAGGGCGCCAGTGACGGAGGCTCCGACGTCACCGACGAGACGCCCCACCAGGGCATCGAGTTTCTGAGGGTCAGCAGCACGCATGGCCATGCTCCTCGGGTTCGGGCGTGGCCGGTGCCGCGTCGCGATCCGGCTCGACGCCATCGCGGAAGAGAGGACGCTAAACCTGCGCCAGACGCTGTCAACGGGGCGAAGTCGAACCCTGCGTCTCGTCGCTGCCTGAAAGCCATTCGGGACCGAGCCGCGGCAGGTTCGGGTCACGCCGCGCGGTCTCGATCACGCTGTCGATCAGCCCGGGAAAGCGCTGGTTCAGCTCGTCGCGCCGGATGCTGAGATAGCGCGACGTTCCCTCCACCCGCATGCGGGTGATGCCGGCCTCGCGCAGCTTGGCGAAGTGGTAGGACAGCAGCGAAGGCGAGGCGAAGGCGGTGAAATGGCTGCAGCGCGCCTTGTCGACCTCGCTGACATCGGCGAGCGCGACGAGGATGCCGAGCCGTATCGGATCCGCCAGCGCCGCGAACACGTCGGCGGGCGCGACATCCTCGATATCGGGGTGGAAGACCGGCTTCATCGCCTCCGAGATAGGCGATGAAGCTGCCGCTGACAATATTCAACATTCATTGAAATTACCCTTGCGGGCAGTGATCGGCACCCTTAAAATTCAACGATCATTGAAGTTTTGAAGCTTGCCTTCGAAACAGCGATCATCCGCAAGGATCATTCCCATGGATACGCGCCTTCTTTCCCTCGCCGGCGGCGCCTTCGCCATCGGCACGGGCAGCCTGATCGTCACCGGCATCCTGCCCCACCTCGCCAACGGCCTGAGCGTTTCTGTCGACACCGCCGGCCTGCTCATCTCGATCTTCGCCCTCGCCTATGCGATCGGCTCGCCGATACTCTCCACCGTGCTCGGCGATGCCGACCGCAAGACGGTGCTGGTCGGCGCGATGACGGTGTTCGGCCTTGCCAATCTCGGTGCCGCCTTCGCCAGCGATTTCTGGGTGGTGATGGCCGCCCGGATCGTGATGGCGCTCTCGGCGGGCGTCTTCATGCCGGCGGCGAACGCAGTCGCCGTCGCGGTCTCCGCGCCGGAGCGGCGCGGCCGCGCCATCGCACTGGTCACCGGCGGTATGACGGTCTCGCTGATTCTCGGCATCCCGATCGGCACGGCCGTGGTCGGTTTCGGCGGCTGGCACCTTGCCTTCCTGATCGTGACGCTGTTCAGCGCGTTGTCTCTGGCGGGCCTTCTCGTCAAGCTGCCCAAGGGCCTGCCGCACAGCACGAACACGCTACGCGAGCGCCTGCAGGTCGCGGGGCGCAGCGATGTGCTGCTGGCGCTGGCAACAACGATGCTTTGGACCACCGGCGCCTTCGTTCTCTACACCTATATCGCGCCCTTCCTGACCAACCATGCCGGTATCGCCGGCCCCTGGCTCGCCGCGGCGCTGGTCGTCTCCGGCATCGGCTCGGCCATCGGCAACCAGCTCGGCGGCATCGCGAGCGACCGCTTCGGCCCGGAGCGGACGCTGACCGTCGTGCTGACCGTGCTGGCCGCGGCGTTGCTCACCGCCTCGCTGATCGCCGTCAACCTGCCGCCGGCACTGGCGATCTACCCGATCCCCTTCGTGCTGCTGATCTGGAGCGCGGCGGGTTGGGCGGGGCACCCCTCGCAGATGTCGCGCCTCGCGGCGATGGCACCGGACGCGGCCGTGGTCGCGCTCTCGCTCAATGCCTCCGCGCTCTATTTCGGCATCGCGGCCGGCGCTGCGCTCGGCCAGCAAGTCATGCGCCATGCCGGCACCTGGCCGCTCGGCTTCGTCGGCGCCGCCTGCGAGATTGCGGCCCTCGCCGTGCTCTTCATCGCCATGCGGCGCAAGCGCCGGCAGCCCCGTTCGCTGGAGATCGATCTCATCGTTCCCGCGCCAAGGCCTGTGCGTTGAGCGACGGGGGAAGCGCTTTTAGCTTCCCCCCGCCGCCTTGGCCGTCTATAGCGAGCGCCTAGCATTCATTCAGACGTTCGCCAGGCCTCCGCTCGCCCGATCGGACCGGCCTTGCGCGCGCCCGCAAGACCGGTCGAGATCATGCCCAAGCGCACAGACATCAAGTCCATCCTGATCATCGGCGCCGGCCCCATCATCATCGGACAGGCCTGCGAGTTCGACTATTCCGGCACCCAGGCCTGCAAGACGCTGAAGGCCGAGGGCTACCGCATCATCCTGGTCAACTCGAATCCGGCGACGATCATGACCGATCCGGACCTGGCCGATGCGACCTATGTCGAGCCGATCACGCCCGAGATCGTCGCCAAGATCATCGAGAAGGAGCGCCCCGACGCGCTGCTGCCGACGATGGGCGGCCAGACCGCGCTGAACTGCGCGCTCTCGCTGAAGAAGATGGGCGTGCTGGAGAAGTTCAACGTCGAGATGATCGGCGCCACGGCCGAGGCCATCGACAAGGCCGAGGACCGCGAGCTCTTCCGCGAGGCAATGACCAAGATCGGCCTCGACACCCCACGCTCGCATCACATCAAGACGCTCGGCCAGGCGCTCGACGCGCTCGAGGATATCGGCCTTCCCGCGATCATCCGCCCCTCCTTCACCATGGGCGGCACGGGCGGCGGCATCGCCTACAACAAGGGCGAGTTCATCGACATCGTCGAGCGCGGCATCGACGCCTCCCCGACCAGCGAGGTCCTCATCGAGGAGAGCGTGCTGGGCTGGAAGGAATACGAGATGGAGGTCGTCCGGGACAAGAAGGACAACTGCATCATCGTCTGCTCGATCGAGAATTTCGATCCGATGGGCGTCCATACCGGCGATTCGATCACCGTCGCGCCGGCCCTGACGCTGACCGACAAGGAATACCAGATCATGCGCGACGCCTCGCTGGCGGTGCTGCGCGAGATCGGCGTCGAGACCGGCGGCTCGAATGTTCAGTTCGCGATCGACCCGGCCACCGGCCGCATGATCGTCATCGAGATGAACCCGCGCGTCTCGCGCTCGTCTGCTCTCGCTTCCAAGGCGACCGGCTTCCCGATCGCCAAGGTCGCGGCGCGTCTGGCCGTCGGCTACACGCTCGACGAGATCGAGAACGACATCACCGGCGGCGCGACCCCGGCCTCCTTCGAGCCGACGATCGACTATGTCGTCACCAAGATCCCGCGCTTCGCCTTCGAGAAGTTCCCGGGTTCCGAGCCGACGCTGACGACCGCGATGAAGTCGGTCGGCGAGGCCATGGCGATCGGCCGCACCTTCCAGGAATCGCTGCAGAAGGCGCTGCGCTCGCTGGAAACGGGCCTTGACGGGCTCGACGAGATCGAGATCGAGGGCTTCGGCCATGGCGACGACCGCAACGCCATCAAGGCCGCGATCTCGACGCCGACGCCGGACCGCATCCTCCACGTCGCCCAGGCCATGCGCTTTGGCTTCAGCGACGAGGAGATCCACGAGAGCTGCAAGATCGATCCCTGGTTCCTCGCCCAGATGCGCGGCATCGTCGAGACCGAGGAGAAGATCCGCAAGTTCGGCCTGCCGCAGACGCCCGGCGCCTTCCGCCAGATCAAGGCGATGGGCTTCTCGGACAAGCGCCTCGCCGCGGTTGCGGGCAAGACCGAGGCCGAGGTCAGGGCGCTGCGCAAGTCGCTCGACGTCCGCCCCGTCTACAAGCGCATCGACACCTGCGCGGCGGAGTTCGCCTCGCCGACCGCCTACATGTATTCGAGCTATGCCATGCCTTTCGCCGGCAAGACGGCGGACGAGGCCAATCCTTCCGATCGCAAGAAGGTCGTCATCCTTGGCGGCGGTCCGAACCGCATCGGCCAGGGCATCGAGTTCGACTATTGCTGCTGCCATGCCTGCTACGCGCTGCGCGACGCCGGCTACGAGACCATCATGATCAACTGCAACCCGGAGACGGTCTCGACCGACTACGACACCTCCGACCGGCTCTATTTCGAGCCGCTGACCGCGGAGGACGTGCTCGAGATCCTCGAGACCGAGAAGCAGAACGGCACGCTGCACGGCGTCATCGTCCAGTTCGGCGGCCAGACCCCGCTGAAGCTCGCGAATGCGCTGGAAGAGGCGGGCATCCCGATCCTCGGCACTTCGCCTGACGCGATCGACCTCGCGGAAGACCGGGACCGCTTCAAGCGCCTGCTCGACAAGCTGCACCTGAAGCAGCCGAAGAACGGCATCGCCTACTCGGTCGAGCAGTCCCGCATCATTGCCGGCGAACTCGGCCTGCCCTTCGTCGTTCGCCCCTCCTACGTGCTCGGCGGCCGCGCCATGGCCATCATCCGCGACGAGGTGATGTTCGAGGACTACCTGCTAGGCACCCTGCCCTCGCTGATCCCCTCCGAGGTCAAGGCCAAGTATCCGAACGACAAGACGGGCCAGATCAACACCGTCCTCGGCAAGAACCCGCTGCTGTTCGACCGCTACCTGTCGGACGCGATCGAGGTCGATGTCGACTGCCTCGCGGACGGCAAGGACGCCTTCATCGCAGGCATCATGGAGCATATCGAGGAAGCCGGCATCCACTCCGGCGATTCGGCCTGCTCGCTGCCGCCGCGCTCGCTCTCGGCCGAGACCATCGCCGAGCTGGAGCGCCAGACCAAGGCGATGGCGCTCGCGCTCGATGTCGGCGGCCTGATGAACGTGCAATACGCCATCAAGGACGGCGAGATCTACGTCCTCGAGGTCAATCCGCGCGCCTCGCGCACCGTGCCCTTCGTCGCCAAGGTCATCGGGCAGCCGATCGCCAAGATCGCGGCCCGCATCATGGCCGGCGAGCCGCTGGCGGGCTTCGGCCTGAAGCCGGCGGTGCTCGACCATGTCGGCGTCAAGGAAGCGGTCTTCCCCTTCGCGCGCTTCCCTGGCGTCGATGTCCTGCTCGGGCCGGAGATGCGCTCGACCGGCGAGGTCATCGGCCTCGACCGCTCCTTCGACACCGCCTTCGCCAAGAGCCAGCTCGGCGCCGGCTCCAAGGTGCCGGTCAAGGGCACGGTCTTCGTCTCGGTGCGTGACGACGACAAGCCGCGCATCGTCCCCTCCGTGCGCATCCTCGCCGATCTCGGCTTCCGTATCGTCGCGACCGGCGGCACGCTGCGCCTGCTGCAGGAACAGGGCATCGACGCAGCGCGGATCAACAAGGTTCTGGAAGGTCGGCCGCATGTCGTCGACGCGATCAAGAACGGCGAAATCCAGCTGATCTTCAACACCACGGAGGGTCCACAGGCGCTTGCGGATTCCCGTTCGCTCCGTCGAACAGCCCTCTTGCACAAGGTGCCCTATTATACCACCTTGGCCGGAGCGATCGCTGCCGCGGAGGGCATCAAGGCCTATTGCAGCGGCGATCTCGAAGTACGATCGTTGCAGTCATACTTCGAACGCGCGGCCTGAGAGGCCGTTCGCGGCGAAGTTCAAAAATTGAGCGGAAGCGCGGAGACACCGACGGTCACTTTACCGCCGGTGGGCCGCGCTTTCGGAGCTTGTGGGACGGAAAGAATGGAAAAGGTTCCGATGACCGCGGGCGGCTTCGCCGCCCTGGAGGCCGAGCTGAAGGACCGCCAGCAGGTCCAGCGCCAGCGCATCATCACGGCGATCGCCGAAGCGCGCGCGCTGGGTGATCTCTCCGAGAACGCGGAATATCACGCGGCCAAGGAAGCGCAGTCGCTCAACGAAGGCCGGATCATGGAACTCGAATCGCTGATCGGCCGCGCCGACATCATCGATGTCAGCAAGCTCGGCGGCGACACGATCAAGTTCGGCGCGACCGTCAAGCTGATCGACGACGATACCGAGGAAGAGAAGAGCTACCAGATCGTCGGCGAGCCGGAATCGGACGTCAGGTCCGGCAAGGTCTCGATCGGCTCGCCGATCGCGCGCGCGCTGATCGGCAAGAAGGTCGGCGATTCCGTCCAGGTCAACACGCCCGGCGGCGGCAAATCCTACGAGGTCGTCAGCGTCGACTTCCGCTGAGCTCAGCATCTCCGCAGACAGCACCATGCTCGCCCTGGTGGCGAGCATTTGTGTTTCGGGCGCGGCCGGTGATGAACGAGCACGGAGATGTTCGGGGCGAACCCGGCGTGGCGACGCCGGGCGTCACCCCATCACGACGATCTTCACCGCCCTGATGATACCGTCCACAGCGACGCTCGCCAGGATAAGGCCCATCACCCGGCTGATGACGCTCGCACCCGCATTGCCGATGACGGCGATGATGCGCGAGGCGCAGAACAGCAATCCGAGCAGGATGGCGAAGATAATCGCAATCTGAACCACGGTCTCGGCCTGTTCGGCGATGCTGAATCTCGAATTGTCGGTGATGGTCATCACGGTCAGCATCGCGCCGGGGCTGGCGATGCTCGGAATTGCCAGTGGATAGACCGCCTTCTCGAGGTCTGAGGAGCGCAGAAGCTTCTGATCCTCCTCAAGTTTCGATTCGCCGAAGATCATCGTCAGCGCGAACAGGAACAGCACGATGTTCCCGGCGATCTGGAAGGAGCTCAGCTCGATATCCATTGCCGTCAGCAGGATCTGGCCGAGCACGACGAAAAACAGCAGCACGAGGAAGGCGACGAGCGATCCCTGAATGGCAATGCGCCGCGCCGCTGCAGCGCTGAGCCCGGCCGTGACCGCCAGGAACACCGGCAGGGTGCCGATCGGATCGATCACCACCCAGAGCTTCACGAATTCCGTCAACCAGCGTTCCATCGAATCCCCCCGCGTCTCGCGCCTCATAGAGCATGCCCGGGCGATAGCGGATATGCAGCCGCACCCCGACACATCTTGGCAACCAAGATCGAGGGAAGATGAGGCGCGGGCCTGCTGCCATGGACTATCTCAGCCGCGCACCTACATTGAAGCGGCAAGCATTTGGAGACCCGGGCCATGATGACGCGTCGACTGTTTCTCGCTTCCTCGCTCGGTGCCGCGGCGTTGGCTCTGGTGCCCGGCATCGCCTCCGCTCAGACCGTGCCGATCGGCGCGATCAAGATCCAGTTCTCGCCAACCGTGACCCAGGCCTGGGGCGAAAATGTTGCGATCGTGAAGAGCGAGCTCGAACGCACGCTCATCGACCTGCTCGGCCCGTCGCTGCAGCGCGGCGCCGGCACGATCCTCGTCGTCAACGTCAGCAGCATCTGGCTGGCGAGCTACGCCGGCGGCGGCGGCAGCGGCAAGCCGTCCGATGGCGGGGCTTCCAATGACTATCTGGAAAGCATCGCGACGCTCTACGATCGCAAAGGCCGCGAGCTTGCAAGTTATCCGATCATGTCGACGGAACTCTCCGGCGGCGCCGGCGCCTGGTATCGGCCGGACGTCGATCAGCTTCGCCTGAAGGCGCTCGCCCGCAACAACGCCTACTGGATCAAGCGCTACGTCGGCTGAATGCAGATCGTTCGGAGCATTTTTGAGCTCTGAGGCACTGCCAACGGCGTCTCGAAGGAGGCTCCGGAGCCAGCTGAATCATCCTGCGGAGTAGCCGAAGGTTGCGTCTTGAAGGATGCGGGGCTGGATGCTCGGAAGCCGCTCAGCCGAAGGGCACGATCGGCTCGTCCTTGACCCGGTCGAGGGCGAGCGCGGTGCGGACGTTGCGGACATTCGGCATGGCCGTCAGTTCCCCGACGAAATCTTGGAAGGCCTTCAGGTCCGGCGCCACGCATTTCAGCGCGAAATCGATGTCCCCCGAGAGCGTCCAGCATTCGCGCACCGTAGCCCATTCGCGGATACGGCCCTGAAACGCAGCGAGATCGGCTTCGGCCTGGCTCGCCAGATGCACGAAAGCGAAGCAAACCACCTCGTAGCCCAGCTTTCGCTCGTCGAGATCGGCATGGTAGCCGCGGATCAGCCCGGCTTCCTCAAGCGCCCTGACGCGGCGCAGGCAGGGCGGCGGCGAAATGCCGACGCGGCTGGCGAGCTCGACATTGGTCATGCGCCCATCGGCCTGGAGCTCGCGCAGGATGCGCAGGTCGATATCGTCGAGTTTCGGACGCACGAAGATCCCCGAAGGCAAAGTATCCTCAAAGAAAAGCCGGGCTGGTGTAGACGGCAGCGACGGGCGATACAAGGCGCATGCCGCAGACGCAGACAGCCATGCACGAAAATCCGACGCCGACCGTCTGGGTCCTGAGCGACGGCAAGGCCGGCGACGAGTTGCAGTGCCTCGGCGTGGCCGAGCGGCTGGGTGCCGCCCCGGAAATCCGCCGGGTGAAGCCGCGCAAGCCGTGGGCCTGGCTGATGCCGCGCGGCCCGATCGATCCACGCGAGGCGCCGGACCGGCCGGGAAGCCCCCTCAGCCCGCCCTTTCCGGAGGTCGCGATCGCCTCGGGACGGCGCGCCGTCGCCTATCTGCGGACGCTGAAGAAGGTCTCGAACGGCGCGACCTATACCGTTTTCCTCAAGGACCCGCGCACCGGCCCCGCCGCCGCGGACCTGATCTGGGTTGCCGGGCATGACCGGCTGCGCGGCGACAATGTCCTCGTCACCACCACATCCCCTCACCGCCTGACACCGCAGAAGCTGGCTGCCGCGCGCGCTGCTCCGCCCGCGGCGGTCGCCGGCCTGCCAAGGCCGCGCGTCGCGGTGCTGGTCGGCGGTGACAGCCGCCATCACCGCTTCACGCCGGCCGATATCGAGCGCTTCGCCGGGCAGCTCGACGCGTTGGCACGGTCGGGCGCGTCCCTGATGGGCTCGCCCTCCCGGCGCACCTCCCCCGCACTGGCCGCCGCCGTCGCAACCGTCTTCGCCCGTCACGGCGGCTGGTGGTGGGACGGTTCGGGCGAGAACCCCTATCTCGCCCTGCTCGCCAATGCCGATGCCATCGTCGCAACCGCCGATTCCACCAACATGATCGGCGAGGCCGCCGCGACGGGCGCACCGATCTTGGTGTTCGAGCCGCAAGGCGGCCATCCCAAGATCGCGGCGCTGATCCAGGCGCTGGAGCGCGAGGGCGTTGTGCATCGCTTCTGTGGACGCCTTGAAGGCGAGGGCTACCAGCCGATAGACTCCACGCCCGTCATCGCCGATGCGATACGGCAGGGCTGGCAGCGCCACCGGGCCGTTCTGGGGCTGGGCGCGGCTTGAGCCCGATGGCTCTTGTTTCGGCGCCGCGCCGCCGTATCTGACGGATCGAAGCCGCGGCGCCCGGCCGCAGGAGAGGAATTGAGACGATGGCCCACACCCACGCCCGCGTCATGATCATCGGCTCCGGCCCCGCCGGCTACACCGCGGCGATCTACGCCGCCCGCGCCATGATGGAGCCGGTGCTGATCTCCGGCATGCAGGCCGGCGGCCAGCTGATGATCACCACCGATGTCGAGAATTACCCCGGCTTCGCCGACGTGATCCAGGGTCCCTGGCTGATGGAGCAGATGCGCGCCCAGGCCGAGCACATGGGCACGAAGATGGTCTCCGACCACATCGCCCGCGTGGACCTCTCGCAGCGCCCCTTCCGCCTTTGGGGCGATGGCGGGGAGACCTATTCCTGCGACGCGCTGATCATCGCGACCGGCGCCCAGGCCAAATGGCTCGGCCTCCCCTCGGAGCAGGCCTTCCAGGGCTTCGGCGTCTCGGCCTGCGCGACCTGCGACGGCTTCTTCTTCCGGAACAAGGAGGTCGTGGTCGTCGGCGGCGGCAACACTGCGGTCGAGGAGGCGCTCTACCTCGCCAACCTCGCGAGCAAGGTCACGCTGGTCCATCGCCGCGACAGCCTGCGCGCCGAGCGCGTGATGCAGGAGCGCCTGTTCAGGCATCCGAAGATCGAAGTGGTCTGGGACAGCGCCATCGCCGAGATCTGTGGCGGCACGCAGCCGCCGAACGTCACCCATCTGCGCCTGACCAATACCAAGACGGGCGCGGCGAGCGAGCTGAAGGCCGACGGCGTCTTCATTGCCATCGGCCACAAGCCGGCGACCGAACTCTTCGCCGACCAGCTCACGATGCGCGAATCGGGCTACATCGATGTCGAGCCCGGCACGACCCGGACGAACGTTCCGGGCGTCTTCGCGGCCGGCGACGTCACCGACGAGCACTATCGTCAGGCGGTCACGGCGGCCGGCCTGGGTTGCATGGCCGCCCTCGATGCAGAGCGTTGGCTCGCTGCGAGCGAGCTCGACCAGCGAGAAGCGGCTGAATAGCCGCTTTTTCCGTACTCATCACCGAATCTGATGGGACGTGTAACCAGATTAAGTACGGATAATGGGCGACATTTGTCACACGGACATTGACGCACCGCCTCTTTATCCCCCATCATGCAAAAAACGCATAGCGGGGGAAGCGCGGTGGATTGGGACCGCATTAGAATCTTTTATACGGTCGCGGAGTCAGGCAGTTTTACCAAAGCTGGCGATGTTCTGGGCTTGAGTCAATCGGCCGTCAGCCGGCAGATCGGGGCGCTTGAGCGGGAGCTGCGCGCGCCGCTGTTCCATCGGCATACGCGCGGTCTGATCCTCACGGAACAGGGCGAATTGCTCTGGCGCGCGGCTCGCGAGATGACGCAGCGCCTGGAGCGGACCCGCTCGCAGCTTTCGGAAACGCGCGAGCACCCTTCCGGCGAGCTCAAGGTGACCGCGACGCGCGGCCTCGGCGGCCACTGGCTGACCCCGCGCCTTGCCGAGTTCATGGATCTCTATCCGGACATCCGGGTCGAGCTCATCCTCACGGATGAGGAACTCGACCTGTCGATGCGCGAGGCCGACATCGCAATCCGCCTGCGCCAGCCGCAGCAGCCGGACCTGATCCAGCGCAAGCTCTTCACGGTGCACTTCCACGTCTACGCTTCGCCTGCCTATGTGAAGCGCTTCGGCGAGCCGAAGACCTATGACGACCTGGACAACCACCGTATCCTGTCCTTCGGCGGCACCTCGCCCTCCTATCTGACGGCGGTGCACTGGCTGGGCACGATGGGGCGCGACCAGCGCAACCCGCGGCCGATCCACCTGACGGTGAACAACATCACCGCGATGAAGCGTGCGGTGGATTCGGGCGCCGGCATCGCGGTGCTGCCCGACTATCTGATCGAGACCGGCTCCCCTCTCGTGCAGCTGATGCGCGAGACCGAGATGCCGCAGCTCGAAAGCTATCTGGTCTATCCGGAAGAAATGAAGTCGGTCGCCCGCGTCCAGGTCTTCCGTGACTTCCTGATCCAGAAGGCCCAACGCTGGACCTACTGACAGCAGGCCTGCCTCTTCTTCGATATGGCAGTTGAATCGGGCGCCTACGGCGCCCGTTTTCAATTCTGGCGGTTTTGTGACCAGGACGGCGCAATCCCTGCGCAAATCCGCACATCGAAAACGACAGATAACCACCAAAAGAGCGAAAACACCCCGTTCAACGACCTAAAATTGTACCCACAAGCGAAGCGAGCGTGCAATGAGTGCATATTTCTCAATCATTTAAGCTCAAATTCGTACCATTTGCCACTATCTCATGCAGATAACGCATGGCGGACCCAAACTATGCTGCATTGCAAAACGGCAGGTGATGCCCGATATTGCACTCACGGTTGTTCGGAACGGGCTCCGCAATCTCCTCCCGGCGTTGAGTTCGTTTCAGCCGTTCCCCTCTGAGATGTTTGGCGGTTTCGCCAGATGTTTCAAACTTTCAAGGCCGGCTCCCCTCGGGGACGCCGGCCCTTTTTTTTGCCCCGCCACTGGCCAGCAAAAAGGCGCCGCCCGGAAAGGCGACGCCTGCGATGGAAGTTTGCGGGAAGCGCCTGCCCCGTCAGGCCGCGAGCTTGGCGGCGATCCCGGCGAACTGATCGAGGAAGCCCTGCAGGAAAGCGCGCGTGCCTTCATTGGCGATGTTGTGCTCGGCGTCGATCAGGCCGTCCTTGAAGGTGATGAAGACCTGCCCGCCAACCACGACGCCGGCAAGGTTGGTCAGGATCATGCGCAGCTCCTGTTGCGACACGGCAGTACCGACCACGCCGGCGCTGGTGCCCGTCACGGCCACCGTCTTGTTGGCCCAGGAATTCCGGCCATAGGGCCGCGAGGCCCAGTCGATGGCGTTCTTGAGCACGGCGGGGATCGAGCGGTTGTGTTCCGGCGTCACGATCAGGATCGCGTCTGCCGCTTCGATCTCGCGTTTCAGCCGGAGCGTCGACTCCGGCCGCTCGGACTCGAGATCCTGGTTGAACATCGGCAGGTCGTCGATCTGGACGAAGGACGCGTCGAAAGCGTTCGCTCCCAGCTTCACCAGCGCCTGGGCCAGCTTACGATTGATCGAATCGCGACGATTGCTGCCCACGATGACGGCGAGCTTGAGTTTAGCCATGATATCTCTCGAAGAAGCGTGGAAATGCCCGAACAGTAGCGGCCCCTGTGCGCGCCTCGCAAGCGACCTCGCTGCAAACGCGCTATTGCGCGATTTCAAGAAAAACAGGTGATTGCGCGGCTCAACGTCGGGCAGGCCGTGCCGCAAGCGGCAGCGCCCCGAACAGGCCGGGCTCGGCGCTCGTGCGCGCCTTCTCGATCGTCAGGATCCTGAGCTTGGTCTCGACGCCGCCATCGGCCGAGAAGCCGCCAGTCTTGCCGCCTGCAGCCAGCACGCGGTGGCAGGGCACGATGATCGGCCAGGGATTCTGGCCGAGTGCGACGCCGACGGCCCGCGCCGCGCCGGGCTCGCCGATGCGCTGCGCCACCTCGCCATAGGTCAACGTCTCGCCCGGCGGGATGGAGAGCGCAACCTCGTAGACTTTGCGGTTGAAGTCGGAGACCATCTCAAGCGCGACCGGCAGATGGGCGAGATCGCGCTTCTCCCCATCGAACAGCGCCCGGATGCCGGCCACGGCCTCGGCGACGAACCCGGTCGCCCCGGCCTCCTCAGCCTCCGGATAGCGCCGCGCCAGCCGTTTGTGCGCCGCATCCTCGTCGCGTTCGGGCAATTGCGCGCCGATGAAGCGCTCGCCTTCCCAGACCAGCGCACAGGTGCCGATCGCGGTGTCGAAGAGATGGAAATGCTGGGTGGCCATGGGCGTTTCGTGCCGTTCCAACTGCATGGTGGCTTCACGCTACCATGGCCCGGCGCGGCTTGGGCACCCGAAACCTGTTCCCCTCACATGAACAGGCGCTCGTTCTCCAACCCCTTGTAGAGCCCGGCAACCTGCTCGCCATAGCCATTGTAGATCAGCGTCGGGCGCCGGTCGCGCGAGCCCAGCACCTGCTCACTCGCCTGGCTCCAGCGCGGATGCGGCACGGCCGGGTTCACATTCGCCCAGAAGCCGTATTCGGAAGCCTGTAGTCCCTCCCAGAAGGTCTTCGGCCGCTCGGCGACAAAACTGATCTTGCGGATCGATTTCACCGACTTGAAGCCGTATTTCCACGGCGTGATCAGCCGGATCGGCGCGCCATGCTGCGTCGGCAATGGCTTGCCGTAGATGCCGGTCACCAAAAGCGGCAGCTCGCTGGTCGCCTCCGCGATCGTCAGCCCCTCGGTATAGGGCCAGGGATACCAGCGCTGCCCCTGGCCGGGCGCGACGCGCGGATTGAGGAAGGTCTCGAAGCGGATGTATTTCGCGCCCGAGAGCGGCTTGGCCAGCGCCACAAAGGATGCGAGCGGGATGCCGGTCCACGGCACCGCCATCGCCCAGGCCTCGACGCAGCGGAAACGGTAGAGCCGCTCTTCCAGCGGCAGCTTGCGCACGAGGTCGTCGAAGCCGATTTCGAAAGGCTTTTCGACCAGACCGTCGACCTGGATCGACCAGGGCCGCGTCGCCAACCGCTGCGAGGCGTCGACGATGTCCTTCGACATGCCGAACTCGTAGAAGTTGTTGTAGTTCGCCGCGTCCTCCGCCTTGGTCAGCGGCACGTCGAGCTTGTAGGCGTCGTTGCGCTTGGCCGGGTAAAGGTCGAGCGTCGGATCGGGCGTGTCCGCTGCCGCAAGGCCAGGCCAGGCTGCCCCCGCGATCAATCCCGCTCCTGCGCTCATCAACTGGCGGCGGTTGAGAAACACGCTCTCCGGCGTGGCCTGGCTTTCCGGCATTTCCCAGCCGGCACGGCGCTTGATCAGCATGACGGACATACTCCGCTTCGTTGGGCCCGTTAGGCCACGAAAGCGAGGTCACGGCAATTCACGAGGGGGAGAGGCGCGAGATCAACCTCCGTCATGCTCGCCCTTGTGGCGAGCATCCACGACTTAAACACGACGCCCGACCAGCGGAGACGCGGATGATCGGGACAAGCCCGACCATGACGCCTGAACTGAAATCAGCCCCGCGCTTCAAGCGCCTTGATGATCGCAGAGCCCATCTCGCTGGTCGAGACGGCGTTGGCCCCCGGCGCAGCGATGTCCTTGGTGCGGGTGCCGGAACCCAGCACGTCGGAAATCGCGCCTTCAAGCCGGTCGGCCGCCTCGCCCGCGCCGAAGGAATAGCGCAGCGCCATGGCGAAGGAGCCGATCATCGCGATCGGGTTGGCGAGGCCCTTGCCGGCGATGTCCGGCGCCGAGCCATGGACGGGCTCGTAGAGCGCCTTGCGCTTGCCCGTTGCCGAATCCTCGGCGCCGAGCGAAGCCGAAGGCAGCATGCCGAGCGAACCGGTCAGCATCGCCGCGACGTCGGAGAGGATGTCGCCGAAGAGGTTGTCGCAGACGATGACATCGTACTGCTTCGGCCAGCGCACCAGCTGCATGGCGCAGTTGTCGGCGAGCACATGCTCGAGCTCGACATCCCCGTACTCGGCGGCGTGCAGCGCGGTGACCGTCTGCTTCCAGAGCACGCCGGTCTTCATGACGTTGTGCTTCTCGGCGGAGGAGACCTTGTTGCGGCGGGTGCGCGCCAGCTCGAAGGCGACGCGCGAGATGCGCTCGATTTCCGGCGTGGTGTAGAGCTGGGTGTCGACGCCGCGCTTGGAGCCGTCCTCGAGCGTGACGATCTCCTTCGGCTCGCCGAAATAGACGCCGCCGGTGAGCTCGCGCACGATCAGGATGTCGAGGCCTTCGACCACCTCCGGCTTGAGCGAGGAGGCCGAGGCCAGTGCCGGGTAGCAGATCGCGGGGCGCAGGTTCGCGAACAGGCCGAGTTCCTTGCGCAGGCGCAGCAGGCCGGCTTCCGGACGATGCTGATAGGGCACATCGGCCCATTTCGGGCCGCCGACCGCGCCGAAGAGCACGGCGTCGGCGTCCTGGGCGAGCTTCATGTCGCCCTCGGAGATCGCCCCCTTGTGCGCATCATAGGCCGCGCCGCCGACCAGGCCCTTCTCGATCTCGAACGAGGCGAGGCCCTGCTTGCCGAACCAGGACACGATCTGCTCGACCTGGCCCATCACCTCGGGGCCGATGCCGTCGCCAGGGAGCAGCAGGAGCTTGTGGGTCGCCATGATCGTCGCCTCGCCTTGTCGCGTGTTTGCGTTGGCGGGGTGATTACGAGCGACTGGCGACGCACGCAAGCGCCGCGATGCAGCCCTGCCCTGTGCGGGCTAGGAGCCGCTTCATAAACTCTCCGAGCCCTCATCCCGAGGGGCGCCGCAGGCGCGTCTCGAAGGATGTTTCAGAAGGCTCGGAAGACATCTGGAGCATCCTTCGAGACGCGGCGCCTGCGGCGCCCCTCAGGATGAGGGCTGAGGGTTTCCAACAGCCTCTAAACGGCTTCAGGTCTTAGGCAGCCTTGCCGTGACCTCGATCTCGACCTTCATCTCCGGCTTCAGCAGCCCGGCGACGACATAGATGCCGGCCGCGGGCCTGATCTCACGGAAGAACTCGCCGCAGACCGTGAGAACCGGTTCGCAATAGCTGCGGTCGGTGACGAAGTACTGTGCTCGCACAGCCTGCGACAGCGACGATCCCGCTTCCTCCAGCACGGAGCTTATCGTGCGGAAGATGTTGCGCGCCTGCTCGGCCGCATCCTCCGGCAGCGTCATGGTCGCGTAATTGTAACCCGTCGTACCGGAAACGAAGACGAGATCCCCGTCGATGACGGCGCGCGAATAACCGAAAGAACGCTCGAAGGGTGAGCCGGTGGAAATGAGGCGGCGCATGGGGTTCTCCGAATGAAACACCGGTCATCCCGGGCGACCGAAGGGAGACCCGGGATCCCTGCCTGAGCCTCTGGCGTCCAGAGTCAGGCATGGATCCCGGGTCGGCACCGCCGACGCGGCTTGTCCGGGATGACGCGGTTCTTCGCCCTGCCGAAAAACCGATGCCACCCGTTTTCTGGAAAGGCTGCTAGACCCGCCCACTCTTCAGCGCGCGCAACACCTTCTCGCCCGGCCGCCCGGTCTGCGGCATGCCGAGCTTCCCCTCGATCTCCTTGATCGCCGTCCGGGTCAGCGACCCCACCGCGCCATCGGGCTCGCCGACATTATAGCCGCGGGAGATCAGCAGGCGCTGGAGCTCGCGCCGCTGCTCACGCGAGAGCGGCAGATCGTCGGTCGGCCACTCGCCCTGAACGCCCGGCTTGCCGCGCAGCCGGTCGGAGAGCAGCGAGATGGCGAGCGCGTAGGAATCCGCGCCGTTGTAGCTGTAGGCCGCGTCGTAGTTCTTGAAGACGAGGAAGGCCGGACCGTTGCGGCCGGCCGGCATCAGCAGGCCGGCATTGCCTGTGCCGTTCAGCGGCGAGCCATCGTATTTCACGATGCCGCGCGCCGCCCATGTCGAGACCGGTTGCTTGGGGTTGCGCCCGGTCGGACCGGAATACCCATCCGGCACGCGCACTTCGTAGCCCCAGGTCGCGCCGGTCACCCAGCCAGCCTTGGCCATGAAGTTCGCGGTCGAATGCAATGCATCGGGAATGGAGTCGACGAGATCGCGCCGCCCGTCTCCGTCGCCATCGACGGCAAGGCGCAGATAGGTCGAGGGGATGAACTGGGTGTGGCCGAAGGCGCCGGCCCAGGAGCCGAACAGCCGTTCGGGGCGCACGTCCCCACGCTGGATGATCTGCAGCGTCGCGATCAGCTCGCCCTTGAAGAAGGCGTTGCGGCGAGGCGCCAAGCATGCGCCAGTGGAAAGAGCCTGCACGAGAGGCATCTTGCCACGCGCCTTGCCGAAATCGCTCTCGACGCCCCAGACGGCCGCAATGGTGTGACGGTCGACGCCGAAGCGCTGCTCGGCCGCCGCAAGGGTCGAAGCATGCTGGCGCATCATCGCGCGCCCCTCCGCCACCTTCTCGTCATCGACCAGCGTGCCGAGATAGTCCCAGATCGGCGTCTTGAACTCCGGCTGGTTGTTCATCGCCTCGATGACCTTCATGTCCGGCTCGACGCCGGCCATGGCCCGGTCGAAGGTCGCGCYCGAYACGCCCTTGGCCGCCGCCTCCGAGCGCAGGCCCGCAAGGCAGGACTGGAAGCTSCCTTGRGCCGAAGCCGTGGAAGCAAGCAGGGCGAGTGGCAAGGCCAGTTGATAGACGCGCATGGTCTCCACCGATTCGGACAGATTCTCGGGCAGGCTAGGTCGCTGTGGTTAATGGAGGTTAACCGTCGAGAATGGCGGCACGAAGAAGCGAATTCCGCTATGGGGAAGCAACCCTTCTTCCCGCGATTCGCCGCCATGTCGCCAGCCGCCATCGAACTCCTAGGCTTCGCCGCCGCGACGCTGACCAGCCTTTGCTGGCTGCCGCAGGCCTGGCGGACGATCCGCACCCGCGACACCCGCGCGATCTCGCTATGGACACAGGGGCTTTTTGCCGCAGGCACTGCGCTGTGGCTGAGCTATGGCATCCAGATCCTCTCCTGGCCGGTCATAGCCGCCAATGCACTCACGCTCTTGCTCGTCCTCCTCATCATCACCATGAAGCTCCGCTTCGGCTGACGGCCGGAACCGCGATGCGGAAAAACCGTTATCTGTCGTCATCGAACAGGCCGTCGCGACGAAAGCCCACGCTGCATGCCCTCCTTGAGTCTTTTTCACGCCAAGGGCTGAGCACGCTCAGCTCTGGCCGACGCTCCAAACCGACGAACCGACTGGGGATACCAGCCTTGAACAAGACGGCACTGATTCTCTGCGGCCTCATGCTCGCACCGGGCGCGGCGATCGCCGGGCCGACTTGCAGCCCGAGCAGCGACACGGCTCGCATCCTCTCCGCCGCCTCGCCGAGCGCCATCCATCGCAGCTGGCAGGGCGGCAAGCAGCTCGGCTATGGCTGGTCGCTGCAGGTCGAGCGCAGCACACGCGATGCCACCGGCACGGAGTACTATGTCGGCGACCTCTATGACGCGGACGGCCACCTCTCGACGCGCAAGGTCTTCGCCGTCGAAAGCGAGTGGGATTGCGGGCCGTAAGGCGCCCCGCAGAACGTCATTCTCGGGTGTAGCGAAGCGTAGACCCGAGAATCTCGGGCAGTATGAGGCTGAAGGAGCCTCCTTCGACGACAGATGCTCCGGTCAAACCCGGGCATGACGTGCCCTTATGCTCACTTGGCCGGCCGCACCCGCAGGATCTTGCCGTTGTCGTCGTCCGTGAGCAGGTAGAGGAACCCGTCCGGCCCCTGGACCACGTCACGGATGCGCTCGCCGATCGTGGTGAGGAGCCGCTCCTCGCCGGTCACCGTTTCGCCCTGCGTCGAAAGCCGGACCAGCATCTGGCCGGCAAGCGCCCCGACGAAGAGCGAGTTCTTCCAGGCCGGCCAGACCGGGCCAGTGTAGAAGGCCGCGCCGGAGGGCGCGATCGACGGGTCCCAGTAGAACAGCGGCTGCTCCATGCCGGGCTTGGCCGTGCCCTCGCCGATCTTCGCCCCGGAATAATCGACCCCGTAGGTGATCACCGGCCAGCCATAGTTCAGCCCGGCCTTGGGCGTGTTGATCTCGTCGCCGCCGCGGGCGCCGTGTTCGGCCGTCCAGAGCTGGCCCGTGTCCGGATGCAGCGCCGCGCCCTGGACGTTGCGATGGCCGATCGACCAGACTTCCGGCGCCCAACCCTGCTTCTTGGGGTTGTCGGCCGGCGCGCCGCCGTCTGGGCGGATGCGAATGACCTTGCCGAGATGATTGGCCGGATTCTGCGCCTGATCGCGCTGGCTGTAGCGGTCCCCAACCGTGACGAACAGTGCCCCCGTCCGATCGAAGACGAGGCGGGAGCCGAAATGCATGTTGGACTCGATCGAGGGCATCTGCCGGAAGACCACCTCGACATTGGTCAGCGCAGTGCTCTGCTCGTTGAGGCGCCCGCGTCCGACGCTGGTGCCGTTGCCGCCTGAACGCGGTTCCGCGAAGGAGAAATAGACGAGGCGGTTCTGCGCGAAGGCAGGGTCAAGCGTCACTCCGAGCAACCCGCCCTGCCCGCGCGCCACCACGCTGGGAACGCCGGTGATCGGGCGGGACAGCTCGCCCTTGGCATCGACGATCCTGAGCCTGCCGGGGCGCTCGGTGACGAGCATGCGCCCGTCCGGCAGGAAGGCGAGCCCCCAAGGATGCTGCAACCCGCTGGCAACGCTCTCGACGGCGAGTTCGCCGCCACTGGAGGGGAAACGCTGCTGGGCTGGCGCCATGCTCGGCTCCATCGCTAAAATCGCACTGAGGATACTGATCCGCAGGATCGGATTGCGCATGGAGGCTCCCAAAAGACGACGCAACTCGCCCAAGAAGCGTCAAGGGCGCGACCGCTAGGCGTGGGCTAGGCGTAGGCCCCGGGCGCTTCGGAGACGACTACATGATGCGCCATCACAATGTCGCTTGCAGGCCGGCATTAGCGAGGCGAGCACTGCTTTGGCAAGCCGGCCCAGTCACGACAATGAAACGCCGCGCCAGGAAATAGCTGCCCACCGCGATCCCGAGCCCTGCCGCCACGTCGACGAAGTAGTGGCCGCCGTCGATCGGCGTTGCGGCGATCATCGTGAGACTCAGGAGCCCGAGCGGCCATCGCGCCCAGCGATTGGCTGCGCTGCCGATCAGCAGCAGCATTCCGACTGCCGCGTGATAGGACGGGAAGGTAATGATCCCCTCGGCTCGCATGAGGTCGAGGCGGAAAGGGGCACCGGACCGCAGGCCCGCCATGTCGACGACATGGACGAACGAAGCCGCCGGCTTGAGATTCGGGTAGTCGGCAGGGCCAAGCCCCAAATGGACGAACATTGCCATCGCCGGCAGGAATCCGGAAATGAGGATCGTTATCACCCCCGCGATCATCATCGCGAGAATGATGACGCGGATCCGTGTTCCCTCACCGCTGAAGCTCAGCACTGCGATCAGCACGATCGCCTGAGGAATGAAGCTCGCATAGGCGAACGAAAACAGTGCTCCGAGCCAGGGACGGGCATCGACGGCTTTGAGATAGGCGAGCCAATCAAGCCCAAGGCTGAGATCTGCTGCGTAGAACGCTCGATCCTGAAGCGGAAAGCCGACTGTCGCGATCAGATAGGACAACATCGGTCCGAGGGCCGTGAAGGCGGTCATCTGCCCGGTGCAATCGAGGGCATCGGACAACCTGCCTTCTCCGCGTCGGCAGCGATAGTACCACGCGCCCGCAGTCAGGCCGGCACCGACCGAGATCGGCAACAGCAGCGACATCGGCGCGAGCGAGACCGTCGAGAACGGCAACCAGCCAAGTGCAACGAGCAATAAGCAGGTGAGCAGCGCCCACGTGATACGATTAGCTCGATTGGCCTCCTGCGCTTCGATTACTGTCTCCAAGACACGCCACCTTCTAGACCGGAGGCCGACGATAGCTCGCGACGCTTAAGTCTCGGTCAACGCACATCGTTAAAAATGCCGCTCGCTGCCGTTTTTGACGCTAGCTCACCGCAACGAGCTCACGACGCAGCGCCACGATCGGCTGGCTTTCGTCCAGCGTCACATCCGCCTCCGTCACCGGCTGGCCGGCCGCCACGTCTCGCTTGAGCTTCACGCCATGGGCAAGTCCGATCGGCAGCGCGCCGCAGGCGCGGCTCGCGGCCGCCGGCATCAGCCTGCCGTAGACGGTGTAGCCGCCCTCGCCGTCCAGCATCTCGCCTGCCTTCAGCGCCCGCTTGGCGACTGCGACGGCATCGCCCCGCCAGCCGCTCGTCGTGCCGGTCGGTTCGGCCCTGAGTGCCGCGTTCAGCACCGAAATCGGCAGTTCGAGGCCGATCAGGTGGAAGGGCTTGTACATCACGGCATAGCGCCCGGTCGCATCGGTCGGCAGGCCGTACTGCCTGAAGCAGGCGGCGGCATAGTCGTTCGGCGCCTTGAGCACGACATAGACGCCCCAGCGCAGATCGCGGAAGACCAGGCGGCCGTCCCGCTCCAGCGAGGACACGACCTCGACCATGCCGTCCCGTTCCAACTGCCCGCCGACGCTGCGTGGGCGCAGCACATGGGCGAGATCGTCGACGCCGCAGGGCGGAAATGCGAGACCCGCCTCCGGCACGTCGAGCTCGCAGGCGTTGGCGATGGCCGCCATCTCGATGGCGGACTTCGTACCGTCAAGGAAGGAATTGAACATCTGCGGGTTCATGCCCGCCGTCTTCGCCGCCTCCGGCGTCAGGCCGTAATGGGCCCAGACGTCGTCGGGCGTGACGTGGTGATAGGCCGGCAGGTACTTCGTGCCCTTGCCGGCGGCGGCGACGGTGAAGCCAGTGGCGCGCGCCCAGTCGACCATCTCGCAGACCAGCGCAGGCTGGTCGCCATAGGCCATCGAATAGACGACGCCGGCAGCCTTCGCCCGCTTCGCCAGCACCGACCCGACCAGCACATCAGCCTCGACATTGACCATGACGACATGGCGCCCGGCCTCGATGGCGGCGAGCGCATGCCGGGCACCTGCGGCAGGATGCCCCGTCGCTTCCAGCAGCACCTCGACGCCATCTGTGCGTGCAGCCTGAACACCATCGTCGAGGAAACGGGTTCGTGCGATCCGCGCCTCGTCCCAGCCGACATTGCGGCAAGCGGCCCGGGCACGCTCGGGGTCGAGATCGGCGATGACCACGACCTCAAGCCCCTCGATATGCGGCACCTGCGACAGGAACATCGAACCGAACTTGCCGGCGCCGATCAGCGCCGCGCGCACCGGCTTCCCGGCCTCGCGACGGGCGGCGAGCTTGGGCATCAGGTTCATGGCTTCACTCCGTCCGGAGCGCCGTCATGCTCGGGCTTGCCCCGTGCATCTCTTCGACGAGATTCCCGGGTCTCCGCTCCGCCCGGGAATGACGCTCGAGGCGCCTTACTCCGGCTTCACGCCGGCATCGGCGATGATCTGCTTCCAGGTCGCGATCTCCTGGGTGTGATAGGGCTTGAACGCCGCCGGATCACGCACCTTGAGCGTGAAGCCGAGCTTCAGGATGGCCTCACGCGTCTCGGGCTTGTTCAGCGAGGCGATGACCGCCTTGGACAGCGTGTCCAGCACGGCATCCGGCGTCTTCACCGGAGCGAAGAAGGCGGCCCAGGAGTCGGCGTCTGCGTTGCTCACGCCCTGCTCGCGCAGTGTCGGGATGTCCTTGGCGCGCGGGTTGCGCTCGGGGCTGGCAAGCGCGAGCGCGCGCAGAGCGCCGCCGTTGATCTGCTCGAGCACGCTCGGCAACGTCGAATTGGCGATGTCGATACGGCCGGCGACGATCTCCTGCACCAGCGGCGCGGCGCCCCGGAAGGGCACATGCGTCATCTTGATGCCGGTGCGCTGCATGAACAGCTCCATTGCGAGGTGCGAGCCGGAGCCCACGCCGGTCGAGCCGTAATTCAGCTTGCCCGGCTCCGCCTTGGCGAGCGCGATCAGCTCCTGGATGTTCTTGGCCGGCAGGTCGTTGCGGACGACGAAGGCATGCTCGAAGGCGCCGACACCGGCGAGCGGCGCGAAATCCTTCACCGCGTCGTAGCCGGGCTCCTTCAGCAGGAACATGTTGTTGCCATGCGTCTGGTTGTTGCCGAAGATGATGGTGTAGCCGTCAGCAGCCGCATGAGCGACAGCGCGCGTGCCGACTGCGCCCGAGGCACCCGCCCGGTTGTCGACGATGACGTTCTGGCCGAAGGCCGTCGACAGATCCTGCGCGACGAAGCGCGCGATCGCGTCTGTCGGCCCGCCCGCCGGATAGGGCACGACCAGGGTGACGACCTTGCTGGGGAAGCTCTGGGCCCGGACGATCGACGGAGCGAAGACGGCGCCGGCCATCAGGCCGAGCGTGGAACGACGGGTCAACGACATGAGCATCCTCCGGAGCGCCCGGTTAGGAGACGGGCCTTGGTTGTGGCGAGAATTAGGGGGAAAGCCTGCCGACGTCCAGCGCGGGAAGGAATGCCAGGATGACGTACCATCCTGCGCTCGGCGCGCTGTAGCGCGGCCGGCCCCTCGGGTAGCGTAAGGTCGCGGCCGATTCGAGCCGCATGCGTGGGGCCTTTTCTGTCTATGCCTAAATCGTTGTTGAGGATGGCCGCGAAGCTTGTCGCGGCCATTTGTGTCTTGCCTGGCCTTGCCGTCGCACAGGATGCGGAAGAGCTCTCGAAGAAGCTCCAAAATCCGGTTTCGCCTATGATCAGTCTGCCCTTGCAGGGCAATTTCGAGTTCCGGGGAGGCGCCAAGAACGATGGCTTTTCCTCAACGACGAATATCCAGCCCGTTATTCCAGTCCATCTGAACCAGGACTGGAACCTGATCGTCCGGACGATCCTGCCGGTCATCCGGCGCGAGCGATATGGCGCGGCCGACGCGGCCGGGGTCGGCGACATCACCCAGAGCTTCTTCCTCACGCCGAGCTCACCCAAGAACGGCGTGATATGGGCGCTGGGCCCTGTCTTTCTCTGGCCCACGGCCTCGAGCGAAAAGCTGGGCTCCGGCAAATGGGGCGCAGGACCCACCGCGCTCCTGCTGGTGCAGGAAGGGGCGTGGACCGTTGGCGGCCTGGCAAACCACATCTGGTCCTATGCCGGGCCGGATGGTCGCAGCGACGTCAGCACGACCTTGCTTCAGCCATTCCTGTCCTACAGCTTCGGGCAAGGGTTCAGCGTCGGTCTCAACACCGAGACGAACTATGATTGGGTCAACCGCAAATGGACCGTCCCGATCAATGTCAGTGCCTCGCAGGTCTTCAATGTCGGCAAACAGGCGATGAGCGCCAGCATCGGCCTCAAATACTATGCCGTCAGGCCCGATGACGCTCCGCGCTGGGGTGTGCGTGCCGTACTGACATTCCTGTTCCCGGAGCGCTGAGATGGGCGCAGGTCAAGGCCTGCGTCGAAATGGCTTTCAGCTGACCTGGAATCCGGCACGCTTGAGGCGCTGGACCGCGACGTCCAGCGCCTGCAGGAAAGCGGAGCGGTCGCGGGCGGAGAACGGCTTTGGCCCGCCGCTCGCCGCCCCCATCGCCCGCAGGTCCTCCATCATGTCGCGCGTCGCCAGCGCCATGCCGATCGAGGCCTCGGAGAAGGGCTTTCCGGTCGAACCGATCACATCGGCGCCGGCCTTGATGCAGCGATCGGCCAGCGGGATGTCGGAGGTGATCACGATGTCGCCGCGCGAGACCCGCTCAGCGATCCAGTTGTCGGCGGCGTCAAAACCGTCCGACACGATGACGCGCTCGAGCCAGGGCTCGCGCGGCACGTTGATGAAGCTGTTGGCGACAACGAAGACCTTGATGCGATGCCGCTCGGCGACCCGGTAGATCTCCGGCTTCACCGGACAGGCGTCGGCATCGACATAGATCGCGATGGTTGCGGCAGCGCTCGTCATGTCTCGGCCTTCGCATGCCGTGACCGCAAGGGCAAACCGCCTCGAATTCATGACCCTTCTGCAAAACATCAAGCAGTTGCGCTTGCGATCATTGCCGCCGAGTCATAAACCACGCGCGCGCCCCACTGGGCGCTCACCATTCCGCTCCTCCGGAGACCAGTCCCATGGCCTTTCTTGCCGATGCCCTGAAGCGCGTGAAGCCCTCAGCGACCATCACGATCACGCAGAAGGCCCGGGACCTGAAAGCCCAGGGCAAGGATGTGATCTCGCTCTCCGTCGGCGAGCCCGATTTCGATACGCCGGACAATATCAAGGAAGCGGCCATCGCCGCGATCCGTCGCGGCGAGACCAAGTACACCCCGGTCTCCGGCATCCCGCAGCTGCGCGAGGCCGTCGCCCGCAAGTTCAAGCGCGAGAACGGCCTCGACTACAAGGCGAGCCAGACCATCGTCTCCACCGGCGGCAAGCACGTCATTTACAATGCGCTGCTCGCCACGCTGAACCCCGGCGACGAGGTCATCTGCGTCTCGCCCTACTGGGTCAGCTATCCCGAGATGGTGGCGCTCTGCGGCGGCACGGCGACCTTCGCCGAGACCTACCTGAAGAACGACTTCAAGCTGCAGCCGGAAGATCTCGAGAAGGCCATCACCCCCAAGACCAAGTGGGTGATCCTGAACTCGCCGTCGAACCCGTCCGGCGCCGCCTACAGCCATGCCGAGATGAAGAAGCTCACGGACGTGCTGATGCGCCATCCGCATGTCTGGATCCTGACCGACGACATGTATGAGCACCTCGTCTATGGCGACTTCCAGTTCGTCACCCCGGCGCAGGTCGAGCCCGCCCTCTATGAGCGGACGCTGACCATGAACGGCGTTTCCAAGTCCTACGCCATGACCGGCTGGCGCATCGGCTACGCCGCCGGCCCGCAGCACCTCATCAACGCCATGGACCTGGTCCAGGGCCAGCAGACCTCGGGCACCTCGGCGATCTCGCAATGGGCCGCGGTCGAGGCGCTCGACGGCACGCAGGAGCACATCCCGGTTTTCAAGAAGGCCTTCGAGCGTCGCCGCGACCTCGTCGTCTCCATGCTGAACCAGACCCGCGGCCTGAAATGCCCGGTGCCGGAAGGCGCCTTCTACGTCTACCCCGATTGCTCCGCCCTGATCGGCAAGACCCTGCCGAACGGCAAGAAGATCGAGACGGACGAGGACCTCGTCATGGGCCTGCTGGAAACGGAAGCCGTCGCGGCCGTGCACGGCTCGTCCTTCGGCCTCGGCCCGAACTTCCGCATCTCCTACGCCACTTCGGACGAGAAGCTGGAAGAGGCCTGCCGCCGCATCCAGCGCTTCTGCGCCGAGCTGCGCTGAGCACAATGATCAAAGGCGCCGCAACGCGCCGCACCCTTCTGGCCGGGAGCCTCGTGCTCCCGGCCTCTTTCGTTTTCGGGCAGGCAACGGCAACGCTCTCCGCACGCGAGGCCTTCGAGGCCGCCCAGGCGAAGCGGATCTTGCTGGTCGATATCCGCGGCGCGCAGGAATGGGCCGATACAGGTCTGCCCCAGGGAGCCGTGCCACTCGACGTCGACGCACCGGCCTTCGAGGTCAGGATCGCCGGGCTTCGCCTCGACAATCCCGGCAAGCGCATCGTGCTGATCGATCGCACCGGCGCGCAGGCGGTTGCCGTGGCGCAGAAGCTGGGCGGACGCGGCTGGCGCGATCTCGCGGCGGTGCGCGGCGGCGTGCTCGGGCCGGGCGGCTGGCTGGCCGAGAAACTGCCGGTGACGGGTTATCGGTAAGGAACGGCCGTCATGCTCGGGCTTGCCCCGAGCATCTCATGCAGAAAAAGGCGCCTCTTCCGGAAAGAGATTCTCGGGTCTGCGCTACGCTTCGCCCGAGAATGACGGCACAGGTCAGCCTTGGCCATGTCCTTTCAACAAATCCGGCCGTCTCTCCCGCGTGATCTTATCCGCCTGCTCGCGCCGCCATTTCGCGATGCGGGCATGGTCGCCGGAGAGCAGCGCGTCCGGCAGGCCCCTGCCCTCCCATTCACGCGGCCGCGTATAATGCGGATATTCGAGCAGCCCGTTCTCGAAGCTCTCGTCCTCTCCCGAAGCCACCTTGCCCATCACGCCGGGGATAAGCCTCACGCAGGCGTCGAGCAGCGTCAGCGCCGCCATCTCGCCGCCGGAGAGGATGTAGTCGCCGACCGAGACCTCGACCAGGTTGCGCCCTTCGATCACGCGCTCGTCGACGCCCTCGAAGCGCCCGCAGACGATGACGAGGCCCGGCCCCGCGGCCCATTCACGGGCCTGCGCCTGCTGCAAGGGCCGCCCGCGCGGTGACATCAGAAGGTGCGGACGTTGATCATCCGTCGCTACCGCCGCATCGATCGCCGCCGCCAGCACGTCGCAGCGCAGCACCATACCGGCGCCGCCGCCGGCCGGGTTGTCGTCGACATTGCGATGGCGGCCGATGCCGTGGTCGCGGATCTGGTGAGTGTCGAGGGACCACAGCCCCTTGCGCAGCCCCTCGCCCGCCAGCGAAATGCCGAGCGGCCCGGGAAACATCTCCGGGTAGAGCGTCAGGATCGAAGCGCGAAAGGGCATGGCCGACCTTGAAATAAGGCAATTGCTTCCAGCCTGTCATCCCGGGCGGAGCGTAGTGGAGACCCGGGATACATGCCGCAACGGTTCAGGCATGGATCCCGGATCGGCGCCGCTCACGCGGCTTGTCCGGGATGACCCGCCAAGATGGACGGCAACTAACTGAAGCGCAGCGCCGGCAAGCCGTCCAGCGCCGTGAAATCGGGAGCCGACGCAATCAGGTTGTCATAAGCAGCGAAGCCGCTCGCATCGAGCAGGGTGAGCAGCGCCACCGCCCGCATGCCGGCACGCCGTGCCGCCTCGACGCCGAGCGGCGCATCCTCGAAGACGATGCAATCGGCGGGGTCGACATTCATCCGCTCGGCCGCAGCCAGGAACATGTCGGGATGGGGCTTGCCGCGAAAACCCTGGCTCGGCGAAACGATGGTGGCGAAACGTCGGCGCAGGTCCAGCGCATCGAGCACCACCTCGATATTCAGCGGCGGCGCGGCAGTACCGACAGCCATCGGCACGCCTGCCGCATCGGCTCGCGCCATCAACTCCAGCAGACCGGCCGTCGCCGCGACATGCGGGCGATAGGCCTCGCGATAGAGCGCTTCCTTGGCATCGCCCATCGCCGCGATCTCGTCGGCGGTCGCATGCGGGAAGTAGGGCCCGACGATCTCGGCCAGCGCCATCCCGGCCGTGCGGGCCGAAAAGGTCTCGCGGTCGAAGGGCAATTTGTTGCTGACGTGCCAGCTTTCCCAGGCGTCGTCATGGAAACGCATATTGTCGACGATGGTGCCGTCCATGTCGAAGATCAGTGCGCGGGCCGGCCTATCGTTTGTCATCGTCGGGCTCGAACAATCCCAGGGGCGGCTCGGCCTCGATCCGGCGCGCCGCGATGTCGATGCGCGGTGCGAAGGCCTTGGTGAAGGGCATCAGGACGGATCGTCCGTCCGGCGTCTCGATGTCGAGCAGGTCGCCCGCACCATAGTTCTCGACCGCTGTGACGGTGCCGAGCACGATGCCGTCCGGCCCGGCCACGCTGCAGCCGATCAGATCGGCCTGCAGGAACTCGTCCTCATCCTCGCCTGCCGACAGCTTGTCGCGCGCGACGAACAGCTCGACGCCATTCAGCGCTTCGGCCGCCTCGCGCGTCGTCACGCCCTTGAGCCGGGCGACGACCACTTCCTTGGCAGGGCGGATATCGGTGATCTCGAAGCTGCGGCCATTGCTGTCGGAGAGCGGGCCGTAACCGGCGATCGCGAGCGGATCGCCGGTAAAGGTCTTGATCCTGACCTCGCCACGCACGCCATGCGGCGCGCCGACGATGCCGAGCAGAATGAGTTCGCTCATGTCAGCACGTCATGCCCGGGCCTGACCCGGGCATCTCATGCAGGAGATTCTCGGGTCGAAGCTGCGCTTCGCCCGAGAATGACGTGCGAGCAGTCAAGCTCACGCCTCGGCGGCTTCTTCGGCAGCCGGAGCAGCGGCCTTCTCGGCCTTCTTCTCGGCGCGCTCCTTGGCCTTCTCACCCGGGACAGCCTTGTTCGGGTTGTTGCGGGCCGGACGCTTGGCAAGGCCGGCGGCGTCGAGGAAGCGCAGGACGCGATCGGTCGGCTGGGCGCCCTTGGCGAGCCAGGACTGGACCTTCTCGATGTCGAGCACGACGCGGTCGGCAGCGTCCTTCGGCTTCATCGGGTCATAGGAGCCGATCTTGTCGATGAAGCGGCCATCGCGCGGGCTACGGGCGTCGGCGACGACGATGCGGTAGTAGGGGCGCTTCTTGGCGCCGCCGCGGGTCAGGCGGATCTTGAGGGACATGGTCTTCTTCCTTTGGTTTGAAGTTTGAAGTCGTGCGTAACGTTGAAGGCTACTTCTTCTTGCCGAACGGGTTGCCGCCCAGTCCGGGCAGGCCGCCGCCGAGGCCTGGCAGCTTCGGCATCATGCCGGCCGGCGGGGTCACGCCCTTCGGCAATCCTGGAAAACCGCCCGGCGGCATCGACGGCAGGCCGCCACCGCCCGCACCGAGCTGTTTCTGCAATTCGGCAAGCTGCGCCGGGTCCATCTTCGACGGATCGGGCATGCCGGCGGGCAGGCCGCCGCCGAGCCCGAACATCGAGCCCAGCTTGCCGAGCATGCCGCCCTTCTGCTTGCTCATCATCTTCATGGCGTCGGCCATGCCGCGATGCATCTTGAGCAGCTTGTTGATCTGCTCCGCCGAGGTGCCGGAGCCGGCCGCGATGCGCTTCTTGCGACTGTTCTTGAGCAAATCGGGATTCTTGCGCTCGGCCGGCGTCATCGAATCGATCGCGGCGATCATGCGCTTGAACATCTTGTCACCGACGCCGGCGCTGGCGAGCTGGGACTGGGCCTGCTTCATGCCGGGCAGCATGCTCATGACGCCGCCGATACCGCCCATCTTCTCCATCTGCTGGAGCTGCGCGCGCATGTCGGAGAGGTCGAACTGACCCTTCGCCATGCGCTGCGCGGTCGCCTGCGCCTGCTCGGCGTCGATCGTCTCGGCCGCGCGCTCGACGAGGCTGACGATGTCGCCCATGCCGAGGATACGGTTGGCGACGCGCGAGGGATGAAAATCCTCGAGCTCGCCGACCTTCTCGCCCGTGCCGACGAGCTTGATCGGCTTGCCGGTGACGGCGCGCATCGAAAGCGCCGCGCCACCGCGCGAATCGCCGTCCATGCGGGTCAGCACGATGCCGGTGAGACCGACGCGGGCATCGAAGGCGCGCGCCGTGTTGACCGCGTCCTGGCCGGTCAGCGCGTCGGCGACGAGCAGCACCTCATGCGGCCCGGTCGCGGCCTTCACCTGCGCGACCTCTTCCATCAGCGTATCGTCGAGCGTCACGCGGCCGGCGGTGTCGAGCATCACGACGTCGTAGCCGCCGAGGCGGCCCGCCTCGATCGCACGCCTGGCGATCTGCACGGCCGACTGGCCGGCGACGATCGGCAGCGTCTGCACGCCGACCTGCTGGCCGAGCACGGCAAGCTGCTCCATGGCGGCCGGGCGTCGCGTATCGAGCGACGCCATCAGTACCTTCTTCTTGTTGCGCTCGGTCAGGCGCTTGGCGATCTTCGCGGTCGAGGTGGTCTTGCCCGAGCCCTGCAGACCGACCATCAGGATCGGCACCGGCGGCACGGCATCGAGGCTGATGACCTCCCCCTCTCCGCCGAGCGTCTCGATCAGGACGTCGTTGACGATCTTGATGACCTGCTGGCCGGGCGTGACCGATTTCAGCACCTCGGCGCCGATGGCGCGCTCGCGCACCTTGTCGGTGAAGCTGCGGACGACCTCGAGCGCAACGTCCGCCTCGAGCAGCGCGCGGCGCACCTCGCGCAGGGCGGCGTTGACGTCCTCCTCGGTCAGCGCACCCCTGCGGGTCAGCCCCGAGAGGATGCCGGAGAGTCTTTCGCTCAGCGTGCCGAACATGCGGACCTGCCTACTTGCCTCAGGGAACCGTCAACGCCAGAACCTCACTGCCAAACGGTTTCGCGCCCGAGGGCGCAAACGCGCTGTCGGACGTTGACCTCCGGGCTCGTGGAAGCGGCTGGCGCGGCCCGGTCGGCTGATGTGGTTTCGGCGATGTCGGCGAAACGGATGCGGCCTTAAAGCCGAACAATGCGGCGAAAGTCAAGGTTGGGATTGGTTTCGCTGCGGATGAACGTGTCTCTGCGGCGCCCGAACCCATCGCCGCAGAAAACAGGTCTGCCGGCTTCCTGCCCGGCAGGACACGATATCACGAGTCTCGGCCGTAGAATGGCCCTGATCTGACGGCATCGCTGCTGCCCCCGATTCGACAGCGATGCCCATGAAGATTGCGACCGCCCTTCCTCTGCTTGCCCTTACCCTCTTCCTGGCCGCCTGCGCCGGCGATCCGCGGCGCGAGGGCCCGCTCGATCACCGCATGGTCGAGAAACTCAACGCCGTTTC
This sequence comes from Allobosea sp. RAF48, assembly GCF_052114025.1. Classification (NCBI taxonomy): domain Bacteria; kingdom Pseudomonadati; phylum Pseudomonadota; class Alphaproteobacteria; order Hyphomicrobiales; family Alloboseaceae; genus Allobosea; species Allobosea sp. RAF48. The sequence goes on from NZ_JBFRDZ010000003.1 coordinate 320,966, forward strand.
GCTTGATCCGGCCCAGGCCGGACGCATCCTCAATGCCTACCGCGCCAGCAACGGCCTCGGTCCCGTCCGGCCGGATCCGCGGCTGATGGCGATGGCACAGCGCCAGGCGGATGCGATGGTCGCAGCGAACGCGCTCTCGCACGACGCCGGCGGCGACTTCACCGCCCGCATCCATGCCGCGGGCATCGACAGCGCGCGGGCGGCGGAGAACCTCGGCGGCGGCTACTTCTCGGTCGAAGAGGCTTTCGACGGCTGGCGCAAATCGCCCGGCCACGATGCCAATCTGCGGATGAAGGAAGYGACCCGCTACGGCATTGCACTGTCCAAGGACCCGCGCACGACCTACCGCGCCTGGTGGGTGCTGGTGGTCGCGGCCGAGCCCGGGCAGCGCGTAACCCTCGATACCGGGCCGCTTATACCCGCCCAAAGGCGTTGACGAGCGGAAATTCCGAGATGACAGGCCGTAGTCCTTGCAGCTAGCAATTGTGTCCTTTCATAGAGGATACGGACTGCAATGGCTAAGTTTTCAGGAATAGCATTCTCGCTAGCCGTCCCATTTCTGATCGCGGGCGTAACGCAAGGTCAAGCACAGCCTTGCATGACGAATTTCAACTCCGCCGGCGTCCCGATGGTCTCGCAGATTACCTATAAGACCTGGGATCTATTCAAGAAGCCGCCGGCCGCTGTGCTCCCTGCGATCGCCAAAGCGATCCAGGCCGATGGCGACTTCATGGACATCCGGACCGACAAGGCCAGCGGCACGATCTCCGCCATGCAGGAAGTGACGGGCTCCGGCCGCCCACAGATCCTGAAGGTGACGGCGCGCAAACAGGCCACCGGCACGCGCGTCGACATCGCCTTTACCGTGCAGCCCGGCCAGATGTCGCCGGAAGGGGCTGTCCGGACAGCCCTCTGCGACTTCCTCGACAGTGCACGCTGAGCCGCCGCGCACCTAGAAAAGAAGGCATCGTCGAAAACGCCGGGCACCAATTTTCAATTCCCGCGGCCCGGCTCTTTACAAGACACCACTTCTGGTGATGGCTCTGGTTTTAACGGAGCCATCATCATGACCTTCGAAGCCTGGGCCGCCTTCGCCGCCGCCACCGCCGTCCTGCTGGTCATCCCCGGGCCGACGATCCTCCTCGTCATCTCCTATGCGCTCGGCCAGGGCTGGCGCACGGCCTTCCCGATCGCCGTGGGCGTCGCGCTCGGTGATTTCACGGCGATGACGCTCTCCATGCTCGGTGTCGGCGCTTTGCTCGCCACCTCCGCCATGGTCTTCACCGCTCTGAAATGGATCGGCGCCGCCTATCTCGTCTGGCTCGGGATCAAGCTCTTCCGCGCCGGCGGCTCTCTCGACGCCAAACCGCGCGAAGATGCCGCGCCCGCCTGGAAGATGCTCGGCCATGCCTGGCTGGTGACCGCGCTCAACCCGAAGAGCATCACCTTCTTCGTCGCCTTCCTTCCGCAGTTCCTCGACACCAAGGGCGATTTCTGGACGCAGATGCTGATCTTCGAGGCGACCTTCATCAGCCTCGCCTTCGCCAATGCCATGGGCTACGCGCTGATCGCCTCGCGCGCCCGGGCCGTGGTCAGCAACCCCCGCGCAATCGGGCTCTTCAACAAAGCTGGCGGCACGCTGCTGATCGGCGCCGGTGTCGCGACGGTCGCGATCCGCTCCGGAAGCAACTGACGCCGCAATGTCGAGCAAGGACAGTCAAACCCTCGGCTTCTATGCCGAGGAAGCCAGCGCCTATGCCGGGCGGGACAGGCAGGCCGAAAACCGCCGCATCGACATCTTCGCCGCAGGGCTTGTTCCCGGCGCCCGCATTCTCGAACTCGGTTGCGGCGGCGGCCAGGACAGCGAGGAGATGCTGCGCCGCGGCTTCGACGTGGTCCCGACGGACGGCTCGCCCGAGCTGGCGAAGCAGGCCGCGCAACGGCTCGGCCGCGAGGTCCGCGTCCTGCTCTTCGAGGATCTGGCCGAGGTCGCGGCCTATGATGGCGTCTGGGCGCATGCCTGCCTGCTGCACGCGCCGCGCCCGGGCCTGCCCGGCATCATCGACCGCATCCGTGCCGCGTTGCGACCGGGCGGCGTCTTCTACGCCAGCTTCAAGGCCGGAGAAGCCGAAGGACGCGACAGCCTCGGTCGGTATTTCAATTATCTCTCATCCGCCGAATTGCGCGACGCCTACGGACCAGCCAGGGGCTGGCAGTCCCTGCAGATCGAGGAGGAGATGGGCTCCGGCTATGACCGCATGGCCACGCGCTGGCTTCATGCCCTGGCGATCAAGGCCCCGGAGACTTGACCCGGCGTTGCGGCGACCTACCTCTTCTGGGCCATGACCCGCCGCAAACTCCTCTCTTTCGTCGGTCTCGGTGCGCTGCTGGCCTCGACCGGCGCCGCCTGGGCCACGATTTCCCGCTCGCGCAACCCCTATTACCAGGGCCCCGTCAGCGACCATTTCAACGGCATCGTCTTCAGCGATGGCCGCTCGGGCAGCAAGGGGCTGCTCGACGTCCTGCGCTGGCAGACGGGCAAGCGCGAGCGTGAGACCTTCCCGCTGCAATATGCGGCGCCGCCGCAGGACAAGCCGCCCGCGCGCGTCGATGGCATTCGCATCGTCCATCTCGGCCACGCCTCGTTTCTCTATCAGGTCGGCGGCCTCAACCTGCTGGTCGACCCGGTCTATTCCGAGCGGGCCAGCCCCTTCTCCTTCATTGGCCCCAGGCGTGTGAACGAGCCCGGCGTCGCCTTCGACGATCTGCCGAAGATCGATACGGTCCTGATCACCCACAACCACTACGACCATCTCGACATCGAGACGCTGGCGCGCATCCATCACCGCGACCAGCCGCGCATGATCATGCCACTCGGCAACGACACCATCGTGCGGGCCCGCATCCCGGACGCCCATGCCGAGGCCCACGACTGGAACGACCGGCTCCAATTGTCGGAAGCCGTCGCGATCACGCTGCTGCCGAGCTATCACTGGTCGGCGCGCGGCGCCTTCGACCGGCGCATGGCGCTCTGGTGCTCCTACGTTCTCGAAGCGGCCGGCACGAAAATCTTCCATATCGGGGACACCGGCTATCACGACGGCTCGCTCTATGAGCGGCTGGGCCGCGAGCATGGGCCATTCCGTCTCGCCGTGCTGCCGATCGGCGCCTATGAGCCGCGCTGGTTCATGTCGGACAACCACATGAACCCCGACGAGGCGGTCAAGGTCATGCAGGCGCTGCGCGCCGAGCAGGCCATCGGGCACCACTGGGGCACCTTCCAGCTCACCGACGAGGGCGTGGAGCGGCCGCCGGAAGCGCTGAAAGTGGCGCTCGCCCAAGCCGGTCTGCCGGAAGAGCGCTTCAGGCCGATGCGGCCGGGGTTGAGCTGGAGCGCGTAGCGCTCACCGCGTCATTGCGAGCGCAGCGAAGCAATCCAGGCGGATCGTGCTCGACATCCACCCGGCCCCCCGCTCCCCGCAATGACGACGCGGCACGAGCGCTCTATTTGGGCTGCACGTAGACGTTGATCTCGAGATTCGGGTCGCCCGGATCATTGAGCTCGCTGACATATTCCTCGAGGAAGGTGTCCTTCACGACGATGCTCTTGGCTTCGAGATAGGCGGTGATCGTCTCATAGGTCGAGTCGATGTCGTCATAGGGCGCCTGGTGCAGGAAGCGCAGCGCCGGCCCTGCGGGCGAGGTTCCCATCCTGAAATCCGCGCCCAGAGACGGCGCTTGCCCACCGGGCGGAATCGCGACCGGCAGCATCGCATCGAAACGAAAGCCGTCATCCGTCGTCTCGACGAACAGCGCGAGCGGCCTGCCCGCGACCGCCAGCCCCGCCCTTTGCGCCTCGGCTCGCAGGGTCTTGATGCTGTTGGAGAGTTTCTGGAACCCCTGATCCCAGGTCGCCTGCCCGGACAGCATCAGCACCGGCTTCGGCGAGAGCACGACCTCGCCGACATCGCTGCTGTCCGTGCCCTTCCCGGCCAATGTCGAATTGGGATCGGGCACGCCGGTCTGCTGCTGCGACGGCGCGGGCGGCAGCGGCTGGCCCGGGGCGGGCAGCGTCGGCGGCGGTTGCACCGGCTGTGGCTCGATCGGCATCGATGGCGTCGGCGCGGGCTGGACAGGTTGCGGCGTCACAGGCCCCTGCAGCGCCGGAGGCGGCTGTACCGGCTGCGGGCTAGACGGCTGCCCGGGCGCAGGCGCCGGCGGCGTCTGTGCCGGGGTGGCCGGCACCTGGGCCGGAGCAGCGCCCGGCGGCGGCGCCAATGGCGCGGACTCGACCGGGCTCGGCGCAGCAACGCGCTGCTGCGCGAAGACCGTTCCACTGGAAACGCTCACCATGCCGGCAAGCGCCAGAACACAAATCCGGGAATACCGCATCGTCACGGCCCTGAGTTTCACGCGATTCGCGCCCTTGCAGCGCAACATAGAATGTCCACCTTTTCACAGGAACGGGATGAGGGTGGCTTTTTCACATCGCCTCGGCCATAGACCCACTATTCATGGGACATGTGACCAAATGAACGCTCTGGCCAATCGCCGGTTCCTGAAGATGAACGGGCTGGGCAACCAGATCACGGTGCTCGACCTGCGCGGCACGAAGCATGTCGTCAGCGAGGCGGAGGCGCGCGCCATCGCTGCCGAGCCCCGCGCCCGCTTCGACCAGCTCATGGTCCTGCACGATGCCGTGGCGCCCGGCACCGACGCTTTCGTGCGCATCTACAACACCGATGGTTCCGAGGCCGGCGCCTGCGGCAACGGGACGCGGTGCGTCGCCTGGGCGATGATCGCCGATCCGCAGATGGGCGACGCCGCCAAGACGAGCCTCGCCCTCCAGACCAAGGCCGGGCTGCTGCCGACGGTGCGCGAGGGTGAAGCCCTCTTCACCGTCGACATGGGTGCGCCGCGTCTCGACTGGGACCAGATCCCGCTGGCCGAGCCCTTCGAGGACACCAGCCGCTTCGAATTGCAGATCGGGCCGATCGACAACCCGATCCTGCACACGCCCTGCGCCGTCAACATGGGCAATCCCCACGCGGTCTTCTTCGTCGACGACCCCTACGCCTACAATCTCGAGCAGATCGGCCCGCTGCTCGAGAACCATCCGATCTTCCCCGACCGCGCCAATATCGAACTCGCCGCGGTGAAGGCGCCCGATCATATCGTCCTGCGCGTCTGGGAGCGCGGCGCCGGCATCACCCAGGCCTGCGGCTCCGGCGCCTGCGCGGCGCTGGTCGCGGGCGTGCGGCGTGAACTTACCGCCCGCAAGGCCACGGTCAGCCTGMCCGGCGGCGACCTCGCGATCGAATGGCGCGAGAGCGACGGCCATGTGCTGATGACCGGCCCGGTCGAATTCGAATGGGAAGGCCGGATCGACCCGGCCCTGATCGAGCGCGCCGCCTGATGGCGCTGGAGGTCGTCACCTTCGGCTGCCGCCTCAACATCGTCGAGAGCGAGGCGCTGCGGCTCCAGGCGCAGGCCGCCGGGCTGAAGGACGCCGCCATCGTCAATTCCTGCGCCGTCACCGCCGAGGCGACGCGCCAGGCGCGGCAGGCCGTGCGCCGCCTGAAGCGCGAGAAGCCGGACCGCCCGGTCATCGTCACCGGCTGCGCCGCGCAGATCGAACCCGCCCGTTTCGCGGCGATGCCGGAGACGGACCGTATCCTCGGCAATGACGAGAAGCTCAATCCCGCGAGCTGGGCCGCGCTTGCCCGCTCCAACAGCCTTGGAAGCGCGGATGCAGCCGCCGCGGACAAGCTCGATGTCGGCGACATCATGGCCCGCACGACATTGCGCGCGCCGGCCACCGGCCGCTTCACCGGCCATACGCGCGGCTTCGTCCAGGTCCAGAACGGCTGCGACCATCGCTGCACCTTCTGCGTCATCCCCTTCGGTCGCGGCCATTCGCGCTCGCTCCCGGCCGATGATGTGGTCGCGCAATGCCGCCGGCTGGTCGAGGCCGGCGCGCGCGAAGTCGTGCTGACCGGCGTCGACCTCACCAGCTATGGCCGCGACCTGCCGAACCAGCCGTCGCTCGGTGCTCTCGCCCAGGCAATTTTTCGGGCGCTCCCCGAACTGCCGCGCCTGCGCCTGTCTTCGATCGACGCGGTCGAGGTCGACGACAGGCTGCGCGACCTGCTCGCGACCGAGGCGCGGCTGATGCCGCATCTGCACCTGTCCCTGCAGGCCGGCGACGACCTCATTCTGAAGCGCATGAAGCGCCGCCACAGCCGCGCCGACGCCGTCCGCTTCTGCGCCGAGATCCGGGCCTTGCGCCCCGACATCGTCTTCGGCGCCGATCTCATCGCCGGTTTCCCGACTGAGGACGAGGCGATGTTCACCGGTTCGCTTGGACTGGTCGAGGAGTGCGGGCTGAGCTTCGTGCACGTCTTCCCCTACTCCGCCCGCCCGGACACGCCGGCCGCGCGCATGCCGCAACTACCCGCCGGCGTCGTCGCGGAGCGCGCCGCACGGCTGCGGCTGGCAGCAGGCGCTGCGCATGAGCGGCATCTCGCCGAGCGCGTCGGCCGGCCGCTCAGCGTCCTGACCGAACGCGGTAACACCGGCCGGGCCGAGGATTTCACGCTGGTCCGCTTTATCAGCGACATCGCGGCCGGTCAGATCGTCAGGACGACCAGCCATACGGCCGATGGCAAGGCCCTTCTCGCGGCCTGAGCTCGGTGTGTCATGTTCGGGCGAGCCGAAGCGCAGACCCGAGAATCGCGGCTCGTGAAAAGCGCGAGAGCCTCATCTTGCGGGATATGCTCGGGTCAAGCCCGAGCACGACGAGCTTGCTCGGGCCAGGATGCGCGCGATCAGGGAAGAATAGCCGCCCCGGTCGCCGATGGGAGGAGGAGGAGAGACCGGGGCGGCGGAGCCTTGCCGGTGCGGCGGGCCCGAACATTAGACGCGGCGAGAGCCGAAAAGGTTCAAACCTTCAGGCGACCACCGAGCCGCGGAGGCGCTGCACCTGGTTGTTGCAATAGCCACGCGGGTTCCAGGCGATCTCCAGCGGCTGGCTGTTGCCTGCCACGTCATGCGCCCGCACCATGATGACCAGTGGCCCGACCTGGTCGGCGGAAACCTCCGCCTCGAAGCGCCGCCAGGCGAAAGGCCCCTCGCCCGGCTGCAACGGGATGTCGTGCCAGTTACCGCCGCCATCGCAGGAAAGCTCGACCGAAGCGAGCGGAATGGCCCCGCTCCAGGCGAAACCGCCGACTGTCAGCGGCTCTCCGTGCTTCACCGTGAAGCCGTCGACCGGGGTGGTGATGAGCGATTTGACCGGCATGTCGGTGATTACCGCGAAATTGGCCGGATCGAACGCCTCGCCCGGCCGCAGCGCCTCGATCGGCATCCGATAGTCGGTGCCGCGCATCTTCTCGCCGTCATGCTCGACCGGGCGCAGGCTGATCCCGTCGAGCCATTTCTGCCAGGCCGAGCCGGGATAGCCCGGCGCGACGATCCGCAGCGGCCCGCCATGCAGGCGCGGCAGCGGCTCGTCGTTCATCGCGAAGGCGATCAGCGTTTCCGGCGCCAGCGCCTTGGCCATCGGCAGGCCGCGCGACAGAGCCGCCTTCTCCGGCCTGCCGATCTGCCGGTCGGGCGCATGATGCCCGGTATAGACGGCGCTCGGTTTCGGGCCGGCATGCTCCAGCACATCCGCCAGCCGCACCCCGGTCCAGCGCGCGCAGCCGACGGCCCCGAGCCGCCATTGCAGCCCATCAGTGGCGGGAGAGAACTGCGAACGCCCGTTGCCGGCGCATTCGAGGACGGCCGTGACTGTGACGGTCTCGAAGCGCTGGCGCAGGCCCGCAATGGTCCAGACGGTCGGGCGCTCGACCTCGCCCTCGATCGTCAGCGTCCAGTCGTGTTCGCCGCCAACCTCCGGCAGATCGCCGTTGTTGCGGATGAAGAAGGAATCGATCGGCGTGATCGCCTGGTCGAGCAGGCCGATGGCCGGCTCGGCATTCAGCGCCTCCTCGTCATAGACATGGAGCCCAGGCTTCAGCCGGCGCAGCAGTGGAAATTCGACGAGACGGCGAGGCAAACGACAATTTTCTCCGTGACGGCTCGCGGCGGCGATTCCCTCCCGCGAAACCCCGCACAGAAGACACGTTGCTGTCCTGACTGTCGACCACGCTGCCGCCGTCCGCTGGATCGCCATGCGCGCTGCCGGGCGCAGGGTGGCGATCCAGTTGCTTGTTCGGCATCGGATTTTTCCGAAAGATGGGCTCCACTTTTCGGCCCGTCGCGCTAGCGCTTGACGACGACCTCCTCGCGCAGCGCGCGGCGCAACACCTTGCCGACATTGGTCTTTGGCAGGGTTTCCCGGAAGAAGATCTGCTTGGGCACCTTGTAGCCCGTCAGGTTCTCCTTGCAGTAGGCGCGCAGCTCCTCCGCCGTCAGCGTCTGGTCCTTGCGCACGACGAAGGCGGTGACGGCCTCGCCGGAATGCTCGTCGGGCAGGCCGATGACCGCCGACTCGAGCACGCCCGGATGCGCGGCCAGAACGTCCTCGACTTCGTTCGGATAGACGTTGAAGCCGGAGACCAGCACCATGTCCTTCATGCGGTCGACGACCTTGATCTGCCCGTCCGGCAGCATCACGCCGATATCGCCGCTGCGGAAGAAGCCGTCCGCCGTCATCGCCTTGGCGGTCTCGTCCGGGCGGTTCCAGTAACCGGCCATCACCTGCGGCCCGCGGATGCAGATCTCGCCGGATTCGCCCAGCGGCATGTCATGGCCCTCGGCGTCGCGTATGGCGATCTCGGTCGAGGGGATCGGATAGCCGATGGTGCCGGTGAATTCCTGGATATCCGGCCGGTTGATCGTCGCGACCGGGGAGGTCTCGGACAATCCATAGCCTTCGATGATCGGGCGCCCGGTCACGGCCTTCCACTGCTTGGCGACCGCGGCCTGCGTCGCCATGCCGCCGGCCACGGCGAAGCGCAGCTCGGAGAAGTCGACGTTCTTGATCTCGGGGTGATTGGCCAGCGCGTTGTAGAGCGTGTTGACGCCGGAGATCAGGGTGAAACGGCTCGACCTCAGCGTCTTGACGAAGCCGGGGATGTCGCGCGGGTTGGCGATCAGCAGGCTCTTGGCGCCGATCCGCAGCAGGAACAGGCAACAGCAGGTCAGCGCGAAGATGTGATAGAGCGGCAGCGCCGTGACCATGACGTGCTGGTATTCGCCGCGCCCTTGGGGCGGCTCCAGCACCCATTCCAGCCAGAGCCCGGCCTGCTGGACGTTCGCCGCGACATTGCGATGCGTCAGCGTCGCGCCCTTGGCCACGCCGGTCGTCCCGCCCGTATATTGCAGGAAGGCGACATCCTGCGACGTCACCGTTACCGGTGTCATCCCTACGCCGCCCTGCAGGATCTGCTGCAGCGGCACGGCGCCCGGCAGATTGAACGGCTTGACGACCTTCTTGATCCGGCGCGCGACGAAATTGACGATCTTGCCCTTGAAACCCATCAGGTCGCCGGCCGTGGCGATGACGATCGCATCGACCTTCAGGTTCGGCTTCGCCTCCTCGACGACATGGGCGAAGTTCTCGATCACCACGAGGACGCGCGCCCCCGCATCGTTGACCTGATGGGTCAGCTCGCGCGCCGTGTAGAGCGGGTTGACGTTGACCACGGTGAAGCCGCCGAGAAGCGTGCCGAAGATCGCCGACGGATAGGCCAGGATGTTCGGCATCATCAGCGCGACACGATCCCCCTTCTTGAGCCCCTTGGCCTGCAGCCACCCGGCGAAGGCCTCGGCTGCGCGCAGGGTCTCCGCGAAGGTGATCGTCTTGCCGAAGCTCTCGAAGGCCTGCCTGTTGGCATAGCGCGCGCAGGACGAACGGATCAGATCGACCAGCGTGCCGATCTTGGCGTCGTCCAGCTCCGCCGGCACCGCCGGTGGATAATGCGCAAGCCACGGCCGCGAATCTTGCGTGGCCTGCGTGGCGCCGATCGCGTTCATCATCTCCTCCCTGTCGCCCGGTTACCCGTCATCGCCGGGTTCCGAGCCTTGTCGACATCGTTGGACTGTCATCGTCATAGAGTGCGGAACAGCGAACCAAGGCGCAAGCGCCGGCTGTTCCGCTCCGCACAACGTTTACATATAAACTATCCGAAAGGGATGAAGGCAAGCGAAACCGGAAGCGGCTGACGAACCGGGATGCGGACGATCTCGCCGGGATGGCGAAACCATGCACCCTTGTGCGTCGTTGGCGTATGCTGATTCCACCGGGAACCGAGGTGTCATCCCGGGCTTGCCCCGCGATCCATGCCAGAGCGCTTCCGATAAAGGTTCGGACATGGATATCGCGGCTCTCCGCTTCCGTCCGGCCGGGACGGCATCCTGGTTACGCATAAGCCTCGGCACGCTCTAATGACCCGGCTTGGTCAACAGCCCGTTGGCCTCGTCCAGCAGGGAGCGAACCTCGTCGTCGCTGGTTTGCGAGAAATCGGAATACCAGCTTCCGACGCCCACGAAGTAACGCGGCATCGTCACGCAAACCACCTCCTCAGCGACGGTCTTCATCGCTTCGCAGATCTCCCGGCTTCCGACCGGAGCCGCGACCACGATGCGGGCCGGATGCTTGTCCCGAAGCGCCATGACCGCGGCCCGCATCGTCGCGCCCGTGGCCAGGCCGTCATCCACGACGATGACGGTCCGGCCCTCCAGATAAAGCGGCGCGCGATCTCCGCGGTAGAGACGCTCGCGGCGAAGCAGTTCCTGCTCCTCTTTGGCGGCCACCTTGTCGATCACGTCCTGGGCGATGCCAAGCGCGGCGATAACGTCCCGGTTCAGGACACGTGTCCCCGCCGTCGCGATCGCGCCCATGGCCATTTCTTCATCTCCGGGAAAGCCGAGCTTGCGCACGACGAGAACGTCGAGCGGAGCCTTCAAGGCTCGCGCAACCTCGAAGCCGACGGGCACTCCCCCTCGTGGCAGCGCCAGGACGACGACATCGCCTCGCTCGCGATACCGGCGAAGCCTGTTCCCCAGCTTTCGGCCGGCCTCACGGCGATCGGAGAAGACGGTGGCCACGTGTCAGCCCTCCCCATGCGCCCGGATGCGCTGCCTTTCGAGATTGCGTCCGGCGGCTTCGGAGCCGGGCCGTCCATCCCGGTCAGACGGCCCGAACAAATTCAGCATTCCACGCGAGCCAGCGATGGGGCCAATACCGAAGGCCGACGCGTCATTCGCAGACATTGCCGAACGCCGAGAAGCTGCCTTTTGCATCCCGCCATGACGGTAGCGATCAATTCCGAAGACGGCGGGAGCCGAAGCTCCCGCCACTGCGGTACGGTTCAGGCGGGTTCCCCGTCAGCGCCCCTGGGCGGAAGCCAGGGCCTGCGCGGAGACGACCGCCTCCGCCGGTTTGCCGGCGAGCTCCGCCAGATGGTCGAAGCGTGCGTTGAACGAGCCGACGCCCGAGGTCGCCGAGCGCAGCTCGACGATCAGCCCGGGCATCTCGGCCTCCGGCACCAGCGCCTTGATCTGGTCCCAGCCGCGCCAGCCCGCTCGCGTATCGTATCCGAGGATCTGGCCGCGCCGGGCAGAGATCAGAGCCGATGCGCGCGACATCGCCTCCGACGGGATGACGACATCGACGGACAGGATCGGCTCGAGCAGGACGGGCTTCGCCTGCGGCATCGCCTCGCTCATCGCCAGCCGCGCCGCCTGCCGGAACGCCATGTCCGAGGAATCGACCGTGTGGTAGGAGCCGTCCGTCAACGTGACCTCGATATCGACGATCGGGAAACCGAGCGGCCCCTTCTCGCAGAAGTCGCGCATGCCGGCCTCGACCGAGCCGATATACTGGCGCGGCACCACCCCGCCGGTGATCTTGTCGACGAAGCGAATGCCGTCCCCGCGGGGCAGCGGCGCGACCTCGATCACGACATCGCCATACTGGCCGTGGCCACCGCTCTGCTTGCGATGCCGGCCGCGCGCGCCGGCGTGACCGCGGATGCTCTCGCGATAGCCGACCTGGGGCGAACGGCTCGCGACAGTCACGCCGTAGCGGCCCGCGAGCTTCTCGAGCGCGACACGCAGATGCATCTCGCCCTGCCCGGTCAGACGGGTCTCGCCCAGCTCAGGGACCTGCGTGACCGAAAGCGCCGCGTCCTCCTCCGTCAATCGCTGCAAGGCTGCGGCCAGCCGGACATCGTCCTTGCGGTCTTTCACCGCGATGGCGACCGCATGGACAGCCTCCGGCGGCGCGATCGCGCTGACGACGCTTGCCCGCTGCTTGCCGAGCATGAAGGATTCCCCGGTCCCGATGCCTTCCAGCTTGGCGAACGCCGCGACCTCGCCCTCCTCGGCCGCCGGCTTGCGGCTTTGCTCAGCGCCCTTGAGCGCCAGCACACCGGCAATGCGGGCCTCCACGCCGCCCGACGATGTCACGGTGTCACCTTCGGCCATCCGGCCGCGCATCACCCGCGCCAGCGAGAGCTTGCCGCCCTGGCTCGAATGCCAGGTCTTCATCACCTGGGCGAGCGGAGGCCCTTCGGCCAGGACCCCGGCGCGCCCGCGGGTCTCGGCGAGCCCCGGCGCCTCGTGCCTGAGTGCCTTCAGGAGCCGTGTCACGCCATTGCCGCGCTCCGCCGCGCCGATCAGCACCGGCACGACATGGCGATGCTGCAATTCGCGGGCGAGATCGTCGAAGATGCGGTCGCGCGGCGGCTCCATGTCACCGAGCAGCTCTTCCATCAGCTCGTCGTCATAGTCGGCGAGCCGCTCGAGCATGGAGAAGCGCGCCTCCTTCTCCCGGCCACTCTCATCGACCGCCAGCGGCACGATCTCGCTCGGCGCATGCTCGCGGTAGATGAAGGCCCGCTCCAGCGCGAGGTCGATGAAGCCGACGGCAATGCCGTTCTTCCAGATCGGGATCTGTCGCAGCAGCAGCGGCGTGCGCGAGGCGCGCTGCAGGATGCCGAGCGTCTCCCGGACCCGGCGCGAGGCCGTGTCGATCTTGTTGAGGAAGAGAAAGCGCGGGATGTCGGCTTCCTCGAGTTCGCGCAGGACCAGTTCCAGCGCCGGCGCCTTGCGGTCATCCGCCTCGCAGACGACGACGGCGGCATCGACCGCCGGCAGAACATGGCGCATCTCGTGCAGGAACTCGACAGAGCCGGGGCAATCGACGAAATGGAAGGTGTCGCCGAGGAATTCGACCGTTGCGACGCTAGGCTCCGTGCTCATCTGATGCGCCCGCGCCTCGGGCGCCGCATCGCCGACCGTATTGCCGTTCTTGGCCGAACCCGTGCGCGAAAGCGCGCCGCAGCGCATCAGGATGCTTTCCAGCAAGGTCGTCTTGCCGCTCTGGAAGGGGCCGACGATCGCGATGCATCGCGGCCCCGCGCGCCTGGTACCGCGGGCCGTGTCTCCTCTGCCATTTTGTGCTGCCATGACGTCCTCCTCCGGGTTGGACCGCGAGGACGAAAGGGCTCGCCCCTCATCGTCGCGGATGAAGGCCAGCGCGGCGGGAAGGAAAGCCCCAAGGCGCCGGTCGGGCGGCGGTCGCACCGGCCCGAGCTGGTCGGGCGGCCGTCGAAGAGGCATAGGAGGGGAGGTTCGCGCCGTTCCGCGGCCAGCGCAAGGGATTTATCCGGGGCGCTGCAGTGACGGCAAAGACCGCGGTCGGCCCCGGGCTCGACAGTCGATCAGGGCTTGGCAAGCCGCTCCATGGCCAGCCGCAGCGGCGCATCGGACACCCGGATATAGCCGAGATAGGGGTGGTCCATATCGATGATGAGCACCAGCGCCCCTGCCACGGATATCGCCGACACGAGGAGGAAGACGACCACCGTCGCGTTTCCCGGCGCAAGCAATCCAAAGGATGTGAAGAGCAGCGCCAGCCAGAAGACGATGAAGACGACGAAAACACCCGGAAATCCTCCCGCCTCGGTTTCCGGCCGCGACCATCGTGTCTCCGCGACTTGCCCGGTCAGCTGGAGGGCCCGTGACTGAAGCCAGCGCTGCCCATCCGTCGTCGGTACCAGGTCCCGCAGGCGATCCTGGATCGGCTCGACGTCCAGCCCGTCATTGAGCGAATCGCTGTTCAGCATGCCGTTGTCGATTTCGAGCTTGCGGTGCTCCACGAGCCGGCGGAGCGATTGGCGCATCTCTGCGGTCTCGGGGCCGTAATGCGCCAGGACCCTATCCAGCACCAGGATGCGCGCAGCAGTCGCCCTCAGCTCGGCCCCCGCATCGTCGAAGGAGCGCTTTGCCGATGCAATCAGAAGGCCCAGCGCCAGCGCCGAGAGTGTTCCGATGATCGCCGTGGCCAGCTTGATGGCATCTCTCGAGTCGGGCGTGAGATGGTGCTCGGGAAGCCGGCTCTTCACGAACATCCCGAACAAGGCCGCGCCGAAGATGACGATGAGCGCGAAAATGCCAATCGTGAACGATTCCATCGCGAACCAGCCCCCCACATCAGCCTTGTCTACGATTCCGGTGGCTCCGCAGACACTCTGGACGCCACCATTTGGCGGACGCGGCCGGGCCCTGACAATCCCCTCGGGTTCGGCCTCAATCCCCGCAACGTTGCCGCGCCCTGCTCAAGGCTCGCCGACCCGGCAAAGAACGCCGAAATGGTGACGGAAATGGCGGCCGTCGAGGACTGCATGACCGCGGTCATCGCCGGGTCCATGGCGATCGGGGTCGAATGGCCGGGCAGGCGTGCGGCCCAACCGATCCCCGGCGCACCCAGCACGGCAGGACGGACGGATTCAGGCTCTCCGCCAGCCCTGCTGGAGCCCGGTCAGGCCGTAGGGCACCAGCGCGAAGCCCGCGAGCGCAACTCGCGCGCCTAGAGGTTCCGCCTCTCCCCGCGCAGCGTCGCCAGCCCGATGCCTGCGGCTTCGAAGCCGCCATCGACCGCCAGCACCTGCCCGGAGATGTAGCTCGCGCGCTCCGAGCACAGGAAGAAGATCGACTCGGCCAATTCCTCCTCCAGCCCGTAGCGGCCAAGCGGAATCGCGTCGCGGTAGTCCGCGCGGATCTCGGGGCTGTGCACGGCCTTGGCCATCGCCGTCTCCACCGGCCCCGGCGCGACCGCGTTGACGCGGATACCGAGGCCCGCGAGCTCCGCCGCCTGCTGCTTGGTCAGATGTGCCAGCGCCGCCTTCGAGGTGCCGTAGGCAACGCGCAAAGTCGAGGCGCGCAGGCCCGAGATCGAGGTGATGTTGACGATAGCGCCGCCGCCATTGTCGGCCATCAGCGGCGCGGCGAGCTGTGTCGCCAGGAACGGGCCGGTGAGGTTGACCGCAAGCACCCGCTGCCACTCCTCATAGGTCGTCTCCAGCAGCGGTTTGAACACCGCCGTGCCGGCATTGTTGACGAGCGCGTCGAGCCGCCCGAAGCGCTTGGCGAGCCCGGCAAAGGCAGCCTCCAGCTGCGCCGGATCGGCGACGTCGCAGGTCAGCACCAGCGTCCGCGCCGGTTGCGCGATCTCGGCCGCGGCCCGCTCGAGCCCCGCCCCGTCGATGTCGAGCAGGCCGACCTGCCAGCCTTCGGCGAGAAAGCGCTTGGCGGTGGCAAGCCCGATGCCGCGCGCGGCACCCGTCACAAGGGCGATCTTGGTGGCTTGGTCGGTCATGGCCTGCGTCCGGTCGATGTGGCGTCTCGGTTCGGGCAAGGCTAAGCATGCCGCGCGGATCGCCAACAAGCGAATAGGCGCCGACGCGCTTTGCCGGCATTGCCGCTCGACAAATCCACCGCGCTCCTGTATGGCCGCGCTCTCAACTGAAAACAGCGCGCCGTAACGCCAGCGTGCCCGCACGCGAACACGGCCATGGAGAGACCCATGAACATCATCGAACAGCTCGATGCCGAGCAGATCACCAAGCTCAGCGACGGCAAGAACATCCCCCAGTTCCAGCCCGGTGACACCGTGCAGGTCAACGTCAAGGTCAAGGAAGGCGAGCGCACTCGCGTCCAGGCCTATGAGGGCGTCGTAATCGCCCGCAACGGCGGCGGCCTCAACCAGAGCTTCACCGTCCGCAAGATTTCCTATGGCGAGGGTGTCGAGCGCGTCTTCCCGCTCTTCTCGCCGAACCTCGACTCGATCAAGGTGGTCCGCAAGGGCAAGGTGCGCCGCGCCAAGCTCTATTACCTGCGCGATCGCCGCGGCAAGTCGGCCCGTATCGCCGAGCGCGTCGAGGCCAAGCCGGCCAAGGGCTCGAAGGCAGCCGGCAAGTAAGCCGCAGCCTCAGTGCAAAGAGATTGAAACGCGGTCCTTCGGGGCCGCGTTTTTTTATTGCCCAGGGCCATCTCGACCCATTCCAGAAACGCATATCGCGACGCAATATCCGCATTTGATATGCATCAATGTCGCATATAAGTAAGATAATCGTTAGCATGCTATTTATATCAGCGTCATGGACCTCGCCCCGCTTCAGGCCGCCTTCACTGCCGAGCTCGCTGCCGTCAACCGGAAGCTGAGGGCGCTCGTCGACGAGCGCGCCCGCGACATGGGTTTGACCCTCTCGCGCGCCCGGCTGCTGATGGAGGTCGCCAAGGAAGACGGCCCGATCCAGTCCGATCTCGCAGGCCTGCTCGACATCGAGCAGCCGACGCTGGTGCGTCTCCTCGACGGCCTCGAACGCAACGGCATGATCGAGCGCCGCGCCGTCGAAGGTGACCGCCGCGCCCGCCGCGTCTTCCTCACGGAGACCGCCCGCGCTCAGGCGCAGGACATCCTGAACTTCCTCGCCGAGCTGCGCGCCGGCATCCTGCAGGGGATCGCACCCGAGGAGCTGGAAGCGGCGCTCGGCGTCCTGCGCCGCACCTCGCGGAACATCGCCGCCGGACGGAGCGTGGCCCCATGAGCGCGCCCGAAACCACGACCGCCCCGGCCGCGCAACCGTTCGGCCTCACCATGCCGCCCGCCCGTGCGCTCGCCTATATGCTCGCCTCGGTAACACTGGCGATGACGCAGCAGGTCGGCCAGAACATCGTCAACACCAATGTCTACCAGATCCAGGGCGAGCTCGGTGCCACCCTCGCCGAGACCAACTGGCTGATCGCCGCCTACATGGCGCCGAACGTCTCGCTCTCGATCGCGCTGATCAAGATCCGGATGCAGTACGGACTGCGCAATTTCGCCGAGATCAGCCTGGCCGGCTTCGTCTTTGCGACGCTGCTTAACCTCCTCTTCGTCCGCGATCTGCAATCGGCCGTGGTGGTCCGCTTCATGAGCGGCATGGCGGCGGCGCCGATGTCCTCCCTCGCCTTCTTCTACATGATCGAGCCGCTGCCGCCCCCGAAGAAGCTTACTGTCGGGATCTCGCTGGCGCTCACCAACACCACGCTCGGCATCCCCGTGACTCGGCTCATCTCGCCCTGGCTGCTCGATATAGGCGGCTTCCACGGCCTGACCCTGTTCGAGATGGGGCTCGCCCTGCTCGCCTTCGGCTTCGTCTACGCATTGCCGCTGACCTCGCCGCCGCGGGTGAAGTGCATCGGCCCGCTCGATCTCGTCAGCTACCTGTTCATCGCCATCGGCTTCGGCTCGATCGCCGTCGTGCTCAGCCTCGGCCGGATCTACTGGTGGTTCGAGGCGCCCTGGCTCGGCTGGCTCCTCGCCTGCGCCATTCTCTGCCTGATGCTGGCCGCGATCATCGAGCTGCATCGCGACAGCCCGCTCATCGACATCCGCTGGCTGACGAGCCCGACGACTCTGCACTTCGCCGGCGCATTGCTGCTGCTGCGCGTGCTCCTGGCGGAACAGACGGTTGGCGCCTCCAATTTCTTCCAGGCCCTCGGCATCCAGAACGAGCAGACGCTGTCGCTCTATACGGTCATCTTCTGCGCGATCCTGGCGGGAGGGTTGACCTGCGCGCTGCTGCTGCGGCCGGGCCGCGAGAACTGGTTCTACGGTGTGGCGCTGGCCTGCGTCTCGCTGGGCGCCTGGCTCGACAGCGGCGCGACCAGCCTGACCCGGCCGCACGACATCTATCTGAGCCAGGCGCTCGTCGCCTACGGCTCGGGGCTTTACCTGCCGACGGCGATGGCGCAGGGCATGGGCAGCGCGATCGCGCGCGGCCCGGTCTATATCCTGAGCTTCATCACCGTCTTCCTGTTCACCCAGAGCATCGGCGGCTTGCTCGGCTCGGCCATCTTCGGCAGCTTCATCACGCTGCGCACCAGCTTCCACTACCATGTGCTCGCCGAGCATTTCGCGATGTCCGATCCGCTCGTCGCCCAACGCATCGGCCAGCTCGGCGGTAGTTACGGCCATGTCCTGACCGACACGGCCCTGACGCGCGCCGAGGGCGTGGCGCTGCTCGCCCAGCAGGCGACGCGGGAAGCGACCGTCCTCGCCTACAACGACGCCTTCCTGCTCATCTCGCTGCTCGCCGGCCTCGCACTGGCCGGACTCTTCCTCCATCTCGCCGTCCTGCGCCTCAAGGCGCTCTCCGCCACCGCCCCTGCTCCCGCAGCCGGCTGATCAATGCACCGACCATGACCCGCCTCTTCCGCTCCCTTTCGACCTACGTCGCCCTGGCCATCGGCCTCGCCGGCCTCGCCGTGATCCTGTTCGCCTGGCGGCTGCCGCCCTTCGCCAGCGCCATCGAGACCACCGAGAACGCCTATGTCCGCGGCCAGGTCACGGTGATCGCACCGCAGCTCGCCGGCTACGTCGCAGAGGTGCCGGTGCAAGATTTCGCCGCGGTGAAGCAGGGCGATCTGCTTCTGCGCATCGACGACCGCATCTATGCGCAGAAGCTGGAGCAGGCCCGGGCCTCGCTCGCTGCCCAGCGTGCGGCGCTCGCCAATTCGGATCAGGCCCGCGCCTCCGCCGAGGCCCGGCTGCGTGCCGCGGTGGCGAATGTCGCCAGCGCCGAGGCCGCACTGCGCACCGCCGAGGCGAACTGGGGCCGCATCGAGCCGCTGCGCGAGCGCGGCGTCGTCAGCCAGACCAGCACCGACCAGAGCCAGCAAGCGCTCGACCAGGCCCGCGCCTCCCTAGCCGCCAGCAATGCCGCTGCAGAAGTGGCGCGGCAGGATATTCAAACCGCCATCGTCAACCGCCAGTCGCTCGTCGCCGCGGTCGAGGGCGCCGAGGCCACCGTCCATCTCGCCGAGATCGATCTCAGCAACACCCGCATCACCGCCCCGCAGGACGGGCGCCTGGGCGAGGTCTCGGCCCGGCTCGGCCAATATGTCTCTGCCGGCACGCAGTTGATGACGCTGGTGCCCGCCCAGACCTGGGTGATCGCCAACTTCAAGGAAACCCAACTGCCCGGCATGCGTGTCGGCCAGCCTGTGACCTTCACGGTCGATGCGCTGCGCCATGCCACGCTCACCGGCAGGATCGAGCGCTTTTCTCCCGCGGCAGGCTCCGAGTTCAGCATCATCCGGGCGGACAACGCCACTGGCAACTTCATCAAGATCGCGCAACGCGTGCCGGTCCGCATCGCCATCGACCCGGGCCAGCCGCTGGCGGAAGAGCTGGCGCCCGGCATGTCGGTGGTCGTCAGCGTCGACACCTCGCGCCGCTAGGCGATCTGGCGTCAGGCCAGCGTCGCAAAGCGCTCCAGCAGAAGCTCCGCGTCGTCAGCGTTCTGATAGAGCCCGAAGCCCAGGCGCAACCTGTCGCCGCGCAGGTCAACGGTGACGCCCGCTTGTGCCAGTCGTTCGTACCAGAGCGGCGCGTCCGCATGGCGGAACGTGAGGAAATTGCCGCGTGCCGGTTCGGAGAGCGGCAGCATGAGGTTCTCCGGCGCGAGTACGCCACAAGGCCGGCGCGCCAGCCCCTCCGTGACGATACCTTGCAAGGCATGGGCGTGGCCGTGGATCGCCGCCGCGTCGAGGCCCTTCGCGCCGAGCCAGTCGAACACCGCCCCCATGCGGTAGAGGCCGGAGGGATCAAAGGTCGCGCCCATGAAGCGCCAGCCGGTCTCGGCATAGCCGACGCCGCCCTGCGGGCCGGAGAGCGCGCCGAACGAGGCGTACCAACCGGTGTCGCGCGGCCGCATGGCGAAGCCGGGCGGGCAGTGCATGAAGCAGGCGCCCTCGCCCGCCATGGCGTATTTGTAGCCGCCGGCGATGTAGAAGGCCTTGTCGGCGATGGCGGAGAGATCGGTCGGCCGCGCCAGGAAGCCGTGATAGCCGTCGATGACGACGAGACGACCCGGCGCGCCGACACCCGCAACGAGCCCCTCCAGATCGGTCAGCGCATAGCCGGAATTGAACTGCACCTGGCTGACGAAGACCATGTCGGGGTCGCCCGCCTTCGCCGCCGCGATCAGCCGCTCCGTCAGGTCTGCGAAGGGCTCGGCCGGCACGACGGTGAGCGTGACCAGCCCCTCCTCCGCCAGCCGCTCGATCTGCCGCCGGAAGGAATGGAATTCGGCGTCATCAGTCAGGATGCGCGGCGTGCGCTCGCGCGGCAGGCAGGACAGCAGCCGGTTGACGAATTCATGGGTGTTGTTGGCCGGCACGAGCCCATCGATGCCGGGCAGGTTGAGATGCCCAGCCACGCCTTGCGCCACCTTCCGCCAGACCGGGCCAAGCACCTCCTCCCACTTGCCATCGACCAGGCGGGCGGCATCGTCCCAGCAGCGCAGATGCGCCTCGCGCGTGACATCGGGCCAGAAATGATGGCTGTGAGCGGCGAAATGCAGTCGATCCGGCCAGTTCTGGCGGAAATGGGAGAAGTCGGCAGCCAGATCGAAGGGCGATCGGTCGAGCCGAGCGGGAACGGTCGTCGCTGGATCGATCGCCATCGTCACGTCCTGTCCGCCTTGTCCGCATGCCAAAATACTTTAAACTTAAAATATAGGCCGCCTTCGCCTCGTCAAGGCGCGCGGCGAGGAGGTCAGAACGATGGGCACCGGCACAGGCGAGCACCACAGCCGCATCGAACCCGGCATGCAGACGGACTTCAAGGAGCGCATGGATTACGGCTCCTATCTTGGCCTCGATCTGCTGCTCGCGGCACAGAAGCCGCTGAGCGACGCCCCGGACGAACTGCTCTTCATCACCATCCATCAGGTCCAGGAGCTCTGGCTGAAGCTGGCGGCGCACGAGCTCGACGGCGCCATCGCGGCGATCCGCGCCGACCAGCTCCAGCCCGCCTTCAAGTCGCTGGCGCGCGTCTCGCGCATCCAGGCCCAGCTCGTCACTGCCTGGGACGTGCTCTCGACGATGACGCCGGCCGACTACCTGGCCTTCCGCGACGCGCTCGGCCAATCCTCCGGCTTCCAGTCCTATCAGTATCGCGCGCTGGAATTCCGCCTCGGCGCCAAGGACCCGCGCATGCTGGCGATGCACCGGCACCATCCCGAGCATTACGCCCATCTGCAGGCGCTGCTGGACGCGCCGAGCGTCTATGACGAGGCGCTGCGCCTGCTCGCCCGGCGCGGGCTGCCGATCCCGGCCGACTGCATCGAGCGCGACTGGAGCGTGCCGCACGTGGCGAGCGAGATGGTGAAGGCGGCGTGGCTCACGATCTATCGGGACACGCAGCACCATTTCGATCTCTACGAGCTCGCCGAGGAACTGGTCGATCTCGAAGACCAGTTCCAGCAATGGCGCTTCCGCCACGTGAAGACTGTCGAACGCATCATCGGCTTCAAGCCGGGCACAGGCGGCTCCAGTGGCCTGAAGTTCCTGAAGACCGCGCTCGAACGCTCCTTTTTCCCGGAGCTCTGGCAGTTGCGCAGCGAGCTGTGACGCGCAGGCTGCTCACCGCCCACCCCTGCGCCGCGGCGATGACGCTCCTGCGACGGCGCCGATTGTCCGGCTTCATTGGAACTGCTACATAGTGGCCATGTCGCCGTGTGAGCATCAGTTGCAGCGCTTCAGCGCCGTGCAGGGAGAGGGCCATCTGCCGCCCCTGCCGACGACGCAGGATTTTGCCGCGCTGCACGACCATGCCCGCCTGCCGTGGCGCTTCTTCGGCCGCTTCACCGCCTCCATCGCCGCGGGCCTTACCGGCGCCTGAGACCGGCCGCTCTTGCGGCCGGCGACAGGCGACTGTTTTGAGCGCGTCGGAATGACCGGCGCAGCGATCCATCGATATTCCAGATCACAGTTCCCAAGACCGAGACCAAGCCATGACTGCGTCAACAGGCCCCCGCACCCTCTACGACAAGATCTTCGACGATCACGTCATCGATCGGCAGGACGACGGCACCTGCCTGCTCTACATCGACCGCCACCTCGTCCACGAGGTCACCAGCCCGCAGGCCTTCGAGGGCCTGCGCATGACCGGCCGCAAGGTCCGTTCGCCGGAGAAGACGCTCGCCGTCGTCGACCACAACATCCAGACGACCGACCGCTCCAAGGGCATCCAGGAAGAGGAAAGCCGCATCCAGGTCGAGGCGCTCGCGAAGAACGCCAGGGACTTCGGCGTCGAGTACTTCAACGAGCTCGACAAGCGTCAGGGCATCGTTCACATCGTCGGCCCCGAGCAGGGCTTCACCCTGCCGGGCACCACGATCGTCTGCGGCGACTCGCACACCTCGACGCACGGCGCCTTCGGGGCGCTCGCCCACGGCATCGGCACCTCCGAGGTCGAGCATGTGCTGGCTACGCAGACGCTGATCCAGAAGAAGGCGAAGAACATGCTCGTCCAGGTGGACGGCACGCCTGCTCCCGGGGTCGGCGCCAAGGACATCACGCTCGCCATCATCGGCGAGATCGGCACCGCCGGCGGCACCGGCTCGGTGATCGAGTACGCCGGCGAGGCCATCCGCGGCCTCTCCATGGAAGGCCGCATGACGGTCTGCAACATGTCGATCGAGGGCGGCGCCCGCGCCGGCATGGTCGCGCCCGACCAGAAGGCCTTCGACTACCTGCAGGGCCGCCCCAAGGCCCCGAAGGGCGAGGGCTGGGACGCCGCCGTCCGCTACTGGGAGACGCTGCGCTCCGACGAGGGCGCGCATTTCGACCGCATCGTGAAGCTGGACGCCGCCAACCTGCCGCCGATCGTTTCCTGGGGCACGAGCCCGGAGGACGTCATCTCGGTGCTCGGCGCGGTGCCCGATCCGGAGCTCATTGCAGACGAGGTCAAGCGCGCCTCGAAGAAGCGCGCGCTCGAGTATATGGGCCTCTCCGCCGGCACGAAGATGACGGAGATCCCGCTCGACGTGATCTGGATCGGCTCCTGCACCAACGGCCGCATCGAGGATCTGCGCACGGTCGCCAAGATCGTCGAAGGCAAGAAGATCCATGACAGCCTGGACTATGCCATGATCGTGCCGGGCTCCGGCCTGGTGAAGCAGCAGGCGGAGCTGGAAGGCCTCGACAAGATCTTCCTCGCCGCCGGTTTCGAATGGCGCGAGCCGGGCTGCTCGATGTGCCTCGGCATGAATCCGGACCAGCTCAAGCCGGGCCAGCGCGCGGCCTCGACCTCGAACCGCAACTTCGAGGGCCGCCAGGGCTATCGCGGCCGTACGCACCTCGTCTCGCCGGCGATGGCGGCGGCGGCGGCGCTGATCGGCCACTTCGTCGACGTGCGCACGCTGGGCTGAGCCACAGAGGCGGGGACCGCATCATGTCGAACGATCCCCGCGAAACCGCACGCGAAGCCGAGGCCAAGGCTGCGCTCGAGCGCGTCAAGCGCGACAGCGAAAGCCTGCTCGGCTCCTCGATGGGCCGGGCGGCACAGCACTTCTCGGGCGCGGACGCGCCCGAGGGCGACAGGGTCGAGCTCTGGGGCCGGCGCATCGGCCGGTCCCTCTCGCTGCTGGGCGTCATCGTGCTGGCCTGGTGGCTCGGCCATCAGCTGAAGATCTGGTGACGGATATGGACGCCGTGGTGAACAAGGGCACGGAAATCGACTGGGATGGGGCCAGGGCCCCGTCGCTGGAGGCGTTGGAGGTGCTGGCGCAGGCCGCCTTCGACCGCCTGCCGGAAGAGTTCCGTGCGCTCTGCGCCGACGTCGTCTTCAACGTAACCGAGTTTCCCGAGGACGACGTGCTGAAGGAGCTGGAGGCGGAAAGCCCCTTCGACCTGCTCGGCCTGTTCAGCGGCGTCGGCCTGCCCCAGCAGGGCTATTCGCCTCAGACCGGCCAGATGCCCAACACCATCCATCTCTACCGCAGGCCGATACTCGACTATTGGGCGGAAAATGACGAGAGCCTGGGCGCCATCGTCACCCACGTGATGGTCCACGAGATCGGCCACCATTTCGGCTTCTCCGACGAGGACATGGAAGCCATCGAACAGGCGGCCGGCTGAGCCGGCCTTCACGCAAGGACAAGAACCATGCAGCCCTTCACCACGCTGACCTCGACGCCCGCCCCGATGAAGGTGGTCAATGTCGATACCGACATGATCATCCCCAAGCAGTATCTGAAGACGATCAAGCGCACCGGCCTCGGCACCGCGCTGTTCTCCGAGATGCGCTACAAGGAGGACGGTTCGGAGAATCCCGATTTCGTGCTGAACCAGCCGGCCTATCGCAAGGCGGAGATCCTCGTCGCCGGCGACAATTTCGGCTGCGGCTCCTCGCGTGAGCATGCCCCTTGGGCGCTGCTCGACTTCGGCATCCGCTGCGTGATCTCCACGAGCTTCGCCGACATCTTCTACAACAACTGCTTCAAGAACGGCATCCTGCCGATCAAGGTCACGCCCGAGCAGCTCGACATGCTGTTCGACGATGCCGCCCGCGGCTCCAACGCGACGCTGACGATCGACCTCGAGAAGCAGACGATCAAGGGCCCGGACGGCGGCGAGATCACCTTCGAGATCGACCCTTTCCGCAAGCACTGCCTGCTCAACGGCCTGGACGACATCGGCCTGACCATGGAGAAGGCCTCGAAGATCGAGGCCTTCGAGGACAAACTGAAGCAACGCGCCTGGGCTTGAGGCCGGCGCTTCGGAGATCCACGTCATGGTCGGGCTTGTCCCGACCACCCACGTCTTGACGCCACCTTCGGGTTCAACGCACGAGACGTGGATGCTCGCCACAAGGGCGAGCATGACGCACWGCGCTAAACCACCAGCCCCTGCACGGGCTTTAAGTCCCCCGTTCCCGGAAACACCTTCTCGGCCAGAACCGGCCCGGACAAGCCGAAGAGATCCGCAACCACGCCCTTCGCGACCGCGCGGATGTCGGTCGTGGGCCTGAGGTCGCGGTTCTGGTAGAGCTGTTCGGGCTTGAGCCCCGGCCAGTCCGTGATCATCCGGCCGCCCTTCACCGCCCCGCCGACGAGGAAGGCGACCGTGCCGGTGCCGTGATCGGTGCCGACCGTTCCGTTGACGGCAGCCGTGCGGCCGAACTCGGTCGCGACCATCACCACCGTATCCTTCCAGACCGGCGCCAGCCCGCGCTCCAGCGCCGCGAAAGCCCCGTCGAGCCCGCCGAGCAGATTCGCCAGACGCCCCTTGGCGCCGCCCTCATTGGCATGAGTGTCCCATCCCTCGAAGGCGAGCGCGGCGATGCGCGGCCCGTCATCGGCACCGACGAGCCCGGCGACACCCTCGGCGATCCGGCGCATGCCGTCGGCCGTATCCGGCCCACCGCCGCCCTTCGGCTCAGCCATGCCGCTGCGCCTTGCTACACCCTCCGTCTCGATCGCCTGCTGCAAGGCTGCGGCGAGGCCAGGATCGCGCTGACCGTAGAGATCGGCCAGCCGCATCGTCAGATCGACGCCGGCCCGCGCCATGCGCGGCGGCGCCCAGCCCAGCACCGGCGCCTGTCCGCGCACCACCAGCGGCGGCACGACGCCGACGCCGAGGACGCCCTTGCGCGAGATGCCCTCCCCGGCCGGCAGGCTCGCGATCAGCCGGTTGAGCCAGCCGTTCTCRGTGTGGCCCGGCCCCGGCTGCCCGCTCTCCAGCACATCCTGCCCATCGAAATGCGAGCGCTCGCGATAGCCCGTCGCGGCGGCGTGGACGATCGCCGCCCGCCCCTCCCGATAGAGCCGGGCGAGATTCGGCATTGCCGGATGCAGGTAGAAGAAGCCGTCGAGTGGCAGCGCCGCCTCGGGGCCGTCCTTGGCGAGCGCGATGCCCTCGCGCAGGCCGGCATAGTCGGGATCGCCGAGCGGCGGAACAGCCGAAAGCCCATCGAGCGCTCCGCGCAGCACCACCAGCAGGAAGCGCGGGTCGCGGCTGCCCGGCGCCGCATAGGCAAATTTGGGCACGAAGGACCAGGCGAAGAGAGCGCCCGCCGCGCCGAGCGCGGCGCGCCGCGACGGTGTCATCCGTTCGCAGTCATCGTCATCGTCGTGGTGATCCATCGGCCTCACCTCCGCTGGAATTCGGGCGACATCAGCAGCAGCGCCAGCGCCTGCGGGCGGCTCTCCGCCCGCGCCACCGCCTGCTTCGTCTCGGGCGAGAGAATCGGACCGAGAATCTCCTCGCTCAGGCCACGCGGGTCCGGCACCGCGTTCGCCGCCTGCCGGCCCCAACCGGCGGCGACATCGATGCGCGTCTTGATGCCTTCGGCCGAGGCCCAGGCGGCATTGGTGTCGGCATAGCCGTTCGGCCCGGAGGGCTGCCAGAAGGGCTGCCCCATCGCCGCCAGCGGCCCGGCGATCTGGCCGAAATCGGGTTGTCGGCCCAGCGCCCGATAGGAGGCGATCAGGAACTCCTGCGGCGAGCGCATCTTGCTTGCCGGCGCCGTCCATGCCGCGTTGCTGCCAATCAGCGCCCGGTACACAGCGGGCAAATCTCCGCCGCTCTGGCGGAAAGTCGCGGCCAGAAGCTCGACGAGCTCGCGCGGAGGATCGTCCGCCACGAAATGGCGTACGAGCTTGGCCGATGAACCGCGCGGTGGCGGGATGGCGGGCGAGGTCTGTCAGGGCCGCAACGCCCTGCGCCCGGCCCGGCTGATCGTAGGAGCGGCCGAGCAGCGGCGTCACGCCCGGCTCGTGCAGGCCGGCGTTGAAGGCGAAGGAGCCGGGAAAGCCGAGCACGCCCTCGCGCCCCACGACGGTCCAGCCGGTGATGATGCGGGCGAGATTGGTGACGTCCGCCTGGCTGTAGCCGCCGGAGACGCCGAGCGTGTGCAGTTCCATGATCTCGCGGGCGAGGTTCTCGTTCAGCCCGCGCCCGCGCCGCCGGCCGGCGGCGGAATTGGGGCCGACGGACTGGCGGTTGTCGAGGAAGTCGAGCATCGCCGGGTGGCTCTCCGCCGCGACCAGCATGTCCTCGAAGCGGCCGAAGACATGGGGGCGGATCGCCTCGCGCTCATAGCTTCCCGCCATGATCCGGGACATGTTGCTCTTGGTCGCGCCGATGCAGAAATGGTTCGACCAGAACATCACCAGCCGTTCGGTGAGGCCGGTCTCGGCCGCGAGCGCCAGATCGACCCGCGCCTTCACCTCGTCGCGATAGGTGCGATAGGGCAGCGCCGGCTCGCTCGACGCCTTCGGAGCCTGCGCCATTTGGCTCTGCGAAGGAGCCGGCTGCGCGTCGGCCTGCGCCGCGTTGGCGACCTGCATGCCCTGAGCGGGCTGCGGCATAGCCATACGCCTGGCCTCGCGCTCCCGCTTCTCATCGTCTTCGAAAGCGTAGAGTGCCTTGCCAATCTCGGCCGCGCCTGAAAGCAGCACGCCCTGAGGCTGCGCGACGACCCCGGCCGCGATCTCGGCCAGCAGCCGGTCCCGCGCCTGCCGGCGTATCACCTCGCCCTGCCACGGCTTCGGCCCGAGACCAAAGCGCAGGAGGGCCACCGCCCCCGCCTTCAGATCGTCCGGTCCCGCCATGCCGCCGGCCTCCGCTGACCATCCCCACCAGCATCCGCAGCGACTATGGCAAAAAAGCAAAGAGATTCATGACAATTCGGCAATGTTCGACGGTGAGGCTCGGCTCGTGGAACATCCAGACAGCCCGCTCCCGACCCCTTCCAGGCATCGCCCCTGTCCGCATTCGGCAGGTTGCAGCCATTCGAAGAACGGGAAGAATTGACGAAACAAAAAGCACCTGATTCAACTCGGCCGAGCTGCCAGATTACCTCGGGAAACGGGACGACTTCGCCTTGATAGCCAGCAATCGCATCGTCCTCTCCAGCGACCACGCCGCCATTCAGCTCCGGCAGGCCATTGCCGCTCATATTGCGACGCAGGGCTGGGTGGTGGTGGACATCGGACCGACGACGCCGGAGAGCACACACTATCCCAAGCACGGCGAAGCGGCGGCGCGGCTCGTCGCCTCCGGCGATTGCCGGTTTGGCATCATCCTATGCGGCACCGGCCAGGGCATCATGATGGCGGCGAACAAGGTCAAGGGCATCCGTTGCGGCGTCTGTGCCGACACATTCTCAGCCCGCATGATCCGCCAGCACAACGATGCCAACATGCTGTCGATCGGCGTGCGCGTGGTGGGCGAAGGGCTGGCGCTCGATATCGTGGATGCGTTCCTGACCGCCCAGTTCGAGGGCGGCCGGCACGCGACGCGGGTGGCGATGATTGAGGCGCTGGAGGAGTAGCGCCGTTCGTTGCTTCCCGCTTCGGGACATGCCCTGTTGCAGGCAACGGACCAATGTCCGGACGCGCGACGTGGCCGACATTTGACGGCATTCGGAATGCGAAGGAACGGCTGGAACGGCCCTCACGAACAGTCCAATCGCGTAATTCAAATTGATCGGCCGTGTCTGCCTTCGCAGTTTCCTCGGCTAAGCTCTGACGCCCAGAAACGTCAAGTGCGCCTTCCCTAGAGAGCTGCTAGGTTCCATTCGCCAGCATAAGAGCACGTACTGAGTTTAGATGCGCTTTGTCTCCGTAGAACCACCTTGACGAGGAGGATTACGATGACGACCGGCTTGCCTTCGAAGACTGTCACCGGAACGATGCCGCAGGGCGATCATGCCCTGGACAGACGCAAGATCCTGCTGGGCGGTACGACGCTTGCCGCCGCCTCCGCCCTCGGCGCGGCGGCGCCAGTCCAGGTGGCGCAGGCGCAGACGGCACCTGCTACGACCTCCGCTCGTCCGCCGAACATCCTTATTATCTGGGGTGACGACATCGGCACCTGGAACATCAGCCACAACAACCGCGGCATGATGGGTTACATGACGCCCGGCATCGACCGGATCGCACGTGAAGGCGTCTCCTTTACCGACTATTACGGCCAGCAGAGCTGCACGGCGGGCCGTGCGGCCTTCATCAGCGGGATGGTGCCGGTGCGCACCGGCATGACCAAGGTGGGCCTGCCCGGCGCCAAGGAAGGCTGGCAGGCCAGCGACCCGACGATCGCCGCCCTGCTCAAGGACAAGGGCTACGCCACAGGCCAGTTCGGCAAGAACCATTTCGGCGACCAGGATGAACACCTGCCGACGCGGCACGGTTTCGACGAGTTTTTCGGCAGCCTTTACCATCTCAATGCGTCGGAAGAGCCGGAGAACTTCGACTATCCCAAGGACGTGGAATTCCGCAGAAAGTTCGGCCCGCGCGGCGTGATCAAGGCAACCGTCGATGGCAAGATCGAGGATACCGGTCCGCTCACCAAGAAGCGGATGGAGACGATCGACGAGGAGACGGTCGCGGCAGCCAAGGATTTCATCAGCCGACAGAAGGCGGCCAACAAGCCGTTCTTCTGCTGGTGGAACGCGACGCGGATGCATTACCGGACACATGTGAAGGCTGCCAACCGCGGCAAGTCGGGCCAGGACGAGTATTCTGACGGCATGGTCGAGCACGACGCCATGGTGGGCGACCTGCTCAAGTTCATGGACGATCAAGGCCTCGCCAACGACACCATCGTCTTCTACTCGACCGATAACGGCCCGCATTACAATGCCTGGCCGGATGCCGGCACGACGCCGTTCCGCAGCGAGAAGAACTCGAACTGGGAAGGCGCCTATCGCGTGCCGGCCTTCGTGCGCTGGCCCGGAAAATTCCCGGCCGGCACGACGCTGAACGGCATCGTGGCGCATGAGGACTGGCTCATCACGCTGCTGACGGCCGCCGGCATGCCGGACGTGAAGGAACGGCTGATGAAGGGCGATACCTTCGCGGGCCGGAAATACCGCGCCCATCCCGACGGCTACAACATGCTCGACTACTTCAGCGGCAAGGTGAAGGAATCGCCGCGCAACGAGTTCTGGTACGTCAATGATGACGGCCAGGTCGTCGCCGCTCGCTACCAGGACTGGAAGGTCGTCTTCCTGGAGAACCGCGGTCAAGCCTTCGGCGTCTGGCGCGAGCCGTTCGTCGAGCTGCGGGCGCCGCTGCTGTTCCACCTGCGCCGGGACCCATTCGAGAAGGCGCAGCACAACTCCAACACGTATAACGACTGGTTCATGGATCGAGCGTTCGTCGTCGTACCGATCCAGGGACTTGCGGCGCAGTTCCTCCTGTCCATGAAGGACTATCCGCCGAGCCAGTCGCCGGGATCGTTCAACCTGAGCAAGATCGAGGCGCAACTGCGAGGCGCCGGTGGCGACTAGTCGTATCGTTCTGCACGTCGCAACGACGGGGCCGTTTCACAATCACAACGATGCCCCGTCATGTATGTCCAACCTCTTGGGGGGAGCCTTCGGCAGCGCACGGGGTGTGCTGCTCGACCCTTGGCAATGTCCGCTTCCCACCACCCCCAACAGGACGCTCGTCCCTACATCACCACCGTGATCGTTTCGGCCGCGCGCGTCAGCCCCGTATAGAGCCAGCGCGCCCGGTGCTCGCGGAAGGCGAAGCTCTCGTCGAAGAGCACCACGTCGTCCCATTGCGAGCCCTGCGACTTGTGCACCGTCAGGGCGTAGCCGAAGGTGAACTCGTCGGTGTGCTTGCGCAGCTCCCACGGCACCTCCTCCTCGGTCCCGTCGAAGAAGTTCGGCAGCACCGAGACCTTTACCGCCTTGGCGCCGGTGTCGTCCTCCGGCGTCACCCGCATGGTGACCAGCCCCTTCTTCGAGGTCTTGATCTCCTGCACGATCCAGGAGCCGCCGTTGAGCAGGCCCTTGCTCTTGTCGTTGCGCAGGCAGACCAGCTTCTCGCCTGCAACCGGGCTGTTGTCCGTGCGGCCCATGAGCTGGCGGATGCGGGCGTTGTAGTTGCGCCGCGTCTTGTTCATCCCGACCAGGACCTGATCGGCCGTCATGACGATCTCGGGATTGACCTCCTCGCGCCGGATCACGCGGCTGGGGCCATAGTCGCCATAGTCGAGCCGGCCGCCCTCGCGCACGATCATCGACATCCGCACGATCGGGTTGTCCGCCGCCTGCCGATGCACCTCGGTCAGCATCACGTCGGGCTCCTGCTCGGTGAAGAAGCCCCCGCCCTTCACCGGCGGCAGCTGCGCCGGGTCGCCCAGAACCAGAACCGGCGTGCCGAAGGAGAGCAGGTCGCGACCCAGCTCCTCGTCCACCATCGAGCATTCATCGATGATGATCAGCTTGGCCTTGGTGGCGGCGCTCTCGCGGTTGAGCACGAAGGTCGGACTCTCCTCCTCGACCCCGCGCGAGCGATAGATCAGCGAGTGAATGGTCTGCGCGCCATGGCAGCCCTTGTTGCGCAACACGAGCGCGGCCTTGCCGGTATAGGCGGCGAAGACGACCTCGCCGTCGACCGCCTCGGCGATATGGCGCGCGAGCGTCGTCTTGCCGGTGCCGGCATAGCCGAACATGCGGAAGAGCTGCGGCTCGCCGGCCTGCAGCCAGCGCGCCACGGCGGTCAAAGCCGCATCCTGCTGGGGCGACCAGCTCATCGCGAGGGAATCGTCGAAACGGGCATGGCGCAAATGGGGCCGAGTCGCCCCGCGAAGGCAAGCGCAACGATGCCGAAACCGATCAGGCCATGCGCAGGCGCCGCACGAAGGCTCCTGCCTCCACCTGAAGCGCATTGATCCGCCGATCGAGTTCGCCGGCGCTCTGAGCACCCATATCGGCCTGCCCCACGGTCTGCAGATTGGCCGTCGCGATCTCGGACATCGCAATGGCGGCCGTCGCAGTCACGTCCGAGATGCGTCCGACCGTCTCGCCGAGCGAGCCGAGAAGCTCGACATGCGATCCCACCATCGTGGCGATCTCGGTGCCGGTCTGCTCGACCGCGGCGACGCTCGCTCCGATGGCAGATACGGCTTGCGCCGCATGGGACAAGGCTTCGTCGGCCTGCGCGATGCGATGGACGATCCGCGCGGCGGCTTCCGACGCCTGGTTCGCCAGGGTCTTCACCTCGGCTGCGACGACGGCGAAGCCGCGTCCTTGCGCACCGGCGCGGGCCGCCTCGATCGTGGCGTTCAGCGCCAGCAGATTGGTCTGGCGCGCGACCGCCTCGATGATGCCGACGACATCGCGGATCTGCGCGGCGTTCTCCGTCAGACGCGAGACCAGAGCGTGGGTTCCTGCCGCTTCGCGGGTTGCGGCCGTGGCCATCTCGGAGACGCGCCTGACCTCGGCATTGATCTGGCCGATGACATGCTCCATCCGCAGCGCGGCCTCGGTCGAACGAATCGCCTCGACGCCGGCTCCATCGACGGAAGCGGCCGCCGTCTCCGTGCTCTTCGAGACCTGATGGACCCGCACCGCCGAGTCCTGCAGCGCCATGCGCAGCACCTCGCTCTCCCGGCCGATCTCGCCGAGCAGCAGGCCGAGCCGTGCCTCGAACTCGTCCGCTATCCGGGCAAGCTCCGTGCTGCGCATCTGCGCGTGGCGTCGCGCATCGCCCGCCTCCGCCTCGCGTGTCACCAGCGTCGCCCTGACTTCGCTGAACTGGCGCACGACGCGGGCGAGCTCGCCGATCTCGTCGGCCCTCCCGCGATAGGGCACCTCGATGACCCGGTCCGAGGCCGCGGCTTCGCCGATCGCCGCCATAAGCCGTCGCAGCGGGCGCGTCAGATGGTTGCGGAGCAGGAGCCAAGTCACGAGACCGCCGCCGAGCGGCAGCAGGCAGGCAAACAGAATGGTCCGGAGGCGGACATTGCCTGCGCGCTCCTCGGCACGGACCGTCGCCTTGCTGGCCCGGCGCGCAAGCTCGTCACGCAAGGCCGATGTCGTCGTGATGATCTGATCGACATTGATGCGCGCATCTTCGGCTCCGGCCTCCAGAAGTGCCGCCTTCGCCGAAACCCGGCGGCCGATGTCGACGATGCCGCGCTGGAAAGCGATGAAGGTGCGGATCCTCGCGTCCAGGGTCGGGTTCGCTTCGCGCAAAGCGGCAGGCAAGGCCGAGATCAGATGCGCGCGGGCCGCATCGACCAGATCGACGGAGCCGTCGAGCCGCTCGAGCATGGCTTCGACCTGCTGCGTTGACATCTCGGGATCGACATTGCTCTGCAACGCGGTGGCGGCGACTCGGCTTGAGAGCAAGGAAGCGCTGCTGGCAAGGCCTATATCGGCAAAGGCCGCAGCATCGATGCGCCGGGCCTCGTCGAAACCGCTCAACGCACTGAAGAGGCCGAGCGCTCCGGCGAGGCTCAGCAACGCGAAGAACGCCATGATCTTCGCCGTCAATCCCAATCGCCTCATGGTCGTCACTACCTCATAGCCGGGGCTCCTTTCGCAGATGCGAACGAACGCAAGGTTAATGCGGATCGACATACCGAAACAAAATCAATATTTTAGCCGATTACATAACGGTACTGACCGCGGCATTCCGTGTCGGCTCCCGCGCCATTGCTCGCGGAGAAGAGGCAGCCTAGCTTCGCGACATGAGACCTCGCGCCACCCAGATTCTCCTGCTCTGCCTCGGCCTTGTTCTGGCTGGCTATGCAGCCTTCGTCCTTTCGCCCTGGCCTTCGACCCTGCTGACGCGGCTTGCCTTCGGCTACGGCGCATCGAAGACCGATGCCGCCCTCGCCAAGCATGTTCCGGCCGATATCCGCGAGCTGCTCGATATCCGCTACGGCGCCGCGGAAGAGGCACGGCTCGATGTCTACCTTCCGCGAGGCGATGCCACGCCGGGCCGACCGACCCTCGTCTGGATCCATGGCGGCGCCTTCGTCGCCGGCGACCGCAAGGATGTCGCGCCCTATCTCAAGCTTCTCGCCGGGCGCGGATTTCCTGCCGTCGCGGTGGGCTACACGCGCGCACCGACAGCCCGCTATCCCGAGCCGGTTCTGCAGGTGAACGAAGCGCTCGGCTTCCTGCAACGCGAAGGCCAGCGCCTCGGCCTCGACCCCAGCCGGGTCGTGCTTGCCGGCGACTCGGCCGGTGCCCATATCGYAGCGCAACTCGCCGCAGGGCTGACCGGCAAGGACTATGCCGAACTGCTCGGCCTGAAGCCGGCCATGGACCCGGCAAACCTGCGAGGCACCGTCCTGTTCTGCGGCGCCTTCGACCCGACGTCGTTCGAGCTGACCGGCCCCTTCGGCGGCTTCATCCGCTCCGTGCTCCTGGCCTATTTCGGTACGTCGAACCCCTTCGACAGTGAACGCATCACCGAAGCGGCGGTGCCTCGCTATGTGACGGAGGCCTTTCCCCGCAGCTTCATTTCAGTCGGCAACGGCGATCCGCTGGCGCCGCAATCCGTGGTGATGGCCCAGGCGCTGCGTGACCACGGCGTCAAGGTCGACACGCTGTTCTTCCCGCCCGAGACCGAGCCGAAGTTGCCGCACGAGTACCAGTTCGATCTCGATCGACCGGAAGGCAGGCTGGCGCTCGACCGGCTGACGACCTTTCTGGCCGGGCTCGGCGGCTGACCGGCCATTGGAGCTATAGACCATGCGCGTCGAGGTGAATGGCGTCCGCCTCTATGTCGACGTCGAAGGAGCGGGCCTGGTTCCGGACGGGCCGCGGATGCGCGAGAAGCCGACGCTCCTGCTCCTGCATGGCGGCCCGGGTGGGGACCACAGCATCTACAAGCCAGGCTTTTCGGCGCTGCGCGACATCTGCCAGATCGTCTACTACGACCATCGCGGCTGCGGCCGCAGCGATGACGGGCCGCGCGAGCACTGGACGCTCGCGCAATGGGGCGATGACGTGAAGGGCCTCTGCGATGCGCTCGGTATCAATAGACCTCTTGTCCTCGGGACCTCCTTCGGTGGCTTCGTGGCCCAGGCCTATGCGACCCGTCATCCCGACCATGCTGGAAAGCTGATCTTGGTGAGCACGGCAGCCAAGGTCGATTTCGAGGAGATTTACGCAGCCTTCGAGCAGTTCGGAGGCAGAGAAGCGGCGACGGCAGCCCGGAACTACTGGTCGGCACCCTCCGATGCGACGCGCGCGGTTTATCGCGAGATCTGCTTGCCGTTCTATTCGGCTCGCAAAAAGGCACGCGACAGGCGCTGGCTGAGCCGCGCGATCATCCGCAACAATACCGGGGAGCATTTCAACGGTCCGGGCAACGAGCACGGCCGCTTCGACTTCCGGGAGGCGCTTGGCCGCGTTTCCTGCCCGGTCCTCGTCATGGCCGGAGACAAGGACCCGGTCACGCCGATCGCCTTCAGCGAAACGATCGCGGCCAGCCTCCCGCCCGGGCAGGTCCGCTTCCTGCGCTTCGCCGATTGCGGCCACGGCGTGGTCACCGACGATCGCGAAGGCGCCTTCCAGGAAATCCGGGACTTCATCCTCGGCTGAAGCGAAGCCGCCCCGTCACAGCACCAGCCGGAGCAAAGGCCGCCCCGGCTTCTGCCGGGCCACCTCGACGAAGCCGGCGCGTCGGAGCACGCTTTCCGGCCCGACATAGAGCCCGTCGGCGCTGCGCTTCTCCCGGTTGTCCATGGCCGCGGCCTCGATCAGCCGCGCACCACTCTCCCGCGCGAAATCGATTGCGCCCTCGATCAGCGCGCCGGTGACGCCCTGCCCGCGAAATCCGCGCCTGACGAAAAAGCAGGAAGCCGCCCAATTGCTGATGTCCTCGGCCGGCGCGTCAGCCAGCGGCGTCGAGGCGCGGCGCGGATTGTTCCACTCGGGGATATCAGCCCGCGGCCCCACCTGCAGCCAGCCCACGGCCTTGTCGTCGGCATAGGCCAGCACGCCCGGCGGCGGCCCCTGCCTCACCCGCTCCTCGAACAATCGGCGCGCCCCCTCGCCGAGCAGCGGCTTGCGCAGGCGCTGCGGCATGCGGAAATGGTTGCACCAACAGCCATAGCAAGGCCCTTGCGGCCCGAAGAGATCCGCCAGATCGCCCCAGCGCCCGGTCGTCAGCGGAAGCACGGCAAAGCCATTCCGGCCCATCACAACCTCTCCTTCGGCGGCCATCCGAGACCGCTGGACAAGGAGCGGACATCGGCAGATCACTAGGCGACACAGCCGGAGACCCGCGCCATGTCGCTCGAAGTCTATGCCGCCTATCTGCTCGCCTGCATCGTCATCATCATCGTGCCCGGGCCGACGGTCACGCTGATCGTCGCCAACAGCCTGAAGCACGGTACCCGCGCCGGCCTCCTCAATGTGGCAGGAACGCAGGCTGGGCTCGCGATCATGGTCGTGGTCGCCGGCATCGGGCTGAGTTCGGTCATCGCCGCGCTCGGCCACTGGTTCGAGTGGCTGCGACTGGCCGGAGCCGTCTATCTGATCTGGCTGGGCTGGAAGATGTTTCGCTCGGCGGGCTCCGGTCTCGACGGTGGCGCGCGGGCGAAGCCGCCGCGCGGCGGCTTCTTCCTGCAGGGCGCGCTCGTCGCTCTCAGCAATCCAAAGACGCTGCTGTTCTTCGGCGCCTTCTTCCCGCAGTTCCTCGATCCGGCACGCGACCACGCCACCCAGATCGCGATCATGGGCACGACCGCGCTGGCCTTCGCCGCGCTCAGCGACGGCGCCTATGCGCTGCTGTCCGGGCGCGCCGGCCATCTGCTCTCGCAGCGGCGCGTCCGGCTCCTGTCGAAGCTCAGCGGTGGGTTTCTGGTCGGCGGCGGGCTCTGGCTCGCCTCGACGCGGGCGAGTTGAGCCACCGACCAACCGCGATCACCAGGCGATCTTTTCGCCCTTGTAGTCGCGGAAGCTGTTGGTCTCCGCCATGCCGGAGACGTCGATGGTGCGGATCAGCCCGCCGGCACTCTGAGCCGGGGTGATGTCGGCACCGCCGCCGCCCATGTCGGTCTGGACCCAGCCGGGATGGAACAGCATCACGCTGACATTGCGCTCGCGCACGCTGTTGCCGAACACGACCATCGCCATGTTCACCGCCGACTTCGACGAGCGGTAGATCAGCGCATTTCCGGGGTTGGCGCCGATCGAGCCCATGCGGCTGGAAATCGTCGCGATCTTGCGCCCCTGCCCAGCCTCGACATTCGGCAGGAAGGCCTGCGCCACCCTGATGGGTGCGTAGACATTGACCTCGAAGACCTCCCGCCAGGCATCGAAATCGACGTCGAGGCCCGTTTGCCGGTCGCGCGGGCCATAGAGGCCGGCATTGTTGAGCAGCACGTCGATGGCGCGACCGGCCAGCGCATTCTTGGCCGCGGCGACGCTCGCATCGGAGGTAACGTCGAGTTCGAGCGGCGTTACCGCTCCGGGGTGCGCGGCGGCGAGTTCGCCGAGCGCCCCGCCCCAAGGTTCGCGCGCCGCGGCGATGACATGGTCGCCCCGGCGCAGCAATTCGATGGTGAGCGCGAGACCGATGCCGCGATTGGCACCGGTGATCATCCAGGTCTGGGGCATGTCCGTCTCCATGGTAGAGGGACGGACCTAAGCCTCAGTCCTTCGCTTTTCCATAGCCGCCCGCCGTCGGCGTGATCACGGTCACCGCCTCGCCGGCCTGAAGCAGCGTCTGGTCGGAGGGCTTCAGCTCCTCGACCTGCCCGGAAAGCCGGCGCACCAGCGTCCTGCCGAGCTGGCCGGGCTCGCCGCCCTTGACGCCGAAGGGCCGCACCCTGCGGTGCGAGGCGAGGATCGCGCAGTCCATCGTCTTGAGGAAGCGGATGGTGCGGCTGGTGCCGTCGCCCGCTGTCCATTCGCCCTTGCCGCCCGAGCCGAGGCGGATATGGAAATCCTCCAGCACGACCGGAAAGCGCGTCTCCAGAATTTCCGGGTCGGTCAACCGCGAATTGGTCATGTGGACGTGCACGCCCGAGGTGCCGTTGAAGCCCGGCCCGGCCGGCGAGCCCGAGCAGATCGTCTCGTAATACTGGTACTGGTCGTTGCCGAAGGTGAGGTTGTTCATCGTGCCCTGCGAGCAGGACATCGCCTGAAGCGCGCCGAACAGCGTGTTCGTCACTGCCTGCGACACCTCGACATTTCCGGCCACGACGGCCGCCGGATAGCGCGGCGCCAGCATCGAGCCTTCGGGCACGACGATCCTGATCGGCCGCAGGCACCCGGCATTCATCGGGATGGCGTCGTCGACCATGACGCGGAAGACGTAGAGCACCGCGGCGCGCGTCACCGGCGCCGGCGCGTTGAAATTGTCCGGCCGCTGCTCCGAGGTGCCGGTGAAATCGACCGTCGCCTCGCGCTTTTCGCGGTCGATGGTGATCTTGACCTTGATCGCGCAGCCCTGGTCCATCGGATAGGTGAACTCGGCATCGTGGAGCTTGGTCAAAAGCCGCGCCACGCTCTCGGCCGCATTGTCCTGGACATGGCCCATATAGGCCTGCACCACGTCGAGACCGAAGGAGCCGATCATCTTGCGCAGCTCAGCCACGCCCTTCTCGTTGGCGGCGATCTGCGCCTTCAGGTCGTTGACGTTCTGCACGACGTTGCGCACCGGATAGCGCGCGCCGGTCAACAACTTGACCAGTTCCTCCTCGCAGAAGCGGCCCCGATCGACGATCTTGAAGTTGTCGATGTAGACGCCCTCTTCCTCGATATTCGTCGCCAGCGGCGACATCGAGCCCGGCGCCGTGCCGCCGACATCGGCGTGATGGCCGCGGCTCGCCACCCAGAACAGGATGTCCCTGTCCTGCGCATCGAAGACCGGCGTGCAGACCGTGATATCCGGCAGATGCGTGCCGCCATTATAGGGCGCGTTGAGGCAGTAGACATCGCCCGGCCGGATCACCGGGTTGTTCGAGATGACCGTCTCGACCGAACGGTCCATCGACCCCAGATGCACCGGCATATGCGGGGCATTGGCGACGAGCGCGCCGGTCTGGTCGAAGACGGCGCAGGAGAAGTCGAGCCGCTCCTTGATGTTCACCGAATAGGCGGTGTTCTGCAGCGTCACGCCCATCTGCTCGGCGATCGACATGAACAGGTTGTTGAAGATCTCGAGCATCACCGGATCGGCCTTGGTGCCGATCGCCGCCTGCTGGACCAGCGCCTTCACGCGGACGAGAACGAGATGGTCCTTGGCCGTGAGCTTCGCGCTCCAGCCCTCCTCGACGACGACGGTCTGGTTCGGCTCGATGATGATCGCGGGGCCGGCAACGCTCTGGCCAGGCAGCATCGCCTGACGCCGGACGATCGCCGCATCGTGCCATTCGCCCTTGGCGAAGAAGCGCGTGCGCTCGGCAACCGCCGGCTCGCCCGCCTGCTCCGAAGCGGCAGCTTCCTCGAACTTGGCGCCGCCGCCGACGGCCTCGACCTCGACGGCCTCGACGACCAGCGCCTTGGTCTCGTCCATGAAGCCGAACCGCGCCTTGTGCGCCGTCTGGAAGGCCTCCTGCATCGCAGCGCGCGTGCCGGCTGGCACGGCGATGGCCGTGTCGGTGCCGGCATAACGGATATGGGCTCTGGTATGGATGGCGATGTCGCCCTCCGCCACGCCCTGCCCCGCGACTTCCGCGCGGGTCTCGGCTCCGAGCTTCTCGGCCACAGCCTCGATCGCCGCCTTGGCCTCGCCGTCGAGCGGGACATCGAGCGCCGCGGTGCGTGTCGAGCGGATTTCGGCGAGCCCCATGCCATAGGCCGAAAGGAGGCCGGAGAAGGGATGCAGCAGCACCGTCTTGATGCCCAGCGCATCGGCCACCAGGCAGGCGTGCTGACCACCGGCGCCGCCGAAGGAGTTCAGCGCGTAGCGGGTGATGTCATAGCCGCGCTGGACCGAGATCTTCTTGATCGCCTCGGCCATATTGGCGACGGCGATCTGGATGAAGCCGTCCGCAACCTCTTCCGGAGAGCGGCCGTCGCCGACCTCCTTCGCCAGCGCCGCGAATTTCGCCCGCACTGTCTCGACATCGAGCGGCTGATCCTGCTTCGGCCCGAAGATCACCGGGAAATAGGACGGAATCAGCTTGCCGACCATCACGTTCGCGTCGGTCACCGCGAGCGGGCCGCCACGGCGATAGGCAGCCGGGCCGGGATTGGCGCCGGCCGAATCCGGGCCGACGCGGAAGCGCGCGCCGTCATAGTGGAGGATCGATCCGCCACCCGCAGCGACCGTATGGATCAGCATCATCGGCGCGCGCATCCGCACGCCCGCAACCTCGGTCTCGAAGGCGCGCTCATATTCGCCGTCGAAATGGGCGACGTCGGTCGAGGTCCCGCCCATGTCGAAGCCGATCACCTTGTCGAAGCCGGCCGAGCGGCCGGTCTCGGCGAGGCCGACGACGCCGCCGGCAGGGCCCGACAGGATGGCATCCTTGCCCTGGAACAGCTCGGCGGCGGTCAGCCCGCCCGAGGACATCATGAACATGAGCCGCGCGCCGGTGCGGGCAACGTCGAGCTCCTCCGAAACCTGCTGCACATAGCGGGACAGGATCGGCGAGAGATAGGCGTCGACCACGGCGGTGTCGCCGCGCCCGACCAGCTTCACCAGCGGCGAGACCTCGTGGCTCACCGAGACCTGCGGGAAGCCGATATCGCGGGCGATGCGGGCCGCGACCTGCTCATGCGCCGAGTAGCGATAGCCATGCATGAAGACGATGGCGACGGCGCGGAAACCGGCATCGTACTGCGTTTGCAGCGCGCTGCGGATCGCCGCCTCGTCGGGCGCGCGCTCGACGGTGCCGTCGGCCAGCACGCGCTCCTCGATCTCGACGACGTGGTCGTAGAGCTGCTCGGGCTTGACGATCTCCTTGGCGAAGATGTCTGGCCGCGCCTGGTAGCCGATGCGCAGCGCGTCGCGGAAGCCCTTGGTGGTGACGAGCAGCGTGCGGTCGCCCTTGCGTTCGAGCAGCGCGTTGGTAGCGACGGTGGTGCCCATGCGCACCTCGCCGACGGCGCCGACCGGAATCGCCTCGCCCGCCTTCAGGCCGAGCAGATCGCGGATGCCCTGCACCGCCGCGTCACGATAGGCGCCGGGATTCTCCGAGAGCAGCTTTCTGGCATGGAGATTGCCAGCCGGATCGCGCCCGATCACGTCGGTGAAGGTGCCGCCGCGATCGATCCAGAAGTCCCAACAGGCTGCCGACATAAGACGTTCTCCCCTCCGCCGCGCCAGCTTCGTACTACGCTGACGTTTCATCGATAAATCGTCGATGAGTTATTGACAAGGCGATTCCGCCGGCTACGATCCCAATTGTGGCTGGAACATGGCTGAGGGGCCGGGCCGGCACGAAAGCGGAGGATGTGACGATGCGAGCAACCCTGGCAACCGGGCGCGCACGCGCTATCGACCTGCGGGAGCGGCGCGCGCCATGATCCGCCGCACGCTCGATACGCTCTATCTCCTGGCCGGGTATCTCGCCGGCTTCTTCCTCGTAGCGATCTTCGTGCTGATGATGCTGCTATCGGTCGGCCGCGAGATCAACCTCAACGTCCCGTCGGGTGACGACTTCACCGGCTGGTCGCTCGTCGCCATGGCCTTCCTCGGCCTCGCCCACACTTTCAAGAAGGGCGAGATGATCCGGGTGGGCCTGCTGCTGGAGCGCCTGCACGGCCCCGCCCGCCGCATCGCCGAACTGACCTCGCTCACTATCGCAGCAGCCTTCCTCGCCTATTTCACCTGGCAGGCAGGGCGGCTCGCCTATGACTCCTGGCAGTTCTTCGACATGTCGACCGGCGTGATCTCGGTCCCG
Source organism: Allobosea sp. RAF48 (assembly GCF_052114025.1). Classification (NCBI taxonomy): domain Bacteria; kingdom Pseudomonadati; phylum Pseudomonadota; class Alphaproteobacteria; order Hyphomicrobiales; family Alloboseaceae; genus Allobosea; species Allobosea sp. RAF48. The sequence continues at coordinate 362,651 of NZ_JBFRDZ010000003.1, forward strand.
CTCTGGATTCCACAGCTTGGCATGGTCGCCGGGTTGGCGATCCTGCTTCTCGCAGTCGTCGAGGAGTGGGTCATCGTCGCGCGTGGCGGCAAACCGACCTACGAACCCGCGCCGCCGAAGACGACGGAGGAACTGATCGAGCGCGTCGCGCAAGGCGGAGGCGTCTGACGATGAGCCTGCCGCTTCTCTCCATTGTCCTGCTCGGCTTTCTCGTCCTTATCCTCGCCAGCGGCGTCTGGATCGCCGTGGGCCTCGGCCTCGTCGGCCTGCTCGCGATGCTGCTCGTCACCGACATCCCGATCGGCCAGGTGCTGGCGACGACGGTCTGGAGCGCTTCGGCCTCCTGGACGCTGGCGGCGCTGCCGCTCTTCATCTGGATGGGCGAGATCCTGTTCCGCACGCGGCTTTCCGCACAGATGTTCCAGGGACTTTCCCCCTGGCTGCAATGGCTGCCCGGCCGCCTCGTCCATACCAACATCGTCGGCTGCGGCATCTTTGCTGCCGTCTCGGGTTCTTCGGCTGCGACCTGCGCCACCATCGGCAAGATCGCCTTGCCGGAACTGAAGAAGCGCGGCTACGACGAAGGCATCAGCATCGGCACGCTCGCTGGCTCCGGCACGCTCGGCCTGCTGATCCCGCCTTCGATCCCCATGGTGGTCTACGCCGTCACGGCCAACGTGTCGGTGCTGCAGGTCTTCCTCGGCGGCTTCCTGCCCGGTGCTCTCGTGATGGCGCTCTACATGGGCTACGTCATGATCTGGTCCTGGCTGAATCCGGGCAAGATTCCCCCCCGCGATCCGCCGATGCCGTTCCTGGCGAAAGTGCGCCAGTCGGCCAATCTCGCGCCCTGCCTGCTGCTGATCGCTGCTGTCTTCCTGTCCCTTGTGCTCGGTTTTGCCACCGCGACCGAATGCGCCGCCTGGGGCGTGACCGGCGCTCTCGTCCTCGCCTGGTGGAGCGGCACGCTGACCTGGCAGACCTTCTTCGAAAGCGTGATGAGCGCGACGCGCCTCACCTGCATGATCATGCTGATCCTGGCCGGCGCGGCCTTCTGCACGGCGGCGATGGCCTATACCGGCATTCCGGCCGCGCTGGCGGAGTGGGTCAAGGGCCAGTCGCTCTCGCCGCATATGCTCGTGCTGGCGCTGACCTGCATGTACATCATCCTGGGCTGCCTGATCGACGGCATCTCGATGATCGTGCTGACCGCCGTCATCGTCCTGCCGATGGTCAAGGAGGCAGGTTTCGATCTCGTCTGGTTCGGGGTCTACCTCGTGATCCATGTCGAGATGGCGCAGATCACCCCGCCGGTCGGCTTCAATCTGTTCGTACTGCAGAACATGAGCGGCAAGGACACGATGACGATTGCGAAGGCGGCATTTCCGTTCTTCATTCTGCTGAACATCGCAGTCATCATCATCACGACCTTCCCGCAGATTGTGCTCTATTTGCCGAAGCTCGCCTTCCCGGACTGATCCTCGGCACAAACCATCACAAGCAAGAAGAGAGGGAATGACATGATCAACCGCAGACACATGACCGCCGCGGCCTTCGCCTTCGGGGTCAGCGCGCTCGCCTTCGCCATGCCGGCCTCGGCGCAGACCAAGTGGAACCTGCCCAACGCCTATCCGTCGGACAACCCCCACACCGAGAACCTCGCCCTCTTCGCCAAGGACGTCGAATCGGCGACGGGTGGCAAGCTCCAGATCACGGTCCATGCCAACGCCTCGCTGTTCAAGGCACCGGAAATCAAGCGCGCCGTCGCGTCCGGCCAGGCCCAGATGGGCGAAGTTCTGATGTCGCTGCATGAGAACGAGGACCCGGTCTACGGCATCGACGTCGTGCCCTTCCTGGCCACCAGCTTCGCCGACTCGCGCAAGCTCTACACGGCCTCCAAGGCCGCGATCGAGAAGAAGCTCGATTCGCAGGGCATCAAGCTGCTCTTCATGGTTCCCTGGGCGCCGCAGGGCGTCTACGCGAAGAAGGACATCAACAGCGTCGAGGACATGAAAGGCCTGAAGTGGCGCTCCTACAATGTCGGCACCGCCCGCCTCGGCGAGATGCTCGGCATGCAGGCGGTGACGATCCAGGCGGCCGAGCTGCCGCAGGCGCTGGCGACCGGCGTGGTCAACTCCTTCATGTCGTCGGGCGGCACCGGCTACGACTCGAAAGTCTGGGAATCGCTGACGCATTTCTACGATGTTCAGGCCTGGATCCCGAAGGACGCCACCTTCGTCAACAAGGCCGCCTTCAACGCGCTCGACAAGGCGACGCAGGACGCGATCCTCAAGGCAGCCGCCACCGCAGAGGAGCGCGGCTGGAAGATGTGGGAGGATAAGGCCGGCTGGTATCTCGACCAGTTGAAGAGCAAGGGCATGAAGGTGCAGGCTCCCTCGCCCGAGCTCGCGAGCGGCTTCAAGAAGGCCGGCGACACGCTGACCACCGACTGGCTGAAGAAGGCCGGTGCCGACGGTCAGTCGATCATCGACGCCTACAAGAAGATGTGAGGGTCATCCCGCCCGAGCGCGGGAACCACAACCGAAACCCCTCTCCCATCGAAGTCGGCGGTTGCCGGCTTCGACACTTAAAGGTGTTGATCTCGGGCAAGCCCGAGATCAATGAGGGTCCCCCGCGCATTATCCGGGTTGCAAGCATGCCCTCTGCCCCTGCCGACGACCTCGGCCCGATCGTCTCTTCCGGCCATCTCGCATCCGGAGCCCTGCCGGCGCTCTCGGAATTCGAGTTCGCCATGAATATGACGGTCCATGCCTTCCAGCGCTGGATGATCCGCTGCATGGCGGCGGCCGGCGTTCCCGATCTATCGCCGCTCGACGTGCTGGTGCTGCACAACGTCAATCACCGCGGCAAGCCGAAGAGGCTCGCCGATGTCTGCCTCGTCCTGAATATCGAGGACACGCATCTGGTGAACTATTCGATGAAGAAGCTCGAACGGCTGAAGCTGTTGAAGGCCGGCCGCAAGGGCAAGGAAAAGACCGTCGAGGTCACGCCCGCCGGCGAGGAGGCCTGCCGGCGCTATGCCCAGATCCGCGAGCAGCTTCTGGTCAAGTCCGTGCGCGCAACCGGCGCCGATCCCGCGCGGCTGTCGGAGATCGCCGCAGCGATGCGCTCTCTGTCAGGCCAGTACGACCAGGCGGCGCGGGCGGCGGCGAGTTTGTAGTCAGGCCGCGCCACCCGGCTCCGGCAGGCCCGCGTAGCGTTGGGCATACTCCGCTTCGAGCTTCGCGTGCCGCGACCAGAACCCGCGCCGCGGACTGCCGCTGAGCAAATCCTCCAGCAGGCCGAGATGCATGTGCCAGCCGCCGGAAACGCTGGTCATCTCCGCATTGCTGGGGAGCTTGCGATGCGTCACCACCAGCAGGACCTTGTCGCCTTTCGGGCTCAGCGCGAACTCGACCTCGGATTCCGCCTCGCTGCTACCACCCCAGGTGAAGGCGATGATCCGCGGCGGCTCGCAGCGCGTGATCGCGCCGGTCGCGCGCACGCCGTTCTCGTGCACCTCGCGGTAGGCCGCCGGCGGCGCCTCGTCCGTGATTTCAGAGTGCTTGAACAGGAGCTCGGCCCGCCCACCGACACGTAGGTCGAACGGCCCCGATGCCAGCCACCGGCCGCGCTTGTCCGATTCGGTGATGTAAGACCAGACGCGCTCGATCGGCCCCGGCAGCAGGCGCTCGAAGCGCACGGCTCCGCTTTCCAGCACGGCACCATATTCGCTCATCGCGTGTCTCCCTCGCCCGTCTCGGGCTTTGCGAGTTCCTGTTCCAGCAGATCGAGATGGCGACCCCAGAAACGCCGCACCCGGCGCAGCCAGGCGTCGAAGGCGTCGAGCCCGGCCGGATCGAGCCGGTAGATTCGCTGCTGGCCGCGGACCTCGACCGTCACCAGCCCGGCCTCCCGCAACACCTTGAGATGCTGCGAAATCGCAGGAGGACTCGCGCTGAAGCGCGCGCCGATCTCCCCGGCCGGCAATGCACCTTCCGCCAGCAGCTCGACGATGCTGCGGCGGGTCGGGTCGGCAAGGGCGGCAAAGCGGTCCATGCCGAAAATGATTCCGCCATCACTTAATTAAGTCAACACTTAAATTTCTGACACGCGGCTGCTATGCTGCGACGCAGGATTGCCTCCGGCCGCAGAGTCGGCCAGTGCTGGCACGCCTTTGAGAACCGACGACCCGGACATGACCTCCCGCAACGCCTCGCTCGCCGGCATCGCCATGATGCTCCTCGGCATCCTGCTGTTTTCGCTCAACGACGTGATGGGCAAATGGCTGGTCGCCACCTACACGGTCGGGCAGGTTTTGGTGATGCGCAGCCTGGTCGCGCTCGTCGTCATCATGCCCTTCGTCTTCAAGCAGGGCGTGCAGCGGACCTTGAGGCCGGAACGCCCCGGCCTGCAGGCGCTGCGCGTGCTCTTCGGCTCCGCCGAGGTGGCGTTGTTCTATCTCGCCGTCAGCTATCTGCCGCTCGCGGACACCATGACGATCTGGCTCGCCGCGCCGGTCTGGGTCGTCATCCTCGCGGCATTGCTGCTGGGAGAGCGCGTCGATGGCTGGCGCTGGCTCGCCGTCGCTCTCGGCTTTGTCGGTGTCGCCGTCGCGCTCAATCCTAGCGGCGCGAGCCTGTCGATGCCGGCGCTGATCGCCGTCGTCGGCAGCTTCTTCTTCGCCGCGATGATGATCGCCGGCCGGCAGTTGCGTGGCACGCCGGACGTGACGCTGGTCACCTGGCAGACGCTCGGCGCGCTGCTGATGGGTCTGGCGCTGCTACCCTTCGGCTGGGTGACGCCGAGCCTCAAGGACGCGGCCTTGCTCGGCCTCCTCGGCATCGTCGCCATGACCGCGCATATCTGCGTCACCCGCTCGCTCAAGCTCGCCGAAGCCTCGGTCGTCGTTCCCTATCAGTACACGCTGATCGTCTGGGCGCTGGTTTTCGGCTGGTTCATCTTCGGCGACTGGCCGACGCCGGCAATGCTGTGCGGCGCGGCGCTGATCGTCGCCGCGGGCCTCGTCCTGCTCATCCTCGAACGCCGGGCCGCCCCGGCGCCATCAGTGCTTGAAGCGACGGGAGCCGGCGCTCCCTGATGCCCGCGGACTGACGACAGCCGGCAGGATAAGGGCTTGCCGGAAGCCCCGTTTCGACTCGGTCCGCGCCCCTCAGTAAAGGCGCGTACGATAGCCTTCCTCGAGATTGCGATCGGCCTCGTCGCCATCGACGGCCTTGGTCTGGTCGGCGATGATGCGGCCGAGCGTCGGGAAGCTGTGACGCGGCACCTGCGAGGCCGGATCCCACAGCTTCGAGCGGATCAGCGCCTTGCCGCAGTGAAAATAGGCCTCCTCGACCTCGACGATGAGGCCGGTGACCGGCGCACGCTCCAGCATGGCGGACGGCGCCAGCAAATCGGCATCGCGCGTCGCTCGTCCCTTGCCGTTCACCCGCAGCGTCTCCGGGATGCCGGGCACCATGAAGACGAGGCCGACGCCGGGCGCAGACATGACGTTGCCGAGGGAATCGACCCGGTTGTTGCCGCGCCTGTCGGGGATCAGCAGGGTCTTGTCGTCGAGCACGCGCACGAAGCCGGGCGCGTCTCCGCGCGGGCTCGCATCGGCGTTGCCCTGCGCATCGCAGCTGGCCAGCACCAGGAACGGCGAAAGCGCGATGAAATCGCGGCAGAACCGGTCGAGCCTGCTCAGTACCTTGCCCGTCGCCAGCGGATGGACCGGGCCGATATGGCTGCGCAGGGCATCGGCATCCGCGATGCGCGCGGCCGGGTCATCGAAGCAATTCGTCATGGCGTCTCCCCTATCGACGGACAATCTGTCCGAAGCCGGCGAAGCGCACCAGCTCGGCATCCGACGAGACGCCCCGACGGGTTCGCATGACGGCGCGACTGTGACCGTAAAGACCCCACGGCCCTCCGCAGCGGCAACGAGAAGCATCTTTTCTTGACCCTCGCCCGCGGCATCGCCATCGTGCCGTCTAGCTTTGCCCTCCTGAAGAGGCCTGATTCCATGCGCCGCGCCCTGCTGCGAACCGCCCTCGTCTCTCTCGCTTGCCTGACGGCCTTTGCCGCCGGCGCGACCGGCCGCCGCTACGTCTACCCCTCCGACCGGGCGGAGGAGCGCATTATTCCCTATTCCGGCAACGTTCCCGCCTGCGAGGATCCTGCCGTGCTGGACGAGCTGACGAGCTGGTTCAACTCCCGCGAAGCGAAATTCTGGGGCCCGCTTCGCGCCGTGAGCTATGACCGCATCGGGCAGATCGGCTTTCGCTCCTGGGGCGATGACTTCATTCCGCGCCGCTTCTGCACCGGCCGCATCTTGCTCAACGATGGCAACTTCCACCGCGTCGATTACTCCGTACGCGAGCGTCTCGGCCTCTTCGGATGGACCTGGAACGTCAACTGGTGCGTCAGCGGCCTCGACCGCAACCGGGCCTACGCGCCCGACTGCCAGATGGCGCGCCCCTAACGCGCAGAGCGTGCCATGATGAAGCGCCTCGCACTCGCGGCCCTGTCGCTGCTTTGCCTCGGCGCTGCCGCATCCGCGCAGGGCTTCGGCTCGCGCGGCGGCACGCCGGGCGATTTCGATTTCTATGTCCTGGCCCTGTCCTGGTCGCCGGGCTTCTGCGAGCTCGATGGTGACCGCACCCGCAACCGTGAGCAGTGCGGCGAAAGCAGCGGTCTTCGCTTCGTGGTCCACGGCCTCTGGCCGCAGAACGAGCGTGGCTATCCGAGCGATTGCGGGCCCGCCGGCCGTTCGCCCTCGCGGATCGCGCTGGGCGAGGCCGATGGCTTGTTTCCCAGCGAGAGCCTCGCCCGCTACGAGTGGCGCAAACACGGCACCTGCAGCGGATCAAGCCCGAGTGAGTACTTCCGCGATGTCCGGCGCGCGCGCGACAAGGTGACGATCCCGCCGGTTCTCGCCAAGGCCGATCGCGACCAGAGCTGGACGGCGATCGATCTCGAACGCGCCTTCGTCGCCGCCAATCCCGGCCTGCGCACGGATATGATGTCCGTCGCCTGCAAGCGCGGCGTGCTGCAGGAAGTCCGAATCTGCCTGAGCAAGGACCTCCGCGAGTTTCGCAGTTGCCAGCAGGTCGATCGCTCCGGTTGCCGCGCCCGCGAATTCACTGTCGTCGCGCCGCGCTGAAAGCGGCTGTCATGATGGCCTTTGCCGCTTTCAGGCGCGGGCCGCATGATCTACGAACGCAGCCATGAACTACCGCCACGGCTTCCATGCCGGAAACTTCGCCGATGTGCTCAAGCATGTCGTTCTCACCCGCATCCTGCTGCATCTCGCTGCCAAGCCGGCGCCCTATCGCATCATCGACACCCATGCCGGCAGCGGACGCTACGATCTGGGCTCCGAGGAAGCGCTCCGGACGCATGAGTGGAAGGATGGCGTGGCGCGGGTCGACCAGTCGCCGCTCGCCCCTGCGGTCGAGGAACTGCTCGCCCCCTATCGCGCCGCGCTTGCCGGCATCCGCACGCTTTACGGCCCCGGAGCCTATCCGGGCTCGCCCTGGTTTTGCCGCCACGTCATGCGGCCGGACGATCGACTGATCGCGGCCGAGCGGCATCCGCCGACCTATCAGAAGCTCGTCGAGGCGATCGGTCGCGACAAGCGCTGCAAGGCCCTGGCGATCGATGGCTGGACGGCCTTGAGGGCCAATGTTCCGCCCAAGGAGCGCCGCGGCCTCGTCCTGATCGACCCGCCTTTCGAGCAGAAGGACGAGTTCGCGACTCTCGCCGACCAGTTCATCGCAGCCCATCGCAAATGGCCGACCGGCATCTATGCACTCTGGTATCCGGTCAAGGACCTGCGGGCGGTGGAGGGCATGATGGACGCGATCACCGATGCCGGAATCACCCGGCTCTTGCGCCTCGAGATCGCGGTCGATCGCCCCGAGGCAGCCGGTGGACTCGGTGCGACAGGCCTGTTGATCGCCAACCCGCCATGGCTGCTCGCCAAGGAAGCGGAAATCCTGCTGCCGGCCCTGACCGAGCGGCTCGCGCAGGGGCCGCGACCGCGCTATCTCTGCGAAGCGATCCGGCCCGACGGCTGATCGCCTGCTCTCCCCGAAGGAACCCGTCGATGCTCGTCCTGCGCTCCTCCCCCGCCTCGCCCTTCGGCCGCAAGGTCAAGCTGGCGGCTCTCGAACTCGGGCTGATGGACCGCATCGAGATCGTCGCGGCCGACACGACCGATCCATCTGATCCGCTGCGCCAGCAGAACCCGCTCGGAAAGATTCCGACGCTGATTCTGGAGGACGGCACGACGCTGTTCGATTCGCGCGTCATCCTCGACTATCTCGACCATATCTCTGGCGGCAGGCTCATCCCCAGCGGCCAGGAGCGTTTCCTGCAGCTCCGTCTGCAAGCACTTGCCGACGGCATCGCCGACGCGGCCCTGCTCCAGGTCTATGAAGGCCGCTTCCGCCCGGAAGAAGGGCGCAACCCGAACTGGCTGTCCCACCAGGAAGGCAAGGTGGCGCGCGGCCTCGCCGCGCTGGAGGCAGAGCCGCCCGCCTTCCCGGATCGCCCGCGCATCGGCGAAATCGCGCTGGCCTGCGCACTCGGCTATCTGGATCTGCGCTTCGAGGGAAAATGGCGCGCCGCTCATCCCAAGCTCGTCGCCTGGCTCGACGATTTCGCGGCCCGCGTCCCGGCCTTCGAGACAACACGCTTCAAAGGCTGAACAGTTCGAATAAAGCGCCACATCGGCCATGCCGATGTCTTGATCATTCTGGGCCGCCGGCAGTCAAAAGCTGCCGGCGTTTTTATTGCCGAAGCCTAGCGGAGTATTCCGTCAAGCCGAGGCAACAAAAAACCCGGTGGCCAAGGCCACCGGGTCTCTCAAATCCGACGTGGGTCGGATCAGAACTTGTAGCTGAGGCGAGCGCGGACGACCGAGAAGTCGGTGCCGACCTTGCCGGTGCCAGCAAGCGTGGTGAGGTTCTTGTCGCCGAGGTCGACGTAGAGGTACTCGACGCCAGCGATGATGTTGTTGGTGATGGCGTACTCGAGACCGCCACCGAGGGCCCAGCCGCCGGTGTGGGTGCGATCGGAGGAGAAGCCGATGCCCGGGATCGAGGTCTTCACGTTGCCGTAGGCCCAACCACCGGTGATGTAGGGCATGAACCGGTCGAAGGCGACGCCGAGGCGAGCACGGACGGTGCCGAAGTACTCGGTCTTGACGCTGGCGCCGAAGAAGTTGCCGCCGGAGCTGAGGTCAGCACCCTGGATGTCAGCTTCCGCGCCGACCACGAACTGGCCGATCTGGTAGTTGTAGCCAACCTGACCACCGCCGACGAAACCGTCGAGGTTGCCGATGTTGTTGAAGCCGTTGCTGTTCACGTTGCCCCAGCCGTAGCCGGCGTTGGCACCGACGTAGAAGCCGGTCCAGGTGAAGACCGGAACGTAAACCGGAGCAGCAACCGGGCCCTTGCGGGACGGCAGGTCAGCAGCAGAGGCGGCGCCAGCGGCGACGATGCCGAGCGCGGCAACGCTCGCAAGCAGAAACTTCTTCATGATAAACTCCTTAGTCGTCGCAAGCGCCGGACGAACCGGCAGGTGATTTCGATGGACCCGTTATAGGACAGGGCAACGGCTTTGTCTGTTGCATCGGAAGCACAACTGCCGTGCAGACCACGGCAGAAATGCGGCACGAATGCGATGACTGCACGCAAATAGGTAAAGCCAGGTTAACCACGCTCCCCGCAACAGCCATGCCAAATCGAATACTAATAATGCGCTAACCCTGCTCGATAACCGGAACGGGTCCGGGCGACGAACGCAGGCCGCAGTCTAAGGTTCCGCAATTTCAACGAGATCGGGCCGGAGCTTCCGGCACTAAACTTGCCGCACCGGACCGGACATGCTTAAGCCTTGAAATCTCAAGAAGTGACGGAACCGTGCCTCCTCTCTCGATTTTCATCATCGCGCTGAACGAAGTGGACCGGATCGGGCGCACCATCGAGGCCGCCCGGGCGCTCAGCGACGACATCGTACTGGTCGACTCGGGCTCGACCGATGGGACCCAGGCCCTGGCAGAATCGCTCGGCGCCCGTGTGATCTTCAATCCATGGCCGGGCTACGGCCAGCAGAAGCGCTTCGCGGAAGAGCAGTGCCGCCACGATTGGCTCCTCAACGTCGATGCCGACGAAGTGCTGCCGCCCGATCTCGTCGCCGAGATCGCCGCGCTTTTTGCCAGCGGGCCGCCGCCGGCCGACGCCTACAAGATTCGCATCGCCGAGATCTTCCCTGGAGAGAAGGCGCCGCATCGCTTCGCCTACGCGCTCGCGCCCGTGCGGCTCTATCGCAAAAGCTGGGGCCGCTATTCGCTTTCGCCCGTGCACGACCGCGTCGATCTGCTGCCCGGCACCAAGGTCGGGCGGCTGAAGGGGACGATCCATCACTTCTCCGTCCGTTCGCTCGGCGAGCAGATGGAAAAACTCAATGCCTATAGCGATGCCCAGGCTGATGATCTCGACGCCCGCGGCGAGACGCTCTCGGCATTCAGGCTCTTGGCTGAATTTCCCGCCAATTTCGTCAAGGCCTATATCGGCCGTCGCCATGCGCTGCGCGGCGTCTACGGTTTCATGACCGCCATGAACTACGCATTCTACCGCTATCTGCGCGCAGCCAAGCACTGGGAGCGCCGGCTGCAGCGGCGCTCTTCCGTCAAGGGCACGGTGACGCCCGGCGACCGGCCCTCCTCTGATGACTGAGGTCGCGCTGGTCACGGGCGGTGCGAGGCGAATCGGCCGCGCGATCGTCACGCGACTGGCGCAAGCCGGCTACGCCGTCGCGATCCACCATGGGGACAGTCGCGATGAGGCCGAAGCCCTGGCCGCGGAGCTGCGCGGCGCGGGCGCGGTCTGCTGCACCCTCGCAGCCGATCTGGCCGACGCGCAGGCCGTGTCTGCCCTGTTCCCGGCAGCAGAGCAGGCGCTGGGGCCGGTGACGCTGCTGGTCAACAGCGCCGCGAGCTTCGTCGACGACGACGTCCGCTCGCTCGACGTCGCAGCCTGGGATCGCCAGTTCGCTGTCAATCTGCGCGCGCCCTCGCTGCTGATCGGAGCGCTGGCGACGCATTTGCCGGAGCAGGCGAGCGGTGCGGTCGTCAATATCGTCGACCAGCGCGTCTGGAAGCTCACGCCGCAATATTATTCGTACACGCTGACCAAGGCCGCCCTGCTCACCGCGACCCGGACACTGGCGCAGGCGCTCGCTCCACGGATTCGTGTCAACGCGGTCGGCCCCGGCCCGACCTTTCCCAACGCCTATGACGGCGCTGCGCTGATGGAGCAGGAGGCCGCGGCGACCTTGCTCGGCCACAAGGTCTCTCCGGATGAGATCGCCGAGGCCGTGCTCTATCTCGCGAGAGCGCGCTCGGTCACCGGCCAGATGATTGCCGTCGATGCCGGCCAGCATCTCGGCTGGCGTACGCCCGACATCGTCGGCTGATTCTCAGGCACCATCGTCGGGCCGATAGGGAGCACGCCCGCTCGCCAGCGCCGAGTCGAGCAGTTCGAGCCGGTCCTGCCCCCAGAACAACTCGCCATCGAGCACATAGCTCGGCGCCCCGAAGACGCCGGCCTCAACGGCCTGGCCCAGCGCGGCCTCGTAGCGTTGCCTGATCGGCGGACTATCGGCAGCCGCAACCAGAGCCGGCCCATCGAGCCCAGCCCGATCCGCGCAAGCCAGAACTGCCTCAGCCCGGCGCATGTCTTCGTCGCGTGCCCAGACACCCGCCATCACATCGCTGATGAAGGCAAAGGGATCGCCGCCATCCGCCAGAATCGCGATCGTCATCCGGTCGGCCTGGGAAGGATCGAAAGGAAAATGCTGCGGCTGCAGAACGAGCGGCAGGCCGCGCCGCTCGCGCCAGCGCTGAAGATCGACAAGCCTGTAGCGTTGCCGCACGGGGTGCCGTTTCGGCAGGGGCAATCCGCCCGTTTCGTCGAAAACCGAGCGCAGTGGTATCGGCCGGTAATCGACGGTGCAGCCATGCCGGCGCGCGATGTCATGGAAGGCCGCGTTGCCGAGATAGGTCCAAGGCGAATGCAGCGAGAAGTAATAGGTGATCGAACGGGACAAGGCGGCCTCCAAGGCTTCTTCCGGGCGCAGCATCCCTGCACCTCGTGTCGCTCGCAAGGCCGCGCCCCTGCAGAAAACGCAGCCCGGCTCCGCAGGAAGCCGGGCTGCCGGTTTCGTTGGCCTTGCTCAGGCTGCCCTGTTCTTCAGCGCGCCGATGATCGCGGTCAGGATGGCGCCGCCGGCACCTCCGGCGATCAGGTTGGTCAGGACGCCGCCGACGCTGAGATTGCCGCCCTGTGCCGCCGCGCTGATCGCCGGCAGCAAGAGCGGGACGAGTTGGCCGAGTACGCCGCCGCCGACCAGCCCGGAAATCGTGTTGCCCAATGTCCCGAGATCGAAGCTGGGACTGGTCTTGCCGGCCGCATTCCCGCCGATCGCACCGGCGACTAGGTTCATCAGGATCTGTTCCATCTCGGCCCCCGCATGAAATGCATCGCCCGAAGAACGCCTCTGAGCCGGCGAAGCGATGCATTCCGACCAGCCTGGAGCGACGATGACTCCGCTCGCAGGCCGCGACAAGCGCGATGACCGTTCCGTCGACCGTTTCCTGCTCAGTCGAGCACGATCGCCGAGATCAAGCGCCCGTAATCGGGCTCGCCGCGATGGGTGGTGCGCCGATAGCTGAAGAAATGCTTCTCGTCGCCATATGTGCACAGGCCCATATCGACGAAACGGCCAATTCCCGCCTCCTGTGCCTTGAGCATGATGAAGGCCGGCAGATCGAACAGCGCATGGGCCGGCCGCTCGGACGGTGTGAAGAAGCGAGCATAGGTCCGGTTCTCTGCCTTGAAGCGCTCGATGAATTCCGGCCCCACCTCATAGGCCTTGGCGCTGATGGTTGGCCCGAGCACGGCCGTGACGCGCTCGCGCCGGGCGCCGAGCTTCTCCATCGCAGTCACGGTCGCACCGACGATGCCGCTGAAGGCCCCCTTCCAGCCGGCATGGGCGGCACCGACGACCCGCGCCTCGCTGTCGGCGAAGAGGATCGGCCCGCAATCGGCAGTGCTGACGCCGAGCGCGACATGCGATGCGGTCGTGACCATCGCATCGGCCTTCGGCCGCTCCCCAGGCCACGGGCCGGTGACGACCTCCACATCGGCAGAATGCACCTGATAGAGGCTGACGAGGTGTGTCGGCTCGACCGCGAGGTGCTGCGCCATCCGCATCCGGTTCTCGGCGATCGCGGCCGGATCGTCGGAGGAGCCCATACCGCCGTTCAAGGAAGCGTAGATGCCGGTCGAGACGCCGCCTTCGCGGGTGAAGAAAGCGTGGCGGATGCCGGGCTCTCCGGCGAGTTCGCGGGCGGTGATGAACATGGCTCGAGTCCGGTTTGAGCGAAGCCGAGAGGCTTGCTGAAGTCAGCCCAGATCTGGCAGTCGATGAAGGTCAAATCCGGGCAAGGGCGGCAGGTTCCGATGCGATAACGCGAGAACCTTGAACAAATCGCCCATGCCCGTCTCGCCGGGCGCGAGCAACCGATCGAAGGCGGCGGAGATCGCCGCGCGTTGGGCAGCATCGGCCTTGAGCGACAACGCCTGCGCCCGCTGCGGGAGACCCAGCGCCAAGAGGAAATCGCGCTGGTTCGCGGGGCCGTGCAGTGCCGCGCCCGCCTTGAGCGCTGCCTGCCCGATCCGCTCGAAATCGACATGGACGGTGAGGTCGGCCTCGCCTGGCTCGGCCAGCGGATCGACGAATTCATGCCGCTTCATCGCCTGCAGTGTATCGCCGAAGCCGGAGCGTGCCGAGCCATAGTCGATAAAGAGCGCCGCACCGCCCTCCGTCGCGACATGGCCGGCGACCTGCGCGACGATGTCGAGCGCGAGGGTCGGCTGCTCGAAAGTCGTTCCGGCTGGAGCGGCGGCGTCCAGAGCATCCTCCTTTCCTGCAGCCAGGCCGAATGCCAGATGGCCGGCAGCATCCAGTCCCACCAGCCGCTCGCGCCAACCCTCGGGCGTCATCACGAACTGGTCGAGCGGCAGCGCATCTAGAAATTCGTTGGCGATGACGATCGCCGGGCCGGACAGCGCCTCGGCGACGTTGTCATGCCAGACCGGTTCGCTTCCCTTCAGGGTCGCCGCCTGGCGCTGGCGCAGAACCGGGCTGGTTTCGACGAGATGGACAGAGGCCGCCTCGCGGAAGCCGGGCACGATCCGCATCGCCCGCAGCATGTCGGCCATCAGCGTGCCGCGCCCCGGGCCGAGTTCGACGACGCGCAGCTGCGAGGGCGCGCCCATCGCCTGCCAGAGATGGGCGGCCCAGAGTCCGATCAGCTCGCCGAACATCTGGCTTATCTCCGGCGCCGTGGTGAAGTCGCCGTCGCGTCCGAAGGGGTCGCGCGTCATATAGTAGCCATGGCGGGGATGGCCGAGCGCCAGCGCCATATAGCGGCCGATCCCGATCGGCCCCTCCTGCCGGATCAGATCGACGATCTCGGCCTTGAGCGTGCTCACGCACGCACCTCCCCTGGCACCGCGCTCCGGCTGCGCAGCACGAGCCAGAGCCCGGCGAAGAACACAGGCAGCGACAACAGCATGCCCATGGTGATGCCGCCCGAAAGCGCATTGACGGAGGTGCCGAACAGGAAGCCGAGCTGCGGATCGGGCTCGCGGAAGAACTCGCAGACGATGCGGGCGAGCGCGTAGCCCATGCCGAAGGTGCCGGCGACGAGGCCTGGCCGCCTGAAGCCACCGAAGCGGACGACGAGATTCACCAGGATGAAGAGCAGCAGGCCCTCGCCAAGCGCCTCATAGAGCTGGCTCGGATGGCGCGGCACCGGCCCGCCATTGGGGAATATCATTGCATAGGGAAAGTCCGGCGCCGGCCGGCCCCAGAGCTCGCTATTGATGAAATTGGCGATACGGCCGAGGAAAAGCCCGATCGGCACCACCGCCGCCGCCAGATCGAACACCGACAGCGCCGGATAGCCGCGCCTCCTGGCGAAGAGCCATAGGCCCAGCGTCGCGCCGATCAAACCGCCATGGAAGGACATGCCGCCCTGCCAGATCGCGAGGATATCCTGCGGGCGCTCGAGATAGCGCGGCAGATCGTAGAACAGCACGAAGCCGATCCGCCCGCCGAGCACGACGCCGAAGGCGACGAAGAGCAGCATGTCGTCGAGCTCGACCGGCTGCGGCCGCGCCCGCCCGCCCCACAAACCGTCGGAGGCGACGAGCCGGCGCGCATACCACCAGCCGCCGAGGAGGCCGACGACATAGGCCAGCCCATACCATTTGATCGCGAGCGGCCCGATCTGGACCGCAACGGGATCGATCATCGGGAAGGGAATGGCGAAAACGGGCATGGGCGGGGTCCGGTAGCGGGCGCACGGTGATGGCCGCGCGCTCGCTCAATGGTCAAGGAAAAAGGCTTGCCCGTGGCACGCTGTCTCAGAGTTTGACGATCAGCTTGCCGAAGTTCTTGCCTTCGAGCAGCCCGATGAAGGCCTCGGGCGCGTTCTCCAGCCCCTCGACGATGTCTTCCTTGTATTTGACTGCGCCTTCCGCGATCCAGCGCGCCATATCCTCGCGGAAAGCTGCCCCCTGCGCTGCGACGAACTCGCGCTGGATGAAGCCGCGGATCGTCAGGCTCTTGGACAGGACCTGGCGCATCAGCACCGGCAGCCGGTCCGGCCCCGGGAAATCGCCGGTGGCATTGTACTGCGCGACGAGGCCACAGACGGGAATCCGGGCGAAGGTGTTGAGCAGGGGGAAGACGGCATCCCAGACATGACCGCCGACATTCTCGAAATAGACGTCGATGCCATCCGGGCAGGCAGCCGCGAGCTTCCCGGCCATGTCGGGATCGCGATGGTCGATGACCGCATCGAAACCGAAGGTCTCGCGCACGAAGGCGCATTTCTCGGGGCCGCCGGCGATGCCGACCGCCCGCGCGCCCTTGAGCCGTGCGATCTGGCCGACTGCCGAGCCGACAGGCCCGCTCGCCGCCGCGACCACGACCGTCTCGCCGGGCTTGGGCTGGCCGATGGTGAGCAGCCCGGCATAGGCGGTGAAGCCGGGCATGCCGAGCACGCCGAGCGCCGTCGTCACCGGCGCGCTCTTCGGATCGAGCTTGCGCAGCTGTGCACCGTTCCCCACCGCATGCGATTGCCAGCCGGAATAGGACAGGACGGTGTCGCCGGGCTTGAAGGCAGGATCGCGGCTTTCGAGCACCTCGGCGACCGTGCCGCCCTCCATCACTTGCCCGATCTCGGTCGAGGCAGCGTAGGATTTTGCCGCGCTCATCCGCCCGCGCATATAGGGGTCGAGCGAGAGATACTGGACCTTGAGCAGCACCTGCCCTTCGGCGATCGCCGGGATGGCGGCGTGCTCCAGCCGGAAGTTCTGCGGGCTGGGGCGCCCTTCCGGGCGAGAGGCGAGAACGATCCGAACGCTGTCAGACTGGGACATGAGCTTCGATCCTTGATGAATGCGCGGCATGGGCCGGTCACTTCCATATTGGCCCGGCCTTGCTCGTGCGACAGCCCCCCGACCTGCATTCCGAGGCGACGGCGAGCACATCTGCGGCATGGCGAGGTCGTCCCCGAACCGCCTTCAGCTTTGATCGCGACGCTCCCTCACCCGCTCGAAAGCCGATGGCCGCGACCGCCCGCGCCACGCGGCGATGACCGCATCGGCATTGGCCTGGATGTCCCGCGTCCCGTCCACTTCGACATCGTAGAGACAATAGGAGTGGATGCGAAAATAGTCGCGCCGCGCATCGCCGACCGGCCGGTCGCCTCGCGCCAGCTCGCGGCGCTCCAGCTCGGCAAGCTCGCAATGCACGCCGACAAAGAACACGTCCTGCCCGGCGAGCATATCGGCGAGCCGGAGCAGCCAGTCCTCGCTCTCCATGATGTGCTCGACGATGAGATCGTTGCCGGCCTCGACATAGGCGAGGAGCGAGCGCTCGAAGCCGAGGAAGAAAGCCTCCCGCATCCTCCCCCAATCGAATTCCCCGCTCTTGATCCGCGCCGTCGGCAGCACGCCCGAATCACGCAGATGGTCGATCGAGATCTGCCAGAAGGGCGTATCGATCCGACGCTGCAGCGCCTGCGCCAACGAGGACTTGCCACTGCTCGATGCGCCGTTGAGCAGGATGATTCGGCCGGGTCTGGCTGGCATCACGCCTCGCCTTCCGGCATCGCATCGCTTTCGAGCGCCGCCAGCAACTCTTTCAGAAGTTCCGCCAGAGCTGCTCGTTTGGAAGGGCTGAGGCTTTCGAGGAACCGGGCCTCGCTTGCCATATCGGCGCGGAGCGCCTCCTCGGCCCGCTGGAAACCCAGCTCGGTCAGGACGACGAGGAGGCTCCGCCCATCCTTCGCCGATCTCTCGCGGCGCACCAGCCCGGCCTTTTCCAGCCGCCCCAGCCGGTGTGTCAGCCCACCGGAGGTGATCATCAGGGAGCGATAGAGCGCCGTCGGCGTGAGCCGATAAGGCGGCCCGCTGCGACGCAAGGTGCTGATGACGTCGAACTCACCGCGATCGAGTCCGAAACCTGCGAACGTCTCTTCAATGCTTGGCCGGACGAGATTGGATAAGCGATACGCCCGCCCCAGGATCGCCGTGGGCGTCGTGTCGAGATCCGGCAGTTCGCGTGCCCATTGAGCCCTGACACGCTCGACATGGTCCATCTTCGTCATCGCCGGCCCCGCCCCTCCACGCTCCCTTCCTCTGCCTCAGCACGACGCCCGCGCCAAGGGATATCTTGACGCAAAGATATCTCTTGGCGATTATCTTGGCGCAAAGATAATTCGAGGAGATCAACATGGCGACGATGATCGACAGCGACATCCTGCGGAGTGGCGCAAGCCGAACTGCCCGCTTCGAAGGCGGCGGCTACGGCTCGCAGGTCTCGTTCTTTCTGGTCGACAACGAACCGGGACAGGGGCCGGGACTGCACGTTCACCCCTATTCGGAAACCTGGGTGGTCCGCGCCGGCGAAGCGGAGTTCACCGTCGGCGCCGAAAGAATTCGGGCGAAGGCCGGCACCATCGTCGTGGGGCCGCCGGGAATCCCGCACAAATTCGTCAATATCGGAACCGGCCGCCTGGAACTGGTCTGCATCCACGCCAGCGAGGCGATCGTTCAGGACTGGATCGGGGAGGATGTCGCAGCCTGAACGCGACCGCGCGTCTCAACGAAACGGGCTGCGCCGGCGACGACAGACGGCCGCCTTCATCAAAGCCGGCTCCGCTTCGACAGCGGCAGCCGATGGCAGATCCTCGTCACCAGCCGCTCGACGCGCGATTGAGCGGGGTTATGGGCCCCGGCCCCGGAGAGGGAGCGGTCATTGTCCGCTTGCCTCGCCGCCGTACACGCCGCGCGTGACCATGACGCTGGCAGGGGCGGACGAAAGGCGGGGAGCGACATGGCGTGATCGCCACCCCCGGATATGCATCAACCGAAGAGTATCAGAGCGACTTGGCCGCAACGCGGCGCGGACGTTTCACCGCCGCATCGCTGCGTGGCGCCTTCGCCTTGGCCGCAGCCTCTTCGGCGTCCCGCGCAAGTCGCAGGGCTCTCAACCTCTCGGTCTTGAGGCGCGTCTGGCTGGACTGGTCCTCGAGCGCCTGCCACGCGACAAGCGTATCTTTCTTGCGCTGCTCGGTCGTCTCGAAAGCCGCCTGCGCCCGAGCCTTGATCTCGTCCAGCTTCATATTGCGACTAGACATGGGAAACTCCTTCTCGGCAGACGACAGCTGATCGATGCGGATCAGATGGAAGGCGGACGCGGCGCTCCGCTGCGTGCCTTGCCGACGGGCAGCTTGCGCTTCGGCGCCGGCAGCAGACCCTCGCGCTGCGCCTGCTTGCGAGCGGCCTTCTTGGCGCGGCGGACCGCCTCGCCCTTCTCCCGCGCGCGACGCTCTGACGGCTTCTCGTATTCGCGGCGCTGCTTCATTTCGCGAAACACGCCTTCGCGCTGCAGCTTCTTCTTCAGGACACGAAGCGCCTGCTCGACATTGTTGTCCCGAACGAGAACTTGCATGACTACCCTTTCCAAAAAACACAAAGGGCCGGGCTTGTTGATCCCGACCCTTCACTCACTGCTGCCGAGAAACGCTGCATCGTGGCGCCAGCATGTGACGCCTCAAATCGCCGTTGTCCCGCCTCTCCAGCGGTTATTCGGCCCGCAGATTATCGGCCGAGCTCTTGCCGGACCGCTTGTCCTGGACCAGCTCGTACGAAATCTTCTGACCTTCGCGCAGATCGCGCAGGCCGGCACGCTCTACCGCGCTGATATGGACGAACACGTCCTGCCCACCATCGTCAGGCTGAATGAAACCAAAACCCTTGGTCGCATTGAACCACTTAACTGAACCCGAAGCCATCGGCGCCTCCCGCAAGCGCGCTTATTCAAGCCGCATGGATCACATGCGGCGGCGAATTCGATAAAAGGAAGAGTTCATCAGCGTGTCGCGCTCAAAAAAGGCGCGAATGGCCAAGTCATCAGGCCTAAATCGAGATTAACAATTAGAACGCCATCAACATGATGTCAAACCGAGATCAGATCGACGTTCGAAGGAAAACGGCCCCCTGCCCTCGGCGGGATAGAAGACAACGTTGAGAAACCATCGTCGGTTTTCGCGCGACGTTAAGCGGACCAGGGGCCGCAACGGTGCGAACACCGCCATCGCGGCGCTGCTCCTGACATGACGAAGCCGCCGCGACACCCTACATGGACATCATGAATCGCGAACGTCAGGACGATCTGCCTCAGGACGAGTTCGAGGACGAGGAGGACAGCCTCCCCGCTCCGGACCCCGCGCTCGATCTCGGCGACACAGCGCCCGGCGCGCTCAAGGCCGGCATCGAGGTCATCCAGCAATTCGCGAAGCATTTGCCGAACAAGCCGGGGGTCTACCGGATGTTCGATCGGGCCGGCGAGGTGCTCTATGTCGGCAAGGCCAAAAGCCTGAAAAACCGCGTGACCTCCTATGCCCGCGGCATGGCGCACACCAACGCCGTCGCCCGGATGATCGCCGAGACGGCGAATATGGAGTTCGTCACCACCGGCACCGAGACCGAGGCGCTGCTGCTCGAGTCGAACCTGATCAAGCAGCTCAGGCCGCGCTACAACGTGCTGCTGCGCGACGACAAGTCGTTCCCCTATATCCTGCTGACCGGCGACCATGACGCGCCCGCGATCCTGAAGCATCGCGGCTCGCGCCACCGCAAGGGCGACTATTTCGGCCCCTTCGCCTCGGTCTGGGCGGTGACGCGTACCATCGACGCACTGCAGAAGGCGTTCCTGATCCGCACCTGCTCGGATTCCTTCTACGAGAACCGCACCCGCCCCTGCCTGCTTTTCCAGATCAAGCGCTGCGCCGGCCCCTGCACCGGCGAGATCTCGATCTCCGACTATCAGGCGCTCGCCGGCCAGGCCCGCGACTTCCTCTCCGGCCGCTCCTCCGCCGTGAAACAACTGCTATCGGCGCGGATGCAGGAAGCCGCCGAAGAGCTGGAGTTCGAGAAGGCCGCACGCTACCGCGACCGCCTCGCGGCGCTCTCCGCAGTGCAGGCCGGGCAGGACATCAATACTCAGGGCGTGGAAGAGGCCGATGTCTTCGCCATCGACGAGCAGGCCGGGCATTTCTGCGTCGAGATCTTCTTCTTCCGCAACCACCAGAACTGGGGCAACCGCGCCCTCTTCCCGCGCGCCGACCGCTCGCTGACCCCTGCCGAGGTGCTCGCCTCGGTGGTCGCCCAGTTCTACGACGACAAACCGCCGCCGCGCCTCGTTCTGCTCTCGCACCCGGTCGAGGAGATCGAGCTGATTGGCCAGGCGCTCTCGGCCCGCGCCGGCCGCAAGGTCGAGGTCGCCCATCCCAAGCGCGGCGAGCGCGCCGACCTGATGGCGCATGCCGTCAAAAACGCCCGCGAGGCGCTTTCCCGCAAGCTCGCCGACAATGCCGGCCAGAGCGCCCTGCTGGCCGCGCTCGGCACCGCCTTCGGCATAGAAACTGCGCCGCGCCGGGTCGAGGTCTACGACAACTCGCACATCATGGGCACGAACGCGGTCGGCGGCATGATCGTCGCCGGGCCGGACGGGTTCATGAAGAGCCATTACCGCACCTTCAACATCTCGACCGACACCATCGCCGGCGACGATTTCGGGATGATGCGGGAGGTGCTGACGCGCCGGTTCGCCCGGCTCGCGAAGGAAGCCGGGATCTCTCTTAGCCCTGATGCTGAGGAGGCCGCGGCGGCGCCCGTCTCGAAGGAGGCTCCAGAGGGCGATGGAGCCTCCACCAGCATCCTTCTGGGCGCACCTGACGGCACTCCCCAGGCCGAGGGCCCGCAGAAGAAAAGCCGCAAGACGGCAAAGCCGCGTAAAGACGAGGATGGCTTCCCCTCCCGGCCCGATCTCGTCATCGTCGACGGCGGCAAGGGGCAGTTCGAGGCGGCGCGCAAGATCATGGCCGAGCTCAACGCCAGCGACATCCCGCTCGTCGCCATCGCCAAGGGCGCCGACCGCAATGCCATGCGCGAGACCTTCCACATGGCCGGACGAGAGCCCTTCAAGCTGCAGCCGCGCGATCCCGCGCTCTATTTCATCCAGCGCCTGCGCGATGAGGCCCACCGCTTCGCCATCGGCACGCACCGCGCCAAGCGCAAGCGCGAGACGATGAAGAACCCGCTCGACGAGATCCCCGGCATCGGCCCGTCGCGCAAACGGGCGCTGCTTCTGCATTTCGGCACGGTGAAGGCGATCCAGCGCGCCAAGCTCGACGACCTCATGCGCACCCCCGGCGTGAATGCGGCCACCGCCAAGGCCGTCCATGATTTCTTTCACGATGCCTGAAACTAATGGCGCCCTCGCGGTTTTGCGTGTTGACGCTATGGCAGCGGGGTTGCTTTGGTGCTCGACGTGACGATTCTTCCTGACGCCATCAGGCGGCGTGGCCCGTGGTCGCTGCCCAACCTCCTCACTTACGGGCGGATCCTGGCGATCCCGGCCCTGGTGGCGATTCTGTTCTGGCCGCGCGACGACTGGATGCGCTGGCTCGCGCTGGGAATCTACACCGTCGCCGCCATCACCGATTATCTCGACGGCTACATCGCCCGCGCCTGGAGCCAGCAATCGGCCATCGGCCGCATGCTCGATCCGATCGCCGACAAGCTCCTCGTCGCCGCCCTGCTGCTGATGCTCGTCTATACCGGCCAGATCGAGGGCTGGACGCTCTGGGCCGCGATCGTGATCCTCTGCCGCGAGATCCTCGTTTCGGGGCTGCGCGAGTTCCTGGCCGACCTCAAGGTCAGTGTCCCCGTGAGCAAGGTCGCGAAATGGAAGACGACGGCGCAGCTCTTCGCGCTCGGCTTCCTGATCGCCGGCCCGGCCGGCGACAAGGTCCTCCCCGGCAACACCATGATCGGCATCACCCTGCTTTGGCTCGCAGCCGGCCTGACGATCTATACCGGCTGGGACTATTTCAACGCCGGCATCCGCTATCTCGTCGAAGAAGACGAGCGCATTCCATGAGCACGGCTGTCGCCACCGCAGCGGCGGCCACCCGCGCGGTCCGCCTCGTCTATTTCGCCTGGGTGCGCGAGCGCGTCGGCCTGCCGGAAGAAACGCTCGATATCCCCGCCGACCTTGCGACCGTCGCCGACCTCGTGCGCTGGCTTAAGGCACGGGGCGAGAACTACGAGGCGGCATTCGCCAACGAGGCCGTGGTGCGCGCCGCTCTCGATCAGGTTCACGCCAAGCCGCAAAGCCCGCTCGGCGCTGCCCGCGAGATCGCCTTCTTCCCGCCGATGACCGGCGGCTGAGGCCGCCATGACACCTCTTATCCGCATCCAGCGCGAGGATTTCGAGCTCTCGGACGAGATCGCGGCGCTCAGCCACGGCCGCGCCGACATAGGTGCCCTCGTCTCGTTCACCGGGCTTTGCCGCGACGAGAATGGCAGCCTCGCCGCGCTCGAGCTGGAGCATTATCCCGCCATGGCCGAGGCTGAGATCGGCCGTGTCGCGGCCGAGGCCGCTGCGCGCTGGCCGCTCATGGGGCTCGTCGCGATCCACCGCTATGGGTTGATCCGCCCTGGCGAGCAGATCGTTCTGGTGCTCGCGGCCTCCGCACACCGCCGCGCCGCCTTCGAGGCTGCCGATTTCATGATGGACTACCTCAAGACGCGCGCTCCGTTCTGGAAGCGCGAGCACCGCGCGGACGGCACGCTCGGGGGCTGGGTCGAGGCGAAGACGGATGACGACGATGCGGCGAGACGCTGGGAAGA
The DNA here is from genome assembly GCF_052114025.1 of Allobosea sp. RAF48. Taxonomy (NCBI): domain Bacteria; kingdom Pseudomonadati; phylum Pseudomonadota; class Alphaproteobacteria; order Hyphomicrobiales; family Alloboseaceae; genus Allobosea; species Allobosea sp. RAF48. Next base: position 385,999 of record NZ_JBFRDZ010000003.1, read on the forward strand.
GACACCCTGAAGTGCTGAAAGGCTGCGCTCTCGCTGGCGGTCTGACGCTACTGCCGGCCCTGGCCCTGGCGGCAGCGCCGGAGCCGAAGACGTTTCGCGATTGGATGGCCGGCTGCGACAATCTCAAGAGCTGCACCGCCCTGTCGCTGCCGCCGGAGAGCGCCGACACCGTCGCCTATCTGCGCCTCGAACGCCCGGCCGGGCCTGACGGCACAGTCAGCCTCGTGCTGCGCTTGCGCGGCGACTGGAAGAAGCCGCCGACCGCGCTTCAGCTCAAGCTCGACGGCGCCCCCTTCCCTGCCGGCGGCAAGGCTCTCCCGGCGGCGGCCGACGGCGACATGGTCTCGCTATCCTTCCAGCCTGCCGAGATCGCGACGCTGGTTGAAGCCGCCCGCAAGGCGACGAAGCTCACAATATCTGCGCCCGGCGTGACGGCGAGCATCTCGTTGTCGGGCTCGGTCGCCGCGATGCTCTGGATCGACGAGCAGCAGGGCCGGCTGAACACGACCTTGGCCCTCGTCCGCAAGGGCAGCGGCACCACCGTTCCGGCTGCCCCAACGCTGCCGATCGTCCTGGCAAAGCCCGCCGCCGGCACGCTGTCGGAGAAAGACGGGAAGGCGCTCGCTGCAACGCTGCGCAAGCAGATCAAGCAACGCGACGCCGATCTCTGCGAGGATGACGAAATGCTGGTCGAGGCCGATGCTGCCTGGCCGCTCGACGGCGACCGCCGTCTCGTCGGCCTCGCCTGCTCACGCGGCGCCTACAACGTCTCCACCGGTTTCTGGATGGTGGAGCGCGGCGATGTCGCAGCCGCGAAGCCGGTTGCCCTGCCGGAGGGCGAGGGCGACGCGAAGAACATGCTGACCAATGCCGATTTCGACGCGAAGACCGGCCGGCTGAGTTTTTTCGCCAAGGGCCGCGGTCTCGGCGACTGCGGCGCCACCGGCGGCTACGCCTGGACCGGCACCGCCTTCGTCCAGACCGAATTCAGCATGATGGGCGAGTGCCGCGGCATCGGCGCCGATGACTGGATCACGCTCTACCGCAGCGAGGTCAAGTAGCGCGCGTCATTCTCGGGCGGAGCAAGGCTCCAGCCCGAGAATCTCGTGGCGCGGCGTCGCTGGCTTCCGAGATGCCCGGGTCAGGCCCGGGCATGACGGCACTGCCTCACGCCGCCTTCGACTGCGGGCGCACCGCGGCGGAGTAGTCTTCCATGATTACCTTGCCCATATTGCCGGTGATGAAGCTGTACGGCCCGACCTCGGAGACGAGCGTCACCTCGGCGGCCGAGCCGGTGATGAAGCACTCGTTGAAGCCTTCCAGCTCCTCCGGGCGGATGCGCCGCTCCACCACCTCGAAGCCGCGCTGCTTGCACAAATCGATCACCGACTGGCGGGTGATGCCATTGAGGAAGCGGTCGGCCAGCGGGGTGTGGACCACGCCGTCCTTGATGAAGAAGATGTTGGCGCCGGTGCATTCGGCGACATTGCCTTCCCAGTCCAGCATCATCGCGTCGGCGTAGCCGGCGCGCTCGGCCTTATGCTTCGACAGCGAGCAGATCATGTAGAGGCCCGCCGCCTTGGCATGGACCGGCGCGCAGGCCGGATCCGGCCGGCGATAATCGGCAACGTCGAGGCGCACGCCCTTCAGCTTCTGCGCCATGTCGAACATGCTCGGCCATTCCCACACCGCGATCGCGGTATGGATCTTGTTGTTCATGCCCGACACCGCCATCATTTCCGAGCCGCGCCAGGCGACCGGGCGGAGATAGGCGTCCTTGAGCCCGTTCTCCTTCAGGCAGAGATACTTGGCCTCGTCCAGCTCGGCGACCGAATAGGGGATCGTGAAATCCATGATCTCGGCCGACTTGTGGAAGCGCTGCGAATGCTCCGCGCACTTGTAGATGACGCCATCATAGGCGCGCTCGCCCTCGAACACGCAGGAGCCGTAGTGGAGCCCGTGGGTCAGTACGTGAATCTTGGCGTCCTTCCACGGCACGAGCTTGCCGTCGAACCAGATGACGCCGTCGCGCTGGTCGAAAGGAATGACTGACATGGACCTTCTCCTGGGTGCTTCCTCGCTCCGAACTCCGGCACAGCCGATTTGGGAACGCAAGCATGGGTCTAAAGCTGCGCTGCGACGATTGGCTTTGAAATAATCGTTCGCTCAGCGCCCTTGACCGGTAATCTTCCGTCTGAGATATGTCAATAAGGCTGACCCAAATTTTTGGAAGCGTGCTTTTGACCTTGTCTGAACCTCGCCCTGACGACGCCCCCCTCAAGCCCTCGTCCGAGGCCGTTCCGCACGACCTGATCGAGCTGCTTTTCTTCGCCTATCGCGATTTCGTCGGAGACCCCGACAGGATACTGGCGGATTACGGCTTCGGCCGGGCGCATCACCGCGTCCTCCATTTCGTCCAGCGCTGCCCCGGCCTGACCATCGCCGAGTTGCTGGACATCCTGCAGATCACCAAGCAGAGCCTGAACCGCGTCCTCAAGGAGCTGGTCGAGAAGGGCTATATCGAGCAGCGCACCGGCCGGCAGGACAAGCGCCAGCGCCATCTCCACACCACTGCCGCCGGGCAGGACCTGGCGCTTCGCCTGGTCCGGCTCCAGGCCAAGCGCATCAACCGGGCGCTCGAGGGCGTCGGCCCCGAAGCAGCGGCAATCGCCGCGCGGTACCTTTCCGCCCTGATCGATCCCTCGGAGCGGCCGAAGGTCGAGCGCCTGCTGATGAAGCCCTGACAAGCGACCCGTCTCGCGCATTGTGCTATGGCAGCCGGGCACCGTGATCGCTCCCGGCCCGGAAGCAGGAGGAAGGCGCAAGCATGATCGCCAGCGAGACCTTAGCGAAGCCGGCCCGCAAGCCGCTGCCCGACGAGGCGCCGCATGTCCTCGTCGTCGACGACGACCGCCGCTTGCGCGATCTGCTCGCCCGCTTCCTCGGCGATAATGGCTACCGCGTCACCACCGCGGCCAATGCGGCGGAGGCCGACACGCGGCTCGGCAACCTCGTCTTCGACGCGATCGTGCTCGATGTGATGATGCCTGGCGAGAACGGTTTCGACTTCGCCCGCCGTTTCCGCGGCGGCTCCGCCGTGCCGATCCTGATGCTGACCGCCCGCGCCGATGGCAAGGACCGGATCAACGGTCTCGAGATCGGTGTCGACGACTATCTCGCCAAGCCCTTCGAGCCGCGGGAGCTGCTGCTTCGCCTCGGCAACATCCTGAAGCGAACCGTCGTCGTCGAAGCTGCCCAATCCGGCACGCGCCCCGATTTCGTCCGCTTCGGCCCGTTCATCTACGGGCTGGCTCGCGGCGAGCTGCGCAAGGGCGAAGAGACGATCCGGCTGACCGAGCGCGAGCGCGAGATCCTGACGGCGCTCGCCGAGCGCGCCGGCGAGGTCGTCCCGCGCGAGGAGCTGGCGGCGCAAGGCTCGGCCGCAAACGACCGCACGGTCGACGTGCAGATGAACCGGCTGCGCCGTAAGATCGAGCGTGATCCGGCCGATCCGCTCTATCTCCAGACCGTGCGCGGCGTCGGCTACAGGCTGGTGACGGACAGGACGTGACTTCGCTTCACCACGGCGGCAAAGCTCAATCGGCGCTTCGCTCGGCCGCGGCCATGCTGCGTCCCGTCCTCGCCTGGCTCGAAATGCTCTGCGGCCATATCGGCAGGTTCCTGCGCCCGGCGCTCAGGAGCATCGGCCGCCCGCTCCAGATCATCGCGCGCTACATGCCCAAGGGGCTCTATCCCCGAGCGCTCGTCATCGTCATCGCGCCGGTGGTGCTGCTGCAATCAGTGATCGCCTACGTCTTCATGGAGCGGCACTGGCAGCTCGTGACTCAGCGCCTGTCCTCCGCGGTCTCCGCAGATATCGCCATGCTGATCGATGTCTACGAGAGTTATCCGCAGGATGCCGACACCACGACGCTCTCGCGCATCGCCGCCGAACGACTCGGCATGGACGTCGATATCATACCTGATTCCGACCTGCCGGCGCCGGGGCCGCGCCCCTTCTTCTCGCTGCTCGACAACGCGCTTTCGACCGAGCTCAGCCAGCAGGTTGCCCGCCCCTTCTGGCTCGACACGGTCGGCCGCTCCAGCCTGATCGAGATCCGCATCAAGCTCGGCAAGGACGTGATGCGCATCCTGACCCGGCGCAATGCGGCCTATGCCTCCAACAGCCACATCTTCCTGCTCTGGATGATCGGCACCTCTCTCATCCTGCTCACCATCGCGGTGCTGTTCCTGCGCAACCAGATCCGCCCCATCCTCAAGCTCGCGGATGCGGCGGAGGCCTTCGGCAAGGGCCGCGACGCCGATTTCCGCCCGCGCGGCGCGCGCGAAGTCCGCCGCGCGGGCAACGCCTTCATCGAGATGAAGCGGCGCGTCGAGCGCTCGATCGGCGAGCGCACGACGATGCTGAACGGCGTCAGCCACGACCTGCGCACCATCCTCACGCGCTTCCGCCTCTCGCTTGCCCTGATGGAGCGCTCTTCGGAAATCGAAGCGCTCGAGAAGGATGTGGACGAGATGAGCCGGATGCTCGAGGACTATCTCGCCTTCGCGCGCGGCGATGCCGGCGAGGTGCCGGTCGAGACCGATATCCGCTCCCTGCTGGAAGAGCTGAAGTCGGATGCCGAGCGTCAGGGCCACCAGACCGAGCTTGAGGTCGTCGGCGACCCGCTGGTCGTCATTCGCCCGGACGCCTTCCGGCGCCTCCTGACCAACCTCGTCTCCAACGCCGCCCGCTATGGAGACCGCATCGCCATCCGCGCCACGCACGATGCGCGCTATTTGATCGTGATGGTCGACGATGACGGGCCGGGCATCCCTCCCGACCAGCGCGAGGAGGTCTTCCGCCCCTTCTTCCGCCTCGACGAAGCGCGCAATGTCGACGGCGGCGGCACGGGCCTTGGCCTTGCGATCGCGCGCGACATCGCCCGCGCCCATGGCGGCGACATCATGCTAGGCGACTCGCCGCTCGGTGGCCTGCGCGCGACGGTGCGCCTGCCGGTCTGACCAAAAAATCCGCTCGACGCCGACCGACCCGTAACCATAGGTATTCGCGAAACTCATTGGGGCCGGTCATGCGGACGTTCCGGATCGCTGCAGCATTCCTTGCAACCTCTTTTCTCCTTTCGGCGACAGCGGCGCGCTGCGAAGAGGTTGTCGATCTCGGCGGAGGTCTCTTTGGCGGCGGCCGCGCGCTCCTCAACAAGCCCACGGGAAAGCCTCGTGCCGGGCTGGTCCTGTTGACCGGCGGCGACGGCTATATCGGCATCGGCTCCGACGGGAGCGTCGAGCGCAGCGCCAACTGGATCGTCCGGACCCGCGACGCCTATCTGGGCAGCGGCATCGCCAGCATCACGCTCGATGCCAACGCCGACCCGGCAAAGGCCGTGGAGTACATGCGCGCTATCGCACCGCGCGTCATCGTCGTGGCGATGAGCCGCGGTGCTCTCAAGGTCGCCGGCACTCTACCCGCGAGGCCCGACGGCATCGTCTTCGCTTCCTCGATGCTGGACGAGGCACGCGGCATGATTGGCGACCCGTCCCGCCTGCCGCCGACGCTCATCATCCATCACCGACAGGACACCTGCCGCGTGACGCTGCCGGAATCGGCCACCGCCTTTCAGCAATGGACCGGCGGCAAGGCGCGGCTGCTCTGGATCGACGGCGGCTCCTCGACCGGTAACCCGTGCCAAGCCCGTGCCCATCATGGCTTCATCGGCCGCGAGGGGCAGGTCGTCTCCGCCATATCCGGCTTTGCCGGCTCGCTGCGCTAGGAATCTCCGCCGATCGGCGCAAGCTGCGGCAAGCGCGTGACGGCATGGTCGATGAAGGCGCGCACGCGCGGCGCCGGCTGGCGCCCGCCCGGCATTACCAGTTGCACCGGCAACGGCGGCGGCTCGAACTCCGGGAGCAGACGCACCAGCGTTCCCGCTGCAAGGTCGTCCGCGGCCTGATAGGAGAGCACCCGCGCCAGCCCCCGTCCGGCGCGCGCTGCGATCAGCACCGATTCCACCTCGTTGACGATGAGCCGCGGCGTCAGCACGACCCCACTGCCGCGGCGCGGCCCGCCGAAACGCCAGTTCAGGGTCTGGTTGGCGGCAACACTCGCAATCGTCTCATGGGCCGCGATATCGGCCGGACGGCGCAACAGCGGAGAACGGGCGAGATAGGACGGCGCCGCGACGAGGATGCGCCGGACCTCCCCGACCTTGCGCATCAGCAGGCCCGAATTCGGCAGCGGCCCGATCCGCACCGCGAGTTGCAGATCCTCCTCGATCAGGTCGAGATTCCGGTCGGCCAGCACGAGCTCGACCTGCACCTGCGGATAGAGATCAAGGAACTCGGACACCAGAGGCGTGACATGCCGCCGGCCGAAAGCGAGCGGCGCGGTGATCCTCAGCAACCCGCTGACAGGCTCGGTCGCAGCGACGCCCAGCGCCGCATCGTAATCGGCCAGAAGCCGCCGGGCTGTCGTCGCAAGCTCCCTGCCGGCATCGTTCGGCGTCAACCGCCGGGTCGTGCGTGCGATCAGTTGCGAGCCGACGCGCTCTTCCAGCGCCGCGAGTGCGCGCGTCACCGCCGGGCGCGACTTGCGCAGGCGTCGCGCAGCTCCGGCAAGGCTGCCGGCATCGACGATCGCCACGAAGATCGTGAGCTCCTCGATCCGATCCACGTCACTGTTCCGAAAATTGAAATTCTGATTTTGAAAGATAGCAGATTTTGCCGGATCATCGAAACGATGATCATGCTGCCGACGAGCAGGAGCATCGTTATGCCGTCGACCGAGATCGTCCTTCACGGCACGCCTCTTTCGGGCCACGCCCACCGCGTCGAGCTGCTGCTGCGTGCCCTCGGGCTGGCCTATCGGTTCGAGCCGGCGCCCGCCGAGGTCCGGCAGAGCCCGGCCTTTCGCAAGCTCAATCCGCTCGGCCAGATTCCCGTCCTGCAGGATGGCGATCTGACGCTCGCCGACAGCAACGCGATCATGGTCTATCTTGTCAGGCGGTACGCCCCGGACAGCGCCTGGCTGCCCGGCGATGCCGTCGGTGCAGCCCATGTGCAGCGCTGGCTCTCGATCGCGGCCGGCGAGGTCATGCATGGCCCCTCCGTTGCGCGGCTGATCACGCAATTCGGCCTGGACGACGACAAGGCGCGCGCCAAGCGGATCGCTGCACGGCTCCTTGCCTTCATGGAAGAGCATCTGGCCGAGCGCGACTACCTGGCGGCTCTTCACCCGACCATCGCCGATCTGGCCTGCTACTCCTACGTCGCTCACGCGCCGGAGGGAGGCATCTCGCTCGCGCCCTACCCGGCCGTGCGCCGCTGGCTTGCCCGCATCGAGGCCCTGCCCTTCTTCAAGCCGATTCCGCCCTCCCCCTTGCCTGTGGAGCGCGACGACGATGCAGCCTGACGGTCCCTTCCATTCCGGCGAACTCGCGGCGCAGGCCCGGGCCGGCGTCTTCACGCGCGGTGCGGGCATACGCGGCTTCATGCCAGATCAGCACCGCGTCTTCTTTGGGCAATTGCCCTGGCTCTTCGCCGGCGTGCGCGATCGGAACGGCTGGCCGCTGGCGACAGCGTTGACGGGCGAGCCCGGCTTCGTGACCAGCCCGGATCCCACTCGCTTGTCGATCGCAGCCTCGCCGTCCCCTGGCGATCCCGCGTTCGAAGGCTTTCGGCCGGGCGTCCCCATCGGCCTGCTCGGGCTGGAATTCGAGACCCGCCGCCGCAACCGCGCCAATGGCCGGATCGAAGCGGTCGGCTCCGATGGCTTCACGGTTTCGGTCACCCAAAGCTTCGGCAATTGCGCCAAATATATCCAGGCGCGCAGTCGGGCTCAGGACGGCAGCGACCTCGGCGAACGACCCACCGGCTTGTCCGGTCTCGATGCCGCAGCCCGGGCGTTGATCGCCAATGCCGATACGCTATTCGTCGCCAGTGCTGCGGCTCTCGAAACACCGCTGGGAGGCGTCGACATCTCCCATCGCGGCGGCCGGCCCGGCTTCGTGCGGATCGACGGCGATACGGTGACCATCCCGGATTTCGCCGGCAACAACTACTTCAACACACTCGGAAACCTGCTGGAGCAGCCGCGCGCTGCCCTGCTCCTCGTCGATTTCGAGACCGGCACGACACTGCAATTGCAAGGCGTGGCCGAGATCGTCTGGGACGGGCCGGAGCTTGCGGGGCTGGAAGGCTCGCAGCGCCTGTGGCGCCTCCACGTCACCCGTGGCTGGCGTCGCCCCCATGCGCTGGCCTTGCGCTGGTCGGCGCCGGAGTTCGCGCCGACCACGTTGCAGACCGGTCTGTGGGCGGCCGCCGCTTGACCGTCGTCGGCTAGTACAGCCTTCCGCCGTTCGGAACGCCGTGGCCCGGCCCGATCAGCACGACCTCGCCCTCGGAGTCGGGGATACCGAGGGTCAGCACCTCCGACATGAACTTGCCGATCTGGCGCGGCGGGAAGTTTACCACCGCGAGCACCTGCCGGCCCGGGAGGTCCTCGGGCCGGTAGCGCCTGGCGATCTGCGCCAAGGATTTCTTACGGCCGATGGTGCCGCCGAAATCGATGACGAGCTTGATCGAGGGCTTGCGCGCCTCGGGATAGGGCTCGGCCTCGACGATCGTGCCGACACGGATGTCGACCTTGAGGAAATCGTCGAAGCCGATCGGCGCGGCCGGTTCAGCAGATGTGCTCAAAATTCCTCCCACCCCTTGTCGCGGGCATCCGCATCGGCCTTGTGCGCGGCGGCGGCGCTGCCGCTATAGGCCTTGCTGGCGGCCCGCGGTACGGCAGGTCGGGGCGCAGGTGCGGGAGCCGACTGAGCGACGGCCGCCTGCATCGTCCGCGCCATCGCCTTGAGCCCGGCGACGTCGCTGCCGAGCTGGAAGCGCGCGACCAGCGCCGACAGGCGGTCGGCCTCCTGCGACAGCGAATGGGCGGCGGCGGTGGACTGCTCGGCCATAGCGGCGTTCTGCTGCGTCGCCTGATCCATCTCGCCGACGGCCGAGTTGACCTCCTGCAAGCCCGAGGCCTGCTCCTGCGCGGCCCCCGCGATCTCGGCGACGAGGCCGGTGACGCGCGTGATCTCGGAGGCCATGCGCTGGAGCGCGCCGCCGGTCTGGCCGACGAGGGCGACGCCCTTCTCGACCTCGATCGCCGAAGCGTCGATCAGCGTCTTGATCTCCTTGGCGGCGGAAGCCGAGCGCTGCGCCAGCGCCCGCACCTCGGAGGCAACGACCGCGAAGCCCTTGCCGGCATCGCCGGCGCGCGCCGCCTCGACCGAGGCGTTGAGGGCGAGCAGATTGGTCTGGAAGGCGATCTCGTCGATCACGCCGACGATCTGCGAGATCTCCTGCGCCGACTTCTCGATGCCGCCCATCGCCGTCACGGCATCGCGCACGATGCTGGTCGACTGTTCTGCCTCGGTCTTGACCTGTTCGGTCGCGTGGTTGGCAAGGCGTGCGCTCTCGGCGGTCTGGCGCACCGTGGCCGTGAGTTCGTCGAGCGCGGTCGCGGTCTCCTCGACCGAGGAGGCCTGCTGCTCGGTGCGGCCGGCGAGGTCGTCGGCGGCCTGGCTGATCTCTGTCGAGCCCGCCTTCATGCTCTCGGTATTGGTCGCGATCTGGCGCATCGCATCCTGCAGCTTGGCGATGGCGGCGTTGAAGTCGTCCTTGAGCTTGACGTACTCGGCGCTGAAGGCCGCATCGATCCGGTAGGTCAGATCGCCGCCGGAGAGCCGCTCCAGCCCGGTACCGAGAGCCTGCACCACGCCGGCCTGAACGCGCGCGTGGTCGGCGCGCTCGGTCTCGTTGCGGCGCCGTTCGCCATCCGCGGCGCTGCGGTGGTCGGCTGCTTCCTCCTCGGCGCGCAGCTTGTCGGCCTCCATCGCTTCCTTGGCGCGGGCCGCATCGCGGAAGACGACGAGGGAACGCGCCATCGAACCAACCTCATCAGAGCGCTCCTGATGCTCGATCGCAGTGTCGAGATGCCCCGAGACGAGGCCGTCCATCGAGTCCTTCAGCGAATGCAGCATGCCGTTGGCGCGGCGGCTCAGCACCAGGACCAGGCCGAGCATGAGAAGACCGAGCGGCACGAGCACCTTCGCGACACCCGCGAGCATGCTCGTGAAGACGGCATCGACATCCTCCACATGCAGGCCGGAACCAACCACCCACTGCCATTTCGGAACACCGACGACATAGGAGATCTTGAGGGAAGGCTCCTTGTCGCCGGCCTTGAGCCAGCCATAATCCAGGAAGCCTTCGCCTTTCGCCTTCACCAACGCGATCATGTCCTGGACGAAGAACTTGCCGTCCGCGTCCTTGAGCGGCTTCATGTCCGTCGACTGGATCTTCTTGTTGGCATGCAGGACGCTGATTCCGTCGTAGTTGACGAGGAAGTAGTAGTTTCCATCGTCGAAGCGCGCATTGCCGAGGGCCGCCATGGCCATCTTCTTGGCGTCGTCTTCCTTGAGCTCGCCGGCCTCGACCCGCGCCAGGTAGCCTTTCACCGTCGTGGCCGCGGCCTCGACGAGATTCTTCATCTCACCGCGCTTCAGCGCGATCATTTCGTTGCGGGCGGCATTCAACGTGTAGCCGACACTGCCGACGGCGATCAGCACGGCCAGGGCTGCGATCAGGGCGAATGAGCGGCTGATCGACAGGGTCGCAAGCTTCTTGAAGAAAGACATACGCGTTTCCTGCGCGGGAGGGACCTTCCACCTCGCGCAAATTGACTAAAACGCGCTTAACATCGACCCATTTCGGCCACATTTGCGTCGCTGCGAGGCAGCGGCGCCCCGGCTCAGATCGCCGGCGCGTAGTCCTCGTTGTCCTCGCCGCGCTCCGGGGCGCGTTCGCGCCGGCGCGCCTTCAACGGCCGGCCGGAACAGATCGCCCGCGCCAGCCCTCTGAAGGGCGCCGTCAGGCGATGCACGTCCTCCGCCCGGGCCATGATGCAGCTGGCGAGCTTCAGTTCGCGATCGAGCCGCGCCATGGTCTTCGACAGCTCAGGCTCGTCGTCGTGGAGCCAGGTTTCGGATACCCGCGCCATCAGCAGCACCGCGCCCTGCACGCGCAAATGTCCGAGCGCATCCTCGGTCGGGATGCCGGCGGAAGCCAGCATGTAGCGCCAGGAATTGACCGCACCGCGGTTAAGGGCCGCCAGGGCCAGCGGATCGCGTCGGATGACCGGCACGATCTTGCGCAGGCCCGCCTTGTACGGCGCCATCGCATCGAGCCGGCGCATCACCAGATCGAACATGCGCTCCTTGGCGGGCTCCCCCGCCAGATCCTCCGACGTGCCGGCCAGAACCGCGTCGTCGACGAGGCGCGTCACCCCGCCCAGCATCGCGAGCTTGGAGGGGAAGAGCCCGCGCAGCTGCGCCAGAGTCAACTCGGCCTCGCCGGCGATATCCGGCAGCTCGATCTGATCCCACGGCCGCTCCGCGGCGAGCCTCATCAGCGCATCGACGGCGCGCTTGCGCGGCTCGACCGCCTTGGCCCCGGGCGTGGGCTCGGCGCCTGTCGGCGGCGTGGAAACGGGTTTGCGGACCATGGGGACAGCTCCTCTCGCTTCGCGTCGAAAGGAGGTTAGGCCGCTATCGTGGCGGGTGGAAGGCCGATCAGCCCGAAAGCTCGCCGGCGCGACGTTTCGCAGCAGCGACCGCCTTGTTCATCAGCGGCTTCAGGCCATCGTCCGCCATCAGCACTTCGAGCGCGGCAGCCGTGGTGCCACCCGGCGAGGTCACGTTCTGGCGCAGCGTTCCCGGCGGCAGCGGCGACTGGAACAGCAGCTCGCCCGCCCCTTCCACCGTCGCCCGCGCCAGCCGCTCCGCCACATCGGCGGGCAGCCCCGCCGCAGCCCCGGCGGCAGCCAGGCACTCGACCAGATGGAAGACATAGGCCGGGCCGGAACCGGAGACGGCGGTGACGGCGTCGATCAGCCCCTCATCGCCGAGCCACTCGACCTTGCCGATGCTGCCGAGCAGCGCGTCGGCAGTGGCGCGCTGCGCGGCGCTCACTCCCTTGCCGGGCGCGGCCGCGGTCACGCCGCGCTGAACCGAGGCTGGCAGGTTGGGCATGGCGCGAATGATCGCGGCCGCGCTCGGCAGGCGCGCCGCGAGGTCGCCCAGCGTCTTGCCGGCGAGGATCGAGATCAGCAGCGTCCGGGGATGGATGAAAGCCTGGACGGCCGGAGCGGCGGTGTCCAGCATCTGCGGCTTGGTCGCGAGGACGACGACATCTGCTGCCGGAATTTCCTTGGCGGAAGGGTTGAGCCGCATTCCCTTCTCACCGGCGAGTTCGACCATCTCGTCCGACGGCTTGGGATCGATGATGCTGATGCCCGCCGGGTCCATGCCGATGCGCAGCCAGCCTTCCAGCATCGCTCCGCCCATCTTGCCCGCGCCGATCAGGACGAGCGATTGCGGAAGGGAATTCGACATGGCGGTTCTCGTCGCTTGGGACCAGGGCGTCATGCCCGGGCTTTGCCCGGGCCATCTCAGGACCAGAGCCTGCAAGAGATGGCCGGGTCAAGCCCGGCCGTGACGGCAATGCGGCTGCTCAGGCTTCGCCGACCGTCTCCAGGATGGCTCCCTCCATGCCTTCCTTGGCCGTCTTCCCGGCCCAAACCACGAACTGGAAGGCCTGGTAATAGCGCTCGCAGGCTTCGACGGCCGTCTTGACCAGTGCGGCCGCTTGCTCGTCGGTCGGCTCGGCGCCACCGGAGAGCAGGAGCGCATGGCGGTACATCACCACGCTCTCGGTGCTCCAGAGGTCGAAATGACCGAGCCAGAGTTGCTCGTTGACCAGGCTCACGAGCTGCAGCACCTCGCCGCGCCGGCGCTCCGGCACCTTGAGGTCAAAGGCGCAGGCGATATGCAGCGCCTCGACCTCCGCGAGCCAGGTGATCGCGACGTGATACTCCGACCATCCACCGGTCACGGCGACCGAAAGCTCGTCCTCGCTGTCGCGGTCGAAGTTCCAGCCGTTGAGGGCGGCGAGGCGCTCGAACAGGTCGAGCGGGTTGGAAGGCCGATCCAGCTCGGCATCCATATCGAGGTCCATCATGCCCTAGGATCCACCTTCCGGGGCAGGTGCCCCGGCGCGTTCGAGAAGAGGAACACGGCGACTGGAAAGCCGAAGGAACGCAACACACCTCCGGGACGCTCCCGGGAGAGCGGCCCATCCGTCGGCCAGAGGCGAATCCGCCCGACGAATCAATTCTTTCCACCGACGATAGCGCAGGCGCTGTGACGCTCCCAACACAGCGTGAAGCTCCGCGGATTCGGCCGGCGGGCTCAATCCCCCTGGGATGCTGTCCACAACACATGGCTGTGGACATGACGCAACGACGTGAAGACCGTCGTTCGAGCGGACCCGTCAGGACTTGTCGGTCAGGCCTTGCCCAGCTTCTCCTCGAGCGCGGCGAGGCGCGCCGCGAGCTTGTCGTTCTCCTCGCGGGCGATCAGCGCCATCTCGCGCACCGCCTCGAACTCCTCGCGGGTGACGACGTCGAGATCGCGCAGCAGGCGCTCGATCTGGGTCTTCACGACGGTCTCGACCTCACGGCGCACTCCCTGCGCAGCTCCGGCCGCATCGGTGGCGAGGCGGGCGATGTCGTCGAGGATGCGGTTGCCGGGGTTCACCATGGCTCTCTCCCATCGGGGCGAAACTCTCTTGCCAAAGCCTATAGGCAGCGCGGACCGGAGCCGCAATCGCCACCGGAGGTCCGGCTTGCTCGCCGGCCATGGCCACGATCAGATGCCCGCCTGGCTTGAGGAGACGCATCATGGCCCTGCATTTTACCCCCGCCGAATTTGCCCGCCGCCGCGAATCCCTCCTTGCCTCCATGCAGGCCGCGCGTCTCGACGCACTCCTTCTGTTCCAGCAGGAATCGATGTTCTGGCTGACCGGGTATGACACCTTCGGTTTCTGCTTCTTCCAGTGTCTCGTCGTCAGGGCCGACGGCACCATGGCGCTGCTGACCCGCTCGGCAGACCTCCGGCAGGCGCAGCTCACCTCCAACCTCACCGACATCCGCATCTGGAAGGACGGCCGCGACGCCAATCCGGCCAGCGACCTCCTGGCGCTCGCGCGCGATCTCGGCCTCTCCGGCAAGCACATCGGCGTCGAGTTCGAGTCCTATGGTCTCGTCGCCTCGAACTACCGCAAGCTGGACGCCGCCTTTACCGGCCAGGCCGAGCTCGTCGATGCCTCGACGATCGTCACGCGGCTGCGCGCCGTGAAATCGGCCGAGGAGATCGTTTATGTCCGCCGCGCCGCGACGCTCGCGGATGCGGCCGATCGGGCGGCGCTCGACGCGATCCGGGCCGGTGCCGACGAAGGCGAGATCCTCGCCGCCCAGCACAATGCGATCTTCGCGGGCGGCGGCGACTATCCGGCCAACGAATTCATCATCGGCTCGGACAGAGACGCCCTGCTCTGCCGCTACAAGTCCGGCCGGCGCAGGCTCGGCGCCAACGACCAGATCACGCTCGAATTCGCCGGCGTCGATCGGCACTACCATGTCGCCGCCATGCGTACGGTCGTGGTCGGCGCCCCCCGCCCGCTGCACCTCCCCTATCATGCCGCCGCCCGCGACGCGCTGCTCGCCTGCGAGGCCGCACTGAAGCCCGGCAGCACCGCCGGAGATGTCTTCGCGGCGCACGCCCGCGTCTTCGACGAGCACGGCCTCGCACAGCACCGGCTCAATGCCTGCGGCTATTCGCTGGGCGCCAAATTCACGCCTTCCTGGATGGACTGGCCGATGTTCTACGAGGCCAATGACTGGGCGATCGTTCCGGGCATGGTGATGTTCGCCCACATGATTCTGATGGATTCCGACAGCGAGACCGCCATGTGCCTGGGCCGCACCTATTTGGTGGGCACTGAGCGCGCCGAGGCGCTGAATTTACCTGATCTGGACCTCGTCCTCCGTTGAGCCTAGAAAAGGCGCACAGGGAATCTCGAAGCAGTCCACAGCCCAAAGGGCGGGAGGCGTCATGATCAACCGTTTGAGCGGCCTCGTTCTGGGGCCGGTTTTTGCGCTGGCGCTCGCCGGATGCCAGGAAACCAGCCAGACCGCGTCGCGTCCGCGCGTCGATGCACCGGGCGTTCCGGTCTCGGTCCAGAGCATCTCCGGAGCGCCGGAAGACGTCACCACCAGCTTCGCCGGACTGCTCGGCGAGGCCGCGGCCGAGCGCAAGATGGAGATCGTACCCGGCAACAAGCCGGCGCGCTTCCGCGTCAAGGGCTATCTCACCGCCCAGCCGACGGAGGACGGCCAGACGTCGCTCGCCTTCGTCTGGGATGTGTACGACTCGACCAAGCAGCGCGCCCAGCGTGTTCAGGGCGAGAGCATCGGCAAGCGCAGCAGCGGTTCCGATCCCTGGGCCGGCATCGACCGGACGATCGTCGCCAAGGCCGCCTCCGATTCGATGGATGCGATCGCGAGCTTCCTCGTCACCACCCCGGCTGTCGAGACTCTTGGCGGCGACAAGGACAAGAAGGCCGACAAGGTGAAGCCCGGAACCAAGGTCGCCGCAACCACCGACAAGAAGAAGAGCTGAACACGGTCGCTCAGCCCCTTGGGCGACGCTACGTCAGTGGATTCCGGGTCACGCCGGCGCCGCGAGCGCTTTTTGAGCAGCGATATTGCAGCGCAGCGGTCGACTCCATGTCATCGCACTGTTAAGAGCCGTTCGAATTGAGCCGGCCTAGCCGGCTCGTGCCCCGCCTTGTCCAACGGTGCGCCACGGCATGCCCTCTCATTTCAAAGTCGTCGCCGGCAACTCCAACCGGCCACTTGCAGAAGCCATCTGCAGCCATCTCAGCATTCCCCTCGCCAAGGCCACGGTGCGGCGCTTTGCCGACATGGAGGTCTTCGTCGAGATCCAGGAGAATGTGCGCGGGCAGGATGTCTTCGTCATCCAGTCCACCTCATTCCCCACCAACGACCACCTGATGGAGCTGCTGATCATCACCGATGCGCTGCGCCGCTCCTCGGCGCGCCGCATCACGGCGGTGATCCCCTATTTCGGCTATGCAAGGCAGGATCGGCGTGCCTCAGGCCGCACCCCGATCTCGGCCAAGCTGGTCGCCAACCTCATCGCCCATGCCGGCGTCGACCGCGTGCTGACGCTCGACCTCCACGCCGGCCAGATCCAGGGCTTCTTCGACATCCCGACCGACAACCTGTTTGGCGCCCCGCTCATGGCGCGCGACATCAAGGACCGGCTGGAGTGGAAGAACGCCATGGTCGTCTCGCCGGACGTCGGCGGCGTGGTCCGCGCCCGCGCGCTCGCCAAGCGCATCGACGCACCGCTGGCCATCGTCGACAAACGCCGTGACCGGCCGGGCGAATCGGAAGTCATGAACATCATCGGCTCGGTCGAGGGCCGCTCCTGCATCCTGATCGACGACATCGTCGACTCGGGCGGCACGCTGGTGAACGCCGCCGAGGCCCTGCTCGAGCAGGGCGCCAAGGAGGTCTTCGCCTACATCACCCATGGCGTGCTCTCGGGCGGCGCGGTCGCCCGCATCGCTTCCTCCAAGCTCAAAGAGCTGGTCATCACCGACTCGATCATGCCGACCGAGGCGGTGAAGGTCGCGCGCAACATCCGCGTCATCTCCATCGCCGGGCTGATGGGCGAGGCGATCGAGCGCACGGCGAGCGAGACCAGCGTGTCGAGCCTGTTCGACTGAGGATGGTCACTTGAGTTCCGGCGCGCTCGTCCTGTTTTCCGGCGGCCAGGACTCCACCACCGCATTGGCCTGGGCCTTCGATCGTTTCGACACGGTCGAGACGATCGGCTTCGACTACGGGCAGCGCCATCTCGTCGAGATGGAGTGCCGCCTCGCCATCCGCGAGAAGCTGCCGGCGCTCTCCTCCCGCTATGCTGCGCGGCTCGGCCCCGACCATGTCGTCGATCTGAAAGCGCTCGGCGCGATTTCCGAAACCGCGCTGACGCGCGAGACCGAGATCAGCTTCGCCGAAACCGGCCTGCCGACCACCTTCGTGCCGGGCCGCAACCTGATTTTCCTGACCTTCGCTGCGGCGCTGGCCTATCGGCGCGGCCTGAAGCATATCGTCCTCGGCGTCTGCGAGACCGATTATTCCGGCTATCCCGATTGCCGGGACGATACGATCAAGGCGATGCAGGTCGCGCTCGGCCTGGGGCTCGATCGCCGGCTCGTGCTGCACACGCCGCTGATGTGGCGCGACAAGGCGCAGACCTTCGCGCTGGCGCGGCAACTCGGCGGGCAGACCCTCCTCGACCTCGTCCTTGAACAGACGCATAGTTGCTATCTGGGCGACAGGACGACCCGGCATGGCTGGGGTTTCGGCTGCGGCCATTGCCCGGCCTGCGATTTGCGCGCAAAAGGCTTCGCGGCCTATCTCGTGACACCCGACGACAGCGGACCCTCCTATGATTCGTGATCACCAGCGGCGGCTCGAAGGCATCGTCGCGCTCGTGCTGTTCGGTCTCACCATTCCGGCAGCCAACTGGCTTATCGGCAATGCCGGCACCGTCTGCGTGCCGAACGGCCCCTGCCTCGTGCCGGTCTGGCCGGGGATCATGGCCCCGAGCGGCGTCCTGATGGTCGGGCTTGCGCTCGTGCTGCGCGACCTCGTGCAGCGCCGCCTGGGCACGCTGGCGGGGCTCGGCGCAATCGCCGTCGGCGCCCTGATCTCGGCCCTGCTCGCACCCGCGGCCATCGTGATCGCCTCCGTCTCGGCCTTCCTGCTGTCGGAGCTCGCCGATTTCGCCATCTACACGCCCTTGCAGCGCCGCCGCTTCCTGACAGCGGTCTTCGCTTCCGGCATGGTCGGCCTCGTCGTCGACAGCATCGTCTTCCTGCACCTCGCCTTCGGCAGCCTGGATTTCCTCGCCGGCCAGGTGATCGGCAAGGCCTGGATGGTGCTGTTCGCGCTGCCGCTGATGCATCTGCTGCGCCGCCGCGACGAGCGCTTGGGCCTAGCCGCCGCCTGAGGCGGATAAAGTTTGAATCGGCCCTTCAATCGGCGCTTAAGCCGATTGAGTTAGAATTCGTGTTCTTCGACAAGCCCTTCTCTGTCGGGAACAGCGTGATCAAGCCCTCGGACCGCCTGCAGGCCCTGCAGAACGATATTCTTGAAGACATTGCACGCGGGGAAACCCTCGCCCTGTGCATGAAGCGCCTGTGCCAACGGGCTGAGGCGATCTCGCCCGGCGTGATCTGTTCCGTCGTGACCGTCGACGATCAGGGTTATCTGCAGCCCCTCGCCTCACCGAGTCTGCCCGATCACTATGTCGCCGCACTCGCTGGCACGCCGACAGGCCCGAGCGCCGGCTCCTGTGGCACCGCCATCCATCGCGCCGCCGCCGTCGAGGCGACCGACATCGCGACCGACCCGCTCTGGGCGCCCTATACGCAGCTCGTCCTGCCGCTCGGCCTCAGAGCCTGCTGGTCGACGCCGATCAAGGCGCGGGACGGCCGCGTCGTCGGCGCCTTCGCCTTCTATTTCCGCAAGCCCCGCCGACCGCGAGCGCTCGAGCGCCGCATTGTCGCGACCTGCGTCCATCTCTGCGCCATCGCGATCGAGCACGACGAGGTGCGTGCCCGCAATCACCATCTCGCCTATTTCGACACGCTGACGAGGCTGCCGAACCGGGCCCAGTTCAACGATGCCATCACCGCGATGAGCGCGGCTTCGCGGCGCTACGGGCTGATGCTGATCGATATCGATCATCTCAAGACCGTGAACGATACGCTCGGGCATGCCGCCGGCGACAGCCTGATCGCCAGCGTCGGCGACCGCCTGAACGCCGCCCTGATCGGTTGCCTGTCCTGCCGGATCGGCGGCGACGAATTCGCAATCCTGGTCCCGGATTGCGACAGTCCCGCTCGAATGCGCAGCCTCGCCTCCGCCGCTCTCGCCGCGATTGCCGCGGCGCCGCTCGAACATGACGGGCACAGCATTCAGCCGAGCGTCACGATCGGCGGCGCCCTCGCAGGCGAGGACGGAGAGGACAGCGTGACGCTTCGGCAGAACGCCGATCTCGCGCTGTATCACGCCAAGGAGACCCGCCGCGGCCGCTATGTGCGCTTCCGCCGCAAGCTGCGCAGCGCGATGATGCACCGCACCCGAATCCGCAAGGATGTCGACGGGGCGCTCGGCGGCGAGCGGATCGTGCCGTACTACCAACCGATCATCCGGCTCGACACCGCCGAGATCGTCGGCGTCGAGGCCCTCGCCCGCATGCGGCTGGACGACGGGCGCATCGTCACGGCCGGCGAATTCCAGGAAGCCTTGCAGGACCCCAAGATCGCCCACCGCATCACCACGCAGATGCTGGCTTCGGTCGCGTTCGACATGGCCGAATGGCAAAGCGCCGGCCTGCATATCCACCATGCCAGCCTGAATGTGACCTCGGCCGACTTCCAGAAGGGCGACCTGGCGCAGCGCGTGGCCCGGGCGCTCGACAAGGCCGGCCTGCCGATGCGCCACCTCGTCGTCGAGGTGACCGAGCAGGTCTTCATGGGCGGCCGCAGGGACGGTGTCGCGCGAACGATGGAGGCCCTGCGCGCCTGCGGCATGCAGGTTGCGCTGGACGATTTCGGCACCGGCTTCGCCTCGCTGACCCATCTGCTCGATTTTCCCATCGACATCATCAAGATCGATCGCTCCTTCGTCAGCGCCATCGACAGCGGAGCCCGCAGTGCCGTGATCGTCGAATCGCTGCTGACGATGACACGCCGGCTCGGCATGAAGATCATCGCCGAGGGCATCGAAACGCAGTCGCAGGCTCAGCGTCTCGAGGAGATGGGTTGTCGTTTCGGGCAGGGCTATCTCTATTCGCCGCCGGTTCCGGCGCTGGTCATCCGCGAACTGCTGCAACGCTTCGGCCAGGCAACCTCTGCGACCGCGCTCGAACGCGAAGCCGTCGCGAACGCAGCGTAAAGCGACGGGGTTGAGATTGCGCCGGTTTTCGCCTATGAGCAGCCGCGCGTCCCGCTGACACCCTTGGAGGCTCTGGACGCGCAAACCGATGGCCGCCACGAGGCGGCCTTGTCATTTACGAGTCAAGGACAACACACATGACCGCCGTGAAGCAACTCGAGGCTTCGGCGCGCGCACAGGTCGGCAAGGGGGCCGCCCGTGCAGTTCGCCGCCAGGGCCAGACGCCTGCCGTGATCTATGGTGGGGGCGCTGCTCCCGAAGCCATCGCGCTCGACGCCAACAAGACCCGCCAGCTCATTTTCAATGGCCACTTCCTGACCACGATCTTCGAGATCACCGTCGGCGGCAAGAAGCAGCGCGTCATTCCGCGCGACTACCAGCTCGACCCGGTCAAGGACTTCCCGATCCACGTCGACTTCCTGCGCGTCGCCAAGGGCCAGACCGTCACGGTCCAGGTTCCGATCCA
This sequence comes from Allobosea sp. RAF48, assembly GCF_052114025.1. Taxonomy (NCBI): domain Bacteria; kingdom Pseudomonadati; phylum Pseudomonadota; class Alphaproteobacteria; order Hyphomicrobiales; family Alloboseaceae; genus Allobosea; species Allobosea sp. RAF48. Next base: position 406,431 of record NZ_JBFRDZ010000003.1, read on the forward strand.
CGTCGTCGGCCAGGAGGCCAGCCCCGGCGTCAAGAGCGGCGGTCTGGTCCAGATCGTCGAGCACACCCTCGAAATCACCGTCGAGCCCGACAGCATTCCGGAAGCCTTCGAGGTTTCCGTCGCCGGCCTGAACATCGGTGACCAGGTCGAAGCCAAGGCCATCAAGCTGCCGGCCGGCGCCAAGCTGACCGTCGGTTCGGACGCGACGATCATCACGATCGCCCCGCCGACCGTCGAGGTCGAGCCCGCTGCCGACGCGGCCGCCGAGGCTCCGGCCGAAGCCAAGGCCTGAGAAGCGGCGCCGCCTGGCGCCGCTTCCGCCGCATCCAGTCTACCGAGACGGCCGGGTCCTCCCGGCCGTCTTGCTTTGGCATCGGACCGAAAAGCGGAATCCACTTTTCAGATGGATCCGATGCTGATCCATGAGCCTGCGGAGTCCTCGCCATGCTGATCTTCGCCGGCCTCGGCAATCCCGGCGCGCGCTATGCCCGCAACCGGCACAATATCGGCTTCATGGCCGTCGAGGAGATCGCCCGCCTCCATCGCGCGTCGCCCTGGCGCGCGCGCTTTCAGGCGGAATCATGCGAAGCCACCATCGGCGGCGAGAAGGTGATCCTGCTCAAGCCGCAGACCTACATGAACGAGTCGGGTCGCTCGATCGGCGAGGCCGCACGCTTCTTCAAGATCGCGCCTGCGGACGTCGTCGTCTTCCATGACGAACTCGACCTGGCTCCGGCGAAGCTGCGCGTGAAGCTCGGCGGCAGCAATGCCGGCCATAACGGTCTGCGCTCGACCACGGCCGCGATCGGCAATGACTACCGCCGCGTCCGCATGGGCATCGGACATCCCGGGCTGAAAGAGCTGGTCCACGGCTATGTGCTGAACGATTTCGGCAAGGCCGAGCACCCTTGGGTCGAGGATCTCTGCACGGCCTGCGCCGATCACGCGGCCCTGCTCGCGGCCCATGACGATGCCGGCTTCCAGAACAAGGTGCATCTCTTCATGGACGCGCGCGGCCATGGCGCGGTGAAGCGCCTGGGCGAGAAGAGCGAAGGCTGAGCTGCGCCTCGCGGATCACCCCTGACGCGCACCGGCATCCCGGGCGACCGAAGGGAGACCCGGGATCCAGCCCGAGCCTCTCCGGACAGGTTCGGGCATCATCCCCGGTCGGCGCCGCTGACGCGGCTGGTCCGGAATGCCCCTCGCCCACAAATGCCTCATGAACGCTAAAACGGCAGCTTCGCGCCTGACTTCGCGACCGTCACACGGCTCGTGCTGTAGCTGCCGTCGGCCTGCCGGCTCGCCGTCATCGTGACCTGGGCGCCGGGCTTGAGCTCGCTAGCCTCGGCCGGCGCCGCCATCAGGATGGTTGCCTCAGGCGTAATCGCGACCTTCTGCTCGCCGCCGGGGTAGCTCAGCACGAGATTGGCGCCGTCGACCCGCGACACCGTCTCGGCCACGGTCGCGTTGGTCATGGTCGCGTCAGGCAAAACGGCCCAGGGCCGGTGCCCCTCCCCGGTCCCGCGCAGCGCCTCCGGGAAGATCATGACCTGCACGGCCAGCAGCGTGCCATCCGGCTGCGGCTTCGCGCCGACCCCGATGAAGCTTCCCTTCGCGATGTCAGACGCCTTCGCGGGTACAACCCCGCCGGTGGAGAAACCTGGTGCGAGGGCGACTTTCACCTCCCGCCCGTCAGCGGCCTTGAGATCCAGCGTCGAGCCTTCCATGCGCTCCACCGTGCCACGCAATCGCGTCCCCGGCGCCTGCGCGACGGCCAGGCCTCCGGCCAGAGCGAAGACCGACAGGGTGAGTGCGAAACCGAAACGATTCATGGCGATGCTCCGAACGGCGCAGGCAAACGCGACCGGGCGATCCAGCACCAGCATCCGTGCCGTCGCCATGCACGTTCGCGTGAGCGGCGTATCGGCCATAAGGCGTGCGGCACTTGTCTTTATTGCGCAAGCCCCCCAATAAGGCCGCAACTTTCAAAGCTTCACGCCCGGCGGCCGTTCAGTCCGTCGAGGGCAACGGAACAGGCGATCATGGGCTTCAAATGCGGAATCGTCGGCCTGCCGAATGTCGGCAAGTCGACCCTCTTCAACGCGCTCACGCAGACGGCCGCGGCGCAGGCCGCCAACTACCCGTTCTGCACCATCGAGCCGAATGTCGGCGATGTGGCGGTGCCCGACGAGCGGCTCGAGCAGCTCGCCGCCATCGCCGGCTCGAAGGAGATCATCCCGACCCGGCTGACCTTCGTCGACATCGCCGGCCTGGTGCGCGGCGCCTCGAAGGGTGAGGGCCTCGGCAATCAGTTCCTTGCCAATATCCGCGAATGCGACGCCATCGCCCATGTCGTGCGCTGCTTCGAAGACGGCGACATCACCCATGTCGAGGGCAAGGTCTCGCCGATCGACGATATCGAGACGATCGAAACCGAGCTGATGCTCGCCGACCTCGAAAGCCTCGAGAAGCGCGTCGTCCCGCTCGAGAAGAAGGCCAAGTCCGGCGACAAGGAGGCCAAGGAAGCGGTCGATCTGATGACCCGCTGCCTCGTCCTCCTGCGCGACGGCAAGCCGGCCCGCCTCGTCCAGCTTGCCGCCGAGGAGCGCCGCCCCTTCGAGCTGCTCGGCCTGCTCTCGTCCAAGCCCGTCCTCTATGTCTGCAATGTCGAGGAAGCGAGCGCCGACAAGGGCAACAACTTCTCCGAGCTGGTGAAGAAGCGCGCTGCCGAGGAAGGCGCCGTCGCCGTCGTCGTCTCGGCCAAGATCGAGAGCGAGATCGCGGTGCTGCCGCCCGAGGAGCAGACCGAATATCTCGAAGCGGTCGGCCTCGAGGAGCCGGGCCTGAACCGCGTCATCCGCGCCGGCTACAAGCTGCTCAACCTCGTGACCTATTTCACCGTTGGCCCGAAGGAGGCCCGCGCCTGGACGATCGAGAAGGGCACCAAGGGCCCGCAGGCCGCCGGCGTGATCCACACGGATTTCGAGAAGGGCTACATCCGCGCCGAAACCATTGCCTATGACGACTACGTCGCCAACAAGGGCGAGTCGGGCGCACGCGAGGCCGGCAAGTTCCGCCTCGAAGGCAAGGAGTACGTCGTCGCCGACGGCGACGTGCTGCACTTCCGCTTCGCCACCTGAAAGAGCCCGCAGATGCTGCAGTTCGAGGATTTCGTCACTGGCGAGAGCGTCCTCTCGCACAGCATCGCTGTCTCTCAGGACGATATCGTCGCCTTCGCCTCGCGCTATGACGCCCAGGACTTCCATGTCGACCCGGAAGCCGCCAAGGCGAGCTTCGTCGGCCGCCTGATCGGCTCCGGCTGGCACAGCTGCTCGCTGCTGATGCGGCTGATGGCGGAGAGCTTTCTGCTCGATTCGACCGGCATGGGCGCGCCGGGCATCGAAGAGGTGAAGTGGCTGCGCCCGCTGCTTCCCGGCGACAGCGTGACCGCGCGCCGCACCGTGCTCGAGACCAAGGCCTCGCGCTCGCGGCCCGAAATGGGCCTCGTGCGCTTCCGGCTCGAACTGCTCAACCAGCGCGGCGAGCCGCTGCTGGAGCAGACCAACTGGATCATGTTCGGCCGCAAGGAATCCGGCGTCGCCCCGCAGCCGAAGGGCGACTGGCTCGCCCATTCGCCGCGCTACGAGCCCCCGGCCCTCGAAAGCCCGCTGGAGGCGCCCGCAGAGGCTCCCGAGCCTACCCGCTTCTTCGAGGAACTGGAGATCGGCAGCCGCCACGAGCTCGGCAGCTTCGTCTTCACCGCGGAGGAAATCATCGCCTTCGCCCGCAGCTTCGACCCGCAGCCCTTCCACATGGACGAGGCCGCGGCGCGCGTCAGCCTCTTCGGCCAGCTCGCGGCCTCAGGCTGGCATACGGCGGCAGTCTGGATGGCGACCATGGTCTCGCACCGCAGGCGCCAGCTCGCCGCGACGACCGGACGCCCGGCCCGTCTCGGCCCCTCGCCCGGGTTCAAGAATCTGCGCTGGTCGAAGCCGGTCCTCGCCGGCGACCGCATCACCTATTTCTCCGAGGTGGCGGACAAGCGCGAGAGCGCCTCACGCCCGCAATGGGGCCTGTTCTTCCACCACAACACCGGCATCAATCAGAGGGGCGAAGAGGTCTTCAGCTTCGACGGCTGCGTCTTCGTCGAGCGAAAGCCCTCCTGATCCCAGGACCCCGCCTGCCCGCCTTTTGAGCACGGCAGGCGCGGCCACAACGCGTGGCGTCAGGGCTTCGGTTCGACCAGCTCTGACCTTTGACCTTCGATCGCCTTGAAGGGATTGAGATAGGACTCCCTTGCCTTCGGAGCGGGCAAAGGAGGAATTCTCAGGTTCCAGGTCTCGGTGAGCGTGCGGTCGCCCTGCTTCAATGTCGCGTGCAGATCGGAAGACACGGCCGGGTTCTTGATTCTGACCCGGTACGTCAGACGCCAGCCCTGGATGGCGGGGTTCGGCTGCAGCTCGGTCCCGACGATCTCGACATTGTCGTTGGCGCCGACCTCGGCGGTGATCTGCGCCTGCGGCGAAAGCTTGCGCAACGAAGGCCCCTTGAAGTCGATCAGGAACGCCTGCGTCCCGTCGCCCGCACGAATGAGGTTGGACTGATAGAACTCCCCGGTAGAGCGGATCGTCTGCCAGACATAGGACGTGCCGTCCTTCAAAATCGCAGGCTCGTCCGTCGTCCAGTGGATTCGATAGTCGAACTGCAGCGGCTGGCCGGCCGCCGGCATGCTCTCGGGCACCCAGAAGGCCACGATGTTGTCATTGGTCTCGTCCGCTGTCGGGATTTCGACGAGACGCACGCTGCCCTTGCCCCAGGCATTGGTCGGTTCGATCCAGGCACTCGGACGCAAGTCGTAGCGATCCTTCAGATCTTCGTAGCGCGTGAACGAGCGTCCACGTTGAAGCAGCCCGAAACCTTTCGGATTTTCGGCCGCGAAATTGGTGATAGCCACCGCGGACGGAGGGTTGCTGAGCGGGCTCCAGGTCCATTTGCCGTCGCCGCCACGAATGGCGAGACCGTTGGAATCGTGGATGGCCGGCCGGAAGTTATAGGTCGACGACGGCTGATTGGGGCCGAAGAGGAACATGCTGGTCAAGGGCGCGATGCCAAGCGTCCGCGGCGCCGCCCCCTCGCGCATGAAGACGCGCGCCTTGACGCTCAGCACCGTGTCGGCGCCCGGCGCCAGGGTGAATTCATACGCGCCCGTCGCCCGCGGCGAATCCATCAGCGCATAGAAGGTCAGACGCTGATCCCCGGACTTGGGGCGGCGAAGCCAGAACTCGCGGAAAGCCGGAAACTCCTCGGCAATCGGCAGGCCGGTATCGATGGCCAGGCCGCGCCCCGAAAGACCGTAGATCTGTCCCTTGCCGATGACGCGGAAATAGCTCGCGCCCAGCACGCTCATGACCTCGTCGAGCTTGCCGGCCTGGTTGATCGGATACACCACCCGGAAGCCGGCCCAGCCGAGCTTGCTGGTCTCGTTGCGGTCAAAATGCAGGTCGGCGAAGTCGAAGCGCCCCGCGTCGTAGGGAATCTCGTGCACGGCGCCGTTGACGATCTCGTTGATCTTCACCGGCGTGTTGAACTGCATCCCCTGATGGTAGAAGGCCAGCTTGAAGGGCGTACGCAGCTCGGTCCAGGCAAAGCGGTCGCGCCGGGGCTGCATCTTCTGGTAGTCGGCGAACTGCATCTTGCTGAACACGTCCGGCAGATTGCTGACCGGGGTGACGTGGGGCTTGTCCGCCAGCGCCTTCGCCTTCGCGAGCACATCCTCGAGCCCGAAATCAGCCGGGCGCTTCTGCGCGAAGGCCGGGGTCCCGGCGAGCGTGCCGGCGGCCAGCCAGCCGAGCGCCAGTCCCAATCGCGCGAAGCCCGCCCCGCGCCGGGCCGCTCCGCACCAATCCAATGCTATCGTCAGCATGCGTCCGGCCGAAGAAGAAAACCGGGCCATATTGAAGGCCCCGTTACCAGAACGGGTCGACAAGTTCACATCAGCTCCTTAAAGATGCAGGCTGGCGGGGCGGAGCGCGCCCGTCCCACGTTGGCAGCGGCGCACCCGAGCACAAATGCCCATCATCGATCCAAGGGTCAAGGAATGAGCGTCGTTCTTCCGAACCGCTCCCACGCCGCCCTTCGCCTTTCCCAACCTCAGTGAACGAACTCAGCATGGATAATTCGAACGGTGCGCCGGCCGCGGACGGGCTGGATGCGGTGTCATGCAATGACGAGGCCGATCGGGGCCTGTCCCGGCGCCAGGCGCTAGGCGCCATGGCTTCAGTCGCATTGGCAGCGGGGATGGCGGCAAAGCCCGCTGAAGCGGCGCCGAAACAAGCCCTCAACCTGACCGGCCCCGTCAGCAAGAAGACGTTCATCGACGACCTGATCAAACGCATGACGGTCGAGGAGAAGATCGGCCAGTTGCGCCTGATCAGCATCGGCCCCGAGATGCCGCATGCCAAGCTGATGGATGAGGTTGCAGCCGGGCGCATCGCCGGCTCGTTCAACACCGTCATCCGGCGCGACAATCGGCCGCTGCAGGAAGCGGCCATCAAGCGCAGCCGCCTGAAGATCCCGCTCTTCTTCGCCTATGACGTGGTCCATGGCCACCGCACGACCTTCCCCATCCCGCTCGGGCTGGCGGCGAGCTTCGACATGGCCGCGATCGAGCGCATGGCCCGCGTCTCGGCCGTCGAAGCCTGCAACGACGGCGTGGACATGACCTTCGCGCCGATGGTCGACATCAGCCGCGACCCGCGCTGGGGCCGCACCTCGGAGGGCTTCGGCGAAGACCCCTATCTCGTCTCCGAATGCGCTCGGGCCAGCGTCCGCGGCTTCCAGGGCGACGCCACCGACCGCTCCGACAGCATCATGGCCGTGGTCAAGCATTTCGCGCTCTACGGCGCGGTCGAAGGCGGGCGGGACTACAATACGGTCGATATGAGCCCGCTGCGCATGCATCAGGTCTATCTGCCGCCCTACCGTGCCGCGATCGAGGCCGGAGCCGGCGGCGTTATGGTCGCGCTCAATTCGATCAACGGCGTGCCCGCGACCTCCAACACCTGGCTGATGCAGGATCTGCTGCGCAAGCAATGGGGCTTCGACGGCGTGACCGTCAGCGACCATGGCGCAATCACCGAGCTGACGCGCCATGGCGTGGCGCGCGATGCGCGTGAGGCGGCCAAGCTCGCCATCAAGGCGGGCATCGACCTCAGCATGGCCGATCAGGTCTATCTCGCCGAGCTGCCGGGCCTCATCGCCTCGGGCGAGGTCAAGATGGCCGAACTCGACGCCTGCGTCCGTGAGGTGCTGGGCGCCAAATACGATCTCGGCCTGTTCGCCAACCCGTTCCTGCGCATGGGCAAACCCGCCGACGACCCGGTGAACGAGAAGGCCGACAGCCGCCTCCACCGCCAGCCGGCGCGCGAGATCGCCCGCGAAACCATCGTGCTGCTGGAGAACCGCAACCAGACGCTGCCGCTGAAGAAGACCGGAACCATCGCGCTCGTGGGGCCCCTGGCCGATTCCGGGCTCGACATCCTCGGCAGTTGGTCCGCGCAGGGCGTGGCCGAGCAGGCCGTGACCGTGCGCGCCGGCATCGAGAACGCGATCGAGGGCAAGGCGCGCCTCATTACCGCCCGCGGCTCCAACGTCCTCGACGATCCGAAGGTCGTCGAATACCTGAACTATCTGAACTGGGACAAGCCGGAGGTCATCCAGGATCCGCGCAGCCCCGAGGAGATGATCCAGGAGGCCGTATCGGTCGCGAACCAGGCCGATGTGGTGATCGCGGTCGTCGGCGAGGTGCGCGGCATGTCGCATGAATCGTCGAGCCGCATCAGCATCGAGATGCCCGGTTCCCAGCGCGCCCTGCTCAAGGCCCTCAAGGCGACCGGCAAGCCGCTCGTTGTCGTGCTGATGAACGGCCGTCCGCTCGCCCTCGGCTGGGAAAAGGACAACGCCGACGCGCTGCTGGAGACCTGGTACACCGGAACCGAGGGCGGCAACGCCATTGCCGACGTGCTGTTCGGCGACCACAACCCCTCGGCCAAGCTCCCGATCTCCTTCCCCCGCTCCGCCGGTCAGATCCCGACCTACTACAACCCCCTGCGGATCGGCCGCCCGTTCACCCCGGGCAAGCCGGGCAACTACACCTCGCAGTATTTCGAGGAGGAGCAGGGCCCGCTCTATCCCTTCGGCTTCGGACTGAGCTACAGCCGCTTCACCCTGTCCAACCTGAAGCTCTCGGCGGCCCGGATCACGCGGGACCAACGCCTGACTGCCGAGGCGACGCTGACCAACGAAGGCACCTATGAGGGCGCAAACGTCGTGCAGCTCTACATCGCCGACCCCTACGCCTCGATCGCGCGGCCGATAAAGGAGCTGAAGGGCTTCCAGAAGGTGACGCTCAAGCCCGGCGAGAGCCGCGTGGTCCGCTTCGAGATCGGCAAGGAGCAGCTCAAGTTCATCAATGCCGAGCTGAAGGAAGTCGTCGAGAGCGGACGCTTCGAGGTGCAGCTCGGCCTCGATTCCAGGGACGTGCTGGAGCAACCTTTCATGCTCGACTAGAGCCGGATCCGATCAGGTTGCGCTGCAATCTGATCGGCGCGTGCTCCCGGCCGGCCGCCGTCCCGGCATAGCCGAGCCACTGCAGAACGGAAAAGACGCTGCCGCCTTGATCGCGGCAGCGCGATCACAGGCGCGAGGCGGGTGTTGGCGGCATCCTCAGCGACGACCTCAGCCGACCTTGCCGTAGCCCGCGAATTTGGCGCCGACGCGCTCCATCTCGGCAGCATCGAGGATGACGGGTTCGAGCCCGGCCGCCAGGATGTCGAGATACTGCCCTGCGAGGTTCTCGACCTCGGCCACGATCGTGTGCGCACCGGCCAGCGTCTGGCCGAGCGCGATGACGCCGTGATTGGCGAGGAGCACGGCCTTGCGCCCCTCCAGCCCCTTCACTGCGTTGGCCGCAAGCTCCGGCGTCCCGAATGTCGCGTAGTCGGCGCAGCGCACATCCGCGCCGCCGCAGAGCGCGATCATGTAGTGGAACGCCGGGATGCCGCGCCGCGTGCTGGAGAGCGCCGTGGCGCGCGGCGAATGGGTGTGCACGAGCGCCTGCGCATCCGGCCGGGCCTTGTAGATCTCGACATGGAACGGCCATTCCGAGGAAGGCTTGCGCGCCCCGCTCAGCACCGTCCCGTCGAGCGCCAGATGGATCAGGTCCTCCGGCTTCGTCTTGGCATAGGGCAGTCCGGACGGCGTGATCAGCAGTCCCTCCCCGAAGCGCGCCGAGACATTGCCAGATTTCGACGGGCAGAAGCCCGCACGGTCGATCGCCTGCGCGACCGCGACGATCTCCTGCCGCAGCTCCAACTCGTTCATGCCGTCGCCTTGCTCGCCTGATCGGGGAAGAGATGCGCAAGCCCTTCGGCGCTTGCCGCGCAGACGCCGCGTTCGGTGATGAGCCCGGTGACGAGCCGCGCCGGCGTCACATCGAAGGCCGGGTTGGCCGCACCGCTGCCGGGCGCGACGACGCGGAAGGGACGCACCTCGCCATCCTCCGCAAGCCCGGAAAGATGGGTCACCTCGCGCGCGGCGCGCTCCTCGATCGGGATCTCGGCGAGGCCGTCGCCGATGCTCCAGTCGATCGTCGGCGACGGCAGCGCAACATAGAACGGCACACCGTTATCGTGCGCTGCGAGCGCCTTGAGATAGGTGCCGATCTTGTTGGCGACGTCGCCCGTCGCCGTCGTCCGGTCCGTGCCGACAATCACCATGTCGACTGCGCCGCGCTGCATCAGATGCCCGCCGGCATTGTCGACGATGACGGTGTGCGGCACGCCATGGGCGCCAAGCTCATAGGCCGTCAGCGCCGCGCCCTGATTGCGCGGGCGCGTCTCGTCGACCCAGACATGGACGGGTATGCCGGCATCGTGCGCCAGATAGATCGGCGCCAGCGCCGTGCCCCAATCCACCGTCGCGATCCAGCCCGCATTGCAATGGGTGAGGATGTTGACGACCTGCCCCGTCGGCTTCCGCCCGGCGATCTCGCGGATCAGCGGCAGTCCGTGCTCGCCGATCGCGCGGCAGAGCGCGACATCATCGTCGCAGATCGCCGCCGCCTCGACATAGGCAGCTTCGGCGCGGTTCTCGGCGGGCAGCGCCGCCAGCACGCGCCGCATGCGCGCGAGCGCCCAGCGCAGATTGACTGCCGTCGGCCGGGTCGCCCCAAGCAGCGCGAGCGCCGCCTCCAGCGCGGCGTCGGATGCATCCGCCCGCATCGCCAGCGCGACCCCATAGGCCGCCGTCGCGCCGATCAGGGGGGCACCGCGCACCACCATGGAGCGGATCGCTTCGGCCGCCTGCTCGGCCGAGCCGAGCGCCACGGTCTCGAAACGGAAAGGCAGCCGCGTCTGGTCGATGACCACGACGCGCCAGCCATCCTGCGCGAGCCAGATCGTCCGGTAATGCTGGCCGTTGATCTTCATGGGCTCAAGAGTCGGCGAAAGACACGAGCGTCCGCACGGGCACGCCGAGCCGGCGGATCCTGTCCGCCCCCCCACGATCGGGGAGGTCGACGATGAAGCAGGCCGCGACCACCTCCGCACCCAGCCCGCTCAACAGGTTGACGGCCGCCTCGGCCGTGCCCCCGGTCGCGACGAGATCGTCGACCAGCAGGACGCGCTCGCCCGGCTGCACCGCATCGCGGTGAATTTCGATCTCGTCGGTTCCGTATTCGAGCGCATAGGTCGCCCGCAGCGTCTCGAGCGGCAACTTGCCCTTCTTGCGCACCGGGATGAAGCCTGCGGAAAGCTGATGCGCGACGGCACCGCCGAGAATGAAGCCGCGCGCCTCGATTCCGGCGATCTTGGCGATCTTCAGTCCCGCGAAGGGCTGCACCAGCTCATCGACGGCACGGCGGAAAGCCCGCGCGTCGCCGAGCAGCGTCGTGATGTCGCGAAACACGATGCCGGGCCGAGGATAGTCCGGAATCGCGCGGATGCTGTCGGCTAGGTTCATTGACGTCGTCTCGGACATGGTGACGGACGCCTTGGTCGGACGCCGAGCCGGCTTCGTCAAGGGCGCGGCCATCATTCAGCCCTTGAGCACGCGCCCGGCGACCGCGTCGAGCTTCGCCAGGAGAGCAGGATCGCGGAAGGCGGGCGCGGTGATGATCGCATTGTCGAGGGCCCTGTGCGAGCCGGCCGGGCAAGCATCGCGCTCGGCCGGGAAGTCGGCCGCAAGCCGCGCGACGAGGCGGCGCGCCTTGTCGGCATTCTCATGCAGAACCGCCACGACGGAAGCAACATCGACCGCGCCGTGCAGCTCGTGCCAGCAATCGTAGTCCGTCACCATGGCGACGGTGGCGTAGGTGATCTCCGCCTCGCGCGCGAGCTTGGCCTCCGGCATCGCGGTCATGCCGATCAGGTCGTAGCCGAGGCCGCGATAGGTGATCGATTCCGCATAGGTCGAGAATTGCGGCCCTTCCATCGTCACCAGCGTTCCGCCGCGCACGAAGGGCAACCCCTCCGCTTCCGCAGCCGCTGCGATGCGCCCCTGCAAGCCCGGCCCAACCGGATGGGCGGCGGAGACATGGGCAACGCAACCCTTGCCGAAGAAGGAGCTTTCACGCCGCGTGGTGCGATCGACGAACTGATCGACCAGGACGAACAGCCCGGGATAGAGCTCGGCCTTGTAGGAACCGCAAGCCGAGAGCGAGACGAGGTCGGTCACGCCGGCGCGCTTCAGCACGTCGATATTGGCGCGATAGTTGATCTCGGAAGGCGGAATCGCATGGCCGCGCCCATGCCGCGGCAGAAAGACGATCTTGGTGGAACCGAGGCGGCCGATCCGCAGCGTATCCGACGGTTCGCCCCACGGGCTGTCGATGCGCTCCTCGCGCAAGTCGCTGAGGCCCGGCAGATCGTAGATGCCCGATCCGCCGATGATTCCGAGGACGGCTTCGCTCATGGCTGATTCCCTGTTGCGGGCGCGGAAGGGACCATCTTTCGATGACGGTCGCAATACGGTGCGCAGCGCAACGCCGTCATGCTCGGGCTCGACCCGAGCATCTTCTGCCGAGGAGGCTTCGGCATCTCTGCCTGCCCGCGTTTCGCGGATCTGCGCTTCGCTTCGCCCGAGAATGACGGCCGGATAGCAAAAAGGCCCCGTCTCCGGGGCCTTTCGCAGGATCGTTGTTGAGCACTCAGTGAGCGGGCGAGCCGTCCGGCATGCGCGACCACACCTTCTTCTTGGTGTAGTAGAGCAGGAACGAGAAGGCCACGAGGAAGAGCATGACCTGCATGCCCAAGCGCTTGCGCGCTTCCAGATGCGGCTCAGCCATCCAGACCATGAAGGCTGCGACGTCACGCGCGTACTGGTCGACCGTCTCCGGCACCGGCGACTTGCCGTCCGGGCCCTTGGGGTACTCGATCTGCCCGTCCGAAAGCGGCTTCGGCATCGCGATCAGGTGACCCGGCATATACTTGTTGTAGTTCTGCCCCGGCAGGAGCGTGACGCCGGCAGGCGGCTCCTCATAGCCCACCATCAGCGCATGGATGTAGTCCGGCCCCTGCTCCTGATACTGGGTGAACATGTCGAAGATGAAGGTCGGGAAGCCACGAACATAGGTGCGGGCCTTGGCCAGAACCGAGAAGTCCGGCGGATAGGCGCCGCCCTGGGCTGCGCGCGCCGCCTGCTCGTTCGGGAAGGGCGACGGGAAGCGGTCGGCCGCCCGGCCCGGCCGGTCGAACATCTCGCCCTGGTCGTTCGGGCCGTCCTTGATCTGATAGGTCGCGGCAAGCGCGGCGACCTGCCCGGGCGTGAACTCGGGGCCGCCAGGCTGCGAGAGGTTGCGGAAGGCAACCAGGCTCGCGCCATGGCAGCTCGCGCAGACTTCCTTGTAGACCTTGAAGCCGCGCTGCAGCTGGGCCCGGTCGAACTTGCCGAAGGGGCCGGCGAACGACCAGTTGAGTGCCGGCGGATGAGGCGCACCCTCGGCCGCCTGCGCCGCCGGCTGGAAGAGCGCCAGCGACAGGCCGGCGGCGAGCCCGGTCAGGGCCAGACGAAACGATGTTCTGCTCATGGTTCCGTCAGCCCTTGACGTTCGGTTCGGCAGCGGTGGCGGTCGCGATGCGCGCCGCCGAGCCGTTCTTGGCGGAAGCGGCGAGCACGGCATCGGCGATCGAGGTCGGCAGCGCCTTGGGCCGCTCGAACAGGCCGACGACGAAGAGCGCGACGAAGAAGCCGAAATACAGCACGGTGAAGATCTGCGAGGCGATGACGTAGCCACCTTCCGCCGGCATGGCGCCGAGATAGCCCAGGCCGATGCAGACCAGGACGAAGACCCAGAAGAGCTGACGCGCGATCGGACGATAGGTCATCGACTTGACCTTGGAGGTGTCGATCCAGGGCAGGAAGGCGAGCACGACGATGGCCGAGCCCATGGCCAGCACGCCGCCGAGCTTGTCGGGGATGGCGCGCAGGATCGCGTAGAACGGCAGGAAGTACCATTCGGGGACGATGTGCGCCGGCGTCGCGGCCGGGTTCGCCGGGATGTAGTTGTCGGCGTGGCCCAGGAAGTTCGGCTGATAGAACACGAACCAGGAGAACAGGATCATGAACACGACCATGCCGAAGATGTCCTTCACGGTCGCATAGGGCGTGAAGGGCACGGTGTCCTTCTCGACGTTCTTCACCTCGACGCCCGACGGGTTGTTCTGCCCGACGACATGCAGCGCCCAGATGTGCAGCACGACGACGCCGAAGATCATGAACGGCAGCAGATAGTGCAGCGAGAAGAAGCGGTTCAGCGTCGGGTTGTCGACCGAGTAGCCGCCCCACAGGAAGGTGACGATCGTCTCGCCGATCACCGGCAGCGCCGAGAACAGGTTGGTGATGACGGTGGCGCCCCAGAAGGACATCTGGCCCCAGGGCAGCACATAGCCCATGAAGGCCGTCGCCATCATCAGGAGGAAGATGACCACGCCGAGGATCCAGAGCACCTCGCGCGGCGCCTTGTACGAGCCGTAGTAGAGGCCGCGGAAGATGTGCACGTAGACGGCGACGAAGAACATCGAGGCGCCGTTCGAATGCAGATAGCGCAGCAACCAGCCATAGTTCACGTCGCGCATGATGTGCTCGACGGAGTTGAACGCCAGCATGGAGTTGGCGGTGTAGTGCATCGCCAGGATGACGCCGGTGATGATCTGCGCCACCAGCATGAACACCAGGATGCCGCCGAACGTCCAGAGATAGTTCAGGTTGCGCGGCACCGGATAGGAGACGGCCGAATCATGAGCCAGGCGGATGATCGGCAGGCGGGCGTCGAGCCAGCGTTCGATGCCGGTCTTCGGAACGTAGGAACTGTGACCACTCATGAAGAATGCCTCAAGGCTGTCTCATCTTGGCGGGAAAGCGTCGAGCGCATTGCTCAGCCGATCTTGATCTTGGTATCCGCCGTGAAGGCGTAGGGCGGAACCGGCAGGTTGAGCGGTGCCGGGCCCTTGCGGATGCGGCCGGAGGAATCGTAGTGCGAGCCGTGGCAGGGGCAGAACCAGCCGTCATAATCGCCCTTCGGCTCGCCGGGAGCGTTGCCGAGCGGCACGCAGCCGAGATGGGTGCAGTTGCCATAGACGATAAGGAAGCGCTCGTGCCCGGGCTTGGTGCGCTGCTGATCGGTCTGCGGATCGCGCAGCGTCGCGATATCGACGGCGAGAGCCTCGTCGACCTCCTTCTTGGTGCGATGGCGCACGAAGATCAGCTTGCCGCGCCAGAACAGCTTGATCGACTGGCCCTCGGCGATCGGCGTCAGATCGAGATCGATCGGCGCGCCGGCAGCGACGGTCTGCGCATCGGGAGCGAGCTGGCTGATCAGGGGGACGATGACAGCGCCGATGCCGACGGCGCCTGCGGCCCCGGTCGTAAGCATCAGGAAATCGCGGCGGGTTGTTCCGGTCGATGTATCGGTCGCGTTCGCCACGATCCAATCCTCTTGCACGTCTTGCGAGCTGGAACAGCTCGAAATTGTCGCCTCTCGCCCTCATAGGGGCGCGCCGCGACCGCCGCAATGCGGCGGTGCGTCACCTCGGGCTCTTTGACATGCAGATTGGACGAAGTCTACTGTCGCGAACCACCCGCCCATGCATGGCGCACAGTTCGCAGGCGGGGACCTCAGACCGTGAGCTTTTCCGGATCCGCGGCAGCGAGGAAGCCACCCGATTGCCGCGCCCAGAGCCGGGCGTAGAGCCCGCCGCGCCGGATCAACTCCTCATGGCTTCCGGTGGCCACGATCCGCCCCTGATCGAGCACGATCAGCCGGTCGAGCGCGGCGATCGTCGAAAGCCGATGCGCGATCGCGATCACGGTCTTGCCCTGCATCAGCGCCGCGAGCTGCTGCTGGATCGCTGCCTCGACCTCTGAATCGAGAGCCGAGGTCGCCTCGTCGAGAATCAGGATCGGCGCGTCCTTGAGCAGCACGCGGGCGATGGCGATGCGCTGGCGCTGGCCGCCCGAGAGCTTCACGCCGCGCTCGCCGACGCGCGAATCGAAGCCCTGGCGCCCGTCCTGGTCGCCGAGCCCGAGGATGAAGTCATGCGCCGCCGCCTGTCGCGCGGCCGCGGCGATCTCGTCCTCGCTCGCGCCGATCCTGCCGTAGGCGATGTTGTCGCCGATCGAGCGATGCAGCAGCGAATTGTCCTGCGTCACCATGCCGATCTGCGCCCGCAGGCTGTCCTGCGTGACATGGGCGATGTCCTGCCCGTCGATCAGGATGCGCCCGCTCTCGAGCGGATAGAGCCGGAGCAGCAGGTTCACCAGCGTCGACTTGCCGGCGCCGGACGGTCCGACCAGACCGACCCGCTCGCCCGGCTCGATCTTGAGATCGAGCCCCTCGAACAGCCCGGCGCCCCGGCCGTAGTTGAAGCGGATATTCTCGAAGCTGATCGCTCCCTTGTCGACGACGAGCGGCTGCGCATCCGGCGCGTCGCGCAGATCATGCGGCTTGGCGATGGTCTCCATGCTCTCCTGCACCGAGCCGATGTTCTCGAAAATGCCGCGCACGAGATGGATCAGCCAGCCCGACATCTGCACGAGGCGCAGCACTAGGCCGATCGCGGCCGCGACCGCGCCCGGCGTCATCTCGCCTTGGCTCCAGAGCAGCAGCGCCAGCCAGGCCGTCGCCACGACGAGCAGGCTGTTCATCGTCTGCAGGATCACACTGACGCCGGTGATCAGCCGAGACAGGTTGAGGAAGGAGGCGTTCCACCGCGTCAACGAGTCGCGGACGGCGGAGCGCTCGGCATCGGCGCGCGCGAACAGCTTCACCGTCAGGATATTGGTATAGGAATCGACGATGCGCCCGGTCGTGGTCGAACGGCCGAAGGAATTCGCCTCCGAGCGCTTCTTGGCGCGCGGTACAAAGTAGATGAGCAGCGAGACATAGGCGCCGAGCCAGACGACGACCGGCAGGGCGAGCCAGAGACTGGTCTTGCCGAAAAAGCCGATCGCGACCGTGGCGAAGACCAGCGCGTACCAGAGATCGTCGATGACCTCGATCGTCGCGCCGCGGATCGACTGCCCGGCCTGGATGACGCGGGCGGAAAGGCGTCCTGCGAAATCGTTCTGGAAGTAACCCAGCGCATGGCCGAGCGTGTAGACATGATTGCGCCAGCGGATCTGGTTGGTGATCTGCGGCACCACGACCTGATCGACGATGGCGTGGTTGGCGAAATAGATCAGCGGCCTGACGACCACGAGCAGGAAGGCGGCGCTCGCAAGCAGCCAGCCATGATCCCGGAAGATCGTCTGCGGCGACTGCGTCGAAAGCAGATCGACGAACCAGCCGACCATCAGATACATCGCCGCCTCGATGCCGCTGAAGCCGAGGCCGGTGATCATGATCGCCGCCATCCAGCCCTTCACACCCTTGATGTGGTGCCACATGAAGGGCCAGACGCCATGCGGCGGCGTCTCCTGCTCGTCGAAGGGAGCGAAGACGTCGATTCGGCTTTCGAGCCAGCGGAAGAGCGGAGCGAACATGTCTGCCTTCCCCTGGAGCGGCATCACGACGGTTTCGAGGCATATGGCCCCCGCCTGCGCGAATGGCCAGCCTGCTTGACGCATATCCGGGCGTCACCGCATGACAGGGCCATGTTGCGTCTCGCCCTGTTCCAGCCGGACATCCCGCAGAATGCCGGCACGATGATCCGCATGGCCGCTTGTCTCGGCATCGCCGTCGATATCGTCGAGCCCGCCGCCTTCGACGTCTCGGATCGGCATTTCCGCCGTTCAGGCATGGATTATCTCGAGCGCGCCGCCGTCTCCCGCCACGATTCCTTCGCGGCCTTCGACCAGTGGCGGCGTGACGCCGGGCACCGCCTCGTCCTCGCCGAGACGGACGGCGCGACCCCGCTGCCGGATTTCGTCTTCCAGCCCGGCGACATCGTCCTTGTCGGGCGCGAATCGGCCGGCGTCACGCCCGCGGTGCAGGCTGCGGCCGATGCGAGCCTTCACATCCCGATGCGCCCGGCTTTGCGATCGCTCAATGTCGCGCTTGCGGCTGCGATGGTAATGGGCGAGGCGTTGCGACAGACAGGCGGCTTTCCGCGCCGTGATGGACACGACCATGAACAGACCGAAGCCCGTTGAAGCTGCGCCCGCCGATACGGCTGTCATCGAGGCGATGAAGCCCCGCGCGGCGGCCTGGTTCGAGAATCTCCGCGACCGGATCTGCGCGGCCTTCGAGGAGGTCGAGGACGAGGCGGCGGGCCCGTTCCCTGCCGAGACCGACCGGCCCGGCCGCTTCGTCCGCACGCCCTGGCAGCGCACCAATCACGACGGCGCTCCCGGCGGCGGCGGCGTCATGTCGATCATGAAGGGCCGTGTCTTCGAGAAGGTCGGCGTCCATGTCTCCACCGTCCATGGCAGCTTTCACCCGGATTTCGCGGCCCAGATCCCCGGCGCCTCGGATGATCCGCGCTTTCACGCCACGGGCATCTCGCTGATCGCCCATCCCTGGAACCCGCACGCGCCGACCGTGCACATGAACACGCGCTTCGTCGTCACCACCAAGCCCTGGTTCGGCGGCGGTGCCGATCTGACGCCGGTACTGAATGCCCGCCGCAACCAGGACGACCTGGATTCGCGGGATTTCCACGCCGCGATGCGCCGGCCCTGCGACAACTTCCCGGCCGTGGCGGATTATTCCCGCTTCAAGCAGTGGTGCGACGAGTACTTCTACCTGAAGCACCGCAACGAGCCGCGCGGCATTGGCGGCATCTTCTACGATTATGTCTGGACCGGCGACGTCGAAGCCGATTTCGCCTTCACCAAGGCGGTGGGAGAGGCCTTCCTCGACATCTATCCCAACGTACTCTGCCGCAATATCGGCAAGCCCTGGACCGAGGCCGAGCGCCATGAGCAGCAGGTCCGGCGTGGCCGCTATGTCGAGTTCAACCTGCTCTACGACCGTGGCACGATCTTCGGGCTGAAGACCGGCGGCAATGTCGATTCGATCCTGTCTTCGATGCCGCCGACGGTGCGCTGGCCCTAAGCCAGCATCTGCCGGCTGGCCGCATCGAGCAGTTCGAACTGCGCTTCGGCATCGGCCGGACACCCGGCCTCGATCCAGAGCCGGCGTGCCTCCGCGAGGATCTGCCCGATCCGCTCGCCTTTCGGTACGCCGCGGGCGAGCGCATCCTGCCCTCGCGGCAGGAAGACGGGTGTCCCGGCCAGTTGCCCGATGAGGTCCTGAACGTCGATGCCGGCTTCCTCGCCCGCCGAGGCCGTCAGCAAAACGAGGGCTGCCGCGCCAGCATCGGCTCCGGCGCGGTCGGCGATCTGACGCAGCCGCGCCAGCGACGGCAGCCTCGCCTGTCCGCCCAGCCCTTCCAGCGCCAGCGCGATCCGGTCGATCCGGTCGAATTCCTCGTTCGAGAGCCGCAGCCGCTCGCGCAGGCGCGGTGCATCCTCCCGAACCGACACCGCCAGCGCCGCCAACCGGAAGGTCGGGTGAACGCCATCGCCGCCATCGCCGGCGATGACAACGAAGCGCGAGAGATGCGGCACGGCGCCGATCACCGGCATCAAGAGCCCGGCCCCGGCCATGGCTTCGACCGTGGCGGCGGCTCCGGGAGCAACCAGCAGCTTCATCAACTCCGCCCGGACGCGCTCCCGCGAGAGGCCTGCGAGCCCCTCGCGACCCGCGATGCAGGCACGAAGGCCTTCCGCATCGAGCGCGCCCGCGCCGTAGCGGGCATGGAAGCGGAAGAAGCGCAGGATCCGCAGATAATCCTCGCGGATGCGCGTTTCCGCCTTGCCGATGAAACGCACGCGCCGCCCGGCCAGATCGGCAAGGCCGGTGCTGTAATCATGCAGTTTCCCCCCGCAATCGAGCCCCAGCGCATTGATGGTGAAGTCGCGCCGCAGCGCATCCTCGGCAAAATCCCGCCCGAACACGACCTTGGCGCGCCGCCCGTCGGTCTCGACATCGCGCCGCAGCGTCGTGACCTCGAAGGTCGCGCCGCCCGAGACCAGCGTCACCGTGCCATGCTCGATGCCGGTCGGTACGGCCTTGAACCCGGCCTTCCGGCCACGCCGGATCGTCTCCTGCGGCAGAGCGGTGGTGGCGAGATCGACGTCGTTCGCCGGCTCGCCGAGCAGAAGATTGCGCACGGCGCCGCCGACGATGCGGGTTTCCTCCCCCTCCCCGTTCAGTGCGCTCAGGAGGCGGGCCAGAACCGGCTCGGCCAGGAAGCTGGCGATGGCGTCTTCGCGCTCCCCGGTCATTTGAACCGGCCGGGCACGAGCACCCCATTCTCCATATGTGGCGGCTCGTACGCCCCCTCGCTGCGCGGAGCGATGAAGCCGGTATAGGTGAGCACCGAGATCGCCAGCAGCAGACCGGTGACGGCGAGCCAGAAGGCGTGCCGGCTCCAATGCTCGACGTCGAACGGGTTGCGCCGCTTGACCACGAGGTAGCCCGCGAAGACGCAGAAAGGCAGGACGAAGAGCAGAACCTCTTCGATGATCGCGCGCAGCATCGGTTTCGTCGTTCCCAGGCGCGCTATCCGCGCAAGACAATCCTAACCGGCCAGCCGTTCGTAGAGGTTACGGATCATGCCGGCGGTCGCACCCCAGATATAGCGACCCTCGAACGGCATCGCATAGTAGGTGCGGAAATGCCCCTTCCACTCACGCCCCTCCCGCTTGTGGTTGGCGGGATCGAGCAGGAAGGACAGCGGCGTCTCGAAGGCCTCGTCGACCTCGTGATGGTTGATCGCCAGTGAGAAGGGCGGCTCGATCAGCGCCACCACCGGCACGATGAGGTAGCCCGTTCCGGTCAGATAGGCGTCGAGGAACCCCAGCGTGCGGATGCGCTCACGCGACAGGCCGATCTCCTCCTCCGTCTCGCGCAGTGCGGTCACGACCGGCGAACCATCGACCGCATCGACCCGCCCACCGGGAAAGGCGACCTGCGCGGAATGATTGCGCAGCGCCGCAGCGCGCTGGGTCAGGAGCACGGTCGGGCCGGCCGCGCGCGGCACGATTCCGATCAGCACGGCCGCGGGGACTGCACGCTTCTCGTCCGGAATCGGCACTGGCTGCGGCTGATTCTCGTGGTCGCCGCGCAGGCGGGCGATGACGTCGCCGAGCCCCGGCGGCTCGGTGCGCAACCGCTCGCGCGCCAGCTTGGCGAAAGCCTCGGTGCTGAGGTTCAAAGCTTGGCCGTTCACGTCAAATCTCGATGCCTTCGATCTCGCTCGCCGGCAGCGCCGGGTAGAACCGGCCTTCCGCCGCGACGCCGAACATCGCCTGCCCATCGGCCTCCCGCACCTCGCCGAGCGCAAGCAGATCATAGGTCAGCGCACGCGTCAGCCGGGCCCACAGGCCGCTACGGACATGGACATAAGGCTTCAATCCATCCTTCGCAGCCCGCTGGAAACGCAACGCATGCTCTGGCCCGACGCAGAGCAGATCGTCGACCTGCGTCCGAAAAGCGATGCTCCGTTCGTCCCCTTCGCCGTCGAGCTGCATTTCGACAGCCTGAAACGGCGCATCATCGACCTTGATCCCGACCTTTTCGACTGGGGTCACGAGAAAGTAATCGTCGCCCTCACGCTTGAGCACAGAGGAGAAAAGCTTCACCAGCGCCGGCCTGCCGATCGGCGTGCCGAGATAAAACCAAGTTCCATCGGCGGCGATCCGCATGTCGAGATCGCCGCAAAACGGCGGATTCCAGCGTTCGACAGGGGGCAATCCGCGCGCCTTCCCACTGCCCAGCGCGGCCATCAGCCGGTCCATCGCATTGCCCGGAGCCGTCATCGAAAGGCCCGTCTCCACTTGCCGCGGCATATTGATTGCAACGCGTTTCTGCCTTGAACTCCACATAATCGTGAAGCCGAGATGATGTGTACCATTCCATTCGGCGCTTGAGCCGCCGGGTTGGCCCGTCCACATTCAACCGTGGAACACATCGACCGGTTCGCATGGCGGCGCAACGGCCCGCGACAGTGAAGGAGACCGACATGGCGGCGCAAGCCCGCGCGAGCGAGAGCACTTCCCCCATCGATCTCGACAGCGGGATCGTCGAGGCGGCCGAGGCCGCGCTCGGCGCCATCGGTGCGGCGCGCAAGGAAATCGGCGGGGTCATCTTCGGCCAGCAGGCCGTGGTGGATCTGTCGCTCGTTACCCTGCTCGCGGGCGGCCACGGCCTGCTGGTCGGCGTGCCCGGTCTCGCCAAGACAAAGCTGGTCGAGGCCATGGGCACGGTGCTCGGCCTCGGCGCCCGGCGCGTCCAGTTCACGCCCGACCTGATGCCCTCCGACATTCTCGGCTCCGAAGTGCTCGACGAGAGCAGCGACGGCAAGCGCCATTTCCGCTTCATCAAGGGCCCGGTCTTCGCGCAGCTCCTGATGGCGGACGAGATCAACCGCGCCTCGCCCCGCACCCAGTCCGCGCTGCTGCAGGCGATGCAGGAGCACCACGTCACCGTCGCCGGCGAGCGCTATGATCTGCCCGCGCCCTTCCACGTTCTCGCCACCCAGAACCCGATCGAGCAGGAGGGGACCTACCCTCTGCCCGAGGCCCAGCTCGACCGTTTCCTGCTGGAGATCGATGTCGGCTATCCCGATCGCGCGGCCGAGCGGCGCATCCTGCTCGAAACCACCGGCGCGACCGAATACAAGCCGTCCCCGGCGATGACGGCCGAGACGCTGATGTCGATCCAGCGCCTGGTGCGGCGCCTGCCGGTCGGTGACGCCGTCGTGGATGCGATCCTCGACCTCGTCCGTTCCGCCCGCCCCGGCGACGGCGACGCCGCCATCACCGAAAAGCTGGCCTGGGGGCCGGGTCCGCGCGCCAGCCAGTCGCTGACGCTTGCGGTGCGCGCCCGCGCGCTGGTCGAGGGCCGGCTCGCACCGTCCGTCGACGATGTCGCCGCGCTCGCCTTGCCCGTGCTGAAGCATCGCATCGCGCTGACCTTCGCCGCACGCGCCGATGGCGAGACGGTCGAGCGCGTCATCGGCAGGCTCGTGGAACGGCTGGGATAGGTTGATGCTGCGCACGCGCGTCCTGGGCCCGAACGAGCGGAGACCCGCCAAGCCGGTTCTGACGGAATCGCTCGACCTTGCCGCGCGCCTGCCCCGCCTGATCCTCGAAGCCCGCCGCGTCTCCGCCAGCGTCCACGGCATCCACGGCAGGCGCCGCTCGGGCCCGGGCGAGACCTTCTGGCAGTACCGCCCGCTGGTCGCCGGCGAATCCGCCTCGCGCATCGACTGGCGCCGCTCGGCCCGCGACGGCCATCTCTTTGTGCGGGAGCGCGAATGGGAAGCCTCGCACTCGATCTGGCTCTGGATCGACCGTTCGCCCTCGATGGGCTTCGCCTCCTCGCTGGCAATGGCGCCGAAGGTCGATCGAGCGCTGGTCGCGGGCTTCGCTCTGGCCGAGACGATGGTCGAGGGGGGCGAGCGCGTCGGCCATCTCGGCCTGACGCGGGCGCTGGCCTCGCGCCGCATCGTCGAATTGCTGGCGCAGGCCATTGCCGCCGATAGCCGCGACAGCGAGGCTGACCTCCCGCCGGGCGAGCCACTGCCGCGGCTGGCGGATGCCATCATCATCACCGATGGTCTCTCGCCCTCCGCCTCGCTGGCGCAGCGCATCGCTACCATGGCGTCATCAGGCGCGCGCGGCCACCTCCTGCTGATCGTCGATCCGATCGAGGAAACCTTTCCCTTCACCGGCCAGGCCGAGCTCTTCGATCTGGAGGACGGGCTGACGCTTCGCGTCGGCGATGCCGGCGCCTGGGGCGAGGCCTATCGCCAGCGCTTGGCCGCCCATCGCGACGCGATCACGGAGGCCTGCCGCAAGGCCGGCTGGACCCTGACGCTTCACCGCACCGACCGCCCGGCCAGCGAAGCCGTGCTTCGCATCGCCAGCCTCGTCGCCGCCTCGCGCGGCGCATCGGGTTTTTGAGGGAGCAGCCATGTTCAGCGCCCTCCCCTTGAGCTTCACCGCCCCGCTCGCACTGGCAGCGCTCGCCCTGCTGCCTGCGCTCTGGCTGATCCTGCGCGTGACGCCGCCGAGGCCGCGCCGCATCGACTTCCCGCCGCTGAAGATCATGGCCGACCTCGTCGCCAAGCGGGAATTGCCGGCGCATACGCCCTGGTGGCTGCTCGCGATCCGCATGGCGGTCGCCGCACTCGTCATTCTCGCCGTCGCCGGCCCGATCTGGAATCCGCCGCGCGAAGGTGCACCGCTGCGCGGCCCCGTCCTGATGCTCGTCGACAACGGCTTCGGCGCCGCCGCCGACTGGCCGGACCGCGTCACCGTGGCCGAATCGCGGATCGCTGCGGCGACTCGCGAGGGCCGTCCGGTCGCCGTCGTCGGACTGGCCGAGGCGCCGGCCGCCATCTCACTGGCGGAGCCGCGCGTCGCGCTCGATCGGCTGCGCGCGCTGGCCCTACAACCCCATGCACCGGACCGGGCCGCCCATCTGCCACGCATCGAATCCTTCCTCCAGACGGCACCTGAAGCCGAGATCGTCTGGATTTCGGACGGCCTCGCGGTTTCGGACGACGGCAGCTTCCAGGCCCGGCTGAAGCAACTCGCCGACGCACGGCGGCTTTCGATCCATGCCGGCCCGCCGAACCAGCTCGCCCTCGCCGCGCCCGACAATCTCGCGGGGGCGCTCAGCGTGAAGGTCCTGCGCCCAACGGCGAGCGCTCCCGCCACCGGACAGGTCCGCGCGCTCGACCTCAAGGGTCTGCCGCTCGGCGACACGCCGTTCATTTTCGAGGGCTCCAACCTGCAGACCACGGCGCGCCTCACCCTGCCGATCGAGGTGCGCAACGCCGTCTCGCGACTCGAGATCCTCGGCGAGAACAGCGCGGGCGCCGTCGCCCTGCTCGACGATCGCTCCAAGCGCCGCCGGATCGGCATCGTCTCCGGCGCCACTGCCGACACCGCGCAGCCGCTGCTGTCGCCGACCTATTACATCTCGCGCGCCCTCCAGCCCTTCGCCGAGGTCCGCGAGCCGCGCCAGGGCTCGACCGACCCGGTCGGTGAGCTTCTCGCGCAGAATCTCTCGGTCCTGGTATTGGCCGATATCGGCGCGCTCGATCGCGACACCAGCGCCAAGGTCTCCGATTTCGTCACGCGCGGCGGCGTGCTCTTGCGCTTCGCCGGTGCGCGCCTCGCCGCCTCCTCCGACGATCTGACGCCGGTCCGCCTGCGTCGCGGCGGCCGGACGCTGGGCGGCGGGCTCTCCTGGGAAACGCCCCGCAAGCTAGCGCCCTTCACGCGCGAAAGCCCCTTCTACGGGTTGACGATCAACGACGACATTCGCGTCAGCCGCCAAATCCTGGCGGAGCCCGAGGCCGATCTCTCGCGCAAGACCTGGGCCGCGCTCGAAGACGGAACACCGGTCGTCACCGGCGAGCGCCGCGGCGACGGCCTCATCGCCATGGTTCACGTCACGGCGGATACGACCTGGTCGAACCTGCCTCTCTCCGGTCTCTTCGTGGAGATGCTGCGCAGGGTCGTGAACCTCGCCGGCACCGGCCCCGCGGCGGATGCCCAGAGCGACGAGGTTCGCGTCGAAACGCTTTCGCCGACCCGCGTGCTCGATGGCAGCGGCCGCTTTCGCACCCCGCCGGCGACCAGCCAGCCCGTGCCCCGCAACTATGCGGGGCGTGGCACGCTCGCCCATCC
Organism: Allobosea sp. RAF48; assembly: GCF_052114025.1. Lineage (NCBI taxonomy): Bacteria > Pseudomonadati > Pseudomonadota > Alphaproteobacteria > Hyphomicrobiales > Alloboseaceae > Allobosea > Allobosea sp. RAF48. The sequence continues at coordinate 431,637 of NZ_JBFRDZ010000003.1, forward strand.
GCCCGGTCTCTACGGTCCGGCCGACGGCATGCTTGCGGTCAATGCTCTCACCCCGAACGACACGTTGGCGGCGCTCGACCTCGCCGGCCTCGGTGCGCCGATCCTGCCGATCGACGAGCCGGTGGCTCGCGATGCCCGCCCGCCCCTCCTGACGCTCGCCCTGCTGCTGCTGATCGTCGATACGTTGGCGACGCTCTGGCTCGGCGGGCGGCTCGGCTTCGGCCGCGCCCGCAAGGCAGCCGCCCCCGCCGCGATCCTCGTCGCGCTGGCCCTGGCCGGCGGCCTCTCGCCTGATCCGGTCCGGGCCCAACCCGCGCCGAACCCGCAAGCGGACACGCGCCCGCCGATCCCGCGCTCGCTTCTCGCCAATGGCGCGGTGACGCGGCTGGCCTATGTCGTCACCGGCGACAAGGCAGTCGACGACATGTCGAAGGCCGGTCTCGCCGGGCTCAATATCGTCCTCGGCGCGCGCACCGCGCTGGAGCCCGGCGACCCCGTCGGCGTCAACGTGGAGCATGACGAACTCGCCTTTTTCCCGGTGCTCTACTGGCCGGTGGTCGCCGGTCGGCCGATCCCTTCGGCCGAAACCCTGCGCAAGCTCGAAGCCTATATGAAGGGCGGCGGCCTCGTGATCTTCGACACGCGCGACGCCATGAGCGCGCGTCCCGGCGGCGGCACGACGCCGGAAGGCGATCAGCTCAAGCGCATGCTGCAGACGCTCGATATTCCCGAGCTCGAGCCACTGCCGCGCGACCATGTCCTGACCAAGACCTTCTATATCCTCGACGAACTTGTCGGCCGCTACGACAGCGGCTCGACCTGGGTCGAGACGCTGCCGCCCGCCGACAGCGACGGCCGGCGCCCGGCACGCGCCGGCGACAATGTCTCGCCCATCATCATCACCGCCAACGACCTCGCCGCCGCCTGGGCCATCGACAAGCGCGGAGAAGGGCTGGTGCCGCTCTCCGGCGCCGATCCGCGCCAGCGCGAGATGGCGCTGCGTGGCGGCATCAACCTCGTGATGTATGCCCTCACCGGCAACTACAAGGCCGACCAGGTCCATGTTCCGGCCCTGCTCGAACGCCTGGGACAATGACGATGTGGAGCGTTTCCTTCGCCCCGCTGGTGCCGCTGCCGCTCCTGATCGGCCTTGCCGTGCTGGCGGCGCTGGCCGCCGGCGCTGGGCTCGTCCTTGCCGGGCGCAGCGCCATCCTGCGCGCGCTCGCGCTCATCGTGCTGACCACGGCTCTGGCCGATCCCTCGCTGGTCTTCGAGGAGCGCGAGCCGGTCAAGGACGTCGTTCCGGTCGTGGTCGATCGCTCGGCCTCGAACCGCCTCGCCGACCGCACCGCCCAGACCGACGCCGCCCTGGCCGAGGTCGAACGCCAATTGCGCGGCATTCCCAATATCGAGCCCAGGATCGTCGAGCTGCGCGACGCTCAAGGAGCGAGCGACGGCACCCGCCTGTTCGAAGCGCTGGCATCGAGCCTTGCCGATGTCCCGTCCGAGCGCGTCGCCGGCGCCATCGCCATCACCGATGGCCTTGCCCATGACACCCCTGCCAATGCCGAGGCGCTCGGCCTGCGCGCGCCGCTCCATGTGCTGACGACCGGCCGCAATGCCGAGATCGACCGCCGCATCGTGCTCGTCGATTCGCCACGCTTCGGCATCGTCGGCAAGGATCAGGTCATCCGCCTGCGCGTCGTGGACAAGAACGGGTCGAGCCGCGCCGGCCTCACCATCCGCCGCGACGGCGAGATCATCGCCCGCCGCGACGTCGCGACCGGCCAGATCGTACAGGTGCCGATCCGTATCGACCGCGGCGGGCCGAACGTCGTCGAGATCGAGGCTGCGCCGCTCGACAACGAGCTGACGCTCGCCAACAACCGTGCGGTCATCACCATCGAGGGCGTCCGGGACAAGCTGCGCGTGCTGCTGGTCTCGGGTGAGCCGCATCCGGGCGAGCGCACCTGGCGCAACCTCCTCAAGGCCGACGCGAATGTCGACCTCGTCCATTTCACCATCCTGCGCCCGCCGGAGAAGCAGGATGGCACGCCGATCAACGAGCTCTCGCTGATCGCCTTCCCGACGCGCGAGCTGTTCCAGGTCAAGATCAAGGAATTCGACCTGATCATCTTCGACCGCTACGCCAACCAGTCGATCCTGCCGCTGCTCTATTTCGAGAATATCGTCCGCTATGTCCGTGACGGCGGCGCATTGCTCGTCGCCGCCGGCCCTGAGTATGCGGGATCGCAGACGCTGGCACGCACCCCGCTCGGCCAGATTCTGCCCGCTCTGCCGGACGGCAGCGTCATCGATGAGGCCTATCGCGCAGAGGTCAGCGAGCCCGGCAAGCGCCACCCGGTCACCCGCGACCTGCCGGGCTCGGAAGTCTCGCCGCCGCGCTGGGGCGAATGGCTGCGCATGGTCGGCGCGCAGGCGCGCGCAGGCGCCTCCCCCGTCATGACCGGGCCCGGCGAGCGGCCGCTGCTGATGCTGGCCCGCGAACAGAAGGGCCGCGTCGCGCTCTTTCTCTCGGATCATGCCTGGCTCTGGGCGCGCGGCTTCCGCGACGGCGGCCCCTATCTCGACCTGCTGCGCCGCCTCAGCCATTGGCTGATGAAGGAACCGGAGCTGGAGGAGGAGGCGCTGCGCGCCACCGCGCGCGGCGGCGCCATCGAGGTCGAGCGCCAGACATTGAGCGACAACCCCGCGCCCGTGACCATTACCGGCCCCGACGGCCAGTCCCGCTCGGTCACGCTCGAGCCGGGACGGCCAGGCCTGTTCACCGCGCGCATCCCGGCCGGCGATCAGGGCCTTTACCGGTTGACGGCCGACAATCTCACCGCCTTCGCCAGCGTCGGCCCCGAGAATCCGCGCGAGCTGATGGAAGTCGTCAGCGACCCCGCTGCGCTCCAGAACCTGGCACAGGCCACCGGCGGCTCCTCGCGCCGCATCGGGCACGAGGGCGATTCCGGCGTCAGCATTCCGCGCATCGTGCCGGTGCGCTCCGGCAGCCAGTTCGCCGGCAATGACTGGATCGGCCTCAGGATCAGCGATTCCGGCATCGTGCGCGGCGTGCAGATCTCGCCGCTCTTCGTCGGGCTGATCGGTCTTGCGATCCTGTTCGGCGCGCTCGTGGCCGGCTGGCTCGGCGAGAGCGGCCGCCGCTTCAAGCGGCAGGCATGACGCGCGCCGAGGTCACGGCGCCGCGGCGTTCGTTCAGCACGCCTTCGACCAGTTCCAGCGCCAGGAAGCGCGCCGGATCGGCCGGGCCCGGCAGAACGAGCTGGCCCGGCGGCAGCACCTTGAAGCCGAAGCGCGCATAGTAGGGCGCGTCTCCGACCAGCATGATCAGGTCGTGGCCGGCCTCACGCGCGGCCTCGATCGAGCGGTTCATCAGCGCGGACCCGATGCCCCTGCCGTCGAAGGCGGGGTCGACCGTCAGCGGCCCGAGCATCAGCGCCTTGTGGCCGCCGGCGAGCACGGGCGTCACTTTCACCGACCCAACGAGGAAGGTGCCGACATGGGCGGCGAAGGAGAGCGCCGCATCGGGCGGCACGCCCTCGCGCAGGCGGAAAGCGGTGCGGGCGAAGCGGCCGGGGCCGAAGGCGCGCTCATGCAGGCGCTCGATGGCGGCGGAGTCCACGGGCAATTCGTGGCGGATGGTCAGCGGCAGGGATGTCATGGCAGCAGGCAGAGCAAGAGAGGCGATCGGCGGAGGCAGGCGCGTGCGGGCGCACTGCCGGAAGGCGCTTTCAGCGCGCCGGTCGTCGCAGGTCGCGGAGGCTGTACCCGTTGCTCATGAAAGGCGCCTGTAGCAGAGCCGGATCGGCCCGTCCATCGCGCTTTCGTCCTACCAGTCGGCCGCGGCCGGCGCGCCCGCGATGATTTCCTCCAGCCGCCGCCTTGTTGCTGGCGTCGTCCCATCCGGCAGGCGATCGAGCGGGAAGAAGCCGGCCTCGGCGATCTCGCGGTCCGGCCGCCGGATGCCTTCGACGGTGAAGGAGCGGATGACGAAGAGCGCGACATGATCCCGGCGCGAGATCCGGCGGTTGAAGAAGATGCCGTGCAGGATCGGCTGCCCGGCGATCCTGATGTTGCCCTCTTCCGCGAGCTCGCGCTCCAGCGCATCCCACATGGTCTCGCCGACCTCGACGCCCCCGCCCGGCAGGTACCAGCCGGGGATATAGCCATGCCGGACGAGGAAGACCTCGCCGCGGTCATTGAGCACCGCCGCACGCACGCCGAACGTCATGCTGCGGGAAAGCCGGAAATAGACATGCAGCACCGCGGTGAGCAGCCGATGCCGAAGCGTCCGCGGCATTTCCGTATCGGTTGGCGGATGGGGCGCCGGCGATTGCATCGGAACGTCTCTCAAGGCTGCATTAATTGTCTATGCAAAAAGCGCATGACGGACCGTCAACCGCATCGCTTGCCCCGCCACAAACGCGCCCCAAATACGGCTCACACAGCCGCCGCATCCGCTAGGAACTATCAACATGCTGCTCTCGTTCATCGTTTCGTACCTGAAGGCCAAGCCGGCCTATGTCTGGAAGCCCGCCGTCACCCTGACCGATTCCCGTATCGTGTCCGAACTGACCGGCGCCGCCAACTGAGCTTTCCGCATCCGCCAGTCGAGGCGCGTCAACGGCGCGCTTGACTGACGGCAGGCGGGAAGGGCAAGCGCTGGAGCGTGTTCAAGCTCGCGCATCTGTCGGACCCGCATCTCGGCCCGCTCGCCGGGTTTTCGCTGCATCAGCTTCTGGGCAAGCGCGCGACCGGTTACGTCAACTGGCGTCGCAAGCGCCGGCACGCCCATGACATGGATATCCTGGCGCGCATCGTTGCCGATATCCACGCGCAGCAGCCGGACCATGTCGCCTGCACCGGCGATGTCGCCCATATCGGGCTGCCAGACGAATTCAAGACCGCCATCGCCTTCCTGGACACGCTCGGACCGCGCGAGACCGTCAGCTTCGTGCCGGGCAATCACGATACCTATGCACGCTCTTCGCTGAAGCCCCTCGCGGGGCTGCTTGCTCCCTGGATCGCCGACGATGAGGGCCATGCCGGCTATCCCTGGTACCGCCGCCGCGGGCCGGTCGCGCTGATCGGCGTCAACAGCGGCGTGCCGACCCTGCCGCTGATGGCGACGGGCCGCATCGGCAGCGAGCAGATGGAGCGGACCGCCGCGCTGCTGGACCGCGCCCGCGACGAGCGTCTCATCCGCGTCGTACTCATTCACCACCCGCCCTATGTCGGCGGCGCGAAACGCGGCCGCGAGTTGGTCGATGCCGCCGCCTTCGAGGTCATGCTGAAGCGCAAGGGCGCCGACCTCATCGTCCACGGCCACAATCACAGCTTCTCATTGGCCTGGCGCCCCGGCCCCGACCATGACGTTCCCATCGTCGGCGTGCCCTCTGCCTCGCTCGGGCCGCTCGGCCATGGCGAACTTGGAACCTGGCACCTGTTCCACATCGCAGGTGACGCTGCAGCGCCGCAGATCAGGCTGGAGCAGCGCGGCTTCGAGCTCGACGGCACGGTCATCCTCCGCCAGGAGATCGCGCTTCACACAAAGCCGACCTAAAGAACTCCGCGTTCCCAAGTATCTGCTGCCATTTACCCGCTTTTCACGCGGGCTTCCTATGCTGCCGCAAGGGAAGGATGCGCAGATGTTTTCCGGAACCCTTGGCAGACGCCAGTTCTTCGTCAGGTCGTGCCTCGTCGGCATTGCCGAGACGGTGTCGCTGTTTATCTGCATAGCGATACAGTACGAGGCGGCTTCAGGCCCACCCGGATCAGGGCGCTACCGGCTGGCCGCGGCCGCCTTGCTGATCAGCCTGTTCTTTAGCTTCAAGCACGTCAGCTTCGCCATTCGCCGCAACCGCGATGCCGGCGGCGGCGATGTCGTGATCGGCAGCTATATCATCGGCATGTGCATGGCGATCGGCTTTCAGACCGAGGCGCTGATCACCCACAACGCCGACGACCCGACGAGCGGCATCGACTATCTCAGCCTGCTTTATCTCGCCCTCGGCGTCATCTGGCTCTATTTGCTGCTGAAGCCTTCGGCGGCGATCGGGGTCGACGCTTCATCCCGCCGCAGCGGTCTTTTCGAGCGCGAACCGGCCGGCGCCGATTCGCAGATGACCCAGGCGATGGAGCAGGCGATCGCCGGCAACGAGCCGATTTCGGCTCCGGTGCGGCCGCAAGGTTTCCTCGGAACGGCGAGGCCGGCGCCGGCCCCGCGCCAACGCACGGAATTTGGCCGGCGCGGCCTGAAGTAAACGACCTGCTCGTCAGCTCAGATGCAGCGTCCGCCGTCGACGGCCAGAACCGAGCCCGTCACCATGTCGGCTTCGTCCGAGCACAGGAACAGCGCCGCATTGGCGATGTCCTGCGGCGTCGAGAAGCGCCCCCACGGAATGGTTGAGGTGAAGGCCTTGCGCCGCTCGGGCGTATCCTCACCCATGAAGGTGGCGAGCAGCGGCGTCTCGCCCGCGACCGGCGCGATCGCGTTGACGCGGATCTTGTCCGGCGCGAGCTCGACCGCCATCGACTGCGAGATCAGGTTCGCCGCGCCCTTCGAGCCGTTGTACCAGGTCAGGCCCGGACGCGGACGCAGGCCCGCCGTCGAGCCGATATTGAGGATGACGCCGCCGCCATGCTCACGGAAATGCGGCACGGTCGCCCGCGCCATCAGATAGATCGACTTCACATTGACGGCGAAGACCCGGTCGAACTCTTCCTCTGTCACCTCGGTCATCGGCTTGTTGCGATGGGTGGTGCCGGCATTGTTCACGACGATGTCGAGCCGCCCGAACTTGGCGATGATCTTCTCGACCGCCTTGTCGACGCTCTTCGCCTTGCCGACGTCGCAGGTCACGGCGAAGGCCTTACGGCCGATCGCCTTCGCGGCTTCCTTGGCCTTGTCGCCGTTGATGTCCAGCACCGCGACGCGCGCGCCTTCGCGCACGAAGGTCTCGGCGATGCCGAAGCCGAACCCCTGCGCCGCGCCGGTCACCAGCGCTGTCTTGCCCTTCAGTCTCATGGTCATTCCTCGTGGTCTCGATTGCCACGATGTTTGAAACGATTGAGCGAGTCGGTAAATGCGCTTTTCCGCGCAGGCGGATACGGAAATCGTATGGCTCGCCGCCGTTCTCGGGCGAGGCGACGCGCAGACCCGAGAATCGCGTTCAGATCGAGCACCGGAGCTTCCACCGTCATTGCGAGCGCAGCGAAGCAATCCAGGTGACCGGGTAGAAGCGTTCAACCCGGTCCCCTGGATTGCTTCGTCGCTTAGCTCCTCGCAATGACGCCGGGTCCTCCGAAAAGAGATGCTCGGGTCAAGCCCGAGCATGACGGCGCGAACTACGCCCCGATCTCCTCGCGCAGCATCTCCAGCTCCAGCCAGCGCTCTTCCGCGTCGCCGATCTCGCGCGCGACCTCTTCCAGCCGCGCCGTCGCCTTGGCGAAGAGCTTCGGGTCCCGGGTGTAAAGATCGCCTGCCACGGCGGTGTTGAGCTTCGCTGCCTCTGCCTGCAACGCCTCGATCTTCTTCGGCAGCGTTTCAAGCGCGTGCTTCTCGTTGAAGGAGAGCTTGCGTTTGGATGTGGCTGCAGTCGGTGCCGCGGAGGCAACCTTCGGCGCCCCAGCCGGCGCCTTCTCCACCACCCGCACTTTCGCGCCGACGCCGCGACCGCGCTGCGCCAGCATGTCGGAATAGCCGCCGGCGAATTCGGCCCAGACGCCGTCGCCATCCGAGATCAGCACTGCCGAAGCGACCCGGTCGATGAAGTCACGGTCGTGGCTGACCAGCAGCACCGTGCCCTGATAGTCAGCCAGCAGCTCCTGCAGCAGGTCCAGCGTCTCGAGGTCGAGGTCGTTGGTCGGTTCGTCCAGCACGAGCAGGTTCGACGGCTTTGCCAAGGCGCGGGCCAGCATCAGCCGCCCGCGCTCGCCACCTGAAAGTGCGCCGACGGGGGTGCCGCGCTGGATCGGCTGGAACAGGAAGTCCTTCATGTAGGAGACGACATGGCGGGGCTGCCCGCCCACCATCACCTGATCCGAACCGCCGCCGGTCAGCGCATCGCCGAGCGGGGTCGCCGGATCGAGGCTTTCGCGGCGCTGGTCGAGCGTGACCATCTCCAGCGCCGTGCCGAGCTTGACCGTGCCGCTGTCGGGCGCGAGCGCGCCGGTCAGCAGATTGATCAGCGTCGTCTTGCCCGCGCCATTCGGACCGACGATGCCGATCCGGTCGCCGCGCGCCACACGCAGCGACAGGTTCTTGACCACCGTGTTGTCGCCATAGGCCTTGGCGACGTCGATGGCCTCAATGACGAGCTTGCCGGAAGTCTGCGCCTCGCTCGCTTCCAGCCGGACATTGCCGGTCGCGGCGCGCGCGGTGCGGCGCTGGTCGCGCAAGGCATGGAGCTCGCCGAGCCGGCGCTGGTTGCGGGTGCGCCGGGCGCTGACGCCGTAGCGCAGCCAGTCCTCTTCGCGGGCGATCTTGCGGTCGAGCTTGTGGCGGTCGAGTTCCTCCTGAGCGAGGACGTCATCGCGCCATGTTTCGAAATCGCCGAACCCCTTCTCCATCCGCCGGGTGACGCCGCGGTCGAGCCAGATCGTCGAGCGCGACAACGAGGTCAGGAAGCGCCGGTCGTGGCTGATCAGCACCATCGCCGAGCGCAACGACTTCAGCTCCTGCTCCAGCCATTCGATCACCGGCAGGTCGAGATGGTTGGTCGGCTCGTCCAGCAACAGGATGTCCGGCTCCGGCGCCAGCACCCGCGCCAGCGCGGTACGGCGCGATTCACCGCCGGACATGGTGGCGGGGTCCTCCTCGCCGGTAAGGCCGAGCTCCGTAATGAGATACTGCGCGCGATAAGCGTCGTCGCCGGGTCCCAGCCCCGCCTCGACATAGGCGAGCGATGTCCTGTAGCCGGTGAAGTCCGGCTCCTGGGGCAAATAACGGATGGTCGCGCCCGGCTGGACGAAGCGCTCGGCATGGTCGGGCTCGACCAGACCCGCCGCAATCTTGAGCAGGGTCGACTTGCCCGAGCCGTTGCGGCCGACCAGGCAGACGCGCTCGCCGGCCGAGACCGCGATCTCGGCGGCTTCGAGCAGCGGCTGTCCGCCGAAGGTGAGCGCGACGTCGCGCAGATGCAGCAAGGGGGCCATGATCCGTCCTGTTTCCGGCCTGCGGGATAGACTGCCGCCGCCGCCCTGTCACGCCCGCAGGCGATGGCACGGCACTTGCCAGAACTTTTCTGCCCCCTATCGTGACGCGGAGCAGCCATGAGTCCGAGAGCCATGCCCAGCGAACGCCCCATCGGGATCGGCCATAATGGCGGCCCGCCGCTGAAGGAGCGCAAGCGCGGCTCCACCACCGGATCAGGCACGATCGGGCGCTATTTCGACTGGCGCTTCGCTCATCGCAAGGCCTGGAAGAAGCCGCGCGAGATCGCCTTGCGCCGCGAGGAGAAGGCCGAGGCGCTCGGCCTGACCTATGAGGAATATTCGCTCGAGATCATGGAGCGCGGCTATTTCCCGCAGCCCGAGCATGTCGAGACGATCAAGTCCAAGCGGGCGCAGCGGCGCAAGGATGGCGGCGTGGTCGGCCATTCGCTCAAGGGCATGAAGCTGAACTAAAGTCCGGCGACGCCGGCTCTACGCTTCGCTCCGGCCGGGATGACCTGCGTTTCGGTGAAAGAGGCGAGCAACCTGGAGCTCACCGGCCGCGTCGGCCGATCACCCGTTCAGCCAGCGCCGCACGAGCCGCGTCGCCGGCTTCTCGAAGCAGCGATAGAGCAGCACCGCCGCCAGTACAGAACCCGTGAGTGCGAGCACGATGAAGAGCGTCGGCGCGTGGAGCCCGATCCGCAGCGAAACCTCCCGCATCCCCCGGATCACGAAGGGATGGACGAGATAGAGCGCATAGGAGGCATCGCCGACCGCCGCCAGCGCCATGATCGGCCTCACCGGCACGATGCCCTCGCGGCCGCAGCCGGCGGCGAGCATCAACAGGACAGCAGCACTGCCCCGCCACAGCACGCCGCTCCAGGGGCCATCCGTGCCCGGCAAATGCGCTGCCGCAACCAGCACGGCGACACCGGCCGCCGCAACCGCGACACGCAGGGCGCCATGCAGACGAAGCCCTCTGCGCCGCGCCATGGCAATGCCCATGCCCGCTGCGAACCCGAGGACGATCGGCTGGCCCCAGAATGCAAAGGGCAGCGACAAGGATCCGCTCAGGCTCTCGATGCCGACCAACACGGCCAGAATCAAAATGACCGCGGGCAAGGTCCAGCGCTTCGGCAGGGCAAGCCCGGCGGCGAACAGCACGTAGAACAGCATCTCGTAATTCAGCGTCCAGCCCAGCGAATAGACCGGCTGGACCAGCCCCTGCGTCGAGACGACCGGCCAGAACAGATAGGAACCGAGGATCTGCGCCAGATTCGGGGCACCCGAATTGAGCAGCGCCGGAACGGCAAGACCGACCAGCAGGAACAGCGTCGTCATCGCCCAGTAGAGCGGCACGATGCGGGCCAGGCGGCGCTTCAGGAATTCGCGCCAGGCGCCCGCACGCCCGAACAGGTCCTGTGAGGCATGGACCATGATGAAGCCGGACACGACGAAGAAGATGTCGACGCCGGCCATCCAGGGCAGCAGGTCGCTGCGGCTGAAGCTCAGGCCTGCCCGTTCGGCCAGCACCGCAGCGTCCGGCTGCACGTGGTGGATCGCGACCATGAAGGCAGCGAGCGCGCGCAGGACCTGGATCGAATAGATGGGCTGCACGCGAACCTGTCGGGAAGCGCTCGGATGAGCGAGGCGCTCAGCCAAACCACAGCCGCTTCGGATCGTCGAGCCCGAAACGGTGGAGATTGGTGGCAATCGCCGCGAGCCCCTGCTCGGCCGCGTCCTTCGTCGTGATGACGTGCAGCGCAAAGCGCGCTGCGAGGTCCTCCATCGGCGGCTTGCCGGCGAAGGCGGCGCGGATCGCGGACTTGTCCGCCAGTGGAAGCAGATGCGGCGCGATCCCACCGGCGATGAAGACGCCGCCCGTCGCCTTGAAGACGAGGGCGAGATCGCCGGCGACACGCGCCAGCAGCCGCCAGAAGCAGACCACCGCCATCAGCGCCGCCGGATCGCCGTCATGGGCGAGGTGGGAGACATCGGCGGCGCTCACCTCCGCCTCCAGCATGCCGGAGGTCCGCGCCACCGCCCTGTGCAGACGCACAAGTCCGTCGCCGCTGAGGAGATGCTCGACCGTGAGGCGCGGTATGCCTTCGCTCAAAGCCGGCCAGATCCGCTGCTCGGTCTGATCCTCCGGACCGATGCCGATATGGCCGGATTCGGTCGGGATCAGCATGCCACGTTCGCCGTGCGTCAGCAGCGCCGCGGCCCCGAAGCCGGTGCCCGGACCCAGCACCAGCCGCACGCCTTCCGGCTCCGGGTCTCCCTCGATCAACGTGGCGACATCCTGCGGACCGAGAACGGCAAGCGAAGCCGCCAGGGCCTCGAAATCGTTGACCAGCAGGCCCTGCGTCAGTTTGAGAGCAGCTGCGATCCGAGGCCCGTCGAGATTCCAGACCGCATTGGTCAATTGCGCCTGCCGGCCGTCGAGCGGCCCGGCGACGGCGAGCACGGCCGAACGGGGCTTCTCCGAAACCTCCGCGAGCACGTCGGAAAATGCGGCCTCCGCAGTCGGGTAGCTGCCGGTGCCGATCCGTGCCAACGGCTGGTGCGGGCTGTCCGGATCGGGGACCAGCGACATCCGGCAGTTCGTGCCGCCGATATCGGCGACCAGCACCGGATAGGATATCGACGGGGGGCGCATCAGAGAGGCTTCCGCCAGGGCGCGAACCAGCCGAGGCCCTCGAGCGTGCCGCGCTCCGGCCGGTATTCGCAGCCGACGAAGCCGTCATAGCCCAGCGCGTCGAGCTCGGCGAAGAGCGTCGGATAGTCCGGCCCAGAGGCGTCGGGCTCGTGGCGGCCATTGGCGCGGGCGATCTGGACATGGCCGACGAGTGGGTAGAGCGCCTTCAGCCGCGCCGAGACATCGCCGTGAATCAACTCGCAATGATACATGTCGAATTGCAGCCGGACGTTCGGCCGGCCGGATTCGCGGACATAAGCCGCCGCCTGATCGAAGTCGTTCAGGAAATATCCCGGCATGTCCTTGCCGTTGATCGGCTCGAGCAGGAGGTCGATGCCGTGCTCCGCCAGCTTGTCGGCGGCGTAGGCGAGCGAGGCGCGATAGGTCTTCTGCGCGGCAGGATCCTTCGGATCGGCGAGCCCCGCCATCATGTGCAGGCGCTTGACGCCGGTCTCGTGAACATAGCTCAGCGCCTTGTCGACCGAGGCCTTGAACTCGTCTTCGCGCCCTGCCAGCGCTGCAATGCCGCGCTCGCCCTTGGCGAAATCGCCCGGCGGCAGGTTGAACAGCGCCTGCTCCAGCTCCCCACCCGTCAGCGCGAGCCCGATCTGCTCGGGGGTATGCTCGTAGGGGAACAGGAATTCCACGGCCTCGAAGCCGGCTTCCTCGGCCGCCCTGAAACGGTCGAGAAAATCCCATTCGGTGAACATCATCGAAAGGTTGGCGGCAAAACGCGGCATGAAGGTCTCTGCGGGCTAAGCGGTAGCAATCACGGCAAGCTAGCGCGCTGAGGCCGCCGCGTCATGACCAAACGCGGCAGGGAGGGGATGCGTTCCGGTGCGGCCGCTCGGCGGCTACTTCTTGTCCGGCTTCGGCGGCGGGTTCGGATCGGCCGCAAAATGCCGGAAGACCATGTCGGGCGAAGAGGTGTTGTGACGCGAGTGGGTGGTGCGCCCCATCCAGATGTCGGTCGCCTTGCCGCCCTGGAAAGGCATCAGAGCCTCCTCGCGCCAGCCCTTGGCGCCCGGCTCGCGCACTGCGATGCGGGCGACATCGTTGTTGAACTCGGTCACGTACATGGAGCGCAGCGCAACGAAGGCCCTGCCACCCGTCACCGGCTTGTCGAGCACGGCATCGAGTACCATCCGGTTCTCGTCGACGCTGTCGAGTCTCAGGCTGCCGGCGGACCCGTCCTTGAAATTCAGCTTGAATGTCAGGGTCTTCGGATCGAACTCGATCTCCCGGATGTTCACCACCGGGCGCCCATCCTGCTCGATCGGCCCGAACAGGAAGGAGGAACCGTAGGAGGAGAAGCCGAGATGCTCCGGCGGCAACGGCCGGGCGCGCCAGTAGCCGTCCTGCGGATAGACGACCAGCACCTCATAGGACTTGTCCTTGCCGAGCTTCCAGAGCTGGACGAGATGCAGCCCCTTCTCCACCCGGTCGCCGACGCGGAAGGTTGTGTCGGCCGGGCGCCAGAAAGTCGGGAAGGTGTAGCCGACCAGCCAGTAATCGATCGTTTCCCAGAAGGTGGTGCGGCGCGGCGGGCTCGGCGGCGCAAAGGACGGATCGCCCTTCATGTCGCAATTCGCCCAGTCGGCATCCCAGTTGTCGCGCACCAGTCCGGCGATATAGGCCGGATGCGCCGCTTCGATCTGGAAGCGCCGGACATCGGGCGAAATTGCCTTGATCGTGACGTTGTCCTTCTCGGCGCAGAGCACGGGCTCGGATTCGTTCCTCACCTCGACGGCAACGTCGCCGGCCGCCAGGGCGGGGCCGGCGAAGCAGGCGAGGATCGCGACGAAGGCGGCGGCGCGAAGGCGCGAAAACGTCATGAGGTCTCGATCTCAGTTCTGAAGAATGGCGTAGACGTCGCCCGAATTGGCCGCGTGAGGCAAGCCGCGCAGATAATCGCCCATGGCGTCTGCGGTCGCGGGCTCGGCGAGTTCGAGCCTCTGGCTCTCGCCGATCGCGACGTTGAAGCGATAGGGGCCGAGCGTCTCCAGCACGGCGAGGCAGGCTTCGGCAACTTCGCGCTGGATCGTCGTGAACTCGAAGGAGATCACCGGCACCGCCTTGGTCAGCCCCGCCAGCACATGCGCCTCAAAGCCCTCGACATCGATCTTGAGAAGCTTGGGCAGCCCGTGACGCAGGATCAGCCGGTCGAGCGTGGTGCAGGGCACGCTGATCTCATGGTCCCAGACCTGCCCCTCCCAGCCCCGCGCACCGGCCGCAGCACCGATGAAGGCGGCCGAGGCCGTCGAGACCGTCGGGTTCGCGCTGTTGATCCTGAGGGCGATCGAGCCCTCGTGATCGCCGCAAGCCGCCGCGATCAGCGTCACCATCGGGTCGCGGCGGTGGATCAGGCGGATGACACGAGCCGGTCCCGGCTGCGGCTCCAGCGCCACGACACGCGCGCCGAGCCTGCGGAACGAGGAAATCCGGTCGCCGACATGGGCGCCGATGTCGAAGGCGAGATCGCCGGGGCGCAGAAAGGCCCCGTAGAGCCGGTCCATCGCCGCGTTGCGCTCCTTGTTGCCATGATAGATGCGCAAGCTGCGCGAAAGTGCCTTCACCGTTCCCTTCGGATAGGCGGTGGCGTTCATGCGCCTTCCCCGTCGCGAATGGCGGCCAACACCGGCGGCATGTCGAAATCCTCGGGGATGCCGCAAAGCCCATGGCGGGCGAGCCAGGCGCCGGCTGCCGGCCATGCGGTCAGCATCGCGAAAGGGATCGCCAGCAGATAGCCCGCCGTCAAGGGCAGCGACCAGATCAGCACCAGAGGCGCGAGCGCGCCGAGCGTGACGAAGAGATAGACCCCGAACAGCAGATGCGGCCACAAGCCCGCAAAGGCGGTGGCGAAGGACAGGGCATGGGCATCGCGCGCCTGCCCATTCCAGCCGATCCGGGCTTTGCCGAAGGCGAGACCGATCATGAACAACGTGGTGCGGAAACTCGAGACGGCGCCCTGCAAGAAGGCGAACACGACCTCGATCAGCGCCGAGAACAGGAAACGCGCCGCGCCGCCATAGCGCCGCACGCCGCCCCGCGTCAGCAGGATATCGGCGAAACCCGCGAGCTTGGGCGAAAGATACATCGCCAGGAACGAGACATAGAGGCAGGCGGCCAGCACTGCCGGATAATCGGAGATCGCCTGGTCCTCTACTGCCTTCAGCGGCAGAAGCGCGATCATCAGCGTCCAGGCCGGCAGACCGAGAAACATCAGGATCGCCCAGACGAGCTGGAACCGGCTCATCGGCTTGAGACCGGGCAGGTCGAGCAGCTTGAGATACTGCAGATTGCCGAGGCACCAGCGCAGGTCGCGCTTGGCGAATTCCAGCATGGTTGGCGGATTCTCCTCCCAGCTTCCGCCCTCGACCGGCAGCACGCGGACCTCGTAGCCGGCGCGGCGCATCAGCGTCGCCTCGACCTGGTCGTGGCTCATCACCGCCCCGCCCAGAGGTGGTCCGCCCGGCAGGACCGGCAGATGGCAGTGGTCGCGGAACGGCGCGATCCGCACCAGCGCGTTATGCCCCCAGAACGGCCCGCAATCCCCGCCCCACCAGGCCGAACCCATCGTATAGGGCCGCATGCCGTTGCGCATGCCGAACTGGAAGATGCGGGCGAAAGCGGAGCGGCTGGGCATTCCGACCACCAGACTTTGCAGGATTCCGAGGTTCGGATGCGCCTGCATCATTCGGGCCATGCCGAGGATCGTCTCAGCAGCCATGACGCTGTCCGCGTCGAGCGGCAGCATCAGCTCGTAGCGCTCGCCCCAGCGCTCGCAGAAATCGCGGAGATTGCCGGCCTTGAAGCCGGCATTGTCGGTGCGGCGGCGATAGGTCAGGCGGGCCGGCTCGCCGATCTCCTGCGCCCAGGCGGCTGCCAGGGCCTCCTCGGCGGCGGCAACCGTCGTGTCACTGGTGTCCGACAGCACGAAATAGTCGAACCAGACGCCCTCTCCCGTCGCATCGAGGCTCTCCTTGACCACCTTGAGACGGCGGAAGGCGCGCGCCGGATCCTCATTTCGCAGCGTCATCAGCACGGCCGTACGCAGCGTGAGCGGCCTCGCCCGCTCGCCGGCCGCGGCGAAGGGCGCGACCTCGGCAAGACCATCCTTGCGACCATGGAGCAGCCAAAGCCCGATTGCCGCGTTCCAGAAGCCGAGCACGGTCCAGGGGGCCCCGAAGAGGAAGGCGACGAAGATCACCACATCCGCAGCGGTCCAGCCACCCGCCCCCAGGACCCGAGCAAGCCCAGCCAGCAACAGGGCCAGTGTCGCGAGGTTCAGCAGGAGGACGAGAAGACGCCGCCGCCGAAGAGCGGCTGCGTCCTGCAGGCCGGCCGGCGTCAGGCCGAGCGCTTCGACCTCTTGCGCCACCCGCTGGAACGTGGTCGGACCGGGACGCTGGTTCGTGGCAGTCTCTGTCATGGGGGCAGACAGGCTCGGACGGAGGGCAGACGCGATGGCGCGGGAGCTAAAGCCTGCAACCACGATTGACGCAAGGGCCAAGGCCCTCGCGCTTTGGTATACAGCCCCCCGTGAATGCAAGCTGAATGACGTGGCTCTGCCGGTGCCGGGCCCCGAGGATTGCCTCGTCACGACGCTGTGGAGCGGCCTCAGCCGCGGCACCGAGCGCCTCATATTCGAAGGCCGCGTTCCGCCTTCCGAGCATGAGCGCATGCGCGCACCCTTTCAGGAGGGCAGCTTCCCCTTCCCGGTCAAGTACGGATACTGCGCCGTCGGCCGCGTCGATGCCGGCCCTCATGACCTGCTCGGCCGCATCGTCTTCTGCCTGCACCCGCATCAGGACCGCTTCATCGCGACGCGCGGCAGCCTGATACTGGTTCCGGACAGCGTTCCACCACGGCGCGCCATCCTCGCCGCCAATATGGAAACCGCCCTGAACGCCCATTGGGACGCCGGCTCCGGCCCGGCAGACCGGATCGTCGTGGTGGGCGGCGGCGTCCTCGGCCTGCTCGTCGCCTGGCTCGCCGGCCGCCTTCCGGGAACCGAAGTGACGCTGGTCGATATCGAGCCCGGCCGCGCCGAGCTGGCACGCAAGCTGGGATTTTCCTTTGCCACACCCGATGCCGCCCCGCGGGACGCCGATCTCGTCTTCCACACCAGCGCGACGGCCTCCGGCCTCGCCACGGCCGTGGCCGCTGCCGGGACCGAGGCGCGCATCGTCGAAATGAGTTGGTATGGCGAGGGAACGATACCGGCCACCCTGGGTTGCGCCTTCCATGCGCGTCGTCTCCAGCTCGTCTCCTCCCAGGTCGGCATGGTCGCCGCCTCGCATCGCGCACGCTGGGATCATGCGCGACGGGCGGAAGCCGCCATGGCGCTCCTCGCCGATGACCGGCTCGACGCGCTGATTACAGAGGAGATCGCCTTCCGTGATGCGCCGCAGCGCATTCCGGACCTGCTCGCGCCCGGCGCCGCTGGTCTGACCGCCGCGATTTGCTATGAAGCGCGGCCGTGACCGCGCTCCGCTTCGGGCGCTTATCGAGGAGATCGCATGTTTTCCATCGAAGTCCGCGACCGCATCATGATCGGCCACTCGCTGCCCGATCCCTTCTTCGGTCCCGCGCAGAACATGCATGGCGCGACCTTCGTGGTCGACGTCGCCTTCTTCCGTGAGGCGCTGAACCGGCAAAATGTGGTCGTCGACATCGGCGCCGCACTCGACGTGCTCGGCAAGACCCTGAAGCCGCTCAACTACCAGAACCTCGACGCCCTCCCGCAATTCGCCGGGGTCCTGACCACCACCGAATTCCTCTGCAAGCACATCTTCGATGCCATGGCCGCCGCCGCGAAATCCGGCGCGCTCGGCGCCGATGGCGCCGGCCTGGCGAAGATCCGCGTCACGCTCCATGAGACCGACCTCGCCCGCGCCAGCTACGAGGGCTCTGTGGCGTGAGCGCCATCATCTTCGCCATCCCCGGCGACATCGACCTGCCGACCGGCGGCTATGGCTACGACCGGCGATTGCTGCGGGAATGGCGCGAGATGGGTATCGAGGCCCGGCATCTGGCCTTGCCGGGCAGCTTTCCCTTCCCCAAGGAAGCCGACCTCGCCGCGACGGAACGGCTGCTGGCTGCGACAGCACCGGATGACATCCTGCTGGTCGACGGCCTCGCCTTCGGCGCCTTTCCCGAAGCACTCGCGGCACGCTTCGCCGACCGGCTCGTCGCGCTTGTCCACCACCCGCTCGCGCTCGAAACGGGCCTCGAAGCCGCCCAGGCGATGGCGCTGCGCGCGAGCGAACGCGCCGCTCTCAGCCATGCTCGCTCCGTCGCGGTGACGAGTCCGGCCACGGCAACGGTTTTGAGCGCGGAGTTCGGCGTCCCCGAGAACCGCATTTTCGTCGCCGTTCCCGGTGTCGATCACGCACAGCGAGCGACCGGCAGCCGTAGCGATCAGCCGCTGCAGTTGCTCGCAGTCGGCTCCCTGATTCCGCGCAAGGGCTATGATGTCCTGATCGAGGCGCTCAGGCGGATCGCCGATCGCGACTGGTATCTCACCATCGCCGGCTCGCCCGACTACGCGCCGGGAACCGCCGCCGCGATCGACGCCCAGATCCGCTCGGCCGGGCTGACGGACCGTATCTTGCTTGCCGGCGCCGTGCGGCCGGAAAACCTCGGTAAACTTTATGACGGTGCTGATCTTTTCGTCATGCCCTCGCTCTACGAGGGCTACGGCATGGTGTTGACGGAGGCCCTCGCGCGCGGGTTGCCGATCGTCTGTAGCCTGAGC
Source organism: Allobosea sp. RAF48 (assembly GCF_052114025.1). Classification (NCBI taxonomy): domain Bacteria; kingdom Pseudomonadati; phylum Pseudomonadota; class Alphaproteobacteria; order Hyphomicrobiales; family Alloboseaceae; genus Allobosea; species Allobosea sp. RAF48. The sequence goes on from NZ_JBFRDZ010000003.1 coordinate 450,278, forward strand.
GGCGCGGGCGCTGATGCCTTGCCGGCGGACGCTGCTCTCAAAGTGCCGCCCGGCGACGTTGTGGCACTTGCCAAGGCGCTCGCGAGGCTGATTGATGCGCCGGCTGAGCGCCGGCAACGTGCCGACGCCGCATGGGCAGGGGCCGGCGCCTTGCCATGCTGGCAGGACACCGCCCGCATCGTCGCGCGGGCCTGCCACAGCGACGGCAGCCGGGAGGTGGGGTGATGGCTGGTTTCTCTCCGGAATGGCTCGCCTTGCGCGAGCCTGCCGATCATGCGGCGCGCAATCCGCAGGTGCTTGCTACGGTCGGCGCATATTTCTCCGACAGATCTTCGCTCTCGGTCCTCGATCTCGGCTGCGGCGCCGGCTCGAATCTGCGTGCCTCCTACGCCGCCCTGCCCGACCATCAGCACTGGACGCTGGTGGATCACGATGCCGATCTGCTCGCCCATGCGCGCAGCCGCCTGACCGATTGGGCCGACGAAGCACGCGAGCAGGGCGAGGAACTCGTCCTCGCCAAGGGCGAAAAGCTGATCAGCGTGGATACTCGCCGGGTCGATCTCGACAAAGACCTCGACTGGGTGCTGGGCTGGCGGCCAGACCTCGTGACGGCAGCGGCTCTCTTCGACCTCACCTCGCGGCGCTGGATCGAGCGCTTCGTCGCCGCGCTCGCGAGCCAGCGCCTGCCGCTCTATGCCGTGCTGACCTATGACGGCCGCGAGGGCTGGCAGCCGGAGCACCCCGCCGATACCGGCATCCACGCCGCCTTCGTTGACCACCAGCGTGGCGACAAGGGCTTCGGCCCCTCCGCCGGCCCAGAGGCCTGCGAGATCATGGCCGAGGCGTTCCGCAAGACCGGCTTCGCGGTTTCGATGGGCGACAGCAGCTGGCTGATCGACGGCGCTCGCGCCGATCTGCGCGGAGCCCTGGCCGAGGGCATCGCGGAGGCCGTGCGCGAAACCGGGCGGGTCGACCCGGCGACCGTCGAGGCCTGGCTCGCCGCGCGCCGGGAAGCCGGGTCCGCGCGGATCGGCCATCAGGACCTTTGGGCACGCCCGGTCTGAGGCTTCACCTCGACAGGGAGCTGGATCGCCATCCCGTGTCCGGGCGACACGGGGCGAGCTAGCCGGTCCCCGGCCACATCCGGCGCAGGACGCCATCCTTGCGGATGAAGCGGTGATAGAGCACCGCCGCGATATGCAGAACTGCAAGAGCGCCGAGCGTCAATGCAAGCTTGCCGTGGATGCCGAGCACCCGGTGGGCCGCCGCCTCATTCGGCTGCGTCAGCGCCGGCAGGTTGAACAGGTCGAACACCCTCAGCGCCGGAAACAGCGAAACGCCGGTCCAGCCCAGCAGCGGCACCACGAGGAGCAGCCCGTAAAGCAGCCAGTGGGCGAGGTGCGAGCCGGCCTTCTGCCACCATTCCAGCGTCGGCTCGTCCGCAGGCGCGCCATGCAGAAGACGGTAGATCAGCCGCCCCGCCGTCAGCCACAGCAGCAGGAATCCGGTCAATTTATGAGCGCTGTAAAGGCCGTTGGTCAGCCCGTCCCAGAGGTGCAGGACGTTGCCGCGATAGCTCATCGTCACCCCGACCGGGATCATCACGAAAACGGCGATCACGGTGATCCAGTGCAGGCTGCGGGCTGTCGCGCTGTAGCGCTCGCCGGGCGCAATCTCCTTCGACATCGATCGTTCTTCTCCGGGCGTTGCCGCTAGGGAAAGCATTCATCCCACGTTCAAGCTCACCAGCCTATACGACGCTGCTCTGGTCAGGTTCCCGTTCTTGGTTCCTGAGCGCTTGCGCGCCATGGAACCGTGCCCTGACGGGAACGTTGCTGGAAGGGCGGATCAAGAACCCCTATATCGTTCCGCGATGGTGCCTCTGACGCTCCTCGGCCGTTTGCCGGCCCAATCTGACGGACTTCCCGATGCCTGAGTCGCGTACGCTCTTCGGCCCCTCCCTCGAAACTGCTCTCGTGAAGGTGGACCGGGCAATCGCCGAGTTTCGTGCCGGGCGCCCCGTCCTGCTGAGGGACGGCGGTCGGAACGCGCTCGCCCTGTCTGCCGAGCTGGCCGAAGAGAGGCTCGTGCAAGGTCTCAATGAGCTCGCGCATGGCTGTGGCCATCTTGTCCTGAGCGGCGCCCGGCTGCGCCGCCTGGGAGCCAAGGGGCGCAGCGAAAGCGGCATTTTTGCCCTGCCCACGATCGACCTCGGCCGCATCGAGACGCTTGCCCTCAAGATCGATGCGCGGATGGACGCGCCGATCGCGCCCGCTTCCGGGCTCGACGAGGCCGCACTGGAACTGGCCCGCCTGTCCCTCGTCCTGCCGGCGGTCATCGTGGCGCCGGTCAATGCCGCCGACATCGCCGGCGAGCCGCTGGTCGAGGTCACGGTCGAAGCGGTCAACGGCTATCGCGCTGAGCAGGCTGCTTCGCTGAAGATCGTCGGCCGCGCGCCCGTGCCGCTCGAAGGGGCGCCGGAGACCGAGTTCGTGGTCTTCCGCGGTGGCGAGGGACTGCGCGATCAGGTTGCGATCATCGTCGGCAAGCCCGATCTGCAGGCGGCCGTTCCGGTGCGTCTCCACTCCGCCTGCCTGACCGGCGATCTCTTCGGTTCGCTGAAATGCGATTGCGGCGACCAGCTGCGCGAGACCGTGCAATGGATGGCGGAGAACAGCGGCGGCATCCTGCTCTATCTCGACCAGGAAGGCCGCGGCAACGGCATCTCCAACAAGATGCGGGCCTACAAGCTGCAGAGCCAGGGCTGGGACACCTATGATGCCGACGAGGTGCTCGGCTTCGACCTCGACCAGCGCCATTTCGATTTCGCGGCGACCATGCTGAAGCAACTCGGCGTCTCCAGCGTCGTGGCGCTCACCAACAATCCGCAGAAGATCGGCGCGATTCAGGCCGCGGGTCTCGAGGTTGCCGCCAGCCAGCGCGTGCTGGGCCGCCCGAACGCCCACAACGTCCGCTACCTCGCGTCGAAGCGCGACCGCGCCGGCCATTTCATCGACATGGACGCGCTGATGGCGCGCGCCGCGCCGACGGATTGACGGCGTTTCCGATTGCGGTCAGGCCAGGCTGATGCCCGTGCCCGAAACAATATCGACCGAAAGCCATCCGACACGCTGGCCACTCGCCAGCGTGTTCTGCATCGTCTTCCTATGCTGGCTGGCCTTGTCCTGGCCCTGGCTCTCAGGCGCCGTCACCATCCCCTGGGACGCCAAGGCCCATTTCCACCCCCAGCTTCAGTTCCTCGCCGATAGCTGGCATCGCGGGCTCTCCCCGTTCTGGACGCCTTACGTCTTCTCCGGCTCGCCGCAGGTCGCCGATCCGCAGTCGCTGATCTTCTCGCCTTCCTTCGCCCTGATCGCCGCGCTCAATCCCGCGCCCGATTTCCGCTGGAGCGACGGCGCGGTGCTCGGCACGCTGCTCGTCGGCGCGCTGGCGATCGTCCTGATCTTCCGCGACCGCGGCTGGCATCCCGCCGGCGCCCTCGTCGCGGCCCTCTCCTTCGCCTTCGGCGCCGCGGCCGCCTGGCGAATCCAGCATGTCGGGCAGGTGCTGAGCCTCGGCTATTTCGCCGTCACCCTGTTTCTGCTCTCCCGCGCGCTGGAGCGCGGCTCGATCGGCTACGGCTTCGCCGCCGGGGTGGTCTCGGGCTTCATGGTGCTCGGCCGCGACCAGGTCGCGCTGATCGGCGTCTACGTCCTTGCCGGGCTGGTCATCGCCGCCATCCTGATGGCGCGCAACCCCTGGCGCGCCTTCCGCGCGAGCCTGCTGCCGCTGCTTGCCGGCGCGCTCGGCGCCATTCTGGTCGCCACCATCCCCATCCTGCTGACCGCCTTCATCGCGCAGGAATCGAACCGTCCCGCGATCGATTTCGTCGAAGCCGGCAAGGGCTCGCTGCACCCAGCCGCGCTGCTCACCGGCCTGATCGCCAATCTCTACGGCGCGGCCGGGCCGCTCGCGGATTTCTGGGGTGCGCCGAGCCCGGCCTGGGAGGCCCGCTTCGGCCCGCTCGGGCTCTTTCTCGCCCGCAATATGAGCGAGCTTTATCTCGGCTTGCTACCGATGGGGCTGATCATCACCATCGGCCTCGTCCGCGGTGCGCTCTGGCGGCGCGAAATCGTCGCGCTCAGTGGCGCGGCGCTGATCGTCCTGCTCTATGCGCTCGGCCGCTACACCCCCGCCTTCCGGCTGCTGTTCGAGTTGCCGGGCGTCAGCTTCTACCGCCGCCCAGCCGACGCGCTCTTCATCCTCGGCGCCCTGCTCGCCATCCTCGGCGGCTACCTGACCCATCTCGTCATGACCGGCACGGCGCCGAAGGCGCGGCGCTGGCAGATCGCCCTGGAAGCGCTCATCTTCGCCGGAGCGCTCGCTGTCGCCCTCTGGCTCGCCTGGACGGTCGGGCGCATCCCGGTCGCCGTCTCGCCGCTTGTCGTTGCGCTCCTCTGCGGCATGCTCTCGCTTGGAAGCATCGTCGCCGCGCGCGGCCTGGCCCAGCGCGGCTCGGCGCTCGCGGCCACCATCGTCCTGGCTGTAACGCTCGTTGTGGACCTTTCGGCCAATAACGGCCCGAGTGAATCCACCGCCCTGCCGCCACAGATGTATGACGTGCTGCGCAAGAACAGCACGAACGAGACCATCGCGCTTCTCAAGCGCGAAACCGCGCGCACCGCCGCGCCCGACCGGCGTGACCGCATCGAGCTCGCCGCCATCGACTTCCACTGGCCCAATGCCAGCCTCGTCCACGAGCTCGACAACACGCTCGGCTACAACCCGCTGCGGCTCGGCCTCTACAGCAAGGCGACCGGCGCCGGCGACCATGTCGCGCTGCCCGATCAGCGCACCTTCTCTGCCCTGATGCCTGGCTATCGCTCCCTGCTGGCCGACATGCTGGGCCTGCGCTTCATCGCGACCGGCGTGCCGGTCGAGCAGATCGACAAGCGGCTGAAACCAGGGGACCTCCGCCAGATCGCCCGTACCAAGGATGCCTATATCTACGAGAACCCGCGCGCCCTGCCGCGTGTCCTGCTCGTCACCGAGGCGCAGAAGGCCGATTTCGACGCCATCCTGACGAGCGGTCAATGGCCGGCCGGCTTCGATCCCCGCCGAACCGTCCTGCTCGACCGCGATCCGCCGCCGCTTGCCACGGGCGCGATCGGGCCGGCCACGGTCGCAATCCGCGACTACGGCACGACCACGGTGACGCTCGCCGTCGATGCGCCCCGCGGCGGCTATCTCGTCCTCAACGATGTCTGGCACCACTGGTGGCGGGTGGAGGTCGACGATCGGCCGGCGGAGCTGCTGCGTGCCAACGTGCTTTTCCGGGCCGCCGTCGTCCCGCCGGGGAAATCCACGGTGCGTTTCGTGTTCCGCCCGATCGACGGTCTCTACGAGGACATCCTCGCGCGTTTGCGCAATCTCGCGGTAACCCGGCAGGGATAACGCGGCATCGGGCGCAGGGACCCTGCCGCCCTCTCCTGCCAGATTCGGCCGTACTCTCATGAGAAATGGCTGGTCCGGATACCAGAGACTGCGAGTGAACTATGACGTCGGCACCCGTTTTGGGCCAGGATGAAGGAAAGGCGACACGTCGCGAATGGCTTGGCCTGCTCGCGATCGCCCTGCCCTGCATGATCTATTCGATGGACCTGACGGTGCTGAACCTCGCCGTACCGACGCTGACCCGCGACCTGAAGCCGAGCGCGAGCCAGCTGCTGTGGATCATCGACATCTACGGCTTCATGGTCGCCGGCTTCCTGATGACCATGGGCACGCTCGGGGACCGCATCGGGCGCAGGCGGTTGCTGATGATCGGCGCCGCCTTCTTCGGAGTGGCTTCAACCGTCGCTGCCTTCTCCAACAGCGCCGAGATGCTGATCGGCATGCGCGCCGTCCTTGGCATCGCCGGGGCGACGCTCGCTCCCTCGACGCTCTCGCTGATCACCGTGATGTTCACCGACGAGAAGGAACGCACCTTCGCGATCTCGATGTGGATCGCGAGCTTCTCGGTCGGCGCCATCATCGGGCCTGTCGTCGGCGGCTTCCTGATCGAGTATTTCTGGTGGGGCTCTGCCTTCCTGATCGCCGTGCCACCGATGCTGCTGCTGCTCGCCATCGGCCCGATTCTGCTGCCTGAATATCGCGCGCCGAACGCCGGCCGCATCGACATCCTCAGCGCCCTGCTCTCGCTCGCGGCGGTGCTCGGGCTTGTCTACGGCATCAAGCACTGGGCGGCGGACGGCTTCGACTGGCAGGCTGCCGCATCAATCATCGCCGGGCTCGGCTTTGTACTGCTCTTCCTGCGGCGACAGGCCCGTCTTGCCGACCCGATGATCGATCTCGCCATGTTCCGCATCCCGGCCTTCCGGGCAGCGTTGGCGATCAACCTCGCCGGCATCCTGTTCATGTTCGGCAGCTTCGTCTTCCTGGCGCAGTATTTTCAGCTCGTCGCCGGACTGACGCCGCTGCAGGCCGGCCTCTGGTCCTTGCCCTCGGCCATCGCCTTCACGCTGGCCTCCTTCGTGACGCCGAGCCTCGTCGGGCGCTTCGCACCAGCGACGCTCATGGCGGGCGGCATGGCGGTCTCGGCGCTCGGCTTCGTCTGGCTCGTCTTTGCCCCGAGCCTCGTGCAGATCGTCGCCGCCTCGGTGGTGTTCTCGATCGGCTTCACGCCGGTGATCACGCTGACGACGGGCATCGTCGTCGGCTCGGCCCCACCGGAACGCACGGGTGCTGCTTCGGCCATGTCGGAAACCAGCGTCGAGCTCGGCGGAGCGCTCGGCATCGCCGTGCTCGGCAGCCTCGGCGCCGCGCTCTATCGCAACCGCATGGCGGATCTCGTCGTGCCCGGCTTCAGCCCGGAAGCGCTGGCTCCGGCGCGCTCGACATTGGGCGGCGCTCTGGCCTTCGCAGCCGGGCTCGCGCCCGATCAGGCCGCGCCGATGCTGGCGCAGGCGAGCGAGGCTTTCATGCTCGGCTTCCGCGCGGCGGCGATCCTCTCGATCGTCGGCATGCTCTTCTGCATCGTCGTCACGCTGACGACGCTGCGCGACGCACGCGCGGGGGACGCCCACTGAGCCGTGGCGGGCTGCTCAGGCCAGAGCGCCCATCGCCGCGATCGGCCGGACCGGCAGCCCGTCCAGCACCCTGGCGAGCCCGGAAGGGTCGACCTCGCCGCCGTGCATCGTCTCGTCGCGATGGATGCCGCCGGCGATGAACAGGCTGTCGAAGCCCATCAGCCGTGCGCCGGCGAGATCGGTCCTGACGGCGTCGCCGATCACCAGAACCTTGCCGGGCTCGACAGTGCGGCCGCCGCGCGCCTCGGCGGCGGCTGCGAGCGCGAGGTCATAGGCCGGGCGATAAGGCTTGCCGGCCCAGGCGACCGTGCCACCCAGCTCCTCGTAGATCGTCGCAAGCGAACCGGCGCAGGGCAGCAGATCCTCGCCGACATGCACGACGAGATCGGGATTGCCGCAGATGAAAGGCAGGCCGCGCCGGGCGAAGCCCTCAAGCAGCGGCCGGTACTGTTCCGGCGTCTCGTTGCGGTAATCGTTGAGTTCGGTCGCCACGACGATGTCGGCCTGTTCCTCGCCAACCAGCTCGACATCGAGCCCGGCGAAAACGGCCCGATCGCTCTGCCAGCCGATATGGTAGACGCGCTTGTGATGGCTCTCCGCGATCAGCGCCCGCGTGACATCGCCGGACGTGACGAGCCGGTTCCAGGCCTCGCGCGGCACGCGCTTGGTGTCGAGCAGCCCGGCCACCTGCTCGGACGGTCCGGGAGCGTTGGAGAGCAGCGCAACCGTTCCGCCGTGCTCGCGGAAGGCGATCAATGCCTCGCAGGCCGGCTCCAGCGCCCAGAGCCCGTCATGGACGACGCCCCAGACATCGCTGATCAGCACATCGTAGCGGGCGAGCAGATCGCCCGCGCGCTTCAGGATCGGAACGGTCATCAGCTCTTGGCCTCGGCAATGATGCGTGCTTCGACCTCGGCCCGATGCGGCAGGGGCGCAACGGCACCATATCCTTGCGTCGACAGCGCCGCGGCGACATTGGCATAGGCGCCCGCCGCGAAGGCATCGCCCGTGCGCAGATATTCCGCGAGGAAGGCGCCGTCATAGCAATCGCCTGCCCCGGTCGCGTCGATGGCATCGACCTTGATCGGACGGAAGCGCTCGCGCCGGACCGGTGTCGCGACGAGTGACCCCTCATGGCCGAGCGTCAGCGCCACGACCCGCGCGCCGAGGCCGAGATAGAAATCGACAATGGCGTCGGGGTTGTTGAGCCCGGTCAGCTGCGTCGCATCGTCAAGCCCGGGCAAGACGATGTCGGCCATGGCGCAAGCGGCGTGGATGATCGCCCGCGCGCGGGTCAGCGGCCAGAGCTTAAGGCGCAGATTGGTGTCGTAGGCGGTCAGCACGCCGGCCTTGCGGGCCGTCTCGAAGGCCTCGAACACGGCGTCGCAGGCCCCGGCCGAAATGGCCTGGCTGATGCCGGAGGCCTGGATGATGCGGGCCGAGCGGATGAGATCGCGCGGCAGGTCGCGCGGGCCATAGAGGCTCGCGGCCGAACCGGCCCGCAGATAGGAGAAGACATGGCCGGACGGGCCGTGATCGACGAAGTAGAGGCCCGTCGGCGCCGTCGGATGCGTCGCGACATGGGCGTCGTTGACACCCTCGCGCTTCCACAACGCCCGGATCGAATGGCCCGCGCTGTCGTCGCCGAGCGCCCCGAGATAGCCGACCGACATGCCCTGCCGGGCCGCCGCAACCGCACAATTCGAGGTGTCGCCGCCATGCCCGAACAGGAAGGCCCCGGTCTCGGCCCGGGTGGCGTTGAACTCGCCGAGCGGCTCGCCCAGGCACAGAAGATCGATTTGGCTGTCCGTCACGATTCAAAACCATTCGGGTGAGGTCGGCGCGCCAGGAGGCGCGGCCTTCCTAAAGCATCGGGCTGAAAAGAGGAAATCGCTTTTCGAAGCGATCCGGACCACACGAATGGGTGCGGTATGTGCAGCGCTACTCAGCAGCCTCGCGTTTCGGCGAAAGACTCATCAAGCGGTCGGCCAGCCGGACGATCTCCTCGCGCAAGGCCGCATTCGACTGTGCGCCCGATGCCGCTTTGCGCAGATTCGACATTTCGCCCAGAAGCTGGCTCCGGTCTTCGCGGGCCTGGCTGAGCGCGCCTTCCAGCGTCTGAAGCTCGGCGTGCAGAAGCTCGATCTGACCTTCTCGTTCGCGCTGGCTGTCCTGCAAGGCGGTTATCTCTTCCTGTTTGCGCTGGCGCAGATCGGCCAGCTCGTCCTTCGCGACCACCAGGGCCTGTTCAAGGCCATCCGCCCTGCCCTGCAAGGCTTCATGGTCGGACCTCGTCTGCTCCAGCCGTGCGCCGAGCTGCTGCGCCTCGACGGCGGCCGCGCTGGCGCGCGCATCGGCTGCCGCCAGCCCAGCCTCGGCCTGCTCGGCCCGGGCGGAGAAAGCGCCGGCGCGAATCTGTTCGCCGTCACGCTCGCCCGTCATCGCTTTCAACGACGCCTCGCTGCGGGCCAGCCGATCCTCGACGCCCGCCAGTCTCCCGGCAAGCTCGTCGCGCTTGCCCTGGAGAACCATGATCCGGGTGCGGTCCTCTACCAGCGCCACGCGCAGCTTCTCATGCTCGTCGCGGATCGCCGCCAATTCCGTCTCGCGTTCGGCAAGGAGCTTCTCGATCCTTCCGAGCGTCTCGCGCTCCCGCGCGAGCTCGCCGTCGCGCATACTCAGATCGGCGCCGGTGCCGGTCAGAGCCTGCCGTGTCTCCGCCAGGTTCTGCTCCAGGCTCGCCAGATCGGCGAGCCGCTTCTCCAGCGCCGCGGCCGTTTCGCCATGGCCCGCCTGTTCTTGTTCGAGGGTTCTTCGCGTGTCGCCGAGCTCGGCCCGGGTCGTCGCGAGTACGCTTTCCAGTTCTGCAATCCGCGTGTCGCGCTCGCTGCGCTCGCGCTCCAGCCGGCCGATCGTCATGTCCCGGCGGCCGAGCTCCTGCATCGCCCCGGCCTTGGCGGCAAAGCCACGCTCGGCCTCCTGCTCGACGGAACGCATGCGCAGGGCGAATTCGGCGCGCAGATGGTCACGGTCGGCTGCGATCTCTCCCAGCGAGAGCGGGAAGGCTGCCTCGGCCCGCTTGCGCGCCAGCCGATCGGCACGCCGGGCGAGCGCCGGCACCGCGGCCAGTGCGAGCAGCGCCGCACAAAGGAAGCCGAGCGCGAACAGCATGGCGGCTTCGATCAAGACCCAGCACTCCCGAACGAGGCGTGGACACAGGCTATGGCCGAATCTGCCACGCCCGCGCCGCCAAGGCCAGTTCTAGTCACCCGCTCGAGGTCGGGAGGCTAGAACGGATTCCACGTCGCCTGCGGCGTGAACTTGAGGTAGCCGAGATTGACGCCGAGCCGCCAGCCGACGCCGGTGCGGATCGGCACGACGGTGATGCCCTCAGCCGTCATGGCGGTGAAACCGAAGCCGCCGATGAAATAGGCCGAGCCGTCGACGCCGGCGAAGCGCTGGTAGAGCGCATCCACCGCCGGCAGGTTATAGACCAGCATCATCGTGCGCGCGCCTTCGCCACCGAAGTCGAAGCCGATCGAAGGCCCCTGCCAGAACACCCTGCGGTCGCCGGCATTGCGGGTGTAGAGCTGGCCCTCGCCGAAGCGCAGCCCGCCGACAAAGGCGCCGGCGGCTTCCTGGCCGAGCACGTAGCCATTGGGCTCACCCCAGCGCCGCACGGCCTCCTCGATGGTGAGCGCGAGACCGCGCGACACGTTGCCGAAGAACTTGTGGCCCGACGAGACCAGCTCGTTCTGCGAGAAGGAGCGCTGCTCGTTGTAGTTCTGTGCGAACGCCGGGGCGGACAGGCCGGTGAGGCCCGTTCCGGCTACGGCGAGACCGCCCTTGATGAGACTGCGGCGGGTCTGGTTCATATGCTAGATCTCCGGACAGTGAGTCCGGCGAAGCCGGACGCCAGAACGGTTTGATCGCCCGGCCTCGCGACGCCGGATCCGGTTGCGGGGCAACCTGTTCCGGACGCGTGCGATGCAGGCCAGACGGCGGGCCGATTCTGGGCTGTCCGCCGTTCGCGCAGGCGTCGAAAAAGCAACGCCTAGCGAATACGAATCAATTCGGTAACCAGTTTGATACGCCGTAAATCTATCCAAGGCGTGAAAATTCCGGAGAGCCGAGCGGCCCTGGATTGCGGGATTGCGAGGATTTGCCGGGATGAAGGCCGCAACAAGGCAACGCTGCAGCGCGACCTGCACCGGCGTTGCCCTTCTCTTCCTTGCCGTCTCCGTGACATCTGCCAACACCACGTCAGCCGAGCCGGTTCTTCCGGCTTCGTCGGGAGCACCGGGACTGCCGACCGGGCTGCCTTCCCTGCCTTCGCTGGGCGAAGTGATGCAGCGCGACCTGCGCACCGGCCTGGCCATCAATGGCTTTGACCCGGTGTCCTATCGCTTCGGCAGCAGGCCTTCGGCCGGCCTCCCCGAGCACGAGCTCATCCACGAGGGTGTGGTCTGGCGCTTCGCCTCACAGGCCAATCTCGAGGCTTTCCGCGATGCACCGGGCATCTACGCGCCCGCTTTCGCCGGCTTCGACCCGACGGGCGTTGCCAATGGCGTCGCCGTCGACAGCGACCCCGGCCAATACGCGATCATCGGCTCGCGGCTGTTCCTGTTCCGCTCGGCGGAAAACCGCCAGCGTTTCCTGCAGGACGCGGCGCTCCTGGCCCAAGCCGAAGATCGCTGGAAATCGGTGCTGCGCGTCGTCGCCCGCTGAGAGCTCTCAGCAACCGGTATCGCCGGCGATGGCACGCCGCGCCAGCGCCTCGCTCGACGCCGCCACGAAAGGCGGATTGCGGAACTGCCGTTCGCTCACGCCGTAATGCGGCAAGGCGCCGTCAAGCGTCAGCACCACTCCGCCCGCCGCCGAGAGAATGGCGTCGCCGGCTGCGATATCCCACTCCATGGTCTGGCCACAGCGGACATGGAGATCCGCCTCGCCCGAAGCGATCATCCCGAACTTCACGGCCGACGAGACCGGGATGCCCTTGTTGCAGCACATCGACGCGGCAATGCCGTCGCTGCGGCCATCGCCGTGAAAGCGACTGACCAACGCCACCGGCCCGTCGCTGGGCAAAGCGCGTACAGCCGCGCGGCGCGCTTCCCCGTGCACGGTTCCGTCGGCCGCGAAATCCTGCACATAGGCGTGCTCGCCGGCGAACCAGAGGCGGCCGATGGCAGGAGCGGCAATCGCGCCCGCGATCGGCCTGCCGTCACGGATCACCGCAATCGCGACGCAGTAGCTGTCGCCGCCGGCCAGGAACTCGCGCGTGCCGTCCAGCGGATCGAGCAAGATGAAAACCTCGCCAGGCGCGACGCTGTCGACCGTTTCCTCGCTGATGACGGGAAATCCCGGGCACAGGCGAGCAAGCGCATCCTTCGCTGCGTGATCGGCAGCCAGATCCGCCGAGCAGACCGGCGAGCCGTCCTGCTTGAGCGTCACATCGCGCGCCGCCCGCTTCGCCAGCAGGACCGTCGCACTGATTCTGGCAGCTTCCGCGAGCTTGCGCCCCAGCCCGTCGCAATCGCGCAGGCGGGGATCGTCACGGCCGATCATGGCGGCCCTTCCTTCGAACATTGGCCCGATATATGGCGATTAACCACATGAAAACCAAGATGGCAGCATATCTGGCGGCATTGCCGCCCTACCCTCGGCGCATCGCCATCCCAGGATTTCGCCCCCATGACCGCCATCTCGCTCGACTCGCTCGACCTGGCCGCTCTTCTCTGCAGCCGCGTCTGCCATGACGTGATCAGCCCGGTCGGTGCGATTGTCAACGCGCTGGAGGTTCTCGAGGAAGATGATCCGTCGATGCGCGATTTTGCGCTGGAGCTGATCAAGAAGAGCGCCCGCAACGCCTCGGCCCGCCTGCAGTTCGCGCGCCTCGCCTTCGGCGCGGCCGGCTCGGCCGGCGCAATGATCGATCTCGGCGATGCCGGAAACGTCGCCAACGGCTTCCTGAACGACGAGAAGCTTTCGCTCGACTGGGAGGCGCCGCGCGCCCTGCTGCCGAAGAATCAGGTCAAGCTGCTGCTGAACCTGCTGGTCATCGCCGCGCAGGCCGTGCCGCGCGGCGGCAAGCTGATCTCGCGGGCCAGCGTCGAGGGGGAACAGGGCAGCTTCGAGATCAAAGCCACGGGCTCACATGCCCGCATCCCCGCCCATGTCGAGGATCTGCTCGCCGGCAATGCGCCGGGCGGGACGATCGACGCCCATGCCGTCCAGCCGGTCTACACCGGCATGGTGGCACGCGCTGCCGGGATGGAGGTTTCCGTCGCGATCGACGGGGAGACCGTGACCATCAAGGCAGCCAAGGCGGCCTGAAACCGAAATCAGTCGAAGGGCGATCTCAACCGATCATAAACCCTTCTCGTGCTTTGGTTCCTGGAGGGTTTCGCGTTGAGTGATGTTCCTGCATGGACGAGTTGCTGCAAGAGTTCCTGACCGAGACCGGCGAGAACCTCGATACGGTCGATCGGGAGCTCGTCCGCTTCGAGCAGGACCCGAACGACCGGGACATCCTGCGCAACATCTTCAGGCTTGTTCACACCGTAAAGGGAACCTGCGGCTTCATCGGCCTGCCGCGGCTCGAGGCTCTCACCCACGCGGCCGAGTCAGTGATCGGGCAGTTCCGTGACGGCGCAACGGTGAAGCCCACCGCCGTCACCGCCATCCTCGAAACCATCGACCGCATCAAGGACATACTCGCCGAGCTGGCCGAGAAAGGGCTGGAGCCGGAGGGCGACGACGAGACGCTGATCCGCGAGCTGCAGGCTCTGGCAGAGCGAGCCAAGGGCGAACTCAACCACGCGCACCCGGTCGACCAGCCGGTCGATCCCGTCGCCGCCTATCTCGCCCGGCACGGCCAGACCGACGCCACGGCCGCGACTGACGACATCGTCTTTCGCAGCGCGCCAGAGCCGCAGCGGGACCGCAACGGCCGCATCGAGAGCGGCGAAAGTCCCGCACCTTCCGAAGATGTCCCTTCGTCCTCGCGAACCGGCGGCCCCGCGACCCTGCGTGTCAATGTCGACACGATCGAGCATCTGATGACCATGGTCTCCGAGCTCGTTCTGACACGCAACCAGCTCCTCGACGTCTCCCGCCAGCAGGAGGACGCCAAGCTCAAGGCACCGCTGCAGCGCCTCTCGCTGATCACCGCCGAGCTGCAGGACGGCGTGATGAAGACGCGCATGCAGCCGATCGGCAACGCCTGGTCGAAGCTGCCGCGCATCGTGCGCGACCTCAGCGCCGAACTCGGCAAGCGCATCGAACTCGTGACCGATGGTGCGGAAACCGAGCTCGACCGGCAGATCCTCGACCTGATCAAGGACCCGCTCATCCACATGGTCCGCAACTGCGCCGACCATGCGATCGAGCTTCCGGCGGAGCGCCGGGCAGCCGGGAAGCCCGAACAGGGCACGATCCGGCTTTCCGCCTACCATGAGGGCGGCTCCGTCACGATCTCGATCGCGGATGACGGACGCGGGCTCGATGTCGGACGCATCCGGAACAAGGCCATCGCCCGGGGCCTTGCGACCGAAGCCGAGATCGAGAAGCTCGGCGACGCCCAGATCAGCCGCTTCATCTTCCTGCCCGGCTTCTCGACGGCGGATAACGTGACGGCGGTTTCCGGCCGCGGCGTCGGAATGGACGTGGTCAAGGCCAACGTCGATTCGATCGGCGGGATGATCGACGTCGCCAGCCGTCCCGGCCTCGGCACCACCATCACCATCAAGATCCCGCTGACGCTCGCAATCATCTCCGCCCTGATCGTTGTGGCGGGCAATGACCGCTACGCGATCCCCCAGATCGCGGTGCGCGAGCTCGTCCGGGTGAAGGCGGGCGACGACAACCGCATCGAGGAGATCAACGGCGCCCCGGTCCTGCGACTGCGCGGACGCCTGCTGCCGATCATTTCGCTTCCCGAGCTGATGGGCGCGCCCAAGGCCGCGGAAGGTGAAGGCTTCATCGTCATCACCCAGATCGGGGAGCGACAATTCGGAATCCTCGTCGACAGCGTCTTCCACACCGAGGAAATCGTGGTGAAGCCGATGTCGAGCAAGCTGCGCCACATCCCGCTCTTCTCCGGCAATACCATCCTCGGCGACGGAGCCGTCGTGCTGATCGTCGACCCCAACGGCGTCGCCAGCCTGGTCGGCGCGGCCCTGTCGGGCGAGGTGGAAGCGAAGCAGCATGCCGCACCCGCCCATGAGCAAGCGAGCGAGAAGACGACGATGCTCGTCTTCCGGACCGGAGCCGGCAGCCTCCAGGCGCTGCCTCTGTCGTTGGTGACGCGGCTCGAGGAGGTCGATGCCGACCAGTTCCAGCGCGGCGGCGGCCGCACTTTGCTGCACTATCGCGGACGCCTTGTGCCCGTCACGCCACTCGCGGAAACGCAGCTGCGCAGCAAGGGCATCCAGCCACTGGTCATCGTCTCGGACGGCGATCTGACCGTCGCGCTTGCGGTCGAAGCCATCGTCGACATCGTCGAGGACAGTTTCGACCTCGAAATGGCCGCGAGCGGCGAACGCGGCGTGATCGGCTCGGCCATGATCCGGGGCCGGGCCACCGATATCGTCGATCTCGCCCATTACCTGCCGCTGAACGAGCCCGGCTGGTTTGCCGTGCGGCGCAGCTCAGCGCCCTCCGCCCGTGTCCTGCTGATCGAGCCGTCGGATTTCCTGCGGGAAATGCTGAGCCCGATCCTGAAGGCGTCCGGCCACACCATCACCATGGCAGCCGATTTCGACCTCGATCCCTCCGCAGCCGGCGAGCCGTTCGGCATCGTCCTGCTCGATCTCGATCGGCAGATCGAAGCGGCCTTCGCCTTCGCCGCTACACTGCGCGCGCGGGCCGGAAGCGAGCGCCTGCGCATCCTCGGCCTCACCACCTGCGCGACCCCCGATCTGCACATGCGCGCCGTACAGGCCGGTCTCGACGATATCGTTGCGAAATTCGATCGCCGGGCCCTGCTGAGCGAGCTGAACGCCGGCGGTGCGGATATGAGGCAGGCAGCATGACCCTTCCCGGACCCGACAAGGCGCAGCAGGCGGCCTCCGCCGGTTTCGGCGATTCGCTCGACTACGTGACGATCCGGATCGGCGAGCAGTTGCTCGGGCTCCCGATCGGGCGCGTACAGGATGTCTTCATCACCGACCGCATCACGCTCGTGCCCCGCGCCCCGAGCGAGATCGTCGGCCTGCTGAATCTGCGTGGGCGCATCGTTACCGCGATCTGCCTGCGCAAGCGGCTCGGCCGGACGGTTCCGGATGCACAGCGGCAAGGCGAGCTGACGGCGATCGGCATCGACCATCGCGGCGAGGCCTACGCCCTGATCGTCGACGCCGTCGGCGAGGTGATCCGGCTGGACCGTTCCACCTTCGAGCCGCTGCCCGTTCATCTCGATCGCGTCTGGACCGCGTTGGCGACCGGCGTTCACCGGCTCGCCGACGAACTCCTCGTCATACTCGATCTCGATGCTGTCCTCGATCTTGATCTTCCCGCCGCGGCCTGAAGCGCGGCCACAGAGTTTTGGAGACAGACCATGAAATATTGCCTCGTCGTCGATGACTCAGCGGTGATCCGCAAGGTCGCACGCCGAATCCTGGAAGGCCTGCAGTTCCGCATCGCCGAAGCCGAGGATGGTGCGCGCGCCATCGATGCGTGCAAGGGCGAGATGCCGGACGCCGTACTGCTCGACTGGAACATGCCGATCATGGACGGCTACGAGTTCCTGCGCACGCTGCGCCAGATGCCGGGCGGCAAGCGGCCGAAGGTCGTCTTCTGCACCACGGAGAACGACATCGCCCATATCGCGCGCGCCATGCATGCGGGCGCTGACGAGTACATCATGAAGCCCTTCGACAAGGAAATCGTGGCGTCGAAGTTCCATCAGGTCGGTCTGCTCTGAGCAGTCCGGCGCCGGTCTGGATGCCCGATCTCCGTCGCTCGGCATCGCCGATCCAGCAAGCAGCATGAGCATGATGGCGTCCCGCCCCCTTCCGGCTCCGCCGACCCGGCACAAGACGGTCGTGATTGCCGACGATTCCGTCGTCGTCCGCGGGCTTTTCGCCCGCTGGCTGGGGGAAGCCGGCCATTTTCACGTCGTGGCGGTGGCCGGGGACGGCGAGACCGCGGTCGCCCATGCGACCCGCTACAAGCCGGACGTCATGGTGCTCGATCTCGACATGCCGGGCGTCGGCGGGGCAGCCGCACTGCCACAGATCCTCAAGGAAAGCCCCAATACCGGTGTCCTGCTCGCCGCCACGCTGAACGAGCGCAACACCCGCATCGCGCTCGAATGCATGACCAAGGGCGCGATGGACGTCGTCTCGAAGCCTGACAGCCGCGCCGGCATGACGCTGTCCCTCGATTTCCGCAGCGAGTTTCTGCTCAAGCTCGGCAACATCGCCCATACGGCGGCGCGACCGGGCTCGTTGCCGCCGGAGGTCGACATCGTCGATCTGCCACATGGCGGCCCCGTCAATCTGCGCCCCCTGGTTTCGGTGATGCCGCGCTACCTCGTGATCGGCGCCTCGACCGGCGGGCCGCGCGCTGTCGCCAAGGTGCTCTTCGATATCGGCGAAGGCCTTCACGACCTGACGACGCTGGTCGTCCAGCACATGCCGCCGCTGTTCACGGCGTCGTTCGCCGAGCAGATCGCGAGCCATATCGGCGTTCCGGCGCGAGAACCCTTCGACGGCGAACGCCTGGTGCGCGGAACCGTCTACGTCGCACCCGGAGGCCGCCATCTGGGCATCGACCGCCGGCTCGGCCACATCGTCGCACGGATCGGCGACGAGGCGCCGGTCAACTTCTGCCGGCCCGCCGTCGACGTGCTGTTCAACGATGCTGCCCGCCATCTCGGCGCGGCGACGATGGGCCTCGTTCTCACCGGAATGGGCAGCGACGGCACAGAAGGTGCCGGTGCCCTGCGCAAAGCCGGAGCGGCGGTTCTGGCCCAGGACGAGCCGAGCAGCACGATCTGGGGCATGCCGGGCTCGGTCGTGCGTGCGCGCCATGCCAGCACCGTAATCGCGCTCGACGAGATCGGCGCCTCCGTCCGCTGCCTCGTGCGCGGGGTGCAGCCTGCATGACCGAGACCGATTTCGCATTCCTGCGGCTGCTGTTGCAGCAGCGCTCGGGCCTGTCGCTGACAGCCGACAAGCAGTATCTGGCGGAAAGCCGCCTGAGCATCCTGTGCCGCCGGCGCGGCATCGCCGATATCGCGACGCTGATCGGCCAGTTGCGGCTCGGCCGCGATCGCACGCTGGAAAATGTCGTCGTCGATGCGATGACGACGAACGAGACGCTCTTCTTCCGCGACCGCACGCCGTTCGACCTGTTCCGCGACGTGATCCTGCCCGAGCGCATGGCGGCGAACGCTGCCAGCCGCTCGCTGCGCATCTGGTGCGCCGCCGTGTCGAGCGGCCAGGAGGCCTATTCGCTGGCCATGATCATCCACGACCTCGCCGACCGCCTTGCCGGCTGGAAGGTCGAGATCATCGGCACGGATATCTCGTCGGAGATTCTCGAGAAGGCCCGCTCGGGCATCTACAGCCAGTTCGAGATGCAGCGCGGCCTGCCGATCCAGATGCTGCTGAAGCATTTCGAGCAGCGCGGCGACAAATGGCAGATCTCGGAGCGGCTGCGCGGAATGGTCGATTTCCGCCACCACAATTTGCTGGAGCGGAACGATCATTTCGGCCGGTTTGACGTGATCTTCTGCCGCAACGTGCTGATCTATTTCGACGTGCCGACGAAGGTGAAGGTGCTGGAATTGCTGACCCCGCGCCTCGCCCCTGACGGAGCTTTCGTGCTCGGCGCCGCGGAAACGGTTCTCGGACTTGCCACCAGGCTGACCTGCGACCCCGAGCATCGGGGCCTTTACCGCCAGGCTGCCCTCGCTCCGCAGCCGCACGCCGCCGCGCCGCTCGGCAGCCGCACCTCTGCGCGACCGCTTGCGAGCTGGCGCGCCTGAGCGCCGGACGACCGCAACATCGTCACCATCGACGGTCGGCCAAAACAAAAACCCCGCCTCGCGGCGGGGTCCCGTTGGCCTGTCGTGTACATCCGACGATCAGGTCAAAACTTGTATGCCGTCGCTTCGTGACGGCCCGATGACGGACCGGGCGACAGGACGCGTCAGGCCGGGATGCGCTCGTCGACTTCGGAGGGCTCGCGCAGCACATAGCCACGGCCCCAGACGGTCTCGATGTAGTTCTTGCCGTCCGACGCGTTCGCCAGCTTCTTGCGCAGCTTGCAGATGAACACGTCGATGATCTTGAGCTCTGGCTCGTCCATCCCGCCATAGAGATGGTTGAGGAACATCTCCTTGGTGAGCGTCGTGCCCTTGCGGAGCGAGAGCAGCTCCAGCATCTGGTATTCCTTGCCGGTGAGGTGGACGCGGGCGGCGTCGACTTCCACGGTCTTGGTGTCGAGGTTGACGACCAGATCGCCGGTCGTGATGACCGACTGGGCATGGCCCTTCGAGCGGCGCACGATCGCGTGGATGCGGGCGACCAGCTCGTCCTTGTGGAACGGCTTGGTGAGATAGTCGTCGGCGCCGAAGCCGAGGCCCTTCACCTTGTCCTCGATGCCGGCGAGGCCGGAGAGGATCAGGATCGGAGTCTTGACCTTGGCGACGCGCAGGCTGCGCAGAACCTCGTAGCCCGACATGTCGGGCAGATTCAGGTCGAGCAGGATGATGTCGTAGTCGTAGAGTTTGCCGAGATCGACGCCCTCTTCGCCGAGATCCGTCGTGTAGACGTTGAAGCTCTCGGATTTGAGCATGAGCTCGATGCTTTGAGCGGTCGCGCTATCGTCCTCGATCAGCAGAACCCGCATGTCCACGTCCCCAATTTCGCCCGCAGGGCAGGTTGACCGTTGCTTACGCCCGGACCTTCTCGGCCCTTGACGACGACGCACTTGCCCGATGAAACGCCACGCGACACGCTACAGAGAAACTGGTTAACAAACCGTGATTCCCGAGCGCAAGCGCTTCCTCGGAGAAAGTGAACGATCCTTGTCGAGGTGAGTCGAATTTGACACGGATCAGTGAACTCTCACCCGCGAAAACGCCCTTTCGCGGAGGGATGCTTCGAGAAACGGGGCCAAACGGCCCTGCGACACGCGGCAGCCTCGATCTGCAGTCTTAATCACAGAGCTTAACGGCTGGTAAATGAGCGCAATTTGTTAGGAACCCTTACCAAATCATCCACAGGGGCGATCTGCCGAATATCCCGCTCCTCCTCGCCGACTGGCAAGGACGTCATCGCATCATGAATTCCCCCTCGCACGGCCACGACCGTCTCTCGGCCCTCGCCTCCGCCATCGAGCACATCGAGGGGGTGAGCATCTATGGCCGCGTCATCGGCGTGCGCGGCCTGCTCGTCGAGGTAGCCGGACCGATCAGCGCGATGAGCCTGGGCGGCCGTGTCGGCATCGAGATCGCAGCAGACACCCGCGTTCCCTGCGAGGTCGTCGGCTTCTCGGGCGAGAAGGCGCTGGTGATGCCCTTCGGCGGGCTCGACGGCGTGCGCCGCGGCTGCCCGGTCCATGTCGACCGCGCTCAGCCCGGCCTGCGCCCGACACCCGCCTGGCTCGGCCGCGTCGTCGACGCGCTCGGCCGCCCGGTCGACGGCGGCCCGCCGCTGCCGCAGGGCGACACGCTCTATGCCTTCCGCAACGATCCACCGCCTGCCCATAAGCGGCGCCGCGTCGGCGGGCCGCTCGACCTCGGCGTCCGCGCCCTCAACACCTTCCTGACCTGCTGCATCGGCCAGCGCATGGGCATCTTCGCCGGGTCCGGCGTCGGCAAGTCCGTCCTGCTCTCGATGCTGGCCCGCTACGCCCAGGCCGACGTCAACATCATCGGCCTCGTCGGGGAGCGTGGCCGCGAGGTGCAGGAGTTCCTGCAGGAGGATCTCGGACCGCAGGGGCTCGCCCGCTCGATCGTCGTCGTCGCCACGTCGGACGAACCTGCGCTGATGCGCAAGCAGGCGGCGCTGACCACGCTGACGCTGGCCGAGTATTTCCGCGATCGCGGCCTGCAGGTGATGTGCCTGATGGATTCGGTGACCCGCTTCGCCATGGCGATGCGCGAGATCGGCCTGGCGGCAGGCGAGCCACCAACGACCAAGGGCTACACCCCGACCGTCTTCGCCGAGCTGCCACGACTGCTGGAACGCGCCGGCCCCGGCACCGAGGACGGCGCGATCACCGGGCTCTTCACCGTGCTGGTCGACGGCGGCGACCATGACGAGCCGGTCGCGGACGCGGTGCGCGGCATCCTCGACGGCCATATCGTCATGGAGCGCTCCATCGCCGAGCGCGGCCGCTACCCGGCCGTCAACATCCTGAAATCGGTCTCGCGAACCATGCCGCGCTCCTGCGATCCTGCCTATTACCCGGTCGTGCAGAAGGCCCGCGCCACGCTTGCGACCTATGCCGACATGGAGGAGTTGATCCGGCTCGGCGCCTATCGCCAGGGCGCGTCCGCGGAGGTCGACGAGGCGATCCGCCTGCACCCGGCACTCGAAGCCTTCCTCAAGCAGTCGAAGGACGACGCGACACCGCTGCCCGAATGCTATCAGCGCCTCCACGCGATCATCAGCGGCAGCCTGTGACTCCGGCTCAGCCTCTCCACGGGATGCCCCATCGATGATCGCCTCGGCTCTGATTGGCCTCGTTGCCCTCATCCACATCTACATCGTCATTCTGGAGATGTGGCTGTGGGATACGCCGCACGGCCACAAGGCTTTCGGACTGACGCCCGAATTCGCGGCGCGCTCCAAGGTGCTGGCGGCCAATCAGGGGCTCTATAACGGCTTCCTCGTGGCCGGCCTGGCCTGGGGGCTCTGGCTCGGCGCCGCGGGCTTCGCGATCAAGCTGTTCTTTCTGGCTTGCGTCGTCGTCGCCGGCCTCTTCGGCGCGGCCACCGCAAGCCGCAAGATCCTCTACATCCAGGCTCTGCCGGCGGCCCTCGCCATCCTGGCCCTGCTGGCGGGCGTCTGAAACGTTTCAGGCCCGCGCCATCATCCTCACCAGAGCGAACATCGCGGCGAACCCCACCGCCTGGATCGCGGCGGAAACGATCAGCGTCAGGTCGGCACCGAGCCGCTCGACCATCACCGCGAAAAGCAGCGGCGCGGCGGCGAAGGCCATATTCTGCGGCACGGTGAGCTTGCCCAGCATGGCGGCGAAGCCGTTGCGGCCGAACAGGGCGAGCGGCAGCGTAGCCCGCGCCACCGAAATCACGCCGAGCGCAGCGCTGAACAGCATGACGAAACCCGCCGCCGCACCGATCGTCATCGGAACGAAGGGCAGCACCAGGCACAGCGCTGGCCCCAGCAGCAGGCCGAGCAGCGCGGTCTTCTCCGCCGGCAGGCGCTCGCCGACCGTAGCATCGATGGCGCGCGCCGCGATCGTCGCCGGCCCGCTCAACGTCGCGATCCAGACGGCCTCCCCCTGCGTCAGCCCCGCCTCCTGGAACAAGGTGATCAGGTGCAGCGGCAGCCCCCAGGACACCAGCCCGCTCGCCGAGAAGGCAAGCGCGACGAGCCAGAAGGCAGCCTTGCGGGAAGAGGAGGGAACGCGCCCATCCTCGCCCGCAGAGGGAGCCCCGGCCACCTTCGCCGCCGGCTGCACGGGCCGTAAGCGGGGCACCGCGGCATAGATCGGCAGCACGATCACGATCTGCATCGCCGCGAAGACGAGCACGGTGATGCGCCAGCCGAAAGCCCCCATCAGAACCGCGGTCAACGGCCAGAACACGCTGGAGGCAAGCCCCGTCACCAGCATCATCAATCCGATGACGCGACGGGTCCGCTCGCCCATCAGCTGCGCGATCGCGACGTTGCCGACATTGGCGAGCGACATCGCATGTCCCAGCCCGATGACGAACCAGCTCGCGAGGTAGCTGACCGGCCCCTGTGCGGTGGCGAGAACGGCAAGGCCGAGCGCGCAGATGACAGCGCCGACGCACATCGAGCGGCGCGTGCCTTCCCGATCGAGATGACGGCCGATCGCCGGGGCGACCAGCGCGCCTGTGATCAGCAGAATGGTGATACCTCCGAAAACGATCTCGGCATTGAGGCCGAGATCGCGGTCAAGCGCGCCGACCAGCACCGAAGGCGAATAGAAGGTCGAGCCCCAGCCGATGATGCGCGTGAGGGCGAGGCCGAAAAGCAGGGGGCCGTGCCCGCCGAAATGAGGAAAGGCAGCCAAGTCAGGAAATCCGCTGATAACGGGCCGAACGGCCGCTGGCTCAGTGAGTAGATCATCGCGACAGGCTGCGGCAGGAGCCGGGACGCGGCTTGAGCATGCAGAAAAAGCAGCCCGTCTCGGTAAGGAAAGGTCAACCTCCTTGCGCCATGCTGCGGCACGTCTCGCGGATGGAGTTCAGACCCGCGCCGAGGGGTCGGCAGAGGTCAATGCGTAATCAGGAGTTGGAAACGACATGAAGTCGCGAGAGACCCTTCTGCGGTTGAAGCGCTTTCAGGTGGACGAGAAACGTCGCCGGGTTAGCCAGATCGAGATGATGATCGCCGACTTCCACAGGATGGCGAACGATCTCGATCGGGAAATCCAGGCCGAGGAAGCCCGCGCCGGCATCACCGACTCGTCTCACTTCGCCTACCCGACCTATGCCAAGGCGGCTCTGGGTCGGCGCGACAACCTGCGCCAGTCGGCCGACAATCTGAAGGGCCAGCTCGACGAGGCCAAGGCCGAGCTGCAGGAAGCCTTCGAGGACATGAAGAAGGTCGAGATTCTCGATGATCGCGAACGCGCCACCGAGCGCGCCGCTGAAGCCGCACGCGATCAGGCGACGATGGACGCGATCGGGCTGCGCTCTCGCGCCTGACCCGCTGCAAGAATTTCCAGGAGTTTCAGTGAGAGGGCGGCGTCTTCCGGACGCCGCCCTTTTCTCATGCAATGACGGGATGGTGCGCAACGGCGTCGCGGCGCAGCTTGCCCGTCAGGCGCGGGTCGTCGTCGACCTCGATCCCGCGCTTGAACACCGTGAAGCCCGAGCGCCGATAGAAGCCGAGCGCCGCCGGGTGATCGAGCGTGCAGGTATGCACCCAGAAGCGCGAGATCGGCCTCGTCCAGGCCAGTTCCAGCGCCCGGTTCATCAGCCAGCGGCCGGCCCCCTTCCCGACGACGGGCTCATCGAGCCCGAAGAAGGCGAGCTCCCCCTCCCCCGGGACGCGGAAGTCCAGCTCGAGCAGGCCGACATCCTGCCCGTCGAAGCAGGCTGCATAGATCGCGACGGCCGGATCCGAGAAGATCGGTTCGAGCTCCGCGCGCGGCGCGACCAACCGGCTGAACCACATCCAGCGTTCGCCAAGCTGACGATAGATGCGCAGATAGCGATCGATGTCGGAGCGCTCGATAGGGTCGAGCGAGAACCCCTCGGTTCCCGGCGGATCGGCCCGCTCCGGCGGTCGTTCGAACATCTCCAGCGATGTCACGATCGCCGCGACCTTGCCGGGCGGCAGGTCGGTCGTTCCGGTCAGGGTGATGGTCAGGCTCTGGGACATGGAAGGCAGATCGAGCTCGAAAGAGTGAATCTTCGCCGCGATCATGACATGATCCGGTCCGAAAGATCATCGCGTAATGACGCATGCCCCGCGTGACATCACCAACGGAATGAGGCGCCGGCCACACCGCGGCCGCGGCGCCGGCTGGCTGTTCGCGCTGCTGGTGATGTGCTTCGCGGTGCTGCCGCATATTACGCTGGCGGCGTCGGCGATGCGCATGCCGATGCCCGCATCGTCGCAACACGGCGCGGCCGCGCGGCCGGGTGCCGGCGAACGGACCGACGCCCCTGCTCCGTGTCACGAGTCCATGCCGGCAGAGCATCCGGCTTCCACTGCGCCCCTTTGCTGCATCATCGGCTGCGGCCTGATCGCGCAGGCGCCGGCAGCCCCCTCGCTGCCGGTCATGATCGCCTGGTCGCCCACTCATCCGTCGATCGTGATGCTCTCCCGGGGCCTGTCCATCGAGCCGGCAGAGCGCCCGCCGCGATCCCTGTCGATCTGAGCTGAGATTCCCGCGGATCATGACGCCGCTTTCCGGCGCGATCCGCATTTTCCATCGATCAAGGACAAGACTGATGAATCGTACCGCCATCGCACTGGCAGCCATTCTCGCAGCCGGCACGCTCGGCAACGCCGCGCAGGCGCAGCAGCAGCACAACCACGGTGCTCCCGCAGCCAAGACGGCAACCGAGAATGCATCGACCAAGGCCTATAGGGAGGCCAACGCGAAGATGCATAAGGACATGGACATCCCCTATTCCGGCGATGCCGATGCCGATTTCGTCCGCGGCATGATCCCGCACCATCAGGGCGCGATCGACATGGCGCGCATCGTGCTGGCCCACGGCAAGGACCCGGAGATCCGCAAACTTGCCGAGAGCGTCATCCGCGACCAGGAGAAGGAGGTCGCGATGATGCAGGACTGGCTGAAGAAGAACGGCAAATAACCCAGCCCGGCGCGGGGGCAGGCGTCTTCGGACGCTTGCCCTTGCCCCCACACGCTGGCACAGAGAACGACAGGTTCGCGCCGCAGCGGTGACGACGTGGGCCGCCCCGCCATCCGTCACCAATTCCCACCCCCGCGGCCTGTATGAAACGTTATCTCGACTACCTCTGGCCGATCATCGGGCTCGTCGCGGTGGTCTGGTCGGTTGAACTTCTCTGGGGCAAGCTCAAGGCCGAAGCCGGCTCCGACGCCGCGATCGAAGCGCTGCTCGCAGACGCCAGCCTCTGGCAGAGCATCAAGATCATCTCCCAGCGCATCGGCCACAAGATCGCGGTCATCCCGCCCGAGGCCTTCTTCCACGCCGCGCTCGCGACGCTCGTCGCCTACGCCGCCCTCGCCTGGTACGACCGGATCGCCCTGATCCATCTCGGCAAGGAGAAGGGCATCTCCTGGTTCTATATCTCGCTCTGCTCCTTCGTGACCTACGCTCTCTCGCACAATATCGGCGCCTCGGTCTTCTCGGGCGGCATGGTGCGCTACCGGGCCTATACGGCGAAGGGCCTCACGGCCGCCGAGGTGGCCGTTCTCGTCGCGCTCTGCTCCTTCACCTTCGCCTTCGGCACGATCTTCCTGATGGGTCTCGTGCTGCTCTACGAACCGCAAATCCTGCATCCGCTGGAGCGGATGTCGAAATGGTTCGCGATCAGCGACGGCACCGCGCGCATGATCGGCGTCGGCATGCTCGCCTTCGTCGCGCTCTACACGATCGGCTCCTGGCTGCGCTTCAGGCCGCTGAAGATCGGCAAGTTCGAGATCATCTATCCGCGCCTGCCGATCGTCTTCAGGCAATACCTCGCCGCCCCGCTCGAGCTGGCAGGCGCGGCCGGCATCATCTATTTCGCGCTGCCGGAACAGGGCAATCCCGGCTTCCTGATCGTGCTCGGCGCCTTCCTGCTCTCCTTCTCGGCCGGGCTGCTCAGCCAGGTTCCGGGCGGCGTCGGCGTGATGGAGGCGGTCTTCCTTGCCGTCATGCCAGGCGTGCCGGCGCCGGCGGTCTTCGCCGCGCTGCTGATCTGGCGGCTGTTCTATCTCATCCTGCCGCTGGTGTTCTCGCTGCCGATCGTGCTGGCCTTCGAGCGCGCGCAGCTCAAGCGCAGCACCCGTATCGCTCCGCCGCCCTGAGCGTGGCGGCCGATCAGGCCTTGGCAGGCTTGGCCGATGGCCGCTTGAGCGCAATCGCGGCGGCTCCGAACATCAACAGCGCGCCGGTTGCCTCCGACCAGCCGAAAGGCTCGTGCAAGGCCACGACGCCGACCGCGACGGCGATCGCCGGGCTGATGAAGGCGTAGAGACCGGCCCTGAACGCGCCCCAGTCACGCAGGAGCCGCATATAGATGGTGAAGCCCATCAGCGAACCGCCAATGACGAGGAACACGACGGCGGGCAGAACCGGCCACTGCACCAGCATCGCCAGATCGGCATAGCCAACCCGCTCGAGGCTGAGCGAGACCGCCGTGAGCCCGATGCCACCGATCAATGTCTGCCAGCCGGCGAGCGTCAGCGTCGGCATCGATCCCGCGATCGGGCGCGCCAGCACGGCACCGACGCAGTAGAGCAAGGTTCCGGCGGCCACGGCTGCAAGCCCCCAAGCCTCGAACGGATCGCCCTGCGCCACTGACAGCCCGCCGAGCGCGCGCGTCGCGAACAGGAAGCCGAGGCCGACCGTGCCGAGCCCGATCGCCGCGAGCTTGCGCCCGTCGATGCGCTCGCCCTCGAAGGCGCGGCTCGCCAGCAAGGTGAAGATCGGGATCGTCGCGAAATTGACGATGGCAGCGAGCCCGCTCGGCGCATGCGCCGTGCCCCAGAACAGCAGGGTGTAGTTGCCGGTGTTGAGCAGCAGCGCCGTGCCGATCAATCGCGGCCAGGCGTCGCGCGGCACCTTCGGCACATCGCGCCCGGCCCAGAGCAGCATCAGGAGCCCGGCAATGGTGAAGCGCGCCGCCGCCAGGAAGACCGGCGGCACATGCGATGCCCCGACCTTGACCGGCAGCCAGGTCAGCCCCCAGACGAGACACATGACGGCGAAGAGGGCGGCGTTGCGCGACATCGCCTTCGCTTAGCCGCAGCTTATGGCGCTGACCATTGCGCCGCAGGCATCGGCCCCCCGTGGAAAGCGGAGGCGCGGCGTCCGGGCTCGACCGAATTGTCAGCTCTCATCCTGAGGAGCGATCCGGAGGATCGCGTCTCGAAGGATGAGGGCTCGCCGAGGCGGCTGAACGATCTCCAAGGCCGTCAGACGCTGCCGACAGTCTTCAGCCGCACCCGCGGATGGATCTCCGCCTGCGACAGCACCGGCGTCTCGCGCCGGAAGCGCTCGATGATCTGGCGCGCGAAGGGCCGCGCCATGGCGGAGGTGACGAGCGCGGGCATCTCGCCGATGCGCGCAGCGTCCTCGAACTTGTCGCGGACGTGATGCACGAACTCCTGCAGTCGCGAGGGCTGCATGGCGAGGTGCCTGTCCTCGCCCTGGCCGATGACGGACTCGGCGAAAACGCCCTCCCAGGCCGGCGACAGCGTGATGATCGGCAGCACGCCGTGCTGATTTGAGAACTGGGCGCAGATCTGGCGCGCCAGCCGGGCGCGGACATGCTCGGCCATGTCGCGCGGGCTCCGGACGCTGGCCGAGACTTCGGCGATCCCTTCGATGATGGTCGGCAGGTCGCGGATCGAGATGCGCTCGGAGAGCAGCAGCTGGAGCACCCGCTGGATGCCGGTGGTCGAAATCTGGCTCGGCACGATCTCCTTGACGAGGTCGGCATGGTCCTTCGGCAGCTCGCGCAGCAGCTTCTGCACCTCACCATGAGAGAGCAGTTCCGGCATGTTCGACTTCAGCACTTCCGTCAGATGCGTCGAGATCACGGTGGCTGCGTCGACGACCGTGTAGCCGCGCAATTGCGCCTCGTCCTGCAGCGCGCCGTCGATCCAGGTCGCCGGCAGCCCGAAAGTCGGCTCCAGAACGTTGTGGCCGGGCAGGTTCACCGAGCCGCCCCTCGGATCCATCGCCATATACTGGCCGGCATAGACGATGCCATGGCCGGCATCGATCTCCTTGATCTTGATGTAGTAGTGGTTCGCCTCGAGCTGGACGTTGTCGACGATGCGAACCGCCGGCATGACGAAGCCGAGCTCGGCCGCGAGCTGCCGGCGCAGCGCCCGCACCTGGTCGGTCAGCCTGTCCTGCCCGCCCGCAGCATTGACCAGCGGCAAGAGCCCGTAGCCGATCTCGATCTTGAGCTCATCCATCTTGAGCAGGTCGTTCAGCGTCTCCTCGCGCGGCGAGCCGTCGGCCGCCAGCGCCGTGCCGGACTGCGCCGTGCCGGCGAGCGCCTGCTCGGCCTCGCGCGCCTTGGCGGCTTGGCCGAAGCGGCGGGCGAGGAAGCCCGCGCCACCCGCCAGCAGCAGGAAGGGCAGCATGGGGATGCCGGGCAGCAACGCGATCAGCAGCATCACCGCCGCCGACATGCCGAGCGCCTTGGGATAGCCGGAGAGCTGCTTGCCGAGCGCCTTGTCGGCGGCGCCGCGCACGCCCGCCTTCGAGACCAGCAGGCCCGCCGCGGTCGAGACGATCAGCGCCGGGATCTGGCTGACGAGACCGTCGCCGACCGTGAGCTGGGTGTAGTTGTGCGCGGCGTCGCCGAAGCTCAGCCCCTGCTGCGCCACGCCGATGATGATGCCGCCGAGCACGTTGATGAAGGTGATCAGCAGACCGGCGATGGCGTCGCCGCGCACGAATTTCGAAGCGCCGTCCATCGAGCCGAAGAAGGAGGATTCGTCCTCCAGCGCCTTGCGGCGGACCTTGGCCGTCTCCTGGTCGATCAGGCCGGCCGAGAGATCGGCATCGATCGCCATCTGCTTGCCGGGCATGGCGTCGAGGGTGAAGCGGGCCGCGACCTCGGCGATGCGGCCCGAACCCTTGGTGATGACGACGAAATTCACGATGATCAGGATGGCGAAGACGATCACCCCGATCACGAAATTGCCGCTCATCACGAAGCCGGCGAAGGCTTCGATGACGTGGCCCGCCGCCGAAGTGCCCTCGTGGCCGTGCGCGAGGATGAGGCGCGTCGAGGCCAGGTTCAGCGCCAGCCGGAACATGGTGACGATCAGCAGCACGGTCGGAAAGGCGGAGAACTCCAGCGGCTCCTCGATGAAGAGCGCGGTCATCAGCACGAGCACCGACAGGATGATCGAGAGCGCCAGCATCAGGTCGAGCAGCACCGCCGGCATCGGGAAGATGAGCACCACCAGGATGCCCATGACGCCGATCGCAAGGAACAGGTCCGGCCGATTGAGCAGCTTTCCCATCGCGCCGCGATCAGGAATGCTGAACCCTCTTCCCTGCCCCGCCGTCACATCGGTCATCGACCGCTCCGCCCGCCCTATGCCCGCCCATGGCCGGCCAGCGCTCCGAAGCGGAGCGCAACCCGGCAATTCTTGCCGGGTTCATGGTGAATGAATGGTTAAGCCAGGCTTCAGGCACCTGTCCCTGAATGCTTCACCGGAACCTTCGCGGACACGGATCGTTTGCGTCTCGAGCCAACGCGCACCGGCTCGCCGATGTCACGCGACGTCATTCACGCACCGGCAGCTCTCCCCCGCCGGCACTTGCCCATCTCAAAGCGCCGCAAGAGCGCCGTTCATTCGTCGGGGACAACCCGTGCAGCATGCTCAACCGCAGGGAGCGGAACGCCCCATCGTCGAGACCGATGTTCCCGCCCGTCTCGACCGGCTTCCCTGGTCACGCTTCCACACGCTCGTCGTCGTTGGGCTCGGCATTACCTGGATTCTCGACGGGCTCGAGGTCACGCTCGCGGGCTCCGTTTCGGGGGCACTGAAAGAAAGCCCGGTCCTCGGATTCACCAACACGGAGATCGGCCTTGCGGGCGCAGCCTACATTGCCGGCGCGGTGCTCGGTGCCGTCTTCTTCGGCTGGCTGACGGACCGTCTCGGTCGCAAGAAGCTCTTCACGATTACGGTCCTCGTCTATCTCTCCGCCACGGCCGCGACCGCCCTTTCCTGGAACGTCGCGAGCTTCATCGCCTTCCGTTTCCTGACCGGCATGGGCATCGGCGGAGAATACACAGCGATCAACTCCACCATTCAGGAGCTCATCCCGGCGCGTGTGCGCGGCTGGACCGACCTCGTCATCAACGGCTCGTTCTGGCTTGGCGCGGTACTGGGTGCGCTCGGCGCCATCGTCCTGCTCGACCCGGCCCGGATCAACCCGGAATATGGCTGGCGCCTCGCCTTCTTCATCGGCGCCGCACTGGGCCTCGTCATCCTGATCCTGCGGCACTGGATTCCGGAGAGCCCGCGCTGGCTGATCAGCCACGGCCATCCGGAGCGCGCCGCCGCCATCGTTGCCGATATCGAGCGCCGCGCCGGCTTCGTCGCACCGGCAAGGGAAGTTCTGATGCGTACCCGGCTGCGGCCGCGGGCTAAGACGCCGCTCGGCGAGGTGTTCCACGCGCTCTTCGTGGTCCATCGCGAGCGGGCGCTCGTCGGCCTTTCGCTCATGCTGTCGCAGGCCTTCTTCTACAACGCCATCTTCTTCACCTATGCGCTGATCCTGACCGATTTCTACAGCGTACCTTCCCAGCAGATCGGCTGGTTCATCCTGCCCTTCGCGGCCGGCAACTTCCTCGGGCCGTTGCTGATCGGCCGGCTGTTCGACACGATCGGCCGGCGCGTGATGATCGCAGCGACCTATGCCCTGTCCGCGCTGCTGCTGACAGGCACCGGCTATCTCTTCTGGAAGGACGTGCTCACCGCCTCGCAGCTTACCTTGTGCTGGAGCGTCGTCTTCTTCTTCGCCTCCGCCGCGGCGAGCTCGGCCTATCTCACGGTTTCGGAGACCTTCCCGGTCGAGATGCGCGCGCTCGCCATCGCCGTGTTCTACGCGGTCGGCACCGGCGCTGGCGGCATCGCCGGCCCCTGGCTCTTCGGCATCCTGATCGACACCGGCTCGCGCGGCAGCGTCTTCGCCGGCTATCTGCTCGGCGCGGCGCTGATGCTTGGGGCAGCCGTGATCGCAGCCCGCTTCGCCATTCGGGCCGAATGTCAGCCGCTCGAAAGCGTCGCGCGCCCGCTCAACGCGGTGGACTGATCGCGCTGCCCGCGTAACCATAGCGCCGGAAAGCGGGCCCAATGGAACAAAGCATCATTTAAATGCATTACTCGTGACCGGCATTCCGGCTCTAAGAATGCTCGGTAAGATGTGGTGACAGCAGCCTGGAGGTCATTGTGGACAGACGCTCATTCCTGATGACGCTGGTTGGGGGCTTTGCCGCCGCCGGCATGGGCGGCATCGCCGCCGCAGAAGCGGCCCAGCCGAAGCCGGCCCTGAAGCCGGAAGCCGAGCCCGCCCAGGGCGATGAGGCGGTCCCGGCCGAAATGAAGGAGGCGCTGGACAAGACCGACGCCGAGTTCAGCCAGTACTATTATTATCGCCGCCCGCGCTACTATGCCCGACCGCGCTATTATGCCCGGCCGCGCTACTACTATCGGCCCCGCTATTACGCCAGGCCGCGCTACTATCGCCGGCGCTACTACTGATAAGCCGCCGCTTACGGGTCAGGCCGCGCTGATGCGCGTCTGACCCGGCTCCGCCACGGTGATGCCGGCGGAGGTATATTCGCTGAGCTTGTTGCGCAGGGTGCGGATCGAGATCCCCAGGATCTTGGCCGCATGCGTGCGGTTGCCGAGGCAATGGTCGAGCGTATCGAGGATCAGCTCGCGCTCGACATCCGCGACGGTGTTCCCCACCAGCGACCGGGTCATCGCTTCCGCAGTCTGCGCCGCCCGCGCGGCCGGATCACGCGCAGGCGCCGAAGAAAGGACCTCGCCTTCCGGCGTCATCACGGCATTGGCGGCGATCTCCGGCCCGCTCGCCAGCAGCACCGCCCGGTGCATCGTGTTTTCCAGTTCGCGGACGTTGCCGCGCCAGGCATTGGCGAGCAGCAGCTTGCGCGCATCGGCGGCGATCGGCCGGGGCGGCAAGCCGTTGAGCTCCGCATATTTCTTCGCGAAATGCTCGGCCAGCGCCAGGACGTCGCCCGGCCGTTCGCGCAGCGCCGGCAGGCGCAGATGCACCACATTCAGGCGATAGAGCAGATCCTCGCGAAACAGGCCGTCGCGCACCGCATCGGCGAGGTTGCGGTTGGACGTGGCGATGATGCGGATATCGACCTTGACCGGCTGCGTGCCGCCGACGCGATCGATCATCCTCTCCTGCAGGGCGCGCAGCAACTTGGCCTGCAGGCGCACATCCATCTCGGAGATCTCGTCGAGCAGCAGCGTGCCGCCATTGGCCTCCTCGAACTTGCCGATGCGCCGGGCGATGGCGCCGGTGAAGGCGCCCTTCTCATGGCCGAACAGCTCGGATTCGAGCAGGTT
Organism: Allobosea sp. RAF48; assembly: GCF_052114025.1. NCBI lineage: Bacteria > Pseudomonadati > Pseudomonadota > Alphaproteobacteria > Hyphomicrobiales > Alloboseaceae > Allobosea > Allobosea sp. RAF48. The sequence goes on from NZ_JBFRDZ010000003.1 coordinate 483,325, forward strand.
GTCGGGGATGGCCGCGCAGTTGACCGCGACGAAAGCCCGGTCCTTCCGCCCCGACTTCTGATGCAGATGGCGCGCGATCACCTCCTTGCCGGTGCCGCTCTCGCCGGTGACGAGGACCGGCGCTTCCGAACGCGCGATCTGCGAGGCGAGCTGGACGACACGCTCCATCGCCGGGTCACGCCAGATCAGGCTGGTCTGGTCGGCCGCGACCGCTTCCAGCACCGCGGCGATCAGCTCCGGATCGGGCGGCAGCGGAACATATTCGCGTGCGCCGGCCTGGATCGCCGCGACGGCCGCGCGCGCATCCGTCGAGGTGCCGCAGGCGATGATCGGCGTGCGGATGCGCTCGGCCTCCAACGCGGCGACATAGGCCGCGATCGGCTGCACGACGTCGATCATGAGCAGGTCGGCGCCCTTGGCGCGCAGCACTGCGAGCGTCTGGTCGAGCCCTTCGGTGTGGGTCACGGCCGCTCCGTGCGACATCGCGATCTTGGCCGCGGCGATGATCTGTCCCTTGAGACCGCCGGCGATGATGAGGCGCATGGCTCAGGTCCTTCTGTTCTTGGTCACGATGACGGGGCCGGCTCTCACCGGTCCGCCTTGATGATTTCGGTCATGGTCACGCCGAGCCGGTCCTCGACGACGACGACTTCGCCGCGTGCCACCAGCCGCTCGTTGACGAAGATGTCGATCGCCTCGCCGACGCGCCGGTCGAGTTCCAGAACCGCGCCCGGCACGATCTGGAGAAGGTCGCCCACCGCGACCTTCGAGGAACCGAGCACGGCCGAGACCGTGACCGGCACGTCGAAGACCTGTTCCAGATCTTCGGCCGTCTTGACCGGGACAGGGCCCGACCGCGCGACAGAGGCCTGGTTCTGGTCGAAGGACAGGTCGGCCTGGTTCAGCGGCGGCAGGTTGAGGTCACGCTCCTGGCTCATGGCTCAGACTTTCATGGTTGCGCCTGGTCATGGCCGAACACGCGGGCAACCGCCTGTTCGACCAGAGCCGAAAGCTGCTGGCTGTCGAGGACGAAACCGCCCTCGGCCCATTCGATGCGCCCGTCGCCGGGCGCGATGTCGGCTTGTCCGAGCACGATCAGCTTTCCGGCAAAGCCGTGCTCGGCCGCGAGCTTGCGGGTCAGTTCCTCCGCCTGCTCGACCATCGCCTCATTGACGCGCAGGACGAGATGCGGCGCCGTCCGGGCATGGTTCAGGCATTCGCGCACGGCTCCCGCCAGCGCCGCCATCGGCTTCTCCGCCAGGGCAGCGCCCGCCAGAGCCTTCGCCGTCACAAGCGCGACATGCGCCGCATGCTCCTCGATCGCCGCGGCCCGCGCCGCTTCCTGTGCGAAGAGCCGCTCAGCGGAGCGGGCGAGCTGCCCGGTCAGGCCGGCGAGCTGGGTCTGCGCCTCCCGATGCGCCTGCTCCTGCCCCGCGCGGAACCCCTCGGCCCGCGCCGCAGCGAGATCGGCTTCGCCGGCCGCCTTGCGGCCGCCTTCGCGGAAATCCGTCCCGAACAGGAATTTCGTCGCGGAAGTCATTTCAATACACCAGTTCGTCGTCGGCATTGCCCTTGGACAGGATGATCTCGCCCTTCTCCGCCAGATCCTTCGTCAGCTGGACCAGCTTGGTCTGGGCCTCGTCGACCTCCTTGAGCCGCAGCGGCCCCAGACCTTCCATGTCGTCCTGCATGTTCTTCGCGGCGCGCTGCGACATGGCGCCGTAGAAGAAGTCGCGCATCGATTGGCTCGCCCCCTTCAACGCGCGCGCCAGCGTGTCCTTGTCGGCCTGGCGCATCAGCGTTTGCAGCCCGGCAGGGTCGAGCTTGCCCAGATCCTCGAAGGTGAACATGAGCGCCCGGATGCGCTCGGCCGATTCCTGGTTCGAAGCGTCGAGCGCCGAGAGGAAGCGGATCTCCGTCTGCCGGTCGAAACCGTTGAAGATCTCGGCCATCATCTCATGCGGATCGCGCCGGCGCGTCTGGGTCAGCGTCGAAACGAACTCGGTCCGCAAGGTGTTCTCGATGTGATCGAGTGCCTCCTTCTGCACCGATTCGAGCCGCAGCATGCGACCGACCACCTCGATCGACAGGTCGTTCGGCAGGTTGCGCAGCACGTTCGCGGAATGGTCGGGCCGGATTTTCGACAGGATCACGGCGATCGTCTGCGGGTATTCGTTCTTGAGGAAATTCGCGAGCACCACCGCGTCGATGTTGCCGAGCTTCTGCCACATGTTGCGGCCGGCAGGCCCCCGGATCTCCTCCATGATCAGCGCCACCTGATCCGTCGGCAGGATCTTCTCGAGCAGCGAGATCGTGCGGTCGAAGGAGCCCGTGATGGCGCCGGCGCTCGAGAGCTTGCCGACGAAATCGAGCATCAGGCGCTCGACCTCGTCCGCATCGACAGTGCCGAGCTCGGCCATGGCGCGCGTGATGATCCGGATCTCGTCGTCGTCGAACTGCTGCCAGATGGCGCGGCCGTGATCCTCGCCCAGCACCAGCAGGATGACGGCGGCGCGCTGCGGGCCGCTCATCTCGGCGACCGTTGTCACGCCGAAGCCGCCGCCCTCGATGGCGTCATCGAGGGAAGTGCCGCGCGTTGCGATGGATCGGTTCTCGGCCATGGTTCAGCGCCCCGTCACGCCGGGACTTTCTCGTGGATCCAGCTGCGCAGCACCGCGACCGAGTCGGCCGGGTTCTGCGCGACCAGCGCCCCGATCTTTTCCACCGACTGCGCCTTGAGCTGTCCCTTGACCTGCGCGACGGCGAGCATTCGCTCGGACGGCATCTCGACCTCGGCCTGCAGCACCTCCCCATTGGGCCCGACCGTGGCAAGGGCACGGCCGGAAGCACCGGCCGGATCGCCCGTCGCCGCATCCGGCCCGGCCAGCACCGCACCATTGCGCATGAAGGACGGGATCGCGCGGACATTGCTGTTGTCGGAAGCCAGCACCTGCTTCAGCAGCGGCCGCACCACGGTCATCAGCACGATCAGCGTCAGCAGCGAGATCACGCCGAGCTCGGCGAAGCGGACGAGATCCTCCCGGGAGAAGGATAGCAGCTGCTGCATCAGCGTCTGCTCGGTCAGGTCGTTCGGCGGCGGGGGCGCCTCGGCGAAGCGCAGGTTGACCACTTCGACCTTGTCGCCGCGGCCCTGATCGAAACCGACGGCGGTCCGCACCAGCTCGCCGATACGCTCGAGCTCCTCAGCGTTGCGCGGCTGATAGGAAAGCTCGCCGGCCGGGCTGCGGCTGTAGTTGCCATCGATGAGAACGGCGACCGAGAGCTTCTTGACCCGTCCGCCTTCCAGCACCTCGGTGCGGGTCGTGCGCGAGATCTCGTAGTTGGCCACCTCCTCGTTCTTCGAGGAATTCTCGCGCTGGGCCTGTTGCGCGCCTTGCGTCTGCTGGGCACCGGGCAGCTCGTTGCCGACCGTGACCGCGCCGTTGCCGCCCTCGTTCGTCGTCGATGCCTCAGTGCGGTTCTGGCTGGAGCGCAGGACACGGCTTTCCGGGTCGAAGCTTTCGGAGCGGCTCTCGACGCGATTGGTGTCGAGCGCCGCGGAAACCTGCACGCGCGCCCGGCCGTAGCCGACGACGCTGGCGACGATATCCTCGACCTGCGACTTGATGCGCTTCTCGATCGCGGTCTGGCGCTCCTCGATGCCGAGGCCGATCAGGCCCTGGTCGCTCTGCGCGCCATCGGCGAGCAGGCGGCCACGCTCGTCGACGATCGAGACGCGCTCGGGCTTCAGCCCGTCGACGGCCGAGGCGACGAGGTGGCGCACGGCGCGGACCTGCGCGGCATCCAGGTCACCGGCGAGCTTGAGCGCGATCGAGGCTCGCGGCGGCTCGCGGTCGCGCTCGAACAGCCGCCGCTCGGGGATCACGAGATGCACGCGCGCCGCCTGCACCCGGCTGATAGAGCGGATCGAGCGGGAGAGCTCGCCTTCGAGCGCACGCAGATGGTTGATGTTCTGGACGAAGCTGGTCGAGGAGAAGGCGTCGCCCTTGTCGAAGATCTCGTAGCCCACGCCGCCGCCGGCCGGGATGCCCTTGCCGGCCAGGTCGAGCCGCAAGCGCGGCACGTCGGCCTTGGGCACGAGCACGGTCTGGCCGTCGCCGCGCAGCTCGTATTTGATGCCGCGCGTGTCGAGATCCTTGAGGATCGCGCTGACATCCTGGCCGGAGAGATCCGTGAACAGCACGCTCATCGCCGGCTGGGACATCTTCAGCATCACGAAGCCGAAGAAGCCGACAAGCGCCAGCGTCACTGCCAGCATGGCCGCCAGCCGCGCCGCGCCGAATTTGGCGAATTGCTCGATCAGGCCGTTCACGCCGCCATCCGCTCCACAGAATCGAAGGGGCGACGCACTCGCCCCGGCCCACTAGGCAAGTTTTTCCCAGTGCATGGTTAGCGGTCCGTTAATTTTTCGGAGTGGGCTGTTAAACTTTCGATGCGGACATGCCGCGCAAACGCGAAAGGCGCCGGTCCTGACCGGACCGACGCCATTGAATACAAACGAAATTATCCGCGGCTTACTGACGGTAGTGCTGGATCCGGGTCGTCCGCAGTCCAGCGAGGCCATGCTGGTCGATCGACATCTGCCAGCTCAGGAACTCATCAACCGTCAACGTGTAGCGCTGACAGGCTTCCTCAAGGCTGAGCAGGCCGCCGCGCACTGCGGCCACCACCTCTGCCTTCCGCCGGATGACCCAGCGCCTTGTATTCATCGGCGGAAGGTCCGCGATCGTCAGCGGACTTCCGTCCGGTCCGATCACGTACTTCACCCGCGGTCGCAATGGCTCGGTCATGGTACTCTCACACAACTCAACAGAGCTACTGAGGGCAGCATAGTAGGCCGGCTTTAAAAATTGGCTAAAACGATCGTGCGGTATCTCCACGATTGATTCGCCCCGGCTCATTCGCTGCGCACCACGCTCTTCACCTTGTCGATCGGCACGCTGATCGAGCCGATCTTCAGCATCGGGATCGAAGAGGTGAAGTCGACGCCGTCGACGATACCGCTGATCTGCGTCTTGGCCGTAACGGACTCACCCGCCACGTTCTTCGCATCGATCGTGATGGTGTACTCGCCATCCGGCGCCTTGGAGCCGATCGAGGTCGTGCCGTCCCAGCTATAGGACTGGTCACCGGCGACCAGCGTCTTGGTCGCGGTCTGGACGACGTTGCCCTTCGAATCCTTGATCGTGACGTTCGCGGTTCCCGCCGAAGCCATGTTGACCTTCCACTCGGCCTTGCCGTCGATCAGCCTTGTGGTGGCGCCATCGGCCGTGATCTTGGCGCCGATGAAGCCGACCGCATTGGTCGCCGTGCCGGCCGCGTTCAGGCTGAGCAGCGAACTCAGCGTCTCATTGGTCTTGAGCTGCTGCTCGACGCCGGCGAACTGAACGAGCTGGGCCGTGAACTGGTTGGTGTCGAGCGGATCGAGCGGCGACTGGTTCTTGAGCTGCGTCGTCAGCAGCGTCAGGAACTGGTCGAAGTTGTTCGCGATCCCGGTCGTGCCGCCGGTGACCGTGCTGTTGCTGGTGGTCGATGTGCCGGACGTGCCGCTTGTCCCGGAAACAGCCATGGCTCTTGTCCTTGGTCAGATGCTGAGATCGACGCCGCCGAGCCGCACGAGGCGGCGCTGCGGGGCGGGATCGGTGGAAAGGGCAGCCTCGTCGGTCCGCTCATTGCCTTGCGGCACACGCGGACGTTGCGGCGCCTCGTCATGCTGGCGGTTCTGACGGAAGGCCGACTGATCGGAGGGATCGCGCAGGCTGATATCGACGCCGCCGTCCGACGGCTTCAGACCCGCCTGCTCGAAGGCGCGCTCCAGCGTGCGGGCGTCGCGTTGCAGGAGATGCAGGGTTTCGACCCGGTCGACGACCAGTCTGGCGCTGACCTCGCCCTTGTCGGAAATCGACAGATTGACGTCGACCCGTCCGAGCTCGTCCGGATCGAGGCGAATGTCGAACTGCCTTGAACCCGACATCGCGCGCATGCCGATCTCGATCGGCACCATATGGACCGGCGTCGGCTGGCCGCTCGCGACGCCCTGACCTTGAGCAGGCGTGGCTCCGTTCGCCGCCAGGTTCGGATCGAATGGCTGGACAAGGCGGTCATGGGCCGGCTTGCCGGACGCCTGCTGCAGCATGGTCGAGAGATCGAGAGGGCCGAGCGCCTGCTGCAAGCTGTCTAACAGCTTCGGATCCGCCGCAGGCGGCGCTCCGTCAGCCTTGGAGGCCGCGCCAACAGGCGCCTTCTCTTCCGTGCCCTTGATCTCGGCGACATGGCCTGCCGTCGGCGGTGCCTTGCCGTCCACCGGCGCCGCATCCTCGGCCGCGACCGTTTCGGCGGCCTTCGCCGAATTCGCGTCAGCCTTGGCAAAGCCGGGAAGCGGAAGCGCCTGCGGCTTCGCTCCGTCACCCACGACGATCGCAGATGCATTCGCAGACTGCGGCGCGCCTCCTCCGGCAGCGGAGGCCGGAACCGGCAATACAAGCGTCGCTATCGCGACGGGATGAGGCGGCTCTGCAACGGCTTTGATCTGATCCGCACCGGGCACTGGGTTTGCCGCGTCGGCCGAGCCATCGTCCGTCTTGGCTTTGGTCGGCTTCTGCTCGTCTTCGGTGGGTTTCGCCTGGCCATCCGCCTTCGGCTTTCCCTCACCGCCCTGAACCGCGGCGGCTTCGGCCTGCGCAGCCGCCATCGCGATCAGGAAATCGATCCCGGTGGCGGGAGCATCCGCCTGCGTTCCCGCCTGCTGGGGCTTGGACGGCTTGGCAACGACATYGCCCGGCTTCACGGCAAGCTCGCCCTTTCCGGTCGCCGTCGCCGAAATCTTCTCGGCCTGGGAGGCCGCAGCCACAGCAACCGCCTCTTCGACCGCACCGGTCTTGTCGGTTGTCTTGGTGCTCGTGCCCTTTTCCGCCCCGGCGTCGCTCTCGTCCTGCAGCTCGGGCAGAGTAAAGGCCTCTCCCTCCCCGCCCTCGGCGCGACGGCGCGAAGCGGGAGCCTCGGGAGCTCGCTGATTGCTGAAGACGGGCTGGATCGACATGAACGGTTCCACGGTGTGGGCAACAACACACCCGCCCGCCACCAGCAAGTTGCACGCCAGACCAAAGTACTTCGGAATCAATATGTTAGCGCGATGATAGCAACCGCCGACGGCAAGAAACGCCGATGCAGGGACCGCAAGCCGGCAGGATTTGCCGATCCTGCTGGCAGCATGCGGCCAAAGCCGGTATAGAGCCCGCAGACGCGCAAAGATCGCAGTTTCGAGCCACGGACGCCTCCGCAGACGATGACCACACCCCGCAACTCTCTCGACATCGCCAAGCCGCCCGCGGCCACGCGCGTCGTCGCAGCGATGTCGGGCGGCGTCGACTCCTCGGTGGTCGCCGCCCTGCTCAAGCGCGAGGGCTATGACGTCATCGGCGTCACGCTTCAGCTCTACGATCACGGCGCCGCCGTCCACCGCGCCGGCGCCTGTTGCGCCGGGCAGGACATCCATGACGCGCGCCGCGTCGCCGAGGCGATCGGCATCCCGCATTACGTCCTCGACTACGAAAGCCGCTTCCGCGACGCCGTCATCGAGCGCTTCGCCGAGAGCTATCTCGCTGGCGAGACGCCGATCCCCTGCGTGGAGTGCAACCGCACCGTCAAGTTCCGCGACCTGCTCGATCTCGCCAAGGAGCTCGGCGCCGACGCGCTGGCAACGGGCCACTATGTCGTCAGCCGCGACCTCGGCAATGGCCATCGCGGCCTGTTCCGCGCCGCCGACGCCAGCAGGGACCAGAGCTACTTCCTCTACGCGACGACGCAGCAGCAACTCGACCTGCTGCGCTTCCCGCTCGGCCATATCGACAAGACCCAGACCCGCGCGCTCGCCGCCGAGCTCGGCCTCGCCATCGCCGACAAACCCGACAGCCAGGACATCTGCTTCGTGCCGAACGGCCGCTATGCCGATGTCATCGAGAGGCTGAAACCCGGCGCCGCCCGGCCCGGCGACATCGTCCACCTCGACGGGCGTGTCCTCGGCCACCATGAGGGCGTGCTCCACTACACCGTCGGCCAGCGCAAGGGCTTGCGGCTCAGCGCGGCCGAGCCGCTCTATGTGCTGCGTCTCGATGCCGACACCGCGCGCGTCATCGTCGGCCCGCGCGAGGCGCTGAGCGTGCGCGAGGTCCGGCTGCGCGATCTCAACTGGCTCGGCGAAACCGCGCTCGATGCTCTGCCACCGGAAGGTCTCGACGTCGCGGTGCGCGTCCGCTCGACCCGCGCCCCGCGCGAAGCCCGGCTCTTCCGCGATGCGGAGGGCCTGCGCATCGAGCTTGCCGGTGACGAGGAAGGCGTGTCGCCCGGCCAGGCCTGCGTGATCTACGCAGATGCCGGCCCGGGCTCTCGCGTGCTCGGCGGCGGCACCATCCTGCGCCGTCCGCTCGCCATACCGGCCACCGCCGCCCCCGCGGCGCTCGCCCTGTCCTGACAGGCTCCCGCCTTTCCGCTCGGATTTCCTACCATGCCGGTGACAGACCATCTCGACACCCAGAAGCGCGTCTATGCGACCTGGGCCAAGTTCTACGACCGGATCTATCAGCGCATGCTGGCACGCCCGCAGCGCGAGGCGGTCGCCGCGGCCTGTGCCTGCGGTTCGGACATCCTGGAAATCGGTGTCGGCACCGGCCTCACCCTGTCGTATTTCACGCCGGAAACGCGCGTCCTCGGCGCGGATCTCTCGCTCGACATGCTCAAGGTGGCGCATCGCAAGGTCGCCAGCCAGAATCTGCGGCATGTCCACGGGCTGATGGTGATGGATGCCTGCCGGCTCGGCTTCGGCGACGAGCGTTTCGATGCCGTGACCGCGCAATTCGTCATCACCCTCGTGCCCGATCCCGATCAGGCGCTGACCGAGATGGACCGCGTCCTGAAGCCGGGCGGCGAGATCATCATCTCGAGCCGCCTCGTCGATGACGGCGGCCTCCTCGCGCCGTTCTGGAGCGCCGTCGCTCCCCTGTCGAAGGCGGTCGGCTGGAGTTCCGACTTCAAGGTCAGCCGTCTGACGGACTGGGCGAAGGCGACGGGCCGCTACGAAACCGTCCATGTCGGGCGCGGCTATTTCAAGGTCGTCCGCCTGCGCAAGCTCGCTTCTGCTGATAACTCGCGATCCAAGGCTTGACGCGACCATGTCGCGGCGCATATACCGCGCCTCGACGACGAGCCGGCCCAGCCGGCTACGATGTCCGTGGCGGGGTAGCTCAGCTGGTTAGAGCAGCGGAATCATAATCCGCGTGTCGGGGGTTCAAGTCCCTCTCCCGCTACCACAATCTTTCTTGAACCTCCGACGGCGTTCAAGATTTTCAAATCGATCGATTATTTCGAGCGCCAGACGCCCGCAGAGGTGATGCGATCGCCGCCGCAGTGCCCGGCATCGACCCGGCCGATTGACGGGCTAGCCGCGCTTTCCCATCAGGCGGCCGTCACCGCGGCCAAGACGAAAGTGATCGTCGACGAGTTCGCGCTGCGCTCGGCGACGGCCCTGTTCGATGTCGGGGGCGCCTCCGCCCCGACACTTCGCCAGAATCTCGGCCGCTATTGACGCAACGCCCGTACGCTCTCCTCGCACAATCCGGCAGGCTACGAAGGCGCTGACTGCCAGGGCCCACGCACTCAAAGGGCGCCGCTCCCTAACCTGGGCTCTTCTGACGCCCCGGAAGCAGGAAAGCCGTTCCTTCCGGCGGCTCGGCCGCGGCCCAAACCATTCCCATGCGCCGGCATATTAGAATATCAATTATATAGACTAATACCCCCGTAGTGCACATGCTCATGGCTGTCATTTCCGTATCCGAAAGCCGAAACATGGCACTGCGCCCCATCAATCGCGCCGTTGCAGCCGTCCTGGCCGTAATCGCCTTCTCTCCGATGGCGAGCGCCGCGCCGCTCGCTGACGATGCGCCGATTCCGGAGGCCATCGCGCCGGGAACCAAGCTCGTGATCGGCGACCCGCAGACGCGTGTCGCGCTGACGCTGTCAGGCGAACTCGCGAAGCTGCCATTCAAAGTCGAATGGGCCAACATCTCCGGCGGCCCGCAGACCATCGAGGCCTTCCGGGCGAAGGCGCTCGATGTCGGCTCTGTCGCGGACATCCCGCCGATCCATGCCCGCTGGACCGGGCTCGAGACGCGGATCGTGGCGACGAAATACAGGCTGGATCCGGTGGCCAACCCGATCTACGTCATCGCAACCGCTCCCGGTTCCGGTATCGCGAGGCTCGAGGAGCTCAAGGGCCGCAAGATTGCCTTCAGCCCCGGTCAGGCCCAGGGCGCCCTCGTCCTGCGCGTGCTGAAGAAGCTCAAGCTCGAACGAAGCGACGTCAACCTGATCGAACTGCCGAGCGTCGGCGACACCTATGTCAACGCGCTCGCCAGCAAGCTCGTCGATGCCGCGCCGATCGCCGAGGCGAACAAGCAGCGCTTCGCCCAGAACTATGAGCGCGATGGCGCGAAGGTTCTGGCGCATGCACTGCGCGACGATCCGTCCTTCCTCTACGTTGCCAAGACATCGCTGGAGGATGCCGACAAGGCGGCGGCGATCCGCGCCTATGTCGCGGCGTGGGGCCGCGCGACGAAATGGATCGAGACGCATCCGGACGAGTGGATCAAGGGCTACTACGTCAAGGACCAGGGCCTCAAGGAAGACGCCGGTCGCTTCCTGGTCCAGTCGAACGGCAGCCCTAACGTCCCGCTCGACTGGGTCGCCGCCACCGAACGCCTGCAGGAAACCGTCGACCTGCTTGCGGAGGAGCTGAAAAAGCCGCCGTTCAAGGCCGCAACTCTGTTCGACCGCCGTTTCGAGACGGTCGCCGGCAAAGCCTACCGCGACGGGGAGTAGTACGATGGCGGACCTCTCGATCGAAGGCAGCGCTCTCCGCTCGGCCCGGCCGCGCGCTTTGCTCTTCCGCGTCCTCGGTCGGTCGCACGGTGCCGGTTCCACCGGCCACGGGGCGAGGCGCAAGCGCAAGCTTGGACCGGGGCCGGTCTGGCGCTTTGGTCCCGCGCTCGGGCCCGTGCTGCTATTGCTGCTCTGGAGCGCCGGGAGCGCCACCGGCGCGATCGACGACCGCATCCTCTCGCCGCCCTGGACCGTCGTGACGACCGGCTATGAGCTCATCGCCGACGGGCGCGTGCAGGAGAACCTCTGGACCTCGTTTCAACGTTCCTTCTGGGGGCTTTTCTGGGGCATCGTCGCTGGCGCTTCGCTTGGTATCGTCGCCGGGTTGAGCCGCATCGGAGAATACCTCGTCGACGGCCCGATCCAGATCAAGCGCGCAATTCCGGCACTTGCCCTGATCCCGCTGCTGATGCTTTGGTTCGGCATCGGCGAGCCGATGAAGATCCTGACGATCGCGCTGATCACCTTCGCGCCGATCTACATCCAGACCCATGACGGGCTGCGCTCGACGGATGCGCGCTACATCGAGCTGGCAGAGACGCTTGACCTGAGCAACTGGCAGTTCCTGCGCCACGTCGTGCTGCCCGCCGCCCTGCCCGGCTTCCTGCTCGGGCTCCGCTTCGGCGTGACCTATTCCTGGCTTGCACTGGTCGTCGTCGAGCAGGTCAACGCCACGAGCGGCCTCGGCTACATGATCAACCTCGCGCGCACCTATGGGCAGACGGAGGTCATTATCCTGTGCCTCGCAGTCTACGCCGCCCTGGGGCTGAGCTCCGACTGGCTCGTGCGCCTTATCACGCGAAAGGCCCTTCCGTGGCGCAAGATCCTCGCGGACTGATCGCTCGCCCCGTCGTCGACGTGCGCGGCCTGACCCGCCGCTACGGCACGCGCACCATCCTCGACCGCGTCGACCTGACCATCGGGCGCGGCGAGTCCGTTGCCCTTCTCGGCCGCTCCGGTTCGGGCAAGAGCACGTTCCTGCGCGCGCTAGCCGGTCTCGACCACGGCGTACCCGGCGAAGGCACCTACGACACGCCGGACGCCGTGTCCGTCGTCTTTCAGGATGCGCGGCTGCTGCCTTGGAAACGTGTCCTCGACAATGTCGAGCTCGGCCTGAAGGGCGAGCGGCCGCGCGAGCGCGCGCTGGCTGCGCTTGAAGAGGTCGGGCTGACCCAGCGGGTCGAAGCCTGGCCCACCCAGCTCTCCGGCGGCGAGCAGCAACGCGCGGCGCTGGCCCGCTCGCTGGTGCGCTCCCCGGATCTGCTGCTGCTCGACGAGCCGTTCGGCGCGCTCGACGCGCTGACGCGGCTGCGCATGCAGGCCCTGCTGCTCGATCTCGTCGCGAGGCACCGCCCGGCCGTGCTGCTCGTCACGCATGATGTCGACGAGGCCATCCACCTCGCACAGCGCGTGCTCGTCCTGGATCAGGGCCGCTTCATCATCGATCAGCCGATCGCGCTCCCGGAAGAGCATGCGGCCCGCGAGGTGCGCTTCGCCGAGATCCGCACGAAACTGCTGCGCAGCCTCGGCGTCACCGATGCCGATCTGCGCCGGGTCGCCTGACTGCTTTCCCCCTCTCCTCGTCGCGCGGAGCCTGCGGCCTGACGGGCCAAGCGAACCCATTCGAGAAACAGCAAGGCCCGGATGCCAGTGCATCCGGGCCTTTTGTCCCTTGGTCCGCAGTGCCGGCTCAAGCGCTCTGGCGCTGATCCGCTGCGAAGACGCTCTCCGGGCGCGGCAGGCCATAGTGTTCGCGCAGCGTCGAGCCGGAATACTCCCGCCGGAACAGGCCGCGTTTTCGCAGGATCGGAACCACCTCGGAGACGAACGTGTCGAAACCTCCGGTGAGATAGGGCGGCATCACGTTGAAGCCGTCCGCGGCGCCCTGCTCGAACCATGCCTGTATCTCGTCGGCGACATGGTCCGGCGTCCCGACCACGACGCGATGCCCGCGCGCGCCGGCCAGGCGACGGATGAGCTGGCGAATGGTCGGGCTCTCGCGGTCGACGATGTCGACGATGAGCTGGAAGCGGCTGGCGACGCCTTTCGGCCCGCTCGTGTCGACGAGGTGCCGCGGGAACGGGCCGTCGAGATCGAAGCCGGTCAGGTCGAGGCCGATCATGCGCTTGAGCTGCTCGAGCGAAGCCGCCGGCTGGATGAGTTCGTTGATCTCATCCTCCAGCCTCTCGGCTTCGGCCTGCGTCGAGCCGAGGAAGGGGCTGATACCGGGCAGGACCCGGATATGCTCCGGCCGGCGGCCGAGCGCGACGGCGCGCGCCTTGATATCCCGGTAGAATTCCTGCGCGCTGGCCAGCGTCTGATGCGCGGTGAAGATCGCTTCGGCGAACTGGGCAGCGAAGGAACGACCGTCTTCCGAGGAACCGGCCTGCACATAGACCGGCCGGCCCTGTGGCGACCGCGAGACGTTGAGCGGCCCCCTCACCCGATAATGCCGGCCGACATGATCGATCCGATGGACCTTGTCCCCATCCGCGAAGACACCGCTCTCTGGATCGGCGACGAAGGCCTCATCCTCCCAGCTGTCCCAGAGCTTGCTGACGACATCGAGGAATTCGCGCGCCTTCTCATAACGCTCGCCATGTGGCGGGTGCTCGGGCAAGCCGAAATTCTGCGCGGCGCCGGCATCGCTGGTCGTGACGATGTTCCAGCCGGCACGCCCGTTGGAGAGATGATCGAGCGAGGCGAAGAGCCGGGCGAGATTGTAGGGCTCGTTATAGGTCGTCGAGGAGGTTGCGATCAGCCCGATCCTCTCGGTCACTGCCGCGATGGCGGACAACCATGTCAGGGGTTCGAAGCGCACCCGCGACGAGTACCGAACGTTCTCTGGCAGCGAAGGACCGTCCGCAAAGAAAATTGCGTCGAACCTGGCGGCCTCGGCCCGGCGCGCGAGCTCCTGATAATAGGTGATGTCGAGCACGCGCTTCGGCTCGGAAGCGGGATAGCGCCAGGCGGCCTCGTGGTGACCGCCTGGATAGATGAACAGATTCAGCGTCAGCTGGCGGGCGTTTGCGGACATCGCGGACCTCGCTCGTAAAGCCTGCGGACAGCCTCGCCGTGCCGCAGTTACCGCGGCAGACGATGCCGCTTCGGCGCGCAAGGGGTCAAGAGAAACGCATTTCAAAAAAGTATTGAAAATCAAATATCTATGCCAAAATCGACAAGCTTTATGACGATATATCAGTACCCTTCGCCCCGGAGAGATAAATATACCTTTATTCACTCCTCAGAGGTGGCACATTCACTCAATATTACACCGAATGAAATCGGTAATTCTATTGGCAACGACCAGCCAAAACGACCACCTTATGCCCAGGCAGAAGCGGCACCGTCACGCGACAATGCCGTCGAACGCTCTCGTGCAGGCTCTCCCTTCGAAGATGAATCTGGCCGGCGCCCTGACACTTGCCCGTGACCGATGCATGAACGGTCCACCGTCAGCAGAGGCTCCGAAAATAAAAGCGGCGACAAGAGAGGAAACACCCACAGACGACCAGATATCAGAGGACATATTCTTCGTTATTATCGCAATTCAAAACGTTAATTCTGTTGTTATCAGAGTAAAAGTTTTTACAGAGGCGATTTGCGCCTGAATGTAAATAGATATCGATAGCCGGACCCCATGACGGAAGCCTGCGAATTTCTCTGGTACATCCCAAACGATGTTAAGCCCGGTCATCGTGGCGATTCCGCCACCCACGACTACAACAGCCTCGATACCCTGACCAGCCATGCGCTCGCTCTGGAACGGTTCGGGTGGAAAGGCGCCCTTATCGGGACGGGCTGGGGGCGGCCCGATACCTTTACCGTCGCGACCTCTCTGGCCGCACGAACGAAGACGTTCGAACCGCTGATTGCGATCCGCCCGGGTTATTGGCGGCCCGCCAATCTGGCCTCGGCCGCCGCGACGCTCGACCATCTGAGCGGAGGTCGCGTGCGGATCAATATCGTATCGGGACAGGACGACCTCGCCGCATACGGAGACGAGGAAGGCGATCAGTCACAGCGCTACGCCCGGACCAGGGAGTTCATGCAGCTGGTTCGCAAGCTCTGGACCGAGGAAGCCGTCAGTTTTCGCGGGCAGTATTTTTCGGTCACGAACTCGACCGTCGTACCCAGAGTGCAGCCTCGGGAAGGCAGGGCGCATCCCAAGCTCTATTTCGGCGGCGCGTCGGAAGCGGCTGAGCGCGTCGCCGCGACCGATGCCGATGTCCAGCTCTTCTGGGGCGAGCCGCTCGCCGAGATCGCGCAGCGGATCGAACGTCTCAAATCGCTCGGCCATCGGCTCGGCCGGGAGCTTCCACCGCTGCAGTTCGGGCTGCGCATCACGACGCTCGTCCGCGACACGACGGAGCAAGCCTGGGCCGACGCGGAGGCCAAGGTCGCGGCGATGGCCAAAAGCCGGGGCGCAGGCTGGAATGACCATCAGCGCGCGGTGGCCGTCGGCCAGCGACGTCTGCTCGACCTGCATCAGCGCGGCGAGGTGCTCGACGACAATCTCTACACCGCGCCGGGCAAATTCGGCGGAGGCGGCGCGGGGACGACCTGGCTTGTCGGCTCGGCCGCGGACGTCGCCCAGTCGCTGAAGAAGTACCGCGATCTCGGGATTACCAAGTTCATTCTGTCCGACACGCCCTATCTCGCCGAGATCGAGCGCCAGGGCTTGCAGCTATTGCCGCTGCTTCGCGATGAGCAACCGACACCGCAGGCAGTTCCGGCGCCGCTCTGAGCGGCGCCGGAAGCGGCGGGGYGCCCTCTACACCGCCTTGGCGACCGGCTGCCACGCCTCGGGAAGAGCGAGGTTTCCGCGGAGCGTGGAGGAGGCATAATCCCGCCGGAAGACCTTGCGCTCCTGCAGGATCGGAATGACCTTCTCGACGAATTCGTCGAAGCCGCCCGGGGTGAGATGGGGCGCGAACACGAAGCCGTCCGCCGCATCTTCCTGAACGTAGCGATCGATCTCCTCGGCGACCTAGGCCGGCGTCCCGACGAACTGCTTGCGCCCGGTCACCTTGATGATGAGTTCGCGGATGCTGAGCTTTTCCTGCTCGGCCAGCTCACGCCAGGCCCGCGCAGTCTCCAACCGGTTATCGTAGCGCGCCGCACGCCCCTGGGCGAGCTGCTCGACCGCGACGTCGGGATCCACGTCGGGCAGAGGACCGTCCGGATCATAGGCCGAGAGGTCGCGATTCCAGACCTGCTCGAGGAAAACGATGGCGTTCTTCGGGCTCACCTGCTGCAGTCGTATGGTCTTCTGCTTTTCCAGAGCGTCTTCCAGCGTATCGCCCAGAACGAAGTTGGCACCCGGCAGTATCTTCAGGGCGTCGCGGCTGCGGCCATGTTTGGCGAGCCTTTGCTTCACATCCGCATAGAAGGCCTTTCCCTCCTCAAGCGTGCCGTGGCGCGAATAGATGAGGTCGGCATGGCCCGCAGCAAGCTCCCTGCCCTCGTCGGAATCGCCGGCCTGCGCGATGACCGGAGTGCCTTGCGGCAACGGACCGGCGCCGGTGCGTCCCGCGATATCGAAGTGAGGCGTGCGAGCGTAGAAGTCGCCGCCTCTCCAGATCGAGCGCGCGGTTTCCAGGAAATCCCGCGCGCGCTCGTAACGCTCGCGAAACGGCAAATGATCGCCGCGACGGAAGTTCGCCCCGGTGAAGGCACCGGGCGACGTCACGACGTTCCAGCCGGCCCGCCCACCGGACAGGATATCGAGCGTCGCGAGCTGACGTGCGAGCGGATAAGGCTCGTTGAATGTCGTGGTCAGCGTCCCGATCAGCCCGACATGGTCGGTGATCGAAGCCAATGCAGTGAGGATAGCCAGCGTGTTTGGGCGGCCGACGACATCCAGTTCGTGGAAGCGCTCCTTCTGCTCCCGGACCCTCAGCCCTTCGGCGAGAAAAATGAAGTCGAACTTGCCGTGCTCGACCGTCTCGGCGAAGTGCCGGAAGGACGAGAATTCGATCTGGCTGCCGGCGGCCGGATCGCTCCACACCGTGAAATTATTGACCCCGGGGAACTGCGCCCCGAGGATGATCTGCTTCCTGGTCATGGCATTCCTCCGAGCTCAGGCTGCCGCGGCGTAGCGATTGCGCGCGGCTGGCAGGCCAAAGCGGCTGCGCAGGTTCCCGCCCGCAGGTGGCGCGACCAGCCCTGCAGCGCGAAGAGCGGGGACCAGCGTGCCGGTGACGCGGTCGATCTGCGTGCGAGGATCGGACAGGACCAGGCGGACACCTTGGGCGCCATCGGCGGCGGCGATCCCGGCCGCGGCGATCAGATCCTCGGCGGTACTTCCATCCGGGCCGATACGCAGATCGGCGATGACGACTGGCCCCTTCCCCGATGTACCGCCGCTAAGCTTAGCGAGCGTTTCGGCAAAATCGCCGTTGGCCGGCACGAAAACCACATCGGCAGCGCGCGCGAAGGCCAGATCCGTTTCGGCCACCCGGCTGACTGCGACGATGGGCTGGCCCTGGGGAGGCCTCGGCGTGATCGACGGTCCCAGCACGCGGAAATCTGCGCCTTGGAAATCGATATAGTGAAGCTTCTCGCCATCGACGAAGCGTTGGCTCTGCGTGTCGCGGATGACCGCATCGTCCTCCCAGCTGTCCCAGAGACGCCTGACGACATCGACGGCATCCAGCGCGTCGCGGTCGAGAGACGGCTGGTCGGCCGCGGGAAAGCCCTTCAGCTCTCCGATCGCGCGGCTGGCCTCGCGGCTACGCTCCTGGTCGAGGCGCTGGGCCAGAAGTCCGGCCCTGCCACCGCTGACATAGTCAAGCGTGGCAATCGCCGTCGAGACGTGGAAGGGCTCGGCGAAGCTTATCGGCGCCCCGGCGATGAGACCGATCTCGCGGCTTCGGGGCGCGAGCCAATTGGCCAGAAGGATCGCGTCGAGCCCGTCCTGGCCGGGATCGGCAAAGCCATCTTCCAGGGTCACGAACGCTGCGACGCCATCAAGCCTCGCGACGAGGCTGCTCCAGAGCTCGCGCCAATCGGGTTCGTCTCCGTTGCGATGGCCGCCCGCATCCAATCCGAGACCGAGCAACAGGGGAGATTTCTGCGTCATCGTCACATTCCGATCCGGTGCGTGCCTAGGCCGCCGAAGCCCGATAGCTCGCGAGCCGCGAGGACACCTTCGCCTCGTGCTCGGCCTTGATCGCGGCGACCCGCTTCGTCGCTTCCTCGAATGACGCGGCGGGCGCATGGACCGGATAGGTGCCGACCTGCCCTGCCCTCCTGCCGATATGCTTCTCGAAAGGCAGGGAGCGGTAGAGGGTGGGGTCGACGGCCGTATCGAAAAGCGGTCGATAGCCGAGGGCGATGTACAACGCCGACGCTTCTGGCTGCAGGAAACCGGTGGTGAGATATGCCCGCGTGTAGCCGAGCTCGCCGGCACTTTCCTCAAGTGCCGGCACAACCTGTCTAGCGAGACCCTGACGGCGCAAATCCGGGCGCGTCCAGATGCGCTTGAACTCCGCCGTCTCGTCGTCGTGGCTCATGAACGCCCCACCCGCGATCGTTTCGCCGTCACGCTGCAAAAGCAGAAAGGCACCGAGCGGCGGCGCGAAAGCTTCGGCGGGGTAGCGCAAGATCTCCGAGCGGGCGCCACCGGGGCGGCTCGCCACGCCATATCGTCCGTCATATTCCGAGATCAGCCCCTCCAGCAGCGGCTCCGCGGCCGGGTCGAGAGGCGACGACCGCACGAAAAGGTCAGCCATAACATTCTCCGAAATCGCCACAGCGAGCCCATGCCCACTGCCGCTTGATCAAGCAATATATTATTTCTATAGACTATTAGAACATCATCGACTGTCAATGCCGCTGGCGAGGACGGATGCCCTACAAACTGAGCTTTCTCGACAAGAGCCCCCTGCAACTGAACGAGGCTGCCGGCGACGCGCTTGCAAGGACGCTCTCGCTCGCAAAAGCCGCGGAGGAGCTGGGTTTTGCGCGCTTCTGGGTGGCCGAGCATCACAACGCGGCGAAGCTGGCGAGCTCGTCTCCGGAGGTGCTGATCAGCTTCCTGCTCGCCCGCACGAACCGCATCAGGATCGGCTCCGGCGGGGTGATGCTCCAGCACTACAGCGCCTACAAGGTGGCCGAGAACTTCAACCTGCTGGCCGCGCTGGCGCCCGGGCGCGTCGACATCGGCATCGGCAAGGCGCCGGGCGGCATGCCATTGTCGACCCATGCATTGCAGGGGGCCTACGACCCGGCCCGCAAGCCGGATTTCGACGCGCAGCTGGTCGAACTCGACCGCTTCCTTCGCGAACATCACGACGGCAGCGACGCCGGCAACCAGCTCGCCGCCTTTCCGGCGCCGGCGAAGCCCGCCGAACGCTTCCTGCTCGGTGCGAGCATCGAAAGCGCGAGGCTCGCGGCGAGCCTCGGCTGGAGCTTCGTCTATCCCGGCCATATCCACGGCGACGAGGCCGCCATCGGCGAAGCCTTGTCGGCCTATCGCGACGCCGGCGGCACTTCCGCGCTCCTCGCCGTAGGCGTCGTCATCGCGGAGACGGAGGAGCTGGCCCGGAGCCTGGCGCCCGACGCGCGCCGTTTCCGCGTCGACATCGAGAACGGCCAGGGCGTCAACGTCACCAGCCGGGAACAGGCTCTCGAATATGTCCGGCAGACCGGCTCGCGGGAGTACCGCATCGAGGAGCGCGGCTCGCTCCTGCTGCGCGGCGTGCCGGCGCAGGTCCATGCCGAGCTGCAGCGGCTGCACCGGGCGTTCGGCATCGACGAGTTCATGGTCGACTGCCCCGTCACCGAAGGCGCCCGGCGCCTGACGACCATCCAGCTGCTCGCGGCCGCGGCCCGAACCTCCCTCGCCGCCTGAGACAGCCAGAAGGGGTTGGCATCATCGTACGAGAAGGACGTTTCTGGGCGGAGTGGAAGCAGCGGCTCTGTCGGCAGCCGTGCCGGCCCACAGCTAGACGCGCGCTCTGCTCGGCGCCGTGCCCACTCTGCCCTGAGCAGCGCAACCGGGCCATCGCCGCGGGAGCCATCGTCCGGCGCCACCGATAGCCGAACCAACGATCCGAGAGAAGGAAGCTTCCATGTCCTCCGCCCCGCGCCGCCGCCTCAAGACCCTGATGGGCGCCTCCAACGTCATCGCAGCCTCGAACGATGCCGATCCGGCAACTGGAGCCAAGCGAGCCGCCGCATTCGCGCGCCGGGCCGAGGCCGAGAAGATCACCGGGCTCTTCACGGCCGACCTGCTGCAGATCGACCCCGCCGGCCTCGCCGGCACCGCAGGCGTACAGGACCCGCTCATCGCACTCGCGGCGCTGAGCCAGGTGACGTCACACATCGGCCTCGTCGCGACGGTTTCGACCACCTTTCACCATCCCTACAATCTGGCCCGCCTGATCGGCTCGCTCGACCATGCCAGCGGCGGCCGCGCCGCCTGGAATGCGGTGACCTCCTCGGTCGGCGAGGAGAATTTCGGCGAGGCGCTGCTCAGCCCGGAGGAGCGCTATGCCCGCGCCGCAGAATTCATCGAGGTCGTGAATGCGCTGTACGATGCGAATGAGAGGGACGCCGTGACGCGCAAGGCTTCAGGCGCGCTCGCACTCGACCCGGCCAAATTCCATCGCGTTGACTATCGGGGCCGGCATTTCACCGTCCAGGGGCCGCTCAACGTGCCGCCGCTGCCGCAGGGGCGGCCGGTGCAGTTCCAGGCCGGTCAATCCGAAGCAGGCATCAGCGTCGGCGCGCGCTATGCCGAGGTAGTCTACACCTCGCAGCCGAAGCTGGAAGGCGCGATCGCCTTCGTGACCGAGCTGCGTCGTCGGGCCAAGAGTTTCGGGCGCGGCGACAACCTGCCCTTCGTCATGAACTCGTTCCATTCGGTGATCGGGGAGTCCGATACGGATGTCGCCCGGCGCCTGAAGGAAAAGCATGAGCGCATCGACTACGAACTCGGGCGCCTCAAGCTCGCCGACATGCTCGGCGGCGATATCGACCTGTCCGCGCTGCCGCTGGACAAGCCCCTGCCCGACGGCCTGCTGCCGGAGGTCACCAGCACCAACCGGCGGCGCGGCCGCGTGGAAATCTTCAGCCGTTACGCGAAGCAGGGCCTGACGCTGCGCGAGCTCATCATCGAGGCGCAGGAGACCGGCCATTGGTCCGTCGCCGGAACGCCCGAGCAGCTGGCCGATGCGATCGAGGAGCGCTTCCGCGCGGGCGTGCTCGATGTTCTCACCCTTCACGGCCTCGGCAATCCCGATCAGGAAGACCTCCTGCTCAACGGCCTTCTGCCCGAGCTGCGCCGCCGCGCACTGATCGACACCGACTATGTCGGCGACGACTTCCGCTCCAATCTGGAACTGCCGCCCCTGGCATCGGCTTCCGCGGCCCCTTCCATAGCCCGCAGCGCCTGACCTCCTTTTGTGGAACGGGCCTGACCCGCCCGTTCCACGGAGCTGCAAGAGGAATGCCACGGAGATCGAACACTCCTTCCGAGAGGCCTGCCAAAGCGGATTTTTGCTCATGGTCGAATGTATTTGAAAAGACATTCGATTGACGTCGTGACCACATCACACGATTATTACTGACATCGTGGCGGTTCCGGCCAAGACGGTCGCGGGATTTGTTGGAGCAGCTTGCACCGCGTCACCAATGCTAAAAGCACCACGCGCATAGCCGTGGGCTCCTTTGCTTGAGGAAAGCCCATGATTGTTCTCTTCAATTTCATCGTTCACGCTCTGCTGCGCCTGTCTGCGTTTCTGCACTGGACGCGCACCGGCGAAACGCGCCGCAGCAGGAAGTAGATCGCCGACCTCGTCGGCATAGCTCGATCGAGCATCGATTTCTAACGCGTAAAGGGCTCAACGTCGCGGCCATCGCTGGCCTGCGCCGATGATCGCTTTTCATTTGAAGGCTTTACGATGATCCAGGCCGAAATCCGCACTGCACGTCGCATGTGGCGACCATCGCTTCATGCAGTTGTCCAGGGGCGCGGACATCAGGTGCTTGCGGCGGCCGCCGCCCTTGCCCTGCTCGCGGCGGGCGGCCCGGTGCTCGCCGCCGACAACCAGCCCGCTGGCAAGCCTGCCGCTGGCGGCACGTTGACCGTCGGCCTGGCGAGCGACACCGCGATCATCGACCCCTCGATCACGGGCAACTCCATCACGGCGCTGATCACCCGCAATCTCGTCGACTCCCTCGTCGGCCAGGCCGAAGACAATCGCTTCACGCCGTGGCTGGCGGAGCGCTGGGAGGTGAACGCAGACAATACCGTCTATACCTTCCATCTGCGGCGCGGCGTGACCTTCAGCGACGGCACCTCTGTCGATGCCGAAGCGGTGAAGTTCAATTTCGACCGCATCCTCGACCCCAAGACGACGTCGAGCTATGCGAAATCGCTGCTGGGACCGGTGGACAGCATCACCGCCCGGGATCCCGCGACCCTCGTCATTGCCTACAAGCAGTCATTCGCCCCGCTCCTGCAGGGGCTCAGCCTGCCCTATCTCGGCATCCAGTCCCCGACCTACCTGCGCAATGCCAAGAGCACGACCAATACCGTCGTCGGCTCCGGCCCCTTCCTGCTCGAGAGCTTTACCAAAGGCAGCGGCAGCCGGCTGACGAAGCGCGGCGACTACAATTGGGGGCCCGGCTACGCGGCGCATCAGGGGCCGGCCCATCTCGATGCCCTGGTGTTCCGGTATCTGCCCGAGTCCTCCGTTCGCCTCGGCGCGCTCAGCAGCGGGCAGGCACAGGCGATCGACGAGGTTCCGCCAGCCAATTTCCGCACCGTCCAGGCGGATAGTCGCCTCCAGGTCGTGACGCGGGAGAACCCCGGCGTGAACCGCGCCCTGTTCCTCAACACCAGCCGCGGGCCTTTCGCCGATGTCAGGGTCCGCCAGGCCTTCCAGAGCGCCGTGGATGCGCCGTCCGCGGTCAAGGCCGCCTTCTTCGGCAGCCTGAAGGCGGCCGACAATATCCTTGGTCCTTCAACACTCTACTACGATCCGAAGATCGCTGCGGGCTGGGGCTTCGATCCGCAGAAGGCAGCCAAGCTGCTCGACGAAGCCGGCTGGAGCACCAGGGATGCCGAAGGCATTCGCGCGAAAGGCGGGGAGCGGCTCACCGTCCGCTTCGTCTATGACGCCGCCGCCTGGGGCGCCTCGGACCTGACGCTGGCCCAGGCCATCCAGTTCTCGGTCAAGAAGGCGGGCTTCGACCTGCAGCTCGACCCGGTCGATGCCGGCGGCTACACGGCCCGCACGGGCGCAAACGACTACGATCTCACCTCTCTATATTATGTGCGGGCCGAGCCGGACATCCTGCGGACCGTCTTCCATTCCGGCTATATCCCGCCGAACGGCGCCAACTATGCCCGCGCGAAGAGCCTCGACGACATCCTGACGAAGGCAATCGGCGCTGCCGGCGACGAGCGCCAGCGCCTCTACGGCCAGGCGCAGGCCGAGATCATCGGACAGGCCTATGCCGTGCCACTCTATGTCGCCGCCTATCAGCTCGGCGCCTCCAGAAAGCTGCAAGGCATCAGCTGGGCGACCAACGCGAAACCGAATTTCTACGATGCCTGGCTGGCTCCGTAAGGCCCTGCCCATCGGGCTGAGGCGCCTTGGAGTGATCGTCGCCGTGCTCTGGGGCGCGGCCACGATCACCTTCATCGCGGTCAAGGCGATCCCCGGCGACCCCGTCGCGGTTCTCACCGGGGGCGAGAACATCGTCGATGCCGCCGAGCGGGAGGCGCTGATCCGGCAATTCGGGCTCGATCAGCCCCTGGCGGTGCAATATGCGCGCTATATCGGCCAGGCCCTGCTCGGCGATTTCGGCCAGAGCTATCAGTATCGGCAGCCGGTCATCGATGTCATCCGCGAAGCCGCCGGGCCGACTCTCCAGCTCGCGGGGACGGCGATGGTGCTGGCTCTCGGCCTCGCCTTCGTCAACGCGCTGGCCACGGCCGGGCGGCGCAGGGGACTGCGAACCGCTCTCGCCGGTCTGGAGCTCGCCGTGCTGAGCACGCCGGTCTATTGGGTCGGCCTTCTGCTGCTGACGGTGTTCAGCTTCTATCTCGGCTGGTTTCCGATCATCGGCGGAGACGGCATCCACGCGCTGGTTCTGCCCGCCATCGCCCTCAGCCTGCCGCTCGCGGCGCTGCTGACCCAGGTCCTGCGCGACGGGCTGGAAGAAGCACTGCTGCAGCCCTTCGCCCTGACCGTCCGGACACGCGGCGTCAGCGAAACGCAGCTGCGCCTGCGCCATGCGCTGCGCCATGCCGCGCTCGCGGTCTCGACGCTGACCGGCACGCTCTTCGCCGGCGTTCTGGCCGGCTCGATCCTGACCGAGACCGTGTTCGGACGGTCCGGCATCGGCCAGATCACCTTGCAGGCGATCAAGACGCGCGACATGCCCCTCCTGCTCGGACTGGTCATGCTGTCGGCGCTCGTCTCGGTGCTGATCAACCTCATCGTCGACGCGCTCTACCTGCTGATCGATCCACGGCTGCGGAGGGCGGCACGATGAGCGAGGTTCTCGACATCGTCGCGCGCACCCGAAGCGGCAACCGTGCCGGGAACCCGTGGCGTGCGCCGGGGCTGCTCATTCCGCTCGCCTTCGCCCTGCTCCTGCTGGCAGCGGCCGGCGCACCGCACTGGTTCACGCCGCTGGCGCCCGATGCGGTCGATACCGACGCGATCCTGCTGCCGCCCGGCCTCGCCCACTGGTTCGGAACCGACCAGCTCGGCCGGGACGTCTTCACCCGCGTCGTCCACGGGACCTCGATGTCCCTGGGGATCGGCATCGGCGCGACGCTGATCGGCTGCGCCGGAGGCGTTCTGCTCGGCACGGCGGCCGGGCTCGCGCCGCCTGGCTTGCAACGCGTGCTGGTGCGGCTGATCGATATCCTGCTCGCCTTCCCCGAGATCCTGCTCGCGCTGCTGATCATCGCCGTGCTCGGCCGCGGTCCGACGAACACCTTGCTGGCCGTGGGGCTTTCCAGCATCGCAGGCTATGCGCGGCTGGTGCGCTCGCAGGTGCTCCGGGTCTGGCAGTCCGGCTATGTCGAGCATGCCGTGGCGCTCGGCGAACCGACCCCGACGATCATCGCCCGCCATGTTATTCCGAATGCCATCAGGCCGCTCGTCGTCCTCGCGACCATCGGCGTCGGCAACGCCGTGCTGTCGGCCTCGGCCCTGAGCTTCATCGGCCTTGGCGTGGTGCCCCCCGCCGCCGAATGGGGTGCGCTTCTGGCCGATGGCCGCAACTTCCTCGATACCGCGCCCTGGATCAGCTTCCTGCCGGCAACCGTCGTCGCAGCCTCCGTCATCGCGATCACGATCCTCGGGCGTCGCCTGCAGCTCCTGCTATCACAGGGAGACCTGCCATGAACGTCCAGCTCATGGGCCGGCAAGACCTGGCCGCAGCAGCGCCGACCTATCGACCGCCCATCATCGAGGTCCACGGCCTGCGCATCACCTTCCTGGGGAGGCACGGGCCGAGGGAGGTCGTGCGCGGCATCTCCTTTGCCGTCGGCTCGGGCGAAATCCTTGCGATCGTCGGCGAATCCGGCTCGGGAAAGTCGGTGACCGCGCGCGCACTCGTCGGCCTGGCGGGACCGGGGGCGCAGCTGCGCGCCGACACGCTGCGCCTCTCGGGCCATGACGGCGAAACCGTCGCGCTGGCCGATCTCTCGGAGCGGCAGTGGGCGAAGATCCGAGGCCGGGAGATCGGTTTCGTCCTGCAGGACGCTCTCGTCTCCCTCGATCCCCTTCGCACGGTCGGCCGGGAGGTCGGCGAGCCGATTCTGACCCACGCGCTGGTCCCGCGAAGCGAGATCGGCAAGGAGGTCGAAACCCTGCTCGCCCGCGTCGGCATTCCCGATCCGGCGACGCGCGCCGCGCAATATCCTCACGAACTCTCCGGCGGGCTGCGGCAGCGAGCGCTCATCGCCTCGGCGCTGGCCGCCCGCCCTCGCCTGCTCATCGCCGACGAACCGACCACCGCACTGGATGTCACCGTCCAGCAGCAGATTCTCGGCGTATTCGGAGGGCTCGCCAAGGCCGGACACGGCATCCTGCTCATCACGCATGATCTGGCGGTCGCCGCGCAGCTCGCCGACAGGATCGCCGTGATGCAGAACGGTGAGCTGGTCGAAACCGGCCCGGCGCGGGAGGTGCTGCGAAACCCGCGTCATGCGTACACGCAACGCCTGCTGTCGGCCGTGCCGAGCGCAGCGACGCGAGGCCGCTGGCTGTCCACGCAGGGCCTGCGGCCGGTGAAGGCGCAGCCCGACCGACGGGAACCGACCCTTGCGATGCATGACATTACAGTCCGCTTCGCCCGCCCGGATCGCGGCGTGACCCACGCGGCGAACGGCGTCTCGCTTGAAGTCCACCGGGGCGAAACCCTCGGCATCGTCGGGGAGTCGGGCTCCGGCAAGACGACGATCGGCAAGGTCGCGCTCGCGCTGCGCAGCCCCGACGAGGGCGACGTCCTCTTCCGCGGTCTCCCCTGGAGCCAGCTATCCGAACGCCTGCGGCGGCCTTTGCGCCGGCATATCCAGACGATCGTCCAGGATCCGCTGAGCTCCTTCGACCCGCGCTACACAGTCCAGCGGATCATCGAGCAGCCGCTGCGCCTCCACACCAACCTCGGCCCGGGCGAACGGGCCGCGCGCGTGCAGGAGCTGGTTAGGCTGGTCAATCTTCCCCCGGATATCCTCAGCCGGCGGCCGACGACATTGTCGGGAGGCCAGCGGCAACGCGTCTCGATCGCGCAGGCCCTGGCCAGCGAGCCCGATCTGCTGATTTGCGACGAACCCGTTTCCGCGCTCGACGTCACGACGCAGGCGCAGGTCCTCGATCTGCTGATCGCGCTTCAGCACCGTCTCGGGCTGGCCATGCTCTTCATCTCCCATGACCTCGGCGTGATCCGACACATGAGCGACCGCATCGCGGTGATGAAGGACGGCGTGATCGTCGAGACCGGCCCGGCCGAGGATGTGTTCAGCGCCCCGCAGCACGCCTATACGCGCCGCCTCCTCGAAGCGGTTCCGCGGCTGTAGCTTCCGGTTTCTCGGAAATTCCCGAGCTTGCCGATGCCCCCCAGCTACTCGCGGCGGAAGAATCCTCGACTTCAATGGATCGGCAGAGGGAACACGCTTAGCGCCAGAAAGTCCCGGATCGCGGCGAGGACGTCGCCTTCCTTTTCTTTATGCGGTGAAGCGCCTGCACCAGGGATGACGCCGACGCACCCTCTCCCGAATGCGATCCGCCTCGCATGCTCAAGCGAGCAAACCTCGTCCAGCTCGCCATGCACGGCAAGGACTGGGCAGCGGAGTTTTGACAGCGCCTCATCGATCAAGACATCAAACGTTGGCGAGCTAGCCCACGCATCCAGGCTCCCGTACGCGGTCCCGCCTGGATCAAGGCCAGCGGGAGCAGCCGCTTCGTCCCGCTCTGGACCGGGTCTCCCGGCCTGAAGAATGCCGCGGCGGATGCCGTCATTCAGGTGAGCCCAACCCCCGATCGTGATCAGACCGAGACACGCGTTCCCGCGCCGAGCCGCCGTATCGACGGCAATCGCTCCACCCAGATTGTGACCACAGGCAATGAAGCTTCTGAAACCGAGATGATCGCCGATCAGCAGGGTGGCGGCCTGCACCTCCCGCTCCCAGAAATCGGCCGACGGGACCTCAAGGAAGGGACCAGAACGCCCGGGTCCCAGCCTGTCGAAGGCCACGACCATATGCCCCGTCGAGCGCGACAAGCGCCACGGGAAGTCTCCCCACGACTGTGCGCTGTCCATCTGGCCGTCGAACAGAACAATGGGAGCAGCGCGATTTCCGACCTCATCCCACGTCCTGACGAATATCTGCCCATGCGATGTTGAGATTTCCCAATCCCGTTCCGATCCGTCCGGCATGACGATTGTCTAAATCAGCCTCCGCACCCCAACCGAGAAAGACAATATTAATCAATCCCAAAAGATATTTGGTTCATACTGTCGTATTATTTTAGAATATTAATCCTTTTGATTTTCGTCATTTAAAATAATGTTTGTTTGACCGCAACATACCGTCGCCACAAACTCCTCTCTCGCGACTGCGGCAGAAGACGAGCGGACGATGAGCTGGATCGAAGTCACCTATCATCTGCGCGGCAAGGCTGAGGATGTTGCAGCCCGTGCGCGCGCGGTCGCCATCGAGCAAAGCATCGAAATGCCGCCCGAGGCTGTCGGCCAGAGCGGGATCCTCGCGGATATCCTCGGCCGTGTCGAAGCTGTCGAGGCCTTGAGTCCCGATCTGCACGCCATCCGCATCCAGCTCTCGGCGGCCACCATCGGCGCGGATGCCGGGCAGCTTTTAAACATGCTGTTCGGCAACTCGTCTCTGCACGATGACCTGACATTGGTGGATGCTGACCTGCCCGCCTTACTGAAGCGGCAGCTCGGCAACGGCCCCCATGCCGGCCTCCCGGGACTGCGCGCGCGCGTGAACGCCGGAGCGCGGGCACTCACCGCGTCGGCGCTCAAGCCGCAGGGATTGCCTCCGGAGGAATTGGCGGAACTTGCCCACGCCTTCGCACTGGGTGGCATCGACTACGTCAAGGACGACCACGGCCTGGCCCAGCAAGACTTCAGCCCGTTTCACCTGCGCGTTGCAGCTTGCGCCGGCGCGGTGCGCCGAGCTACCGCCTCGACAGGCCATCCGACGCGCTATGTGCCAAGCCTGTCCGGCAGCCTCGATGCAGTCCGCGATCAACTGCGCATCCTGCGCGAGGAAGGGCTCGACACCGCGATGGTCGCACCGGCAATCCTCGGCCTTTCCAATGTCCAGCAGCTCATCCGCGACCACGACGACATCGCCTTTTTGGCGCATCCCAGCCTGGCGGGTGCTGCGCGCATCGCGCCAGCCTTCCTGGCGAAGCTCTGGCGGCTCGTCGGGTTGGATGCCGTGATCTTTCCGAATTTCGGCGGTCGCTTCGGGTGCTCGCCCGAAACGTGCCGGCAGATCAGCGCAGCGGCCCTCGCGCCTTCTGGGGATCTCATAGCGGCACTGCCAGTGCCGGCCGGAGGATTGAGCCTTGCCCGCGTGCCGGAAATCCTCGACTTCTACGGGGATGAGGTGATGCTGCTGATCGGCGGGAACCTTCTGGCCGAACGCGGGCGTCTCAGCCAGGCGACGGCCGCATTCGTCGATCAGGTACGCAGCCATGCCAAAGCAGAAGCCCATGCCTGAGCAGATCTCGCCCCAGTCCGCCACGCTGCGTCGCTGGCAGGACGATTTCGGTTGGCAAGGGGTCGACCGTCTCGCCTACAAGCAGGATGCGACGGCGCCGTTCCTCAACGTCTCCCGGCAGACACTGTTCTCGCACGCGGACCTCGCCGGCGAACTGCGCTATTTCGAGGTCGCCGCCGGCGGCCACACCACGCTGGAACGCCACGGCCATGTCCATGGCGTGATGGTTCTGCGCGGACACGGCCGTTGCCTCGTCGGCACGCAGGTGGACGATATCGGTGAGTTGGACCTGGTCACGATACCCGCCTGGACCTGGCACCAATTCCGTGCGGCGACCGACGCGCCGCTCGGCTTTCTGTGCCTGGTCGATTCCGTACGCGACCGGCCCGTCCTGCCCACGCCGGAGGACGTCGCTGCACTGCGGGCCCATCCGCAGGTGGCCGCCTTCCTCGAAAGCTGAGGCTGCCCCAGCCAGCGGTGTCTGGCGTAAAAGTCAGAAGCCGTTGTTGCGGGCCTCGAACCGTCCGAGCCGGAAAGCCGACAGGTCGATGCGGCTCGCGCCATCCAGAATGCGCTGGCTCACGGCCTCGCCGATCGCAGCCGAGTGCTTGAAGCCGTGCCCGGAACAGGGAGAGACGACGAGGACGCGCTCGCTTTCGGGCCATTCGTCGATGACGAAACCACCATCGGGCGAGACCGTATAAAGGCAGGTCTTGCGACGCGAGTTATCGGCGCGCAGGCCATTCAGCCGCCCTTCGATCGCCTTGGCGTAGAAATCTCGCGATTCAGCCTCGTCGCTCGAACGATCGAAACGGTCGGGGTCGACGAAGACATTCTTCTCCCCATGCGCGACCTTCACCGTCCCGTCGATGGCCGGAAAACCGTAGAAGCCCTGCCGCGCACCTGTGGCCCAGATAAAAACCGGTGCGTCCGTCCATTGGGGCGATGCCGCGGAGTCCAGACCGTACCAGTGCAGGATTTCCCGCGTAGGGCGCAGCAGGGCGTTGAAGCCCGGGCCTAACAGCTTGCTCGCCCAGGCTCCCGCGCTCACCACGACACGGCCGGCAAGGATCGTTTGGTTGTCAGTCCGAAGCTCGATGTGATCGCCTTGCGCAACAATCGCCCGGACAGGGGTGTCGAGCATCAGCTTCGCGCCGGCGGCGGAAGCGAGACGCAGTTGCGCGGAGACACAGTGCTCGGGCCGCAAGAAGCCGCCTTCCGGTTCGAAATAGACGCGATCGCCGTCGCCCGCATTGAGCCAGGGATAACGGCGCCGCGCTTCGGCGGCGTCGATGACTTCGTGGTGAATCCCCTCCCCTTGCGCAACCGCGGTGACGCGGTCGACATAGTCCGCAGAACCCTGGCCCGGCCCGCTGCCGGAAACCGCCAGAAATCCGACCTGGCCGAACAGGCCCTCGCCGGTACGGGCTTCCAGCTCCTGCCAGATTTCATGGGATCGCCGCACCAGCGGCACCAGTTCCTTCCCTTCCGCGACGGCAAGGCGCGTGATCCGCGTTTCGCCGTGGCTCGAACCCAATTGATGAGGCGGGCTGAACTGATCGATCCCGAGAACATCCGCTCCTCGGGTTGCCAGCTGGAACAGGGCAGCGGAGCCCATGGCGCCCAGGCCCAGGACAGCGATATCGACCGATTTGCGAACCATGCAGCACTCGCGAAAACTGGCCGCTCGCGTGACTTCGCGGCGGGCTTCATCACTGAAAAGCGACCGGCACGAAGCCAGCGAAGGTGACGCGCGACGGAGGCCGCGCGTCACCCGATCAAGGCCTGACTGAAGTCCGAGGCTGACTTCAGAAGTCGAGCCCGCCTCCCGGCGGCAGCCCCGGCGCGGGCACCTTGTCCTTGGGCGCCTCGGTGATCAGGGCCTCGGTGGTGACGAGCAGACCTGCGACGGAAGCTGCGTCCTGCAGGGCCGTGCGGACCACCTTGACCGGGTCGACGATGCCGGCCTCGATCAGATCGACATATTCTTCGGTCTGGGCGTTGTAGCCATAGGTCGGCGACTTCGCTTCCAGCAGCTTGCCGACGACGACGGCGCCCTCGACGCCGGCGTTCTCGACGATCTGGCGGATCGGCGCCTCCAGAGCCTTCAGGACGATCTGGATGCCCGCGGTGACATCGTCGTTATCGCTCTTCAGCTTGGCGACGGCGGCCTTCGCGCGCAGGAGAGCCACACCGCCGCCCGGAACGATTCCCTCGGCGACGGCCGCGCGGGTGGCGTTGAGCGCGTCGTCGACGCGATCCTTCTTCTCCTTCACGTCGATCTCGGTCGCACCGCCGACGCGGATCACAGCAACGCCGCCAGCAAGCTTGGCCAGCCGCTCCTGCAGCTTCTCGCGATCGTAATCGGAGGTCGTCTCCTCGATCTGCGCCTTGATCTGCGCGACACGCGCCTCGATCGCCTTCTTCTTGCCGGCGCCGTCGACGACGGTGGTGTTTTCCTTGTCGATTCGGACCTTCTTGGCGCGGCCGAGCTGGGCGATCGTCACGTTTTCCAGCTTGATGCCGAGATCTTCCGAAATCGTCTCGCCAGCCGTCAGGATGGCGATATCCTCCAGCAGCGCCTTGCGGCGATCGCCGAAGCCGGGCGCCTTCACGGCCGCGACCTTGAGGCCTCCGCGCAGCTTGTTGACGACGAGCGTGGCCAGCGCCTCGCCCTCGATATCCTCGGCGATGATCAGCAGCGGCTTGCCGGTCTGCACCACCGCCTCGAGGATCGGCAGCAGAGACTGCAACGAGGACAGCTTCTTCTCATGGATGAGGATGTAGGGGTCGTCGAACTCGACGAGCAGCTTCTCGGCATTGGTCACGAAATAGGGCGAGAGATAGCCCCGGTCGAACTGCAACCCCTCGACGACATCGAGCTCCGTCTCGAGGCTCTTCGCCTCCTCGACCGTGATCACGCCCTCCTTGCCGACACGCTGCACAGCTTCGGAAATGATTGCGCCAATCGAGGCGTCGCCATTGGCCGAGATCGTGCCGACCTGCGCGATATCATCGGCTTTGCCGACCTTGGTGGCGCGCTTCTCCAGATCCTTGACCGCTTCGATCACGGCAAGGTCGATGCCGCGCTTCAGATCCTGCGGGTTGAAGCCGGCGGCCACGGCCTTCGAACCCTCGCGGACGATCGATTGGGCAAGCACGGTCGCGGTGGTGGTGCCGTCGCCGGCCAGATCGTTCGTCTTCGAAGCGACTTCGCGCAGCAGCTGCGCGCCGAGATTCTCGAACCTGTCGGCGAGCTCGATCTCCTTGGCGACGCTCACACCATCCTTGGTAATGCGGGGCGCGCCGAAAGACTTCTCGATCACGACGTTGCGGCCCTTCGGACCCAGCGTGACCTTGACAGCATTGGCGAGGATATCGACACCGCGCAGGAGGCGCTCGCGCGCATCGGCGGAAAACTTCACATCTTTGGCAGCCATGCTGCTCTCCTTGGAACTGAATTGCGCAGCGTCAGCCGATGACGCCCAGGATGTCGGATTCCTTGGCGATCAGGAGGTCCCGGCCGTCGATCTTGACTTCGGTGCCAGACCACTTGCCGAACAGGACACGATCGCCCTTCTTGACGTCGAGCGGCACGAGCTTGCCGCTCTCATCGCGGGCGCCGGGACCGACGGCGACGACCTCGCCCTCCCGAGGCTTTTCCTTCGCGGTATCGGGAATGATGATACCGCCCTTCGTCTTCTCCTCGCCGTCTAGGCGGTGGATCACGACACGGTCGTGAAGCGGCCGAAATGCCATTGCGATCTCCATGGGCAAGCGTGAAGCCTCTTGGCACTCGCCTTTCGAGAGTGCCAACAGCTCATTGTTGCGGCCGATCTCTGATCGAGGTCAATATTAGACCATTAATTCAGTAGATTTTTATCTTGCCGCAATCCAACTCGAAAGGCTTGAAACGTCGCAGTATCCGCAGAGGGAAATTCTTGCGCGACACCGGCAGCAAACCACGCCGGTGAAGCGTGGCGACACAAGCCCGGGGTACT
Source organism: Allobosea sp. RAF48 (assembly GCF_052114025.1). Taxonomy (NCBI): domain Bacteria; kingdom Pseudomonadati; phylum Pseudomonadota; class Alphaproteobacteria; order Hyphomicrobiales; family Alloboseaceae; genus Allobosea; species Allobosea sp. RAF48. Next base: position 516,508 of record NZ_JBFRDZ010000003.1, read on the forward strand.
CCTTCGCTGTGCCGGTCAGGCCCGTGGAGTTTCCGAAACGTTGAAGGGCTCATGGATGTCGTTGCAACGTTTCGGTCTCGGCTGACGGAATTCCGGCGATGCTCCGGCAACCGGTCGACATGTCGTGCGGGCACGACCCTACTTTCAGCCCAGAACGCACGCCATGCACGCCGAAACGGAGTTGTTCACCCACTGGCGCAAGCGAAGGCTGACCGTCGCACATGATCGCGGCGGGCCCAGCCCATGAGAAAGCGACAGAATAAATCTTCTTCGTTTTCCGCTCGAAGAACGCGATCTTGCGCGTAGCCGCAATGTTGATAGATAGAATATACTTCTCTCTGGGCGGGGCATGCCTATGCTGACCAACAAGGGCAAATACGGCCTCAAGGCCATGGTGCATCTTGCCAAGCTGGAAGCCGGTGAGACGACTCAGGTCGCCGATATCGCGCAGAAGAACAACATCCCGAAGAAGTTCCTCGACGCGATCCTGCTCGACCTGCGCAATGCCGGCATGCTGCGCAGCAAGAAGGGTCCGGGCGGCGGCTATGCTCTGGCCAAGCCGGCACGAGCAATCATGGTCGGCGCCGTGGTTCGCGCTCTAGAAGGGCCAATCGCGCCGCTTTCCTGCGCCAGCCGCTCCTCCTTCAGAGCCTGCAGCGATTGCGGCGACATCGACGTCTGCCCGGTGCGCTCCGTGATGAGCCAGGTTCGGGACGCGATGGCGAGCGTCGTCGACAACACGACCATCGCAGACCTCGTCCGCCGTTCTCGCGGCGAGCAGCCGGGCGACGCGAGCGCAGCCTGATATTGTCTACTCAGTCGATAGACAAATTTAGAAACCTGCCCTAGTACGGTTTTGCGGCCGACCCGCCGCAGCGTTCGTATGGGTGATCGCATGAACCGCCAGGTGGCTCCACTCGCGGCCAATGACATCGAGGCCGATGCCTTCAAGACGGTGATGCGTAACGTGGCCGGTGCGGTGAGTATCGTGACCGCCTCCCATCACGGCACGCGCGCGGGCCTGACAGCAACCTCCCTCACCGCGCTGTCCGCGGAGCCGCCGACCGTCATCGTCTGCGTGAACAAGAGCGCTTCGGCCTGGCCGACCATCGAGGCCTCCCGCCATTTCGCCATAAACGTCCTCGCGGCGCGCCACCGGTCCGTTGCGGATCGCTTCGCGGGACGCGGCGGCTTCAAGGGAGAAGCTCGCTTCGAGGACGGCCGGTGGGGCCGCCTCGTCACCGGCGCGCCCACGCTCGACGGCGCGCTCGCCGTCCTCGATTGCGAGACGGAAGAGGCGCTCGAGCGCCATTCGCACACCATCCTGATCGGCCGGATCAAGGCGATCAGGCACGCCCAGGACGAGGGTGCGCTGCTTTACTGGCGTGGCGTCTACGGCCAGTTGGACGACGAACTCCAGGCTGGCGCCGGGATTTAGAGCCCACTGCCTAAGACGACGGCTGGGCCAAGCTTCTCCAACGAGAAAAGACACAGGTCGTTCGTCCTCTAAAACAGTCCAAATTTGCGAACACGTTTCATTGACCGAACGAGCCGGACGGCGGGATGATCGGGGAGGAATAGGAGACTCCCCATGACCGTCCTCATCGTCCCCGGTCTCTACGGCTCTGAGCCGGCGCATTGGCAGAGCCGCTGGGAAAGCGAAATCGACGGCGCCGAGCGCGTGCAGCAGGGCGACTGGGACGCGCCGGAGCTGGAAACCTGGCTCGCGACCCTACGCCACCACGTCGAACGCCGGCCGGGCGCCGTGCTGGTCGGTCACAGCCTCGGCTCGACACTGATCGCCCATCTGGCTGCCCGCCATCCAGAGCTCGACATCGGTGGCGCGCTCCTCGCCGCTCCGGCCGATCCCGAACAGCGCGCGTCGCGGGTCTGCGGCATCGCATCCTTCGGCCCGGTTCCGGACAGGCCCTTCGCCTTCCCGGCGATCGTCGTTGCGAGCCGGACAGATCCCTACATGAACATCGAGCGCGCGCGCGTCATCGCCAACATGTGGGATGCGGCCTTCATCGATGCGGGCGATGCGGGGCATATCAACGTCGCCAGCGGTCACGGCGGCTGGCCAGCCGGCCTCAGGCTTCTCGACCAGTTGCTGGCGCGGCGAGATCGCTCCGCAGCACCGGCCCTCTGGACCCGGCACGCAGCGAGCCTGTCCATCAGCTAGAGCGGGAGATCCGGCGGCCATGCCGCACCGGACGTTATCTGCTTTACCGACAGAAATAGGGGCGTCGATGGCGCTGCACGGCTTGCTGCGGCGCAGCGCCGGATTGTCATCGGATCGGCGGCGCGTATTGCAGGCCGCCCTTGTTCCACAGCGCGTTCTGCCCGCGGGCGATCTTGAGCAGCGAGCCCTGGCCCACATTCCGTTCGAAAGATTCGCCGTAATTGCCGACATGCTTGATGATCCGGTAGGCCCAGTCATCGGTCAGGCCCATCGGCGCGCCGAACTTGCCCTCGGTCCCGACGAAGCGCCTGATCTCCGGATTCTCGGACTTCAGCATCTCGTCGACATTCGCCTTGGTGATGCCGAGCTCTTCGGCGTTGACCATCGCGAATAGCGTCCATTTCACGATGTCGAGCCAAACATCGTCGCCGTGGCGTACGACCGGGCCGAGCGGCTCCTTCGAGATGATGTCCGGCAGAACGACGTGCTCGTCTGGATTGGCGAGGCCCAGGCGCTCGGCATAGAGGCCTGAAGCATCGGTCGTGAAGGCGTCGCAGCGGCCGGATTCGTAGGCCTTCACCGTCTCCTGGTTGCTAGCGAAGGCGACAACCTCGTATTTGATCTTATTGGCGCGGAAATAGTCGGCCAGGTTGAGTTCGGTCGTGGTACCCTGCTGGGTACAGATCGAGGCGCCGCTGAGCTGCAGCGCCGAGTTTACGCCGAGCTTCTTGCGGACCATGAAGCCCTGGCCGTCATAGTAGTTCACCCCGGCAAAGTTCAGGCCGAGCGCGGTGTCGCGCGAGATTGTCCAGGTCGTCGTGCGCGAGAGCAGATCGACCTCGCCCGACTGCAGCGCGGTGAAGCGGTCCTTCGCGGAGAGCGGGATGAACTTGACCTTGGTCGGGTCGTTGAAGATCGCCGAAGCGACGGCACGGCAGACATCGACATCGAGGCCGGACCAAGTGCCCTGAGCGTCCGGTATCCCGAAGCCCGCGAGACCTGTGCCGGAGCCGCAATGGAGGATGCCGCGGCTCTTGGCCTGAGCGAGCGTAGGCGACTGAGCGAAAGCTCCGCTCGCGCAGAGAACGGTGCCCGCGGCAAGCGCCGCGCCGATGAGTTTTTTCACGTCGTTGTCCCCTTGTTTGCGGAGCGGGTTCGAGCCCGCTCTCCGTCAGCTAGCAAGTCCCGGACCAAGGCCCATTCGGTGAAAACCGGCCTTTCCTCGATCCTCCGAGCGAAGCAAGAGGGGTGTCGCGCCGCCCGTCTTGCCATCAGCTTCAGAGGACAAGTGACGGTGATTGGAGACCGCCGCCCTGCGCGCAGAGCGCATTCTTCCACAAGCGCAATCGCGAGCGGCGATTGCGCGCTGGCAAGGCAGCGCCTCGGTCAAGCGCCTGCTCTTGCCGTTGACCGCTCTTGCGGAAAGGATTGAACCAAACCCGAAAAGCGCTCCGTGATTGACACAAGCCGTGCGGCGATCAGCGCCCGGTAATCGGGTGATCGCGCCGAAAGAGGCTTCTGATGGCGAAGATACCCATCAGCAGCATCAATGCTCAGGGCTTGCGGCCCGGCATACCCCCATGGCCTGGAGCGCATAGGCGGCTTTCAAGCAGATATCCTCTCGCCAAGGTGGCGCGATGAGCTGGACGCCGATCGGAAGCCCGCCGCCCTGGACCGGCACGAGCACGACAGGCAGTCCGATACAGGAGATCGGTTGCGTGAACAGCCCGAGGCTCGGGCGCAGCGGAAGTGTTTCGCCCCTCACCTCCAGGGTCTTCTGGCCGATCAGCGGCGCGGGGCACGGCGTGGCCGGCGCGACGATGAGATCGATGTCAGCGAAGCGCCGCATCATCTCGTCATGAAACCAGCGGCGCGCGCGCTGCGCCTGAACATACCACGCCGCCGGCAGCAGAGCGCCCGCCAGGAAACGGTCGCGCGTCTCGGGATCGAAATCCTCGGCGCGTTCTCGCAAGCGCGGCAGATGGAAACCGGAGCTTTCCGCGTTGGTGATCAGGAAGGCGGCGGCGCGCGCGATCGCGGCGCCCTCGATATCGAGTCCCGGCTTTGCGCCGAGCGCCTTCGCCACCGTGGCGACAGCTGCTTCGGCGTCCGGCATGCCGTCGGTCGCGAAGTATCCGCCCGCAACGGCGACGCGCAGTCCAGCGACCCCATCATGCAGATGCGGCATCGCGGGCTCGACCGGCCGCTGCGCGCAGGCAGGATCGCCTGCGTCGGGACCCTGCATCAGATCGTAGGCGAGAGCGAGGTCGGTTGCGTCCCGCGCCAACGGCCCGAGATGGTCGAGCGAGTCGCAGAAGGGAAAGGAGCGCGTGCGCGGCAGGCGCCCATAGGTCGGCTTGAGCCCGAACACGCCGCAGAGCGATCCGGGAACGCGGATCGAGCCGTTGGTATCGGAGCCGAGCGCGATCGGCACGAAACCGGCGGCTGTCGCCGCGCCCGAGCCGGAAGACGAACCGCCAGCCATCCGGGCGAGGTCATGGGGGTTCCGGCAGGGGCCGTCATGGGCATTCTCGCCGGTGAAATCATAGGCGTATTCGCCCATGTTGAGGCCGCCGAGCAGGATCGCGCCGGCAGCGCCGAGGCGCTCGACCAACACGGCGTCACGCTGCGCCGGAGAGCGCTCGCGGTTGATCTTCGAGCCGGCGCGCGTCGGCAGGCCGGCAATGTCGAACAGGTTTTTGGCCGCGAAGGGCACGCCCGCCAGCGGCCCGAGCGGCTCTCCGCGCAAGCGGGCGAGATCGGCTGCGCGCGCCTGCTCCAGGGCGCGTGTCGCCGTGACGTCGGTGAAAGCGTTCACGTGCGGATCGAGCTTCGCGATGCGTGCGAGCGCCGCAGTCACCACCTCCTCGGCGGCGACCTCCCCGCCCCGAATCCTGCGGGCGATCTCATGGGCCGGAGCGAAGGCGTCGCTCATCGGCCGTCTCCCGGCAGCCCGGGGCGGAATTTGGGCGCCAGCTCCAGGCTGTCATCCGCCAGCGGGGCTGTATCGACGATCCGCGCCATGGTGTGGGCGATGGCGAGGAATTGCAGCACAGCCGGCTTCTGCGCCTCGCTGATCGTCAGGCCGAGCGTCGGTGCCATGACTTCGAGGTGCCGGGCGGGATCGAAGCCTCCCGGTGGAGTATCTCCCGTCTTCATGCTGGTTTTTCCTCCTTGCAATCAGCTGCGCTCACGAAGGCCGCACTGATCTCGGCACGGGTCGCGACGCTGCCGAAGATGCCGCCCTGGGCCGCGATCATCCGCAGCCCAACCTCATGGAACTCCGGGAAATAGGAGGCGCAGGCATCGCCGGCCGCGAGGCAGCGATAGCCGCGGTCGTTCGCCTCGCGGATGGTGGTGTGGACGCAGACCTCGGTGGTGACCCCGGCGACGATCAGGGAGGCGACGCCGCGATTGCGCAGCATCAGCTCAAGGTCGGTCTGGTAGAAGGCGCCTTTGCCGGGTTTGTCGATGACAGGTTCGCCGGGAAACGGCGCGAGTTCGGAAATGATGTCGTGGCCGGGCTCGCCGCGCACCAGAATGCGGCCCATGGGGCCGCAGGCGCCAATCCGCTTGTCCGGCGGCGACCGCTCCAGCTTGGCCGAGGGCGCATCCGAGAGATCGGCGCGATGGCCCTCGCGCGTGTGGATGACGAAGAGGCCGGCTTCTCGCGCGATGTCGAGCAGGGCCCGGCAGGGCGCGATCGCGGTGCGCAGCCGCGAGACGTCGTTGCCGAGCATTTCGCCGAAGCCGCCGGGTTCGAGGAAATCCCGCTGCATGTCGATCATGAGCAGCGCGGTTCGCGCCGTTTCGAGCACGAAGGGCGAAGGCTGAGCCGGAATGACGAGACGGCCCATGGCAGCTCCCCGTGGCGACAGATGCGGGAGACTCTGCAAGGCGCATGCCCGCCGGGATCGGGGCTGCGAGCATAGATGATCGCCGGCTTTCGGCCCCTGCAGGTCGTCAGGGGAACTCATCGTCGGTCGCGCGCACAACTCTTGCATACACGCAGGTGGAAACTGCCTGCCGTTTGGGCACCGTGAGGGAGGGCGCCGCGTGCAAACCTTGACCGAGCTTTTGGCCGCACATCTGGCGGGAGCCCAACGCCTTCGCGAGACCGTAGCGGGCTGCTATGCCCGCTGGCGGACGCATGGCGATCCGGCCATGTTCATCGCACTGCGTCCGGAAGCGGAGGTCATAGCCGAAGCGGAGCGCCTGCAGGCGGAGGGACCGCGCGGCCGCAAGCTCTGGGGCATCCCGATCGCGGTGAAGGACAACATCGACGTCGCCGGCCTGCCGACGACAGCCGCCTGCCCGGCCTTCGCATATCCGCCGACGCAGGATGCGAGCGCCGTCGCGCGGCTGAGGGCACAGGGTGCGATCGTCATCGGCAAGACCAATCTCGACCAGTTCGCGACCGGTCTCAACGGCACGCGATCGCCCTATGGGACACCACGCAACGCGCTGCGCGCCGATCTCGTCCCCGGCGGGTCGAGTTCCGGTTCGGCGAGCGCGGTCGCGGCAGGGATCGTACCGGTTGCGCTCGGCACGGACACGGCGGGCTCCGGGCGCGTTCCCGCCGGATTGCAGAACATCGTCGGGCTGAAGCCGAGCGTCGGGCTGGTGCCGAGCGCCGGCGTCGTACCGGCCTGCCGCACGCTCGATTGCGTCTCGGTCTTCGCGCTGACGGTGGAGGATGCCTGGGCGGTGCTCGGTGTCATGGCGGGGCCCGATGCGGCCGACCCGTTCTCGCGGTCGCTACCGATTGGCCGCCCCGGTGCCGCTCCGCCCGCCATCCGCATCGGCGTGCCACGCCCGGCGGATCGCGACTTCGCCGGAGATGGCCTTTCCGAGGCGAGCTACTGCGCGGCGCTCGAACGGGCGGCGGCGCTTGGGGCGGAGATCGTCCAGATCGACTTCGCTCCCTTCTATGAGGCCGCCCGGCTGCTCTACGATGGCCCCTGGGTGGCCGAACGCTGGCTGGCGATCCGCGATCTCCATAAGAGCGATCCCGAAGCGATCCTGCCGGTGATCCGACAGGTGATAGCCGGCAAGCCGCTGCCGGATGCCGCGGCGGCTTTCGCGGCGCGCTACAGGCTGGCGGAGCTCACGCTTGCGGCGAAGGCTGTGATGAAGCCGGTCGACGCCCTGATGGTGCCGACCGCTCCGCGCCCGGTGACGCTGACCGAGATGGCGGCGGACCCGGTCGGCGCGAACTCCATGCTCGGCCGCTACACCAATTTCGTGAACCTGCTTGATCTTTGCGCGCTGGCATTGCCGGTCAGCCTCGCTTCGGACGGCACGGCCGCAGGCGTCACGCTGATCGGGCCCGCAGGGAAGGATGCGGCTCTTGCCGGTTTCGGGCGCGCCTTTCATGCCGCCGGCGGGCTGCCGCTCGGCGCCACAGGCCTGCGCATGCCGATTGCGCCGGGCTGGCCAGCTTCAACAAGAGCTGGCGAGATCGAGATCGCGGTCGTCGGCGCCCATCTTTCGGGCATGCCGCTGAATGGCGAGCTGACGGCGCTGGGCGGCAGCTTCGTCCGCGCGACGGCGACCAGCACCGATTATCGCCTCTACGCCTTGCCGGGCGGCCCGCCGAAGCGGCCGGGTCTGGTACGCGTCGCTGATGGCGGCGGGGCAATCGCCCTCGAGGTCTGGTCGCTGCCGCCGGAGGGGTTCGGCCGTTTCGTCGCCGGAATTCCCGCACCACTCGGGATCGGCACGCTGGCGCTGGCCGATGGCACGCAGGTCAAGGGCTTCCTGTGCGAGGCGGTGGCGACGCAAGACGCACGGGACGTCACCGATTTCGGCGGCTGGCGCGCCTTCGTTGCGGCGCAGTCGAGCGTGCCTTGAAAGCGCTAGCTGCTCTTTCGCCGCGAGCGGCTGCCGCCGTTTCCTTCTTCCCTTGCGGGAGAAGGCAACCCGAAGGGCCGGATGAGGGGTCGCGCAGGTCCTGACAATCTCGCGTTCGGCTCACGACCATTGTCGCGAGCCCCGCTCCTGGCCCTCTCCCGCATAGGGAGAGGGAACAGGTTGCGGTGTCGTCAGCGCGTCTCGGCATAGCTGCGGAAGGCGTCGCGCACGAAGCCGATATGGGCGCGCATCGCCTCGGCGGCAGCCTGCCTGTCGCCGCGCAGGATCGCCTGGACGATCAGGTCGTGTTCCTGCCACGAGTCGGCCAGACGGCCGGTCGTGCGGAACTGTGCTCGCCGGAACGGCGCGACGCGCTTGCGGGTCATCAGGGTCATTTCGGCCAGGTACCCGTTATGGGTGCCTGCGTAGATCGCACCGTGAAAGGTCTCGTTGCACTCGTGGTAACGCAACGGATCGCCCTGATGCACCAGCCCGCGCAGCTCCTGGTGGATCGCCTCCAGCGCATGGCGCTCGGCCGCCGTCATGTTGCGGGCGGAAAGCCCGGCGCAAAGCGCTTCCAGCTCGGCCATCGCCTCGAACATGTCATGAAGCTGATCCTGGGTCGGCAGCGCAACGAACGCACCCCGATGGGGGCGGACCTGCACCAGCCCGGAGGCGGAAAGCTGGCGGATCGCCTCGCGAACCGGCGTGCGCGAGACGCCGAAACGTTCTGCCAGGTCCTGCTCGTCGAGCGCCTGACCCGGCGCGAGCAACCCGGAGACGATCTCGTCGGCAAGTTGAAGGCGCAGGCTCTCGGTGCGGGTGAGCAAGCCGCCACTATTCGGGAATGACGCTGACATGGGCAGCCACGACGCACCAGCCTTCCGGAAACCGGACCCAGCTCTGACTCTGGCGCCCGACCTTGCCCGGTAAGCTCTCGCGGCGGAACAGCGTGTTGGCGGTGGCGAAATCATCGCCATAAGTGGTGATCCAGGTGCGTTCCAGCGTCCGCATCAGCCCGGCCGGCGAGCGCCCAGCCCTAAACGCAGCGATCTCGGAGTAGCCGTAGAGGTTCTCGCCGACGCCATAACGCAGGGTCTCGGGAGCGTTCCTGAACAGCCGGTCGAGCGCCTCGACATCGTTCGTGGTCAGCGCCTTCTCGTATTCGGCGAAAGCAGCCTCGACTTCGGCGAGAACGGCGGGGTCGTTGATCTTCATGGCCCTGATGCTTCGACGTGACGTGTTGGTGGCGATGTCTATGCCGGCGGATGCGGAATCGCGGTGAGCAGTTCCTTCGTATACTCCGCCTTGGGAGCACCGAGTACTTCCTCAGCCGTGCCCTGCTCGACGATCTGCCCGGTACGCATCACGATGACCCGGTCGCAGAGCAGGCGCACGACGTTGAGATCGTGCGAGACGAAGATGTAGCTCATGCCGAGCCGCTGCTTCAGCTCGTCCAGCAGGTTGAGCACCACCGCCTGCACGGAGACATCGAGCGCCGCGGTCGGCTCGTCGAGGATGACGAGATCGGGGTCGAGCGCGATCGCCCGTGCGATGCCGACGCGCGCCTTCTGCCCACCCGAGAGCTGATGCGGAAAACGGTCGATCAGCTCGACCGGCAGGCCCACGAGCTGCGCCAACTCCTCGCAGCGCGCCCGCAAGGCGGCGCGGCCGCGGATCTTGCCCATGCGCAGGATCGGATCGACGATCGCGCGCTCGGCGGTGAAGCGCGGGTTCAGGCTGTCCGTCGGGTCCTGAAACACCATCTGGATGCGCCGCCGGAAGGGCGAGGCGGCGAACTGCCTCGCCGGAATACTGCCGATATCGTGCCCATCGAAGACAATGCGCCCCGAGGTCGGATCCAGCAGACGGTTGACCATCATCGAGGTCGTCGACTTCCCGCAGCCGGATTCACCAACAAGGCCGAGCGTCTCACCCCGCCTGACTTCGAAGCCGATGCCATCGACGGCGCGGAAGGCCGGCTTGTCCGGTTCGGCCCTGCCCATCAACTTCGCGAGGAAGGCGCCCTTGGTCGGGCGCGGATATTCCTTGATCAGGTTCTCGACGACGAGAAGAGGCGCTTTACCGGACGAGGTTGGCCGGGATTTCGTGGCAGCCGGCGCGGCCGCCGGCCTGGAGGGTGCGCGCTTGGCTTGATCGTCCGGCAGGAGATCGCGCAGACTCATTCCGACACGCGGCGTCGCCTGCATCAGCTTGCGCGTATAGGGATGCTGCGGGTTGCGGAAGATGTCGGCGGCGCTCGCCGTCTCCACGACGCGGCCCTTCTCCATCACCACCACCTTGTCGCAATAGGCTGCGGCCAGGCCGAGATCGTGGGTGATCAGGATCGTCGACATGCCGCGCTCGCGCGTCAGTTCCACGATCAGGTCCATCACCGCCTTCTGCGTGGTGACGTCGAGGCCGGTCGTCGGCTCATCGGCGATCAGGAGCTGCGGCTGGCAAGCCAGCGCCAAGGCGATGACCACGCGCTGGCACATGCCACCGGAGAGCTCGAACGGATAGGCGTCGTAACGTTCTTCCGGGCGCGCGATCCTGACCTTCTCCAGCGCCTCGATCGCCTTCTCCCGCGCGGTCGCGCGCGTCGCCTGGACATGCTGGAGGAGCACGTCCTCGATCTGCTTGCCGACCTTGCGGATCGGGTTGAGCGCGGCGCGCGGATTCTGGAAGATCATCGAGATCTCGCGGCCGCGCAGGTCGCGCATCTGCGCCTCGGTCGCGGAGACGAGGTCTATCCCCGAGAACGCAATCGAGCCCTCCGCCACCCGGCCGGCGCGGTCGAGGATGCGGACCACGGCGTAGGAGGTCACGGATTTGCCGGAGCCGGATTCGCCGACGATGGCGACCGTCTCGCCCTTGCCGACGCTGATGTCGATCGCCTTCACCGCCTGGACCGTGCCGCGGCGGGTGGCGAACTCGATGGTGAGGTTGCGGATGTCGAGAAGGGCCGGCGAGCTCATCGTCAGCTCCTCCGCTGCGGATCGACGAGATCGCGCACGCCATCACCGAGCAGGTTGAAGCAGAACACCGCCGTCATCAGCGCCAGCCCGGGGAAGAAGGCGACCCACCACTCGCCGGAGACGATGAAGCTCGCGCCTTCCGCGACCATGATGCCCCATTCCGGCGTCGGCGGCCGGACACCGAGGCCGATGAAGGAAAGCCCCGCCGCGTTCAGGATGGCGTAGCCCATGGTGAGCGACATCTGCACGGCCATGATCGGCATGATGTTGGGCACGATCTGCGTCAGCAGCAGGCGCCATTCCGAATTGCCGGACAGTCTGGCCGCCTGCACGAAGCCGGCCTCGCGGCGGATATTCGCCTCGGCGCGGGCGACGCGGGCATAAAGCGGGAAATTGATGATGGCGGTGGCGATGACGATGTTGGTCACGCTGTTGCCGAGCGCCGCGACGATGCCCATAGCCAGGACAAAGAGCGGGAAGGCCATGATCGTGTCGGCGACGCGCCCGACCAGCGTGTCGACCCAGCCGCCGAAGAAACCGGCCATGACGCCGGCGAGCCCACCGAGCAGAAAGACGAGCGCGACCGAGGCGACTGCGATCGAGAAATCGAGCCGTGTCGCCGCCACCACACGGCTGAAGATGTCGCGGCCGAGCTGGTCGGTGCCGAACCAGTGCGCCGCGCTCGGCCCTTGCAGCGACGCATTGGTATTTGAGGCCAGCGGGTCGTAGGGCACGAGCCAGGGTCCGAAAATCGCCGCCAGCAGGATCAGCGCGAACAGCCCGAAGGCGAAGCCGGTGACGGGGTTTTCCGCGACGATATGCCGGGCATGGGCCAGCAGCGACGTCGAGGGCGGAGCCTCGAAACGCAGCTCGGCGGGCTCGATCTTGCTCACCTCGTTCATGACTCAGCCCTCCAGCCGGACACGGGGGTCGATGACGCCATAGAGGATGTCGATCAGCAGATTCAGCGCGACGTAGAGGATCGCCATGGTCAGCACGAAGCCCTGGATCGGCGCGTAGTCCGAGGCCAGCAGCGCCTCGACTGCATAGGAGCCGACGCCCGGCCAGGCGAAGACCTTCTCGACCAGGACATTCGCACCGAGCAGGAATGAGAAAACCATGCCGAGCGTGGTGACCACCGGCAGCATGGCGTTGCGGAAGGCGTAGGTGCCGATGACCTTGCGCGTGGACAGGCCGCTGGCGCGGGCCGTGCGCACGAAATCGGCGACGAGCACGGCGAGCATCGAGGCGCGCGTCATGCGGGTGATCGGCGCGAGCGAGAAGATGGCGAGCGTCAGCGCCGGCAGCAGAAGCTGAGAGAGAGCGGCCCGGAAGATCTCGAAATCGCGCGCGATCAGGCTGTCGATCAGCAGGAAACCGGTGACGCGCGGCGGCTCCGAGAAGAAGACGTCGAGCCGCCCGAGCGGCGCGGGCGCCCAACCCAGGATGAAGTAGAAGACATAGACCAGCAGCAGCCCGGTGAAGAACACCGGCAGCGAGACACCAGCCGTCGCGACGATCCGGCAGAGATGGTCGATCCAGGAGCCCTGCCGCACCGCGGCCAGCACGCCGAGCGGCAAGGCGATCGCCATCGAGATCAGCAACCCGATCAGGGTGAGCTCGGCCGAGGCCGGCAGGCGCTGCGCCAGATCGGCCGTGACCGGCTGGCCGGTGGTGAGCGAGGTGCCGAGATCGCCCTTCACCAGCGCCGTGACATAGGAGACGAACTGGACAGGCAATGGCTGGTCTAGCCCGAGCTTGCCGCGGATATCGGCGATCGCCTCCTTCGAGGCGGCCGGGCCGGCGAAATATGCGGCGGTGTCGCCGGGCAGCACGCGCGTCAGCAGAAAAGTCACGATGATGACGCCGATCACCGAAGGGATCGTCGTCTTCAAACGGGCGGCGATCATGCCGAGCATGTACAGTTCCCCCGAGGTTGCTTGCGTCATTCTCGGGCGGAGCGCAGCGCAGACCCGAGAATCGCCTGATCGAGATGCTCGGGTCGAGCCCGAGCATGACGAGCAGGCGCATGGCACCCGCTCGTGAAAACGCCCCTCACCCCTTGGTCAGGTAGCGGAAGTCCGGCTCGCGGCAGGGCTGGAACTGGTAGCCGCCGATCGACTTCTGCATCGCGACGTCGTGGGTCGGCTGCGAGATCGGGATCATCGGGACCTCCCGCTCGACCAGCTTGACGAAGTCGACCACGAATTTCTCGTATTCGGCCTTGTCGGTGGTGAAGCGGGCGGCGTCGATCAGCTTGTCGAGTTCCGGGTTCTGGTAGTTGGCGATGTTGAAGATCGAATTGTTGCCGTGCATCGTCCAGAACAGGTAGTAATCTGGGTAATCGAGCCAGCCGGCGAAGCGGTTCAGCGTCATCGGATTGGTCTTCTTGGCGATCTCGGTGCGGAAGTTGGCACCCGGAACCTTGGTGATCTCCACGTCGATGCCGATGGCGCCGAGCGCCTCCTTGATCAGCACGGACATCGGCTCGGCCACGGTCGCGTTGCCGGCGTCGAACTGCAGCGTGGTCGAGAAGCCGCCGCCGGCGGCCGCGACCAGCGCCTTCGCCTTCTCGACATTGGTCTTGTAGGCGAAAGGCGTCGGCCAGGCCGGCTTCGGCGTCTCGGGGCCGCCGGACATGTCGACGCCGCGGCCGAAGAGCGAGGCCTGCAGCATCTTGTCGTAGGGCAACACCCAGGCGACGGCCTGGCGCAGCCGGACATCCTTGAACGGGCCGACCTGGCTGTTGAGATAGAGCCCCCAGACGCCGTTGGGGATCGGCACGCCGACGACATTGATCTTGCCGCCGTCGAGCAGGTCCTTGAAGTCCTTCGGCGGCAGGCCGTAGGAGACGTCGGCGTCGCCGCGCTCGATCAGCGCACGGCGGGTCGATGGCGAGGCGATGTCACGCGCGATGATGCGGCGCAGCTTCGGCAGCGGGCCGCTGGCCCAGTCGTCGTTGCGGACATAGATCGTCTCGACGCCCGGCTTCCAGCTCTCGACCTTGAAGGCGCCGGAGCCTGCGACGTTGTTCTTCAGCCATTCCTTGGCGAGCGGGTCGCCACCGCTGTTCTTGATGGCGAGTTCCGAGTCGAAGACGAAGGGGATCGTGACCGCCAGGTTCGGCATGGTCAGCTTGTCCTTGCGCAGGAAATCGACGCGGAAGGTCTTGTCGTCGACCGCGACGAACTGTTCCGGCTTCTCCAGCGAGCCGGCATTCATCTGCGTGGTCGCAAAGCCGCCAATGGTGACGGCGCGGTCGAGCGACCATTTCACGTCCTTGGCAGTGACGGGGCGACCGGAGTGGAACTTGGCGTCGCGCAATTTGAAGGTGCAGCTCATGCCGTCCGAGGCGACCTGCCAGCTCTCCGCAAGCTCGCCTTCGAGTTCGCTCATCGAGACCTGATTGCCGCCGCCGCCGGGGATCGGCACCGGCTTGAAGCGCAGCAGCCGGTCGTAGCAGTTGAGCGCGACGCCATTGACCGGCTGCGACGCGCCGATGCCCTGCATGTCCAGGCTGTTCGGTCCGTATTCCTGCACCAGCAGGAGCGTTTCGCTGCGGCTGGGCGATTGCGCGCTGGCACGTGCCGTCATCAGGAATGGCGCTGACAGGCCTCCGGCAATGGCGGCGCGACGCGTGATGGCCATGATGCTCTCCCGAGATAGCCGGCGCCGCTGGGCGCCGGACGCTTCAGTCCGGGAGGAGGCAATGCAGTTACCGTGCCGAGCTTTCTGAGCCCATCCATCGCGCTGTGAGCCGGTCGCGGCCCGCTAGTGCTCGGAAACATGCATACAATACGGCGATATTCGCCCAAAAATTAATCGCCCCTCGAAAGCGCTGAGATATTGATCAACACTCCGATGCTCAGCACCGCCTTGCGCCACAGGACATTGGACCACCGTCTGAAGCGGAGGTTCACGCCAGTGCGGTTGACGCCGTTGGCGGCGCTATCGATGGCCTGATCTGGCCCAGGGAATATGCTTGGTCCCGCCTTGCGACGAGCGCCTCAATCGCTCAGGTCCTTGACTCGAGGCCGAGAGCTGGCCCGCGCGACCCGCCAAATCTCATCGGAAGCTCGGCGGCGATATCGCATGCCCGAACCATTCGACGAACCCGATGATGTCGAAGACCGGCCGTCCTGTTGCAGCGGCGATTGCCGCCGAATGCGGCGGAAGATTGGTACATTCGCAAAGGATCGCACCGACATTCGGATGGCGGGCGACCAGCGCTCGGGCAGCTGTCACGACTTCCTCCTCGAGCCGTGAGATGTCGGACACGCCGCCGCGATTGCCATAGACCTGGCGGAACAGGCTGTCCGGAGGCAGCCCCTCGATGGGGGTGTCCGGGCGCACTCCGACGGCGGCCAGATGCCGTGTCGTCAAGGCTTCCGCGGCGAAGGTGAGGATGCCGACCTGCTGCCCGCCGGGCAGCATCGCCTCGATCAGCGGTGCCTGCAGCAGGCTGCTCGTCGCGACAGGAACCGGCAGCGCGTCGGCGAGCTCCCTTTGAAGCAAGGCCAGAAAACCGCAGCTCGTGGTGATGCCGCGCACGCCGCAAGCGACGAGATCGAGGGCGGCTGCGATGAAGGGCTCGAGGAACTCTTCCGGGCGACCATGGACGATGGCAGCCGGATCGGCGCCGCGCACGACGCGGAACTGGACGGGGAACGGCCAGGTCCGGCCGTTGCCGATATCGCCCGGCAGACGCTGGAAATGGGTGTCGAGCATCAGGACCCCGACGCTCAGATCGTTCACGACTGCGCTCGTCCGCATGAAGCCAGATCCGTTCATGGAAGCACTCCCTGCCCAACACGCCCGGAGGCAGCCCCAGGCGTCTCGAAGAACCAGGCGAGGAACCGGTTTTTGCGCAGGAGGTCCAGAGGGATGTCCTCTTGCGCGAGGAGCCCTCTGCGGCCGATCAGCCCGAGACGCAGCAGATCGAGCACCGCCGCGACATGGGAGGCGGCCGTGCGCCGCATGGCCCCGATCGAGACATCGCCGATTCGCATCGGCTCGACCTCGCGCAGAAAATGCTCGTGGGGTGCACCTTCCGCGCAGCGAGACGCCGCGGTGATCGAGATCAGCAGGCGATCGTCGGCGATCTCTGGCAGCGCGTTGAGGAAGAGATTGCGCAGCAAATAGACGCGCTCGCGCAGCTTCAACTCGTCGAGCAGAAACGCCATCTGGTCGGCATGCCCGGGGTAGCGGATCGTGTGTGAAATCAGATTTCCGACCTTGCCGGCCAAGCGGTCGCGAAGCGTACCCGGGATGGCTCCGGAGACGAAGACCTCATAGTCGCGCGATCCGAGGTGCAAGGGGCTGCAGCGGGACAGCGGCGCCAGCCCGGTCTCGTGGCCGTCGACGAGCGCAAGCGAGGCGCGCGTGTATTCCCGCAGCGTGGCGTCGACATCCCAGACCAGCCCGTAGCCCAGGCGCCCGGTGGCCGTTCGCGGCAGAGCGCCGATCCGGACGTCGATATCCGGTAGGCCAGGACAGCGCGAGGCGAGATCGAGAACGAGGCCCGAGACGAGCCCCGGCGAGATGCCGCATTGGGCGACGAAGCAGCCGGCCGCGGCGCTGGCCTCGCGCTGGACGGCTTCGAGCGCGGCTCCGTCATCACCGAGGTCGAGATAGTGGCTTCCGCTGCGCCGGGCGGCCGCGGCCACCATCGGCGTCGCCGAGGAGGGCAATGCCGCGACGACAGCGTCGGCCCCGGCCAGGACCCGGTCGAGCTGCGCCGCGTTGCCCGGATCCGCTTCCGTCAGCGGCAGCGCAAGGTCCTTGGCTCGCCCGCGGCCGGGCTCGGTTGGGTCAGCAAGCACGAACTCGAATTCCGACGCCTCGCGCAGGAGCAGCGCCAGGGCGATGCCGACCCGGCCGGCGCCGACGATGACGACCTTGAAGGGCCGCGCGTTGCTTGCCTGCCGATCAGCCATGGAAGCGCGCGAGGAAGGTCTTGAGACGCTCGTTGTCCGGGTTGTGCAGGATGCGGTCGGGACTGCCCTGCTCGGCGATGCGGCCGCCTTCCATGAAGACGACCCGATCGGAAACACCGGCCGCAAACGAGATTTCATGCGTGACGAGGACCATGGTCATGCCCTGTTCCGCAAGATTGCGCACCACGCCCAGAACCTCTCCGACGAGTTCCGGATCGAGCGCGCTGGTGATCTCGTCGAGCAACAGCGCGTCCGGCTGCATCGCCAGCGCTCTGGCGATGGCCACGCGCTGCTTCTGTCCCCCCGAAAGCTGATCCGGTCGCGCGTCGCGTTTCTCGGCCAGGCCGACCTTGGCGATGTAGTCCATCGCGATGTCGATGGCCTCGCCGCGCGGCTTGCGCTGGACGGTCATGGGGCCTTCGATCACGTTTTCCAGCACCGTCATGTGCGGGAACAGGTTGAAGTGCTGGAACACCATGCCGACATGGCGCCGCAATTCGCCGAGGCCGAGAAGCTGGCCCGTGCCGCGGAATTTCGGGCCGACACGGCGGCCGCGGAACAGGACCTCGCCGGTGTCCGGCACCTCCAGCATGTTCATGCAGCGAATGAAGGTCGATTTGCCGGAGCCGGAGGGCCCGATGATCGAGACGACTTCACCGCTGGTGAGCGAGAGATCGATGCCATGAAGGACGGTGAGCGCGCCGAAGCGCTTGGTGATGCCGCGTGCTTCGAGGACGGTGTCGCGGGCGGCAGGCTTGGGAACGGAGTTCATGGAATGGCTCTCGCTCAATGGCTGCCGCGCGTCCGGCTCTCGACGATGTCGGCGAACTTCGTGATCGGGAACAGGATCACGAAATAGAGCAGCGCGAGGACGGTGTAGGATTCCAGCGGGCGGTAGGTCTGCCCGTTGACGATGCTGGCCATGTAGGTGAGCTCGGCCACGGAGATCACGGAGATCAGCGAGGTATTCTTGAACTGCGTCACCGACTGGTTGATGAAGGCGGGCATCATCCGGCGGACCGCCTGCGGCAGCACGATGCGCCGCATCACCTGCCAGCCCGACATGCCGATCGCAGCGCCTGCCTCGGACTGCCCCTTGTCGATCGAGACGATGCCGCCGCGAAAGACTTCGGCATAGAAGGCTGCGGCATAGAGCGAGAGCGTGATCAGCGCCGCCGCCCAGTTGGCGAGATCGAAGCCGAGCAGCAACGGCAGCGCGTAGTAGATCCACAAGAGCTGCACGAGCAACGGCGTGCAGCGGAACAGCTCCTGGAAGCCCTGCGCCAGCCAGCTCACCGGCCCGATACCAGACAGCCGCGCGAAGCAGAGGAGCAGCCCTAGGACCAGCCCTATAGCGATGGAGGCCACCGTGTAGACGATGGTGATCCACGCTCCCCAGAGGAACAGATCACTCGCCTGCAGGATCGGGGCGAAGCTCCACGTGTACATGTCATGCCAGCCTTTCGTGAAAGCGGCCCCTGAGCAGGATGCGAAAAGGCCGGAGCCGGTTTTCGCAAATGCCCTGCTCTGGGGGCTGCTCCTGCCTTAACCGCCGAAGCCGAAGCCTTCGGGCATGTCGTCGAGCGTGATGCCGAAGGGCGCGAGGCTCTTCACGATCCAGGTCTGGTTGTTGCCGATGCGGCGGTTGTATTCGGCCCAGGCCGAGATGAAGGCGCGCGACTTCTCGTCGGCCTTCCAGTTCATGGCGACCACGGAGGGTGTGGACAGAACCGGAGACGGCACCATCACCTTGCCGATGCCGCTCGCCTTCTTGCTCATGACGAGGCCGTTCAACATGGTGTTGACGAGACCGTCGGCCTTGCCGGCGACCACCGCCACGATCGCCTCGTCACGGGACTTGAAGCGCAGCATCTTGGCCTTGGGCAGATATTGCTGGGCGATCAGATCCTGCGAGGAGCCAAGGTCGACCGCGAAGGTGTATTTCGGATCGTTGAGCTCGGCCCAGCTCAGCTTCGACAGCTCCGGCTTCGGGGAGACGATGACGAAGCTGTTGAAGTAGGTCGGGTTCGAGAAGGCGACGGAGAGGGCTCGCTGCGGGGTCGCCGTGACACCGAGCGCAAGATCGACCTTGCCGCTCTGCACGTCGAGGATGGAGTTCGGCCAGCTCGACTCGACGACCTCCAGCTTGACGCCGAGGGTGTTGGCGATGTCGCGGGCCATCTCGATGGCGAAGCCGCGCCATTCGCCGGACCGCGGGTCCTTGTTGAAGTAGGGGTCCTCGTTGATGATCCCCGGAATGCGCAGCACACCGCGCGAGCGGATGGCGTCGATGGTGTCCTCGGCCCGAGCCGAGGCTTGAAGTGCCAGCAGTCCCAGGCCGGCTGCGCAGATGGCGCGAATAATCGATTTCATGAGCTTTCCACTCCGTTCCCTTGCCGATGTTTTTCGGTCTTGCGCTGGTGGTTAGGACGACAAGAGCCTAGGCGACGCACTTCCGAGGACAATGCGAGAGTAAGCCGTCGTCCTACCGGTTTTCTTATATGTTCGCTCGGCTCTCGAACGATTGCAGGCTTGCTTCGAGCGCCTTGCGGCTTTCCGGGCGCAGAGCCGCGAGCGGCGCCCGCAACTCCGGTCCGATGGCGCCGGCCCGTGCGAGTGCGGTTTTTATCGGGACCGGGTTGCTCTCGATGAAGAGATGGCCGACCAGATCGAACAAGGCCTCGTGGATGCGGCGCGCCTCGCGCGGGTTACCCGCCGACCAAGCCCTGCACAGCGCCACGACTTCGGAGGGCAGCAGGTTCGACGCGACGCTCGTCACGCCGTCGGCGCCGAGCGCGAGGAAGGGCAAGGTCAGGCCGTCATCGCCCGAATGGATGATGAAATCCTCGCCTAGCGCCAGTCGCAGCTCCGTGATGCGCTCCGCCTTGCCCCCGGCCTCCTTGATGGCGACGACATTGGAATGAGCCGCCGCAAGCCGCGCTGCGGTCGCAGGCGCGATCTCGACGCCGGTGCGTCCCGGCACGCTGTAGAGCATGATCGGCAGCTTCACGGCGCCGGCGATGGCGGAGAAGTGGTCGAACAGCCCATCCTGCGAGGGCTTGTTGTAATAGGGCGTCACGAGCAGGACGCCATCAGCACCTGCCGTCTCCGCGCGCCGGGCCTTGTCGACGGCAAGCCGCGTCGCGTTCGAGCCGGCGCCGGCCATGACGAAGGCCCGTCCGGCCGCGGCCTTCACCGTGGTGCGGATGACCGTGTCGGCCTCGTCCTCGCTCAGCGTTGCGGCCTCGCCCGTGGTGCCGACCGGGACGAGCCCGGACACACCGGCCGCGATCTGCGCAGCGATGAGCTTCTCTAGCGCGGGAATATCGAGCGCTCCGTCGCGGAAGGGCGTGACCAGCGCGGTGAAGACGCCGGTCAGGCGGCGACGCAGTTCGGGATCGATCATCTCATTGGCTCCTTGCATCATCAGTCGATGACGACCTTGGTTTCGCTCATCTCGCGCAGGGTCATGTGGATGCCCTCACGGCCCAGCCCGCTCGACTTGATGCCGCCGAACGGCACATTCTCGGCGCGGAAGTCCGGGCCCTCGTTGATCATGACGCCGCCGACGCGGAGCCGGCGGGCGACCCGCTTCACGAGCGCATGGTCGTTCGTGAAGAGCCCGGCCTGCAGCCCGTAAGCGCCGTCATTGATCTCGGCGATCACCGCATCGGGATCGGCGAAGCGGCGCACGGCGAGCACCGGCCCGAACGTCTCGGAGCGGACGAGCTCCGACTGCGCCGACACGGCGTCGAGCAGCGTCGGCGCGAACAATGTGCCTTGGCGGCTTCCGCCGGCGACGATCCGGGCGCCATCCGCAACGGCAAGCTTCACGCGCCGCTCGACCTCGGCCGCTGCCGGCTCGTCGATGACGGTGCCCATGACGGTCGCGGCATCGGCCGGATCGCCGGTGGCGACCTTCGCGACCCGCGCCGCGATGCGTTCGATCATCGTCTCGCGGATGGCGTCGTGCAGATAGAGCCGCTTCACCGCGGCGCAGCTCTGGCCGGCGATCTCGAAGCGGTGCGCGATGGCGACTTCGGCGGCACGGTCGAGATCGGCGTCTGGCATGACGATCAGCGGGTCGTTGCCGCCGAGTTCCATCAGGCAGCGAACGAGGCCGGAGGCGTTCTTCAGCGCCAAGCCCGCCGTGGGGCCGCCGGTGAAGCTGAGCAGATCGATGTCACCGCTCGCGATCATCGCCGCGACATCGGCGCCGCCATGGACGATGCCGAACAGACCGGCAGGGAAGCCTGCTTCCTCGGCAAGTTCGGCCAGACGCTGCGCGGCGAGCGGCGCCTTCGGCGAAGGTTTCGCGACGATGGCGTTCCCGGCCGCGATCGCAGGCCCGAGTTTGTGGCAGAGCAGGTTGAGTGGATAGTTGAACGGCGTGATCGCACCGAGGACCCCGGCAGGCTCGTGTGTGATGACGGCCTGCTTGTCCGGCGCACCCGGTACGATGGCTGTGGGCAGAACCTCGCCATGCAGCACGGTGACGGCGTCGCCACTCAGCCGGAGCGTGTTGCGGGCGCGGCGGACCTCGTTGCGCGCCTCGGTGATTGTCTTGCCGACCTCCGCGCAGATCGTCTGGGCCATCGCCTCGGCCTCGTCCCCAAGGCGGTCGGCAAGCCGATAAAGCAGCTCCTTGCGTTCGGCGGGGGTGCTGAAGCGGAAGCTGGACCACGCCTTGCGCGCCCGGCGCAGGGCCTCGGCCACCGCGATCTCGTCGGCCTGGCGGACCCTGCCGACGAGCCCGCCGTCGAACGGATTGGTCACCTCGACCATGGAGGCAGCGATAGCCCGGGCGGGCTTGGCGAGGGACATGGTCACGGTCAGATCACTCCGTTTCATCGTTTGTCAGGCGGGCGAGCGCTGCGACCGAAACCGGTCGCAAGGGCCAGCGCGGTGGCGTTGCGGCCGGCAATGGCCGGCCCCGCAGGGCCGCGATCATCGGGCCGCAGAAGCGGCCCTGGCAGGCGCCGAGCCCGAAACGGCCCATCAGCCGGACCTCGCGGGGCGAAGCGTCGTCTGGCAGGGCCGCCAGATCCGCATAGCTGCGTCCTTCGCAGCGGCAGATCACGGTCTCGGGCGCAGGCGCGATCGGCTCGCTGTGGAGCGCTCGTGCAAGAGCGGCCTGAAAGCCCCGGGCACGCTGCAGGCTGTGCTCATCCCGCGAAGCGTCTGTGCCTGCGAGGCCGAGGCGGGCCAGCACCTGCATCGCCGCGCGTCGACCGTCGAGCAGCGCGGCATCCGCACCCAGCGCTTCCCTCCCGTCTCCAGCGAGCAGGATGGACACGGCCGCATCGGGGGCCGGTAGTGGAATGCCGGTGCGGTTCGGCTCGATGCCGTCATGGATCAGCAGATGCCGCACGCGCAGGACTTGCTGCGTCTCACCGACGCGGATGCCGACCTTGAGACCTTCGCCATCCGGCTCAGCCCGTGTCACCACGCCTCCGCAACGATAGGGCACACGGCCGATGGCAAGTGCCGCTGCATAGGCCGCAGCCTCGGCCATCGGCGCCCATGACACAGCGAGACGGGCCAGAGCCTCAGGGGCGCGCCACGGCCGGCCGCGCTCCAGCACGGCGACCGGCGGATTGCCGGCCTTGGCGAGCTGGGCTGCGAGGGCGGGCAGCAGCGGCCCGCTGCCGGCCACCAGGATCGGGCCTTCCGGAGGACGGCCGGTTTCCTTGAGCAGCACCTGCGCGCCGCCGGCCGTCATGACGCCGGGCAGTTCCCAGCCCGGGAACGGGCGGATCGTCTCGACGGCACCGACCGCGATGATCGCTCCACGGGGGCGGCGCGCGAAAACGCGGCCGGCACGACGATCGTCGAACAGAAAGTGGCCTTCGCCGTCGACGCCGAGAAAGACGGTCTGCGTCCGGGTCTCGATGCGACCGGCTGAGGCCTGGAGCCGCGCCATGAGCCCGGCCCAGTTGCGGCGGTGGCGAGCGGGCCGCCAGACATGGCTTTCTTGGCCGGCAGCCGGCTGGCGATGGATGGCGCCGCCGAGCTGATCCCGCTGCTCGATCAGCAGGACGGGCAGACCGGCTTCCGCGATGGTGGCAGCCGCACTCGCGCCGGCCGGACCGCCGCCCACGACGAGGATAGGGGCCTTATGCATGGTCGGCTCCGATCGCGGGCAGCGCGCCGAGCCGCAGGCCTTCGCTTGCGAGTGTCAGGCAGGCTTCGACCGGCGCCGCGCCCGCGACCGCGACGACGCAGCCCTGGCAGGCGCCGATCCCGCAGAACACCCGCCCGCCGGGCGCATCGTTGGACTGGCCGAGATCGGCGACGCCGGCCCGGAGCAGAGCTGCCGCGATCGTCTCGCCCGGCTGGAAAGCCACCGGCTCGCCGTTCCAGAAGAAATGGCTGGTCATGCCTGGGCCTCGACGCGAGCGAAGCGTTGCGGCGCCAGAGCGGAAAGGTCGGTTTCCGGCTTCTCGCCGAGCAGCAGGCGGGCAGCGCAAGCACCCATGAACGGCCCAAGGCAGATGCCGTCGCCCTCGAAGCCAGTCGCAATGACGACGCCTTCGCGATGCGGGTGTAGGCCGACGATCGGCAAGCCGTCGCGGGAAGCGGTCCTCACCCCGGCGAAGCTGCGCAGGACGCGGCGACCGGCGAGCGGGGGGTAGAGATCCAGAGCCTCGCGCAGGATCGCCGCGATGGTCACCGCATCGGTGGCGTGGTCGCTGCGATGGTCTTCGCGGCTGCCGCCGATCAGGAACTGGCCCGTCATCAGCGGGTCGATCACCAAGCCGATATGGGCGTTGTCGCGAACGATGCCGCGCTTCGCGGCGAGATAGGAAGCCGCCATCAGATGACCATCGATCGCAGGGCCTGCCGCGCTGGCCCGGTCGGTGACGACCATCTGCCCCTTGCGCGGGATCAGAATCTCGCCGAGGCCGAGCAGCGGAGCCGAGCCGATGCCTGCGGCGACGAGCACCGCATCGGCTGCAAGCAGCTCGTCCCGGATCGCGACGCCGCCGACGCGCCCGGCCCGCATGACGATCTCGGACACTGGCGCATTGCGGCGGATGCTGACGCGGCTCTTGTGCAGGAGCCGTTCGGTGATCTCGTAGCCCAGCGCATGCCCGTCATCGGGAATTTCGAGCGCTGCGCAGACGCTGCCCCCCAAGCCCGGAATGCGATTCAGCAGGACCGGGCGGCTGATCTCGACGACGCGCTCGCCCGCCGCCGCGAGGTCGGCGCCATGTTCGGCGACGAGCTCTGCCTCGATCGCCGTTCGTGCAACGAGGAAAGTCGAGCGGCAATGGAACAGGCCGCGAAACAGGCCATCCCGCTCGCTGCGGACGTAGAAGGCCCGGGCGTGGCGTGCGAGATCCATCATCGGGCCGGGACGTTTGCTGGCGACCGAAACCGCCCCATCCGAGGCGCCGGTTGCTCCTGCCGACGGCCCGGAAGCATCGAGCAGTGTCACCCGTGCGCCCGTGGCGGCCAGGAAATGGGCGGCGGCTGCGCCCACGATCCCGGCGCCGACCACGGCAACATGAATGGATGAAGAGGAGGCCATGCCGGCGCGGTTCGTCCCGTAATGCGATGCCGAGAACCTCGTCGGCTTCACCCATCGGGTCGATGCAAATGATCTGCTTCGACTTGCCTCATTGTTTGCAAGTGGCGGAAGGCGCGCTGTTGTAGGAAGGAATGACGGGCCGTCCGCCGGAAGGGATCATGCGCGAAGCCAATCTGACGCTCATCCAGACATTCTTCATCGTTGCGCGCGACGGCTCCTATTCCGCCGCGGCGCGCAAGCTCGGCATGAGCTACCAGTCGGCCGCCAACCATGTGCGGCGGCTGGAGCAATTGCTGGCGGAACGGCTCGTCGTCTCCGAGCAGGGCGCCAAGACAGTGAC
Source organism: Allobosea sp. RAF48 (assembly GCF_052114025.1). Taxonomy (NCBI): domain Bacteria; kingdom Pseudomonadati; phylum Pseudomonadota; class Alphaproteobacteria; order Hyphomicrobiales; family Alloboseaceae; genus Allobosea; species Allobosea sp. RAF48. The sequence goes on from NZ_JBFRDZ010000003.1 coordinate 541,331, forward strand.
CCTGACGCCGCGTGGGCGCAGCCTCTACAAGCTGTTGCTGCCGGAGCTCGATACCGTGCTGACCCGGCTCGACCGCACGCTCCAGAAGGAGCGGCCGGTGCTGCGGATTGGCCTGCCGCAGGCCATCTTCTTCTATCTGATGCCGCCGATCCTGGCGCAGTTCCGTGCGCTTTTCCCGCAGGTCGAGATCATCGCCTTCGAGCGCGATACCGCCCTGCCGGAGATGATCCGGGACGGCAGCCTCGATCTGTGCATTACCGAGCGCTATTTCGGCGATCCCAATGTGCCGCAGCACCTTGTCTGCACTTATCGGCCGGCGCTCGTTCTGCCGCGCGAATGGGGGACGCCACCGCGAGGGGAGATCAGGCAGTGGGTCCAGGGACGCCCCTTCGTCACCTATGAGCCCGGCCAGCTTCTGCGCAACCTCGCCATCGATTATCTGCAGCAGGACGACATCGAGATGGAGATCGCGATCTCGACATCGGGCAGCTCAAGCGTGAAACGCTGCGTCGAGGCCGGTCTCGGCTACGCGATCATTCCCGCCTGGTGCATGGATGGCAACGAGACCACGATCACTGCGATCGAATTGCCGGAACTGCCCGAAATTCCCATCTATTTTGGCGAAGCCAGCTTTTTGGCGCGCAACCCCTACGTTGTCGCACTACGGCGGCTTTGTGTGGGTTTCACTTCCGCGATGGAATAGGGGCCGCATCAGCCCGGGCGCCGGCGCGGTACCACTCGTCTGGCCGGACCACGGCAAAGGGCATTTCCTCCTTCGCCCGTGGTTCGGAAGCTCACGTTCGATCAAGCGGCTGCACACGGCAACCCGCACCTCGCGGACCAAGCTCAGGGCCTGGCGCCCTCGCCCGGCGGCGGCGATGATCTCGTCCGGATTGACGGTCCAGGTGAACGGTCCGGGCGCATACCATCCGGTCGGCGTCCTCGGTCGGTAACGGCGGCGCGCGCCGTCGGCCGTCAGCCGCAGTATCCTGCCGCACCACATGTGCTTCTGGGGCTGCCCCGGCCCGCCAAGATCGATCAGAGAGGGCGACGACCGGCATCCCCAACCGAAACGCGACATCCCCGATTGCGGAATCGCAGAACCGTTACGACGCGAGCCAGCGCAGAAATGTCGGATGGCACGGTGCTTGCTCGGATGGCTCGATGCCACCGGGAGAGTTCTATGCGCCTATCTGTTCTGAAGACGGCTTTCGTGCTCGCCATCCTGCCCACCCTGCACAGTGTCGCCTGGGCGCAAGGCACGCTGCGGATCGGCATGACGGCGTCGGACATTCCCCTGACCACCGGCCAGACCGACAATGGCGGCGAGGGCATGCGTTTCATGGGCTATACGGTCTATGACGCGCTCATCAACTGGGACCTGTCGAGCGCGACCAAGCCCTCCGACCTCGTGCCCGGCTTGGCGCTCAGCTGGGGGCTCGATCCCACCGACCCGACCAAGACCAAGTGGCTCTTCAAGCTGCGCCCCGACGTGAAATTCCATGACGGCTCAGCCTTCACCGCCGAATCCGTGGTCTGGAATCTCGACAAGCTGCTCAAGAACGACGCTCCGCAATTCGACCAGCGTCAGTCTGCGCAGGGCAAGTCGCGCATCCCCGCCGTCGCCTCCTATCGCGCCATCGACCCGTTGACGCTGAAAATCACCACCAAGTCGCCCGACGCGACCCTGCCCTATCAGCTTGCCTGGATCCTGATGTCCTCGCCGGCCAACTGGGAGAAGCAGGGCAAGAGCTGGGACAACGTCGCCAAGTCACCTTCCGGCACTGGCCCGTGGAAACTCGCGAGCTTCGTGCCGCGCGAGCGCGCCGAGCTGGTTCCGAACCCGGACTACTGGGACAAGGCGCGCGTGCCGAAGCTCGACAAAATGATCCTGCTGCCGCTGCCGGAGGCCAATGCCCGCGTCGCGGCCTTGCGCTCCGGTCAGGTCGATTGGATCGAGGCGCCTGCGCCGGACGCGGCGAAATCGCTGATATCGGCCGGCTTCAAGATCGTCACCAACGCCTATCCGCACAACTGGACCTGGCACCTGTCGCGCGCCGAGGGTTCCCCCTGGAACGACATCCGCATCCGCAAGGCGGCCAATCTGGCGGTCGACCGCGAGGGCATGAAGGAACTGCTGGCGGGCATGATGATCCCGGCCGAGGGCTTTTACCCGCCCGGACATCAATGGTTCGGCAAGCCCACGTTCAAGCTCGAATACAAGCCGGACGAGGCCAAGAAGCTGATGAAGGAGGCCGGCTACACACCGGAGAAGCCGCTCGTCACCAAGATCCTGATCTCTCCCTCGGGTTCCGGCCAGATGCAGCCGCTGTCGATGAACGAGCTGGTGCAGCAGAATCTCGCCGATATCGGCATCAAGGTCGATTTCGAGGTGGTCGAGTGGAACCAGCTCATCAACATCTGGCGCGCTGGCGCCAAGGATGCGAGCTCGCGCGGCGGCACCGGCATGAACTACACCTACTTCATCCAGGATCCGTTCACCGGCTTCATCCGCCATCTCCAGTGCAACCTCGCCCCGCCCGCCGGCACCAACTGGGGCTATTACTGCGACCCGGAGATGGACAAGCTCTTCGACCAGGTGCGCAACACCTTCGACCCGAAAGAGCAGACCGGCATCCTGCAGAAGATCCACGAGAAATACGTCGACGACGCGCTCTTCCTGATGGTGACGCACGATGTGAACCCGCGCGCCATGACCGCCAAGGTGAAGGGCTTCGTCCAGGCGCAGAACTGGTTCCAGGACTTCTCGCCGATCACGATGGACAAGTGAGAACGCGGTGGCGCGGCCGCCTCGCGCGGCTGCGCCCGTCGCCGGGAGGTGATCCTTGCTTCTCTACGCCCTGAAGCGCCTCGTCTACGTGCTGCCCGTCGCCTTCGGCGTCAGCATCGTCTGCTTCATGCTCGTCCACCTGGCGCCGGGCGATCCGTTGACGGCGATCATGCCGATCGACGCCACTGCCGCGCAGCAGGCCGAGATGCGCGCCGCCTATGGCTTCGACAAGCCACTGCCGGTGCAATACGCGCTCTGGCTCTGGAAGGTGCTGCATGGCGATCTCGGGGCCTCGATCGCATCCGGCCGCCCGGTTGTTTCGGAGGTCGGTCGGGCCGTCGGCAACTCGCTGATCCTTGCCTCGCTGGCGACGCTGATCGGCTTCGGCTTCGGCACCTTCTTCGGCTTCGTCGCTGGCTATTTCCGCGGCAGCGTCCTCGACCGGCTCGCCTCGCTGGTCTCGATACTCGGCGTCAGCGTGCCGCATTATTGGCTGGGCATGGTGATGGTGATCGTCTTCTCCGCCATCCTGGGCTGGCTGCCCTCGACGGGTGCCGGTCCAGGCGGCTCGACAGCCTGGACGTTCGACTGGGAGCATCTGCGGTACATCATCCTGCCGGCGATCACGATGTCGGCCATCCCGATGGGCATCATCGCGCGCACCGTGCGCGCGCTCGTCGCCGACATCCTCTCACAGGATTTTGTCCAGGCGCTGCGCGCCAAGGGCATGGGCGAGTGGGATGTTTTCAAGCATGTCGTGCGCAATGCCGCGCCGACGGCGCTCGCTGTAATGGGCCTGCAGCTCGGCTACCTGCTCGGCGGCTCGATCCTGATCGAGACCGTCTTCGCCTGGCCCGGCACCGGCTTCCTGCTCAACACTGCGATCTTCCAGCGCGACCTGCCGCTGCTGCAAGGCACCATCCTCGTGCTGGCGCTGTTCTTCGTTGGCCTCAACCTCATCGTCGACGTGCTCCAGACCACGCTCGACCCGCGCATCCAGCGAGGCTGAAAGCATGAGCGCAATCGATGCCGGAGCGCTCGCCGTCATGACCCCCGTCAGGAGCGAGGGCTACTGGTCAAGCGTGGGACGCCGGCTGGTACGCGATCCCGTCGCGATGCTGGCGCTCACCGTGATCCTGCTCATCATACTTGCGGCGATCTTCGCGCCCTATATCGCGCCCGCCGACCCGTTCCGCGGTTCGATGGTGCGGCGGCTGCGGCCCATCGGCACAACGGGCTATCCGCTTGGCACGGACGAACTCGGCCGCGATCTGCTCTCGCGGCTGATCTATGGCGGCCGGCTCTCGCTCTTCATGGGCGTCACGCCGGTTATCCTCGCCTTCATCCTCGGCTCCTCGATCGGCATCTTCGCCGCCTATGTTGGCGGCTGGATCAACACCCTGGTGATGCGCGTCATCGACGTGTTCTTCGCCTTCCCTTCGGTGCTGCTGGCGATCGCGCTTTCGGGTGCGCTCGGCGCCGGCATCCTCAACTCGATCGTGTCGCTGACCGTCGTCTTCGTGCCGCAGATCGCGCGCGTCGCGGAGTCGGTCACGACCCAGACACGCAACCGCGACTTCGTCGAGGCTGCCCGCATATCCGGGGCGGGCATGCTGACCATCGTGYGTGTCCATGTGCTCGGCAACGTGCTGGGGCCGATCTTCGTCTATGCGACCGGCCTGATCAGCGTCTCGATGATCCTCTCCTCCGGCCTCTCCTTCCTCGGCCTCGGCGTGAAGCCGCCCGAGCCGGAATGGGGCCTGATGCTCAACACCTTGCGCACCGCGATCTACAGCCAGCCGCTGGTCGCGGCGCTGCCGGGCATGATGATCTTCATCACCTCGATTTCCTTCAACCTGTTCTCCGACGGCCTGCGCGGCGCGATGGAGGTGCGGCAATGAGCGGCTTGGCGAACGATCCGCGCGACCGCGGCGGCGCAGGCACGCCGCTCCTCGACGTGCGCGGGCTGGTCAAGCACTTCGGCGGCAAGCGTAGCCTCTTCGGCAGGCCGAGCGGCACTGTCCGCGCCGTCGACGGCGTCGACTTCAGCATCGCCAAGGGCGAGACGCTCGGCATCGTCGGCGAATCCGGCTGCGGCAAATCGACCACGGCCCGGCTCGTCATGCAGATCGTCAAGCCCGATGCTGGCGACATTCTCTTCGACGGCGAGAAGGTCGGCTCCGCCGCGCTCGACCTGAAGGCGTTCCGCCGGCAGGTCCAGATGGTCTTCCAGGACAGCTACGCCTCGCTCAACCCCCGGCTAACGGTCGAGGACACGGTCGCCTTCGGCCCGCGCATCCATGGCGCCTCGGCTTCCGCATCGATCGCGAAGGCGCATGACCTGCTCCATCGCGTCGGGCTGGAGCCGCGCCGCTTCGCCGGGCGCTATCCGCACGAGATCTCCGGTGGCCAGCGCCAGCGCGTCAATATCGCCCGTGCGCTCTCGCTGAACCCGCGCCTGCTCATTCTCGATGAGGCGGTCTCGGCGCTCGACAAGTCGGTCGAGGCGCAGGTTCTCAATCTCCTGCTCGACCTCAAGCGCGATTTCGGTCTGACCTATATGTTCATTACCCACGACCTCAACGTCGTGCGCTTCATGTCCGACCGGATCATGGTGATGTATCTCGGCAAGGTCGCCGAAGTCGGGCCATCCGAGCTGATCTTCGAGAAGCCGGGCCATCCCTATACGGCCGCCTTGCTCTCTTCCATGCCGTCGATGGACCCCGACAGCCTGACTGAGGAAGCGCCGCTGGCCGGCGACCCGCCGAACCCGATCAACCCGCCAAGCGGCTGCCGCTTCCACCCGCGCTGCAAGATGGCTTCGGCGCTCTGCAGCCATGCGGAGCCCGAGCTGACTGAGGCCAGCTCACAGCATTTCGCGGCCTGCCATCTCGCCGACCCCGCCTCTGGCCATCCGAGGCTCGCGGCCGCATGACCAGCACAGCCCCGATCGTTGAAGCGAAGGATCTTACCGTCGATTTCGCGGCCGGCCGCGGCATGATCCGCGCCGTTTGCGGCGTCGATCTCTCGCTCAAACCGGGGGAGACTGTCGCGCTGCTTGGCGAATCCGGTTCCGGCAAAAGCGTGACCTTGCGGGCGCTGATGCGGCTCCATCCCAAATCCGCCAAGATTGGCGGCTCGGTCGCTGTCGACGGGCAGGACGTGCTCGCCCTATCGCCCTCGGCCCTGCGCGCCTATCGCGGCAAGACGGTTTCGATGATCTTCCAAGATCCCGGCCTCGCCTTCGATCCGGTCTATCGCATCGGTGATCAGATCGCCGAGACGGTGATGCGCCATGAGGGCGTCTCGCGCGCCGAGGGCCGCAAGCGCGGGCTCGAATTGTTCGAGCGCGTCCGCATCCCCTCGCCGGAGCGCCGGCTCGACAATTTCCCGCATGAGATGTCGGGCGGCATGCGTCAGCGCGCCATGATCGCGCTCGCCCTCGCCTGCCGGCCGAAAGTGCTGCTCGCCGACGAGCCGACGACGGCCCTCGACGCGACCGTGCAGATTCAGGTCCTGCTGCTGCTGCGGGAGTTGCAGCGGGAGTTCGGCCTCGCCATCGTCTTCGTGACGCATGATATCGGAGTTGCGGTCGAGGTCGCAGACCGGATCGCTGTGATGTATGCGGGACGCATCGTCGAGAGCGGCTCGTGCCGGGGCGTCATCCGCAACCCAGCCCATCCCTATACGCGCGGACTGCTCGCCTCCCGGGCCCATGCCACGCTCGGCAAGGACGAGCGCCTGAAGGCTATTCCCGGCTCGCCGCCCGATTTGGCCGCGCCGCCGGTCGGCTGCGCTTTCGGCCCTCGCTGCGGAGACTTCATTGAGGAATGCGCTCAGGGCGTGCCCGACAACGTCCGGATCGACCCCGTTCATACTGTGCGATGCTTGCGAGCCGTTTCCGAGAGTCCGGTCCCGGCAACGACAACGGCTCGAACGTAACCGCAAAGAGATTGGCAGGAGATCCCCGCTCGCAGGCAATCGCCAGATCGGCGAACCCGGGGCCCGCCGCGGCGGTTAGCCCGGCAGACCAGTCGCGATTGCGCGGCCGGCTTGAACCGCTCGCGGGCTCGTCCGGATCTATCCCAGGACTGCCCCTGCAAGACCAGCCCACCGACCTGACGCTGCTTCGCGGCGATGTCTTCGGGGTGGACCAATTGATCCCATCGGTGTTGGCCCGGGCATCGCCATCGCACTTGAGGCGGGCGGACGTCTCGAAAGCGCTGGGGCAATGGGCTCGGCAAGCCTCAGGAATGCGTGTGCGTCGAGGGATTTGCCCTGGACATACCGGCTGATCGACGAACCTTGTCGGATATCTGAAGCAGTTGTTTCGCGAGCGGGCTCGTCTTGCGCCAGACCATGCCAACGGTTCGGGACGGTTGAGGCGTTTTGAATTTTGCCACCGAGACCCCCGCCGAACGCGTTTCGAGGGCCACCGCCATCTCCGGTATCAGCGTCACGCCCAGGCCTGCATCGACCATCTGCACCAGTGTCGTCAAAGAGCTCGCATCGAGCATGTCGCGCGGCCGGGCCGAGCGCGGCTTGATCTTGCAGAACGACAAGGCCTGCTCGCGGAAGCAGTGTCCCTCTTCCAGCAGAAGAAGCCGCATTTCGCGCAGCGCGTCAGCATCGGGGACGGGCTTTCCTTCGTCCTCCTTCGGTCGCACCAAGACGAAGCTTTCCGTGAAGAGCGCCACTTCCGTCAGGGACGGTTCCGAAACCGGCAAGGCGACGATCGCCATGTCAAGACGCCCGTCGTTCAGCTCCTCGACGAGTCGCGGCGTCAACGTTTCGCGGATATGGAGATCGAGGCCGCCGTGCAAATCGGTTAGCTCGCCGATCAGGCTCGGCAAGAGATAGGGCGCGACCGTCGGGATGACGCCGATGCGCAGCCGTGTCACCAGCCCGTCCTGCGAAGCGCCTGCGTAGCGTTCCAGTTCATCGAGGGAGCGCAGGATATCCTTCGCGCGCAGAGCGATCTCTTCACCGAAGGTCGTCAAGCGGACTTGGCGTGTACCCTTCTCCAAAAGCTCGGTCCCGAGCTCCTCTTCCAATGCCTTGATCTGCATGGAAAGAGCCGGCTGCGAGATCGAGCACGCCTCGGCGGCGCGGCCGAAATGGCGATGGCGTTCCAAGGCCTCGAAGTAGCGAAGCTGCTTGAAAGTCAGGTTCATCATAATCCAAGCTTATCATCTGGATCAGAAAATCCGAATTAATATAATGAGACGTCTTTGGTAAGACGCTGGTAGCGAAGGGGGGATCGCAGATGCCGAGGCCGTGGCGCACCGCAGGGGTCGATGATGTTGCGCCTGCCATCAGCCGGGCCTTCGGGCCCCGTCCGGTGAGAACTTGCCGGTCGCCTGACATTTGTTCGCTTTGCTGACTGTGGCAGGCGCCGCATTCCCGCTTGGATATCGGTTCGCCTGTCGACGAAATCACATATTCCGCCAAGCCCAGCTCTGGAGAGAGACATGAAGGCGAAGACCGAGGACAGCACGGGCAAATGCCCCGTCGCCCATGGCGGCGGTGCCAGCCGACAGAACCGCGACTGGTGGCCGAGCCAGCTGCCTGTCGACCTCCTGAACCAGCATTCGTCGAAGTCCGACCCGCTGGACCAGGCCTTCAACTACCGCGAGGCGTTCAAGAAGCTCGACTACCAGGCGCTGAAGAACGACCTGCGCAAGCTGATGACCGATTCGCAGGACTGGTGGCCCGCCGATTTCGGCAACTATGGCCCGCAATTCGTCCGCATGTCCTGGCATGCCGCCGGCACCTATCGCCTCGCCGACGGCCGTGGCGGCGGCGGCCGTGGCCAGCAGCGCTTCGCTCCGCTCAATAGCTGGCCGGACAATGTGAACATCGACAAGTCACGGCGCCTGCTGTGGCCGATCAAGCAGAAATACGGCCAGCTGATCTCCTGGGCCGACCTGATGATCCTGACCGGCAACGTCGCGCTGGAGACCATGGGCTTCCGCACGTTCGGCTTCGCCGCGGGCCGCGAGGACACCTGGGAGCCGGATCGTGACGTGAACTGGGGCGCCGAGACGGCGTGGCTGACCCATCGTCCGCTCGACAAGTTCGATGCGCCGCTCAGCGCCACCGAAATGGGCCTGATCTATGTCAACCCGGAAGGCCCGGGCGCGAATGGCGATCCGATTTCCGCGGCCCACTTCATCCGCGAGACCTTCGCCCGGATGGCGATGAACGACGAGGAGACCGTGGCGCTGATCGGCGGCGGCCACACCTTCGGCAAGACCCACGGCGCCGCCGCGGAGTCCTACAAGGGGCCGGAGCCGGAGGCTGCGGAGCTCGAGGCGCAGGGGCTGGGCTGGGCCAGCAGCTACGGCACCGGCCACGGCGCGGACGCGATCGGCAGCGGCATCGAGGTTACCTGGACGCAGACGCCGGCGCAGTGGAGCAACCACTTCTTCGAGAACCTGTTCAAGTTCGAATGGGTGCAGACCCGCAGCCCGGCCGGCGCCATCCAGTGGGAGGCGAAGGACGCCGAGGCGGTCATCCCAGACGCCCATGACCCGTCGAAGAAGCACAAGCCGACGATGCTGACGACCGATCTGTCGCTGCGCTTCGACCCGGCCTACGAGAAGATCTCGCGCCGCTTCCTGGAGAATCCGCAGGCCTTCGCCGAGGCTTTCGCCCGCGCCTGGTTCAAGCTGACCCACCGCGATCTCGGCCCGCGCTCGCGCTATCTCGGCCCGGAAGTGCCGAAGGAAGAGCTGATCTGGCAGGACGTCGTGCCGGCCGTCGATCACCCGCTTGTCGGCCAGGCGGACATTGCCACCCTCAAGGAGAAGATCCTGGCTTCGGGCCTCACCGTCTCCGAGCTGGTCGGCACCGCCTGGGCCTCGGCCTCGACCTTCCGCGGCGGGGACAAGCGCGGCGGCGCCAACGGCGCGCGCGTTCGCCTCAGCCCCCAGAAGGACTGGGAGATCAACCGTCCGGCCCAGCTCGCCAAGGTGGTCGAGGTCCTCGACGGTATCCGGCGCCAGTTCAACAAGGAAGCCGACGGCGACCAGAAGGTCTCGCTGGCCGACCTCATCGTGCTCGCCGGCAATGTCGGCGTCGAGCAGGCGGCGAAGGCTGCCGGCCACAACATCACGGTGCCGTTCACGCCGGGCCGCACCGATGCCAAGCAGGAGCAGACCGATATCCATGCCTTCGACGTGATGGAGCCGGCGGCCGACGGCTTCCGCAACTACCAGAAGGCAGGTGCGAAGGTGGCGGCTGAGGCGGCACTGATCGACAAGGCGCAGTTGCTGACCCTGACCGCGCCGGAACTCACCGTGCTGGTCGGCGGCCTGCGAGCGATCAACGTCAACGCCGATGGCGGCACGCATGGCGTTCTCACCCATCGGCCGGGCGCGCTGACGAACGACTTCTTCGTCAACCTGCTCGACATGGGCACGCAGTGGAAGGCGATCTCTGACGCCAAGGATTTGTTCGAAGGCACCGATCGCAAGACCGGCGCAGCAAAGTGGACCGGCACGCGCGCCGACCTCGTCTTCGGCTCGAACTCGATCCTGCGCGCGCTGGCGGAGGTCTACGCCAGCGCCGATGCCAAGGAGAAGTTCGTGAAGGACTTCGTCGCGGCCTGGACCAAGGTGATGAACCTCGATCGCTTCGACGTGGCCTGATCACCACATAAAAAGATGCTCGGCCGCCCGTTCTCGGCAGCGGGCGGGCATGAATTGCATGCGATTGGCTCGTGCGGCGGTAGCATCACGAGCCAACATTTTTCCCGGAAAGATGACTTCAGAGGCATCGAAAGGGTCGCGGCAAACGCCCAACCTTCAAGGCTTCTCAAATCCGGCTACGGCGCCGGCCTGAGCCGTTCCGGAACAAGGAGCGAGCAGAGCGACGATCAGCACCGGATGGCATCGTGAGTCTTCCTCGGATTGGTTGATCAGCTCGGCAAGCAGCGCTAAAGCCACCGGGAAAGCTGAGAGCATGACATGATGGCAGTGCCGAAAGCACAAACGTCCGACAGGCGCTGTTGTGCTGCCGTGGTGTTGTACCGGCCGGTTTCGGCGTTGCTCGCCCTACAGGTCGATGGCCTGCGCGGGACACGTTTCATCGCCTTTGCCAACGGTTCCTTGGAGCCCGACGCTGCCGCTGCACTGACCCCGGCGGATTTGCGCCTGATCGCGAGCCCCGACAATGTCGGGCTGGGGCGAGGCCTCAACGCCGTGATGGAGGCCGCGTCCGAAGAAGGCTTCACGCATGTCTTGCTGCTCGATCAGGATAGCGAGCCCACCTCGGCGATACTGGCAGCGCTCGCCGGCCGGATGCAGGAACTGGAGCGGGCCGGAGAGAGGGTCGCCGTGCTGGCTCCCCGCCTCGTTCCGCCGGGAGAGGGTTTCTACAAGCCGATCCGTTATGAATGGCGCGGCCAGCCAAGAGGCGACGGTCTTGCGGGCGTCGATTTTGCACCGACCTCGGGTTCGCTGATCAGCGTCGAGGCCTATCGGGATATCGGCCCCTTCCGGGACGATTTCTTCATCGCCGGCATCGACGTCGAATGGGGTTTTCGCGCCTGGAGCAAGGGCTGGGCATCCTACATCGCCAGAGATCTCGCGATGCCGCATCGCTGGGGCGAGGCGGTGAGTGAAGACGAACTCGGCAAGGCCCAGATCCTGCGCCATGCTCCGATCCGAAATTACTACTACGCGCGCAACGTGATCGCCGTTGCCCGGCTCTCGCATGTGCCGCTTTCTTGGCGGATCAAGTCTTGCGCAGCGCTGGCGATGCAGATCGGACTGATGGCGCTCAAAGGCGCTCCGGGAGGCCTGCCGCCGATCTGGGCGGGGTTGCGCGACGGGTTAGCCGGACGGCTCGGTCCTGCGCCTCCTCAGGCTGCCTGGACTAGATCCCACGCTTGAAAGACCACGGCGAAAAATGAAAGCGTATCGTGACGCCGCTGCCCCGCCTTCACGACGATGGCAGCAAGGAACCGGTCGCTTGACTCCTTAAGAGGAGGCTGCTTTTTGCCGCCTCGACTTGGAACTTGATCGCTTTTCCTCTCGGAGTTCTGCGGCGTGCCCTTGCGTTATCTCGTCACCGGCGGCGCCGGGTTCATTGGTTCGGCGGTTGTGCGGAAGCTGATCGGTGAGACCGGGCATGAGGTCTGCGTCGTCGACAAGCTGACCTATGCCGGCAATCTGGCCTCGGACGGGCCGGCGGCCTTCATCGAGACGAATGTCGTCGGCACTTTCACGCTGCTGCAGGAGGCGCTGCGGCATTACCGGGCGCTGCCGGAGGCTCGAAAGCAAGGCTTCCGCTTCCACCACATCTCGACCGACGAGGTCTTCGGCTCGCTGGGCGCGGAAGGCTTCTTCCGCGAGGACACCGCCTATCAGCCGAACTCGCCCTATTCGGCCTCCAAGGCGGCCTCGGACCATCTCGTGCGGGCCTGGCACCACACCTACGGCCTGCCGGTGGTGATGACCAACTGCTCGAACAATTACGGGCCCTATCACTTCCCCGAGAAGCTGATCCCGCTGATGATCATCAACGCGCTCGAGGGCAAGAAGCTGCCGGTCTACGGCAACGGCCTCAATGTGCGCGACTGGCTCTATGTCGACGATCACGCCGACGCCCTGCTCACCGTGGCCACGGCGGGGAAGCTCGGCGAGAGCTACAATATCGGCGGACACAACGAGAAGACGAACCTCGAGGTGGTGAAGGCGATCTGCACCATCCTCGACGAGCTCAGGCCCGATCCGGCGGGGCCGCGCGAGCGCCTGATCTCCTATGTCACCGATCGTCCCGGCCATGATGCGCGCTACGCGATCGATGCCGGCAAGATCGGCCGCGAGCTCGGCTGGACGCCGAAGCAGACCTTCGAGACGGGCCTGCGCCGCACGGTCGAGTGGTATCTCGCCAATCCCGGCTGGTGGGGCGATATCCGCTCCGGCAGCTATCGCGGCGAACGCCTCGGCGCGGCCTGAGCGGGAGACGGAAGCGATGCTGAGCGTCGAGGAAACGGCGATCCCCGCCGTCAAGATCATCTCGCCGAAGAAGTTCGGCGACCACCGCGGCTTCTTCTCCGAGACCTGGAGCCGCAAGGCCTTTGCCGAGGCCGGGCTCGATCTCGATTTCGTCCAGGACAACCAGTCGCTCTCGGCAGCGGTCGGCACGCTGCGCGGGCTGCATTTCCAGTCCCCGCCCTTCGCGCAGGACAAGCTGGTGCGGGTGACGCGCGGACGCATCCTCGACGTCGCCGTCGACATCCGGGCGTCGTCCCCGAGCTTCGGCAGGCATGTTGCGGTCGAGCTCTCCGCCGAGAACTGGAGGCAGCTCCTGGTTCCGGTGGGTTTCGCGCATGGTTTCGTCACGCTCGAGCCGGACACCGAGGTGCTCTACAAGGTCACGGCGCCCTACGCGCCGGAGAACGACCACGGGCTCGCCTTCGACGACCCGGCGCTGGGCATCGACTGGGGCCTGCCGCTGGCCTCGCTGACCCTCTCCGACAAGGACCGCAAGCATCCGCGCCTGGCCGAGATGCTGGGTTATTTCGACTGATGGGCCTGCGCATCGCCGTCACCGGTTGGACCGGCCAGGTCGTCCGCGCCATGCTGGAACGCGTGCCGGTGGGTGCCGAGGTCGTCGCGATCCGCCGCCCGGAGCTCGATCTCGCCGATTACCGGACGATCGCGCCGGCTCTTCGTGCGGCCAGGCCCGACGTCATCGTCAATGCCGCGGCCTATACGGCTGTGGATCAGGCCGAGAGCGAGCCCGACCTCGCCATGCGCGTCAACGGCCAGGCGGCCGGCGAAGCGGCGCGCGTGGCCGCCGCCCTCGGCATCCCCGTCATCCAGCTCTCGACCGACTACGTCTTCGACGGAACACTCGGCCGGCCCTATCGCGAGGACGATGCGACCGGTCCGATCTCGGCCTATGGCGCGAGCAAGCTCGCCGGCGAGCAGGCCGTCGCGGCGGCGACGGCGAACCATGCCGTCCTGCGCACCGCCTGGATCTACAGCCCCTTCGGCAAGAACTTCGTCAAGACCATGCTGCGCCTGGCCGAGACGCGCGACGAGGTCGGCGTCGTCGCCGATCAGCAGGGCTGTCCAACCAGCGCGCTCGACATTGCCGACGCGATCTTCACTGTGGCGCGCAATCTCGCCGAGCGGCCGGGCGAGGCTTCCCTGCGCGGCATCTTCCATATGGCAGCCCGGGGCGAGGCCGTCTGGGCCGATGTTGCCGAGGCGATCTTCGCCGAACAGGCGCGCCTTGGCGGCAAGCCGGTCGCGGTGAAGCGCATCGCCACCACGGATTATCCGACGCCGGCGCGCCGGCCGGCGAATTCGCGGCTCGACTCGACGAAACTGGCAGCGACGCATGGCGTCAGCCTGCCGCAATGGCAGGACTCGCTTTCGGCCTGCGTCAAACGGCTCCTCGCAGATCAGGAATAGACGATGAAGGGCATCATCCTCGCCGGCGGCTCCGGCACGCGGCTGCATCCGATGACGCTGGCGATGTCGAAGCAGCTTCTGCCGGTCTACGACAAGCCGATGATCTATTATCCGCTCTCGACGCTGATGCTCGCCGGCATCCGCGAGGTGCTGATCATCTCGACCCCGCACGACCTGCCGAACTTCCGGCGCCTGCTCGGCGATGGCTCGGACTGGGGCATGAGCCTCTCCTATGCCGAGCAGCCCCATCCCGGCGGCCTCGCGCAGGCCTATCTGATCGGCGCCGACTTCGTCGCAGGCGAACCCTCCGTGCTGATCCTCGGCGACAATCTCTACTACGGCCACTCGCTGCCGGAGATGATGGCCTCGGCAGCGGCCCGAACCAGGGGCGCGAGCGTGTTCGCCTATCATGTGCGCGATCCCGAGCGCTACGGCGTGGTCGCGTTCGACGCGACCGGCAAGGCGATCTCGATCGAGGAGAAGCCGCAGCTTCCGAAATCGAACTGGGCCGTGACGGGGTTGTATTTCTACGATGCCGAGGTCGTCGAGATCGTGAAGACCCTGAAGCCCTCGCCGCGCGGCGAGCTCGAGATCACCGACGTCAACCGCATCTATCTCGAACGCGGAGAGCTTTCGGTCGAATGCATGGGCCGCGGCTTCGCCTGGCTCGACACCGGCACCCCCGACAGCATGCTCGAGGCCGGCGAGTTCGTCCGCACCCTCGAAGCCAGGCAAGGCCTGCGCATCGCCTGCCCCGAAGAGATCGCCTATCGCCAGGGATGGATCTCGAACGCCCAGTTGACCACCCTCGGCCAGAAGATCGCAAAAAGCGATTA